>CAJJBN010000033.1 GCA_905182435.1 Opitutaceae bacterium BACL24 MAG-120322-bin51 | reverse complement strand
CTTATCCAAGCGTCGCAGCGAGGTGGGTTTCTCGCAGCTGCGCGGTGCCTTTGCTAAAGTCCTTTGTGCTGGCTTGGCGATGGGCTTGTTCTGCGTGTTGGGCCACGCGCTGGTGCTGAGTTTCGATCTGGCCGATAAATTAAACGCTGCGGTCATCGTCGGTATATTGGTGCCCAGCGGCGCGGCACTCTATTTCGGTCTGTTATATCTATTGAAGTTCGAAGAGTTGGATGCACTTGCCCGAATGCTGCGTCGCTTCATCCCCAAGCGCAGAGCTAGCTAGCTGTGATTCAACAGGAATGCTTTGGTAGCGGCACTTCTGAGCTTATGTTTAGGGACGTGTGTAGTTGATCGTCGTGCGTGGTGGATCATGTTGAAGTGGTATTTCGGGTATGGCGCAAAGATAGAGCTGCGGGACTTAAAACAGCCGTGAGTTTAATAGATGGCTCTACGTTTTAGCGGCTTTGCGTGATTATGCTTCTGGATCGACACTCGGGCATCAAGCCGATGCCTGTCAAATTCTGATGATACTTCAATCGTATCTCGTATCTCTTTGTAATGCTTTAGATTTGCCAAATGCGGGGAGGGCGGGAAAAGTCTGCGCCCATATGGCAAACGGACAAAAACAAGCGACATGGGGTGGGCGGTTCTCTGAAGGACCTGCAGAATTGATGCTACGCATCGGCGAATCGGTTTCGTTCGATCAACGCCTCGCTGTGTTTGATGTTCAGGGCAGCAAGGCGCAGGCCGCGATGCTGGCGCACGTCGGCATTATTACTGCTGAGGAGCGCGATGCGATCCATGCTGGGTTGGACGCGATCCTCGTCGAAGTCGAAGCCGGGCAATTTAACTGGGACATGGCGCTGGAAGATGTGCACATGAATATCGAGCATGCGCTGACTCTACGTGTGCCTGCTGCTGCCAAGCTACACACCGCGCGTAGCCGCAATGACCAAGTCGCCACCGATATGCGTCTCTGGTTCAAGGATGCCTGCACAAAGTTGGATGCGTCGCTCACCGCAGTGATCGCGGCGATGGTGGATCTAGCGGATCGCACACAGGCGGTGATTATTCCTGGCTATACGCATTTGCAACGCGCACAACCCGTGTCGATGGCGCACCATTTACTCGCGTATGTGGAAATGTTTGGTCGTGACCGTAAGCGGATGGCTGAGGTGTTTGAGGAGGCGAATGTGTGCCCACTCGGTTCGGGTGCGATTGCCGGTACGACGCTGCCGATTGACCGTGAGTTCGTGGCTCGTGAGTTGAATTTCGTGGATGCCGAAGGCAATCCACGGATCACGCAAAACAGCATGGATGCGGTCAGCGATCGCGATACCTTTATCAGTTTTGCTTCGGTCTGTGCGACGATCGGCGTGCACCTCTCGCGTCTGTCGGAGGATTTCATTTTGTGGAGCAGTGCAGAGTTTAGCTTCGTGCGCTTGCCGGATGCCTTTACCACCGGCTCTAGTTTGATGCCGCAGAAGAAAAACCCGGACGCCTTTGAGTTGATCCGCGGTAAATCGGCCCGCCTGACCGGTAACTTGCAGATGCTGCTGACCATGGTCAAAGGGCTGCCGCTGACGTATAACCGTGATTTACAGGAAGATAAGCCGCCAGTGTTTGATTCGTTTGATCAGACTCAGCTGATGCTCGATTGTGTCGCTGCGTGTATGGTCGGTGTCGAAGCGAACGTAGAGCGTTGTGCGAAGGCCGTGGCTGACCCTGCGCTCTTGGCGACGGATGTGGTCGACTATTTGGTCGAACGGGAAGTGCCATTCCGTGAGGCGCATCACGTGGTCGGCGCGTTGGTCGGACTTTCAGAAAAGCTCGAGACACCGCTCAATGAGTTGCCTTACGATCAAGTCGCGCCGATCCACCCGCAGTTGGGTGAGGATTGGGCCAGTGTGTTTGATCTGAAGCGTGCGCTCGATGCGCGTGAAAAGCCTGGTATGCCTGGGCCGAAGCAAGTTGCGGCACGTATCGCGCATTGGCGCGGGTAGGGTGTATTGATGAGAAGGTAGGGATCTCTCGCCGAGAGGTCCGCTCATCGAATGGGCTTTAAGATCGAGTGAGAATGGATGGTTCTACGATTTCTCTGGTCGAACGGACGCCTTGGCAAGGCGTCTCTACCAAGGGATTGGTGACCGTGAATGGAGGTTCAATTTGTTGGTAGCGGATTACGCGAAGCGGTTTCGATTGTGGCGTCGTTGCTTGCAACGGCCAGCGGTTGGAAGTCACGAATGCAATGAGGCCGCCGCAAGCGGCGACGCCACGGTTCGCGCACGGCCCCTACGGCTTACTTGTGCGCGCTTGGAAGGATTGCCAGTTTTGCCAAGCAAAAAATGCCATGAAGATCGGTAGCAGGAATGTGTTCAAATAGAGGTATGCAAGGATGCCGATGAGCAGGGCCGCAGTTGCGCTGATTAGATGTACGAAGTGGGCACGTTGCGGTCCGAGCACGGCAGCCATCATCTGGCCGCCGTCCATTGGGTAGACGGGCAGGCAGTTGAGCACTGCCCAAATGATGCTGATGCCGGCTAAGTCAGCTACAAGTGTGTAGAGTAGCGACTCTTTGGGAATCGGAACCAAGAAATAGACGGCGAGTAGAATTAGGCCGAGTGCTAGTTGCAGTCCAGGACCTGCGGCGGTCACGAGAAAAGATTGCTTGCGGCTCAGTTGCCCTGCCGGAAACGAGGCGTAGCCACCGAAGGCTTGCAGTGTGATCGCGGTGGGCAGACCGAATTTGCGGACAGTCAGCGCATGGCCGAGTTCGTGCACCAAGATCGAGATGAGACCTGCTAAGATAAATACGAGGACCTTGAGTATGCTTAGAGAATCATTGGCGCCTAAACCGCCGCCGATCAGCGCCATAGTGATCCAGAACCAAGGAAGGATGCGGACGGGAATACCGAAAAGATTAAATGAGAGCATTTTGTAGGAGTGGGAAAGTTGGGATTTTTGAAAGTTCGAAAGTGGGAATGTTTCAAGCTTTGGCTTCGGTCAATTAGGATTACGAGCAAGCGTAAAGTTAAGGTATGACTAGCAACCAGAGATTTCTTAACTGGGTTTAGCCTGGACGGTGTTGCTGTTTCGCTGAGTGATCTGGGATTTTTTCAATAAACATCTGACCATCCCATTTGGAGCGTAAGGTCAGGTATTCTGTTTCAAAGCGATCCGTCACTTCTCCAGCTTTGATCAATACGGCCCACGCTTGCTTGAATGCTTTTTTGCTCATGCCGAAGGTTTCGCGGATAGATTCGGATGTGCTCTTCTCGTTAAACGGCATGCAACCGTCCGCTGCCAATAACTTCTCCATGATGACTGCGGAGAACGTTTCGGCGCGTTGACGACCAGCGGGATCGCGACGGAGGTCGATGTTGCCGTTGCTATGTACTTTTTTGATGTAGCCAGTAAATTGATCGCCTGCCTCAAGCTTATCAGATGTCTCAGCGTAGTAGAGCAGTCCGCGATGCTGCTTATCGATGATGGCTTTGAAGCCGAGCGGGGACTCGCCGTAGATCAGCACATGCACTGGAGCATTTGGCTCATAGGCGGGCGTGGTGTTTGAAAGATGGCGATGTAGGCGGGTGGATGCGACGATACGATTAGTGTATTCATCCACATAGACGGCGACGATGGCGCCATCGCCGACGGTGAAAGAGAGGTCGCCTTGTTCGCGGAAGGGCAAGAATAGATCTTTGCTCAGACCCCAATCAAGGAACGCGCCAACTCGTTCGTTGACGCTGATCACTTCGAGGTAGGCAAATTCACCGGCCTGCGCCAAAGGCGTCTCGGTAGTGGCGACTAGACGATCTTCCGAGTCGTTGTAGATGAAGACCTCGATCTCGTCGCCGATTTTCATGTCGGGCGTGACGTAGCGAGTCGGGAGCAGGATGGTGTCGTGTTCGCCGCCGTCGAGGTAGAGCCCGTGGTCCGAGGGTTCAACGATGCGGAGTGTATTAAATTTGCCGATGTTTGCCATGTGTGTGCGTGTGTGAGTCGAAATTAAAATGTGTGTGCTGGTCTGTAGAAGCTGGCACTCTTGCCAGCTTGCTGATGAAAAAGCGACAAGAGTGTCGCTTCTACTTAAAAGAATAAGGCTGCTCGGTGGAGTCCTCGTTGATGGCGAGGCGGTCTTTCGTGATCGGCAGGGTCATGACGATCGCAGGTTTGTCGTCGGCCTTGCCCAGGTAAGTGACCTGACCGAGCCATGGGACTATTCTTCACTCGAAAGCGGTAGCCTTTATTTTCGAGATCTTTGCCTAGGGCGGCCATCTTGCTGCTGTCGCCGTCGTCAAACTTGAGGATCAAGTGGCCGTGTTCGCCTTTGTCTTGGTCGAGGAGGCAGTTGACGTTGGGCGTCCATTTATGAATTAACACCAATGCTTTGGCAGCTTTTTCGAGGCGGTGACGTAGGCTCCTTGGTTTCATTGTCTCAGCAGTATGTGTGCGATGGCTGTGAAATCAAGATTCGCGTTCTGAAACTGTTGGTATGTTCTTGGTCGCGGACTGCGCGACAAAATCGCGGGGTAAAGCCACTCGCTACGCAACCGACTTCCTGTAGAGGCTGGCTTTATGCCATGCCTGCCTACGCAAAGGCACAAAAAAGCCCTCGGGACTGTTAGTCTCCGAGGGCTTTGGAAATGTGTGCTAGCGTCGCTTATTTCTTGCCTGCTTTGGCCATCTTGCGGCGAACGGTCTCGTCCAAGATGCGCTTGCGCATACGTAGGAAGTGAGGCGTCACTTCGACGAGCTCATCAGGGGAGATGTATTCGATCGCGCGCTCAAGAGAGAACTTGAGTGGTGGCGAAAGCTGGATGCTCTTGTCGGTGCCGGAGGAGCGCATGTTATCAAGCTGCTTCGCCTTGGCAGGGTTGACGGGCATGTCTTCCTTACGAGGGTTTTCGCCGACGATCATACCTGCATAGACTTCTTCGCCGGGACCGACGAGGAGTTTGCCACGGCTCTGAATCAATTCGAGTGCGTATGGCATTGTCTTGCCTTGCTCCATGCTGACGAGTGTTCCTGTCAAGCGTGTGACGATCTCGCCACAGAATGGGCGATATTCGAGGAAGGAGTGGCTCATCACACCGTGACCACTGGTCATAGTAACGAGGTCACTTTCAAAGCCGATCAAGCCACGTGTGGAGATCTCTGCTTCGACGGTAACGCCGGTGTTGTGGTGCTCCATGTTGGTGACCTTACCTTTGCGCTTGCTTAGGTTTTCCATGACGCCACCGAGTTGCTCCTCGGGCACTTCAACCCAAACTTGCTCGAATGGCTCGTGTTTCTTGCCATCGACTGTCTTGTAAAGAACGGTTGGGCGGGAAACGAGGAGCTCGAAACCCTCGCGGCGCATTGTTTCTACGAGAACCGCGATCTGCATGGCGCCACGTGCGTTGACGAGGAAACGTGTGCCGTCATCAGTGTCTTCGACGCTGATGGAAATGTTGGACTGTGTTTCGCGGATCAGGCGCTCACGGATCTGGCGAGAAGTCACCTTCTTGCCGTCTTTACCTGCGAGTGGGCCGTTGTTGACGGAGAACTCCATCTGCACGGTAGCCGGGTCGATTTCAACGAAAGGAAGGGCTTCTGCCTCTGGATTTGCAGCGAGTGTATCGCCAATGTCCACGTCGTCGAAACCTGCGAGGCCGACGATATCACCAGCAACAGCTTCAGTCACGTCGTCAGTATCACCTGCGCCGGAGAAGCTCTTCATCTTAGTGACTTTAACGCGGTCTCTTTTGCCATCCTTGCGGAGGGCGTAAATTGTTTGACCAACTTTGATCTCACCAGAAAGGACACGTCCGATCGCCATACGGCCAACGTAGGTGTCCCAATCGATGTTACTGGCGAGCATGCGGAATTCGCCTTCTTCAATGACGGGTGCAGGAATGCGCTCAACGATAGTCTCGAACAGATCGATCATGTTTTCGCGAGGGCCGTCCACTGCGCGGTCAGCGAAGCCCATCTTAGCAGATGCATATAGGAAGGGGGCGTTGAATTGGTCTTCGTCGGCTTCGAGGTCGAGGAAGAGTTCGAGCACCTTGTCGTGAACCCACTCAGGACGAGAGGTGTCGCGATCGACTTTATTAATGACACAAATTGTTGTGAGGCCTTGATCGAGTGCCTTGCGCAGCACCCAACGTGTCTGCGCCTGTGGGCCGCCAACTGCATCGGTGAGGAGCAGGACGCCGTCTACCATTTTCATCACACGTTCCACTTCGGCACCGAAGTCGGCGTGACCTGGAGTATCAACGATGTTGATGGTGTATTCTTCACCGTCTTTCGGGTTGATCCACTTCACCGCGAGATTCTTGGCCTTAATAGTAATGCCTTTTTCGCGTTCGAGATCCATCGAGTCCATCGCGCGCTCTTGCACTTGCTGGTTTTCGCGGTAGGTGCCGCTCTGCTGTAGTAGGCAGTCGACGAGTGTGGTCTTGCCATGATCAACGTGAGCGATGATGGCGATATTACGGATGTTTTTAGCGTTCATGAGAAAAAATGAAAAACCCGCCGTGGTTATCTGCGGCGGGGTATATTTCAGCGCGCGATAACGCGCAGACGATTCTAGGAAGTCAACGGAAATCCTTAGCATCCTTCGTTCTGCAGCTAATTCAATCGAGCGGGCTTTTTTATAAAGCTGGCTGCGGCTGCGGCGGAGCAGCAGATGCCGACGGTGATTTGATCGGGGAGGCGAGGCTGAAATCGTAGACTGAGGACGCCGCTGATCAGGGCTCCACGGAAATCGGATGGAGCGTTATTTATCGATAGAGAGCAATGCCAGCACGCAGTGTGTGCCGTGCGCTCGCTGTGAGCGGTCCTTTACCGCTGCTTTTTCGATGTCCAGTGACTGCTGATCAATTACCTGGCAGGTCTATCCCATCCTTTGCTTGGTCGTATCTTCAAGTTAAGTTTGGTGACTGCGCAAATGGACCAGATGCTTTCCGAACCAAATCTGCTAGACGGTATATTCTACCAGTGGTTCTGGATCGAGCACGGTGCTGTTGGGCATGCGCTCGTTGAGTGTTTCTTCAAACCATGCGCGGGCATCGGGATCGCCGTGTGTGAGCACGATCGAGCGGGCCTGGCTCTGGATTGCGTAGTTCGAGAGTTCATCGCGGTCGGCGTGCCCACTTAAGTCAAATCGGTCAATCGAGGCGCGGATCGGCGCAAGGTAGTCGAGGGTCTCGAAAAAGAAACTGCCGGTGTCTTTTTCGGCGAGGAGTTTGCCGCCAGGCGTGTCTCCATCGCAATAGCCGACGAAGCACAGGCCGTTGTCGGCATGCGGAAGTAGCGAGGCGGCGACTTTGTAGGAGGGTGTGTGTTGCACCATCATACCGCTGCTCACTATGTAAATGCCTTTGCGCGGGAGATCGCGGCCGGGGCGCATATTCGGGTCGAGTGCGCGCACGTTGAGTTTCTCCATCATCTTGAAGCTAAAATCGATGAGCTTGGTGCGTTCGTGGATCTTATGGAAATAATTGCAAATATCCATACCCAGCCCAGCTGCGTAGATCGGTGTCTTGGGGATGCGGTTGCTGTTACGCGCTTCGTAAATGATCTTGAACAGTTCCTGCATGCGGCCGAGTGCAAACACAGGGATGAGGCAGCTGCCGCCGCGCTGAAGAATCGTGTCGATCTGCTTAATCAGACGGTCGACTTCGCTCTTGCGTGACACGCCCTCGGCGCGGGCTTTGGCGCCGCGGGTGGTTTCTAGGATCAGCGTGTCGATGTCGCCGGTTGGAAGCTTCGCGCCAGGCAGGGTGCGTTGATTTTCGAACAGTACATCACCAGAAAAGACGATCCGGCGGCCTGCGTGGATGATTTCAACCGATGCAGCACCAGCAACGTGGCCCGAGCTGTGCAGAATGACCTCGATCTTATCGTCTCCTTTGGTGTAGATCTCGCCGCGTTCATAGCGTTGAGCGACGAGTCGTTTGCTGAGTTCGACCACGTCGCGATGTAGAAAAAGCGGGTAGTCGCTGATGCCGTGCTCTTCGCGTTGGCGTTTCATGACGTTGATCGAGTTGCGCAGCATGCGCGGCGCAAGTTCGATATTTGGCACCGATGTAATGACGGGGGCTTCTGGATTGTGTGCAGATGCGACCGGCAGCGAGCCGAGATGGTCGAGGTGGCAGTGGGTGAGGATGATCAGATCCATTTCCACGTCTTCGATTGGCGCGAAGTCGGGCATCGCTTGATAGCCGAGTTCTTTGGGATTGAGGCCAGCATCGATAAGAATGTTAAAGCTGCCGATTTGGACGTAGGTGGAGTTGGCTCCGATGCCGCCGAGACGATTGAGGTCGGTAAGTTTCATGTCTATTATTTAAGGTCGAGCTCTGTCTGGCCATGCGGGGATTCAGGAGGCACCCGCATTTCAAAAGGTGGGATACGGACATGAATAGGATCGCCGGCGCTGTCAATGCCGTGGAAGGAGCCGTCCGCGCTGCAGTTGCCCTGCGCGGTGTGGTGGCTGTTGTAGGAGAACGATTCGCCGGGGGCTAGGGTGGGCTCTTTGCCGACAATGCCTTGGCCTTCGAACACGTTTTGATGGCCGTCCTCGCCTTTGATCACCCAGCGACGCCCGTTGAGGGTGACCTTGGTATTCGACAGATTGGCGATGGTGATGAAGTAAATAAAGGCGTGCGGCGTATCGGTTTCGAGCCTATCGGGGTCGCGGAAATAGACGAGACGATCAAGGGTCGCTCGCAGGCCGTAAAGTTCTTTGCTAGGTATAGGCACAGATTTAGGCGACATTTCTGGAGCTTTACGGGATTGCTGGCAAATAGATAAAGTGAGGTTTTATTAGTGTCTATTCGTGGTTTCTAAGATAGAGCCTATGCCGACTTCCGGAAATTAGGTTTATTTGTCGCGAGGTGGAATAATCGCGACATCTCGAAACGACTTTGATAGCAATCAGTGCGATGCGAAAACCAGAAGATGGCATGCGGATCACATGGATTGGCTTGTGGGTAAATCTGTTGTTGGGGCTGATTAAGACTCTGGCGGGATGGTCGCTCGGTTCGAAGGCTTTGATTGCTGATGGTATGCATAGTCTGTTGGACCTGCTCAGCGATATCGCAGTGCTGTTGGGACTATCAATGGCACGTCGTCCGGAGGATGAGAATCACCACTTTGGACATCACAAATTTGTGAGTTTTGCGAAATTCTTTATTGGCGGTATTTTGATCGTTTTTTCGATCTCTTTGGTGGTGTCCTCGTTGTTAGACTTTCGCTCGGGGGCAGGTGTGGCTCCAGTTGCGGGGAGTGCGGCCTGTGTTGCGATTGTTTCGATTTTAGTCAAGGAAGCACTGTTTTGGTGGACGCGCGGCGTGGCCAAGCGCCTGCACTCGGACTTGTTGATGGCGAATGCGTGGCACCACCGCATGGATAGCATCTCTTCGGTTGGTGTGGCGGTGGCACTGTTGGGCGTGTGGCTCGGCGGCGCGGATTGGGCATTTTTGGATGGTGCGGTCACCTTGGTGTTGGGCTGTTATTTGGTGTTTGAGGCCGCGAAGATCTTTCTGCGGGCGTGCTCTGATTTGCTCGATGCGGCCCCAGAGCGCGAAGTGATCGAAGATTTACGCGAACATATTTTGCCGACGCCCGGTGCGCTCGCTTATCACGACTTTCGGGTGCGGCGGGTCGGCGACGTTTACGAAATCGATCTACATCTGCAAGTGGACCCTAAGATTACGGTCGAGAAGGGGCATCGAATCGCGCGGGAAGTGAAACTGCGCCTACGTGAGCAACACCCGGAAGTTTCCAAGGTGCTGGTGCATGTGGAGCCCGCCAATGCGGAGCATCTGTTGAAGCGCGGTATTTCAGGCGCGGGTGTGGTGTTGTATACAGATAAGGTATGACGCTCGAAGCACCTCCTATGACTGGCTTGAGTGGTGAATTAAAACAAATTTGTAACTTAGCATCGCCACGGCGTAAAAAAGCCTTTTACCCTCGGCTTGTCTTTTCCCATCTATGAGCGACCTTCCTTAAGCACGAATGCGGCATCGCAATGATCCGCCTCCTCAAGCCCTTGGCTTACTATCAAGAAAAATACGGCACACCGCTGTATGGCTTTAACCAGCTGTTCCTCCTGATGGAGAAGCAGCATAATCGTGGCCAAGACGGCGCGGGTATCGGCTGTGTGAAGCTCAATGTCGATCCGGGGCAGGCGTATATGGCGCGTGAGCGCAGTATTAAGACCAACCCCTTGTCGCGTATTTTCCAGGGGCAACTCAAGGAGTATCAGAAGAAAATTGATGCGGGTGTGATCTATCCAGAGTTTCCCGACACAGTGAAGAAGAACTTCGGTTATGGCGGTGAAGTATTGCTGGGGCATTTGCGCTACGGCACTTCAGGCGTGTACTCTTCGTCGAATTGTCACCCCTTCGTGCGGCAGTCGAACTGGCCAACCAAGAACCTGATGCTCGCTGGTAATTTCACCATTACCAATGAGAAAGACATCAACACCGATCTGATCAACCGCGGTCAACACCCTATTTTCGGCACTGATACACAAGCGGTTCTCGAATCAATCGGCTTCCATCTGGATGAAGCCCACGACGCCATCTATCACCAAATGCGTGATCAGAATGTCGAAGGGAAGCTCATCCCGAAGATAATCAGTCAAGACCTCGATCCGATTCGTATCCTCAAGAAGGCGGCAGCCAATTGGGACGGTGGCTATACCATCGCTGGCTTGATCGGTAATGGTGACTCGTTTGTAATGCGCGATCCGCAAGGCATCCGCCCGTGTTTCTATTTTCAGAACGACGAAGTGGTGGCATACGCCTCCGAGCGCGTGGCACTGATGACAATTTTTGATCAGCCGATCGAGAATGTCTGCGAGCTCGAACCAGGCACCGCAATGGTGATCAAGGCCGACGGCACGATCTACTCAGATCGTTTCACCGCAGAGCGTCCGATCAAGCCTTGCTCGTTTGAGCGTATCTATTTTTCTAGAGGCAACGATGCCGACATCTACCGCGAGCGTAAGGCGCTGGGTGGCGCATTGTTGGAGCAGGTGGTTAAGTGTATTGATAATGACTTTGCCAATAGCGTATTCAGCTTCGTGCCTAACACTGCCGAGACCGCGTATTATGGGTTGCTCGATGCGCTTCGCTTGCATCGACGCACGGAAGTGAAGGACGCACTACTTAAAGCAAATGCCGATGGCACGCTGGATGAGCAACTGATCGACAAATTGATCATGGGCAACTGGCCACGAGGCGAGAAGATTGCTCATAAGGATGTTAAGCTCCGCACCTTCATTGCGCAAGAAAAGGGCCGTGCGCAGCTCGTCTCGCACGTTTACGACATCACTTACGGCATCGTTAAGCCCAATGACAGCCTCGTCTGTATCGATGATTCGGTCGTCCGCGGCACTACGCTGAAAGAGTCGATTCTGAAGATTCTGAGCCGCACTAATCCGCGCAAAATCGTCGTCGCATCGACTGCGCCACAGATTCGCTACCCTGATTGCTATGGCATCGATATGTCGGAGCTCGGTAAGTTCATCGCATTTAAGGCGACGGTCCAACTGATTAAAGACGATGGCCAGTCTGACCTATTGAAGGAAGTCTATCGTGATTGTTTGGCGCAAGTGGATCTTCCCGCAGTCGAGCAAGTCAACCACGTGAAGCGTTTGTATGATCGTTACACCGCCGAGCAAATTTCGAAAAAAATCGGCGATCTTGTCTATCCCAAAAACATTCCATGGCAGGGTGATTTAGATGTGGTATTTTTGCCCGTTGAGAAGATGCGTGCAGCGCTTCCGAACAATAATGGTGACTGGTATTTTACCGGCGATTATCCGACTCCAGGTGGCTATGCGATGTTGAACAAAGCCTTCATCAACTACTTCGAGAACAAGGATGGTCGCGCTTACTAGCGCGCAGACACGTCTCAATTTTTAAAACAAATCGCGATCCAGTCATGGGTCGCGATTTTTGTGTATGCTCGCAAACCTAGACCGTGATCTGGTTTTCTATTCTGAAAATGAAGGTGGCGGTTTAGGAGTCGGGTTTGTGAAGCGATGCCGTCTCCGACGTCCGCAGTCTGGCGTGTTAGCGCTTGGCAGGAACACTGCCCGAGCCAACATGCGGACAGCAGGAGACGCTGTCCCTCCAGCATTCCAATGCTTAAAGATTCATTTTATTTTTTATGACACTCGTTTCGATGATACAAAAAAGAGGAAGGCCCGTGCGGTACCTTCCTCTTGATTAAAAATATGCTAGGCAGCAGTTACCAGCGGTAGTTAGCGGTGATGCCAAACTGCTGCGGATCGGCTGGATTCTCGTAGCGACGCGACGTTTCGAAATCAAAAGGATTTATCGTGCTGGTATTAAATCGGTTGCCAAAAGAGAATAGGCGCTTTTCGTAGTCTTTATCGAACAGGTTCTTCGCCCAGACTGTCAGTGTCCAATTTTTATATTGGTACCCTACACTTGCATTGACAGAGGCGACGGCATTGCGCTTTTCAGAGTGACTATTCGATTCGAAATACTCATCGCGTCCAGTCACTTCTGCATGCGCGAAGAAACCACTATCTGCCCGATAGTCGATACGTGCGTTATAGGTAAATGCAGGTGCGTTTGCGAGTTCACGAGAGGGGACGGCGCCACTCGGATCATTGTAAGTATCACGGCTAGTATTGAGAAGTCCCAAGCCAGCTTGAGCGGTCCAATTCGAGCTGATATACCAAGTGGTTTCAGCTTCGACCCCGTAATGCTCTGCGCTGTTACCATTGACTGTTAGGTAGCGGAAAAAGCCACCGGCACCCGCAGAGTCACGAAGTTGTGTATCTTCACGTTGTAAATAGAAGAATGTGATTTGAGAAGAGACAGCACCTTCGAACCAATCACTGCGTAGACCGATTTCGTAGTTCCACAACGTTTCGTCATCATAGCTCAATGGGTCTCCCGGTAGCGTAAAGCTAGCTACATTTGCACCTCCAGCTTTGTAGCCACGGGCAATGCTGCCGAAGGCCATATGACTTTCATTGAGGTCATGCTCGAGTGTGATTTTGCCGCCGAAAAGTGGGCCGGATTGATCGCTCTTGCCTTCGAGTATTGTACCATAAGATTGGCCGGACGAGCTCGCATCGATGCTGTAGTATTCCGCGCGTAGGCCGATAATCAAACGTGTTGCCTGAGAGAAGTCGTGCGCGATTTGTCCAAAGAGTGTATAGGACTCTGATTCATAATCGCTCACAAAGTCGGCCGATAGAGAATTAAATTCGGTGTACGTAAAATCGGTTTCTTCTTTTAAGGTCTGAACATAAAAACCGAGTGTCAGCCCGAACATCCACGGGCAGGTTGAATTTAGTCGATACGGATCTCTTCAGAAAAGACGTCACGGTTTCTGTCTGTTGAGATGAAGCCATCGTAGTTACCATCGGTTGTTGGGTCGGCCCAGTCGGCATCGAAACTGTAAAGTGAATCGGTGTCTGTGTAACTGGTGATCGTTGTGATCGATACATCATTCAGTCCGGACCATGTGCCACGAATGCTGCTGGCAAGTGTTTCCTGTCTGTCTCGACCAGGCTCATCGGAGTATGTGTCGAATCCAGTATTACCGAGTGAGAACTCATCGTAGCCGTTGTCAACATTCGCATAGAGCAGGGTGCCGTCCCACTGCCAATCGTCGTTGGCGACCCAGCGGAGTTTAAAGCGGGAGGTGAACTCGTCACGCTCGTTGGTATCGTCCTTGCCGAGGAACTGGTTGTCGCGAAAGCCATCTTGGTTGAGCTGATGGAGCGCGAGTCGGAAGGTGAGTTTTTCGGGATCACTCTCGATAATGGGTCCACCTACGGCGAGTCCGCCTGCGACGAGGCTATCTTCACCGACCGTGCCTTCGACTTGGCCAGTCCAGTAAGGAGTCGGCTCATTGGTGACGATGCGAATCACGCCGCCTGCGGCGTTGGCTCCGAACGCGCCGGCTTGTGGGCCGCGCAGTACTTCGACTTGTTGCACGTCAAATAAGTTGCCGACCGTGCCCAGGCCTGTGAGGTCGAGGTCGTCGATTAAAAAGCGTACCGCAGAGTCGGGTGTTTCGCCCTCGAATTGCGAGTTTTCGCCAATACCACGGATTTGTATGTAGCGTGGGCGAGAGCTGCCGCCGGTCCATGTGAGATTGGGGATCGCGTTGACGATGTCCTCAAAGTGCTGGGTGCCATTGGTCGCGAGGCGGGCTTGATCGATCACAGTCACACTGGCGGTGGTGCGTTCGAGTTCGGATTCCCATAGAGTGCCGGTGACGACAGTGCTCGGAAGCGCGATGGCTTCTGGCTCGGTGCTCGAAAGAGCCTCCGTGGCGGATTGCGCATGTAAGCCAGCCGTGCTGGCAGCGATGGCGAGTATTGTTGGTATGTATTTCATTTGGATCTCAATCAGTGTTGTTTGAGATCCGGCCTCTGGCGGCGAAAAGTGGGATCGTACAATAAAGCACGCTCCCTTCCTTTTCCTACGCCGGTGTCAACCGGATCAGGTTCAAAGGGATCATTTCTGTGCAGTTGCAAGGAAACATCTCAGACCCAGACCAGGTCACCCCTAAGGAAGGCCGTCAGAAAAAAAGAATGGCTGCTGCCTTGTCAACCTAGAATTAGAACAGAGTACAGCGGCGGGGTGAATTCATTTCGGCGCTAGCCCAAGAACGTCTCGCGTCGCCTGCCAGTACAAACCGCGCCCGCGAGCACACCGCGCTGCACGCGGAGCCTTTGCTGTGCAATCTCGGGTCAAATAAAAACTTAGCGATACGCTGCTGAGTTAAAAGATGATATAGCCGATCAAGGCTAGCACTAGGATGAGTGATACCACCGACAGGCTATATCGTTCTTGTTGAGTCAAACGCATATAAGTATATAATTATATTGCTGAATACAGGACAAGGTTTGAATTTTGCCGGGAATCTGATT
This sequence comes from Opitutaceae bacterium BACL24 MAG-120322-bin51, assembly GCA_905182435.1. GTDB lineage: Bacteria > Verrucomicrobiota > Verrucomicrobiia > Opitutales > Coraliomargaritaceae > Lentimonas. The sequence goes on along the minus strand of CAJJBN010000033.1, from coordinate 17,308 downwards.
TAATATGCCTATGAGACTTCATTTTAGACCTTGTTTGGTTGCGCTCTTCTTTGTCGCTTTGCTGTCAGGCTGTGCATCCTTTGAATCGACTACTCCTTTGGGTGAGTTTGTTAAACCAACTGACATGTCCTCATTGGATAGTTTTAGGTATCAGCATTCGATGGTTTCCGGCATGGTCGATCGAAGGAGCTCGCAAGCATTGGTGATGAAGGAATTGTCGAAGAATGTGCTAACTCAGGAACTTAGTCAGCGTGGCTATGCTTCAGCAGGGCAGGAGGCCAAATTTTATGTTGTATCGAAGTGGCGTAAGGAAATTAACCTGAGTGCTGCCGAAGCGGTGCGTTTTTCTTTAATTGTTGAGTTGTATGATACGGCCAATCAATCCTTATTTTGGCGCGCGGAATTGCCTTACATATTTAATGCCATGCAATGGTCTGATGCACGCGTTTCGCAGACTTTGCGATTGGCGATTCAGAATTTCCCTGTTCACATGAAAAAGGCCTCCGAGTTACCAACTTCTGACTAACATTGTTCTTATGAAATCGTTCAATCCACTTGTTATCGTACTGCTATCTGCCGTGTTTTTGACTGGCTGCGCTACGTTGAAGCCAACGCGCACTCCGGGGGACTTTGTGCGATCGATTCATTTTTCACCACTCGACTCGTTTAGTTACGATCGGACGGTCGTGTCGGGCATGACCTATAGAAATGTTGACGAGGCAGCGCTTAAGATTTTGTCCAAGCAGATGCTAACAAAAGAGCTAGGTAAGCGTGGTTTTGAGGCGGTTGAATCGAATGGCGATTTTTATGTCGTGGTAAAGTGGCATAAGCAGATCAGTAGTTACGCTGGCCTGTTTGACTCTGTAGATGGTCCGACTTCGACCATGCATCGGCGTCACGATGGCAATTCTTCAACTGCGGTTCGTGTCTCGCTCACTGTGGAAATATATGATTCGACCACTAACGAAATTTTCTGGCGTGCAGAGCTGCCGAATATTTTTGATGCGATCCAGTTTTCGGAGGAGCGTGTGGCGCAATCGTTAAGTCGGGCGATTCAACAATTCCCTGACCGTATCGAGAAAGATCCACACTTGCCAAATATCGAGTAGCAGCGTTTAGAGCTGATGGACGAAGCGGCGGATCGCGGTGGCCGTTGCCTCGGGGGCTTCCAGGTGTGGCATGTGGCCAGCATCTGGTATTTTGATCCACTGCGCTTGTGGTAGTGCACGCTGCATACGCTCGGCAATTGTGCAGTACTTTAAGTCGTGCTCGCCGCTGATCAATAGGATCGGGCACTGCAGTTTGTTGAGCTGAGGCCAGAGGTTGGGGCAGGCTGCTTGACCAAATTGCTCGACGCTCGCTGCGAGTCCTGCGGCGGTATGTTGCAGTCGATATTGCTGCATGCTCCCTCGCCAGTCCGCGCGTATGTGTTGCTGGCTGCGGATGATCGGCGTTTGTTGCCAAAACTCAAGGAAAGCGGGCACGCCATCGCGAATGATTCGCTGGGCTAAACCAGTATCGCTGGCGGCGCGGGCGCTGCGTTCTGCTGCAGATTCGATGCCGGGGTTGGCACTGATTAAAATCAAGGCATCCCAGTGTGTGGGATTCGTGATGGCATGGAGTAGGGCGGCACGCGCGCCCATCGAATAGCCGAGCACTATCTTGGGCGTTGTAGAAACGACACTCTTGTCGCTTTTTCGGTCAAGCGACAGGAGTGTCGCTGCTACGTCGTTTGATCGCTGCGCTTGCAGCGTAGCCGCATGTGTCTGCACCAGATCAACTGTCACCTTGGGGCTGCAATCAAGCGCCGGTTCCGGTCCATGGCCAGGCAGGTTTGGGCAGGTCCAAATGTTGGCCGCACCGCAAAGTGGCGAGAACTCCGCAAAGTCCTCGCCACATCCGGTAAACCCATGCAGGGCAAGAATCTGTGCCTGTTTATTCAGCCGTTTTGATGCTGATGATCTTTTGATCTTCGACTGGTTTGTCGCCAGCGCCTTTTTTCACGCCTTCGAGCGCATCGACGACATCCATGCCGTTGACGACTTCACCGAAGATGGTGTGGCGCATGTTGAGCCAAGGAGTCGCGACGGTAGTAATGAAGAACTGGCTGCCGTTGGTGCCTGGTCCCGCATTTGCCATCGCCAACAGACCCGGGCGGTCAAAGCTGTGAGAGCTGACGCACTCGTCTTTAAAGTTTTTACCCCAGATCGACTCGCCACCACGGCCAGTGCCAGTTGGGTCGCCACCTTGGATCATAAACTCCTCGATAATACGGTGGAAAATGATGCCATTGTAGTAGCCGTTTTTCGCGTGAGTGCGAAAGTTTTCGCAAGTTTTTGGTGCGATATCGTCGAACAGCTTGAACTCGATGCTGCCCTGTGTGGTTTCGATGATGAGATTGTCTGACATAATTATTTGATGTTTACGTGTGTTGATGAAACTCAGCTAGTAGGCTGGCTTCCGTGCTCAGGCGCAACCGAAAATTTCTGTCCGATTCGACTTAGATGAATGTGCCGGCGCCTTCGGGGAAGTAGGCAGCTTCGCCTTCGAGTCCGAGTGTGAGCGTGATATTGAGGAAGGTGAGTTCGCCCATCGAATGACAGAGCATGAAGCGATGGTCGTTGTGCATTTGCGCCAGTTCTTTGCGTAACTGGTAAGTCTTTTCAGTACTGGAAATTTGGTCGGCGCACATGCAGTGACGCAAGTGCTGCATACGGTGCAGCGCGAATTTGAGGCGTCGTCGCATTAAAGAGCGCTCTTCGCGTTGATATTGTTGACTCGTCTCTAGATTGATCAGGTCGGTGCAGAGCTTCACTACCGGTAGGTTGTTTTTGAAAAACTGCGGTAAGTAGAGGCTGCGGCGGCCTTCGTAGCTTTGTTGGTCAAAGTCGATCGCGCGCACCCGGTACTGGTTTTGCTCAAAGTCAGGTGTCACCTCCACCACATAGTTATAGGCGCGCATGTCGCCGAGCAGGCGCACGAAGCAGCGTTCATTGAATTTGATGAACTCCTTGGCGAGGCGGACTTCGTGCAAGTCGGATCGTGGCAGATAGTCGCGAATGAAGTCGTCGCCCGGCACACCGATGATGTGTTCCTCGATCAAGGTGTCACCGTCGACGATGAAGTTCATATGATTGGGCGAGAGTAGCTCTTCGAGTTCGAGCCCGTAGACACGCGAGGCATCGGCTTTTTTGACGTAAAAGTAGTCGTGATTGTCGTTGTATTGATTCACAATGCGCACGCGCATTGGTTTGGTATTACCGAAGGTACAAAAATCGACGCGATCAATGTAGAGATTGCCTAGGATCGACTCGTCGCCGCCCGAGCGGAGCTGGACGTAGATGCGTTTCAAGCCTTCATAGACATCACGGCCGAATTGCTGCTCATAGATCAAAGTCTGCCAGAGCGTGTCGTTGCCCTCCTTGTTGATCAGCGGAAAGGAGTCGTCGTATTTGAGTAAATCTTCGTAGCTGACGGGCAAGTCGAGGCTGCGGTGGAACGTGTGCAGGTATTCCCTAAAGAGATCATTGACCGGGAAAAATTGCTTTCGCTGTTGGGTGACGGCTGGCTGCATGTGCCAAAAGATCTAATATTCAGTCGCGCAGGTCGAACACGGAATGGCACTGTGCGTAATTTTTTGTCAATCGACTGAAAATAGTTCATTTTAGTGTTGAACGAAGAGCGAGAGTGGGTGTCTTTTATCGGTGGCCGGGTCCTATGCAATGTTGGACGGGTTGACCTCGTCAGATCCGGAAGGAAGCAGCGAACACCTAATCCTCATGTGCCGTAGGGTGCCTGGCCACTTTTGTGTCCGGACATCAGGATTGGGCTAAATTCGTCGCTATTTTTCAGCTCTTTTGACTTGATTTTCAAAAAGGGCGAAGTTCTTGAAAAAGCCCCTTGCAACTTTCCTCAAATCAGAGCTTTTTTTAATGCCTCGATGGAAAAAGGCTACCAAGTAATCGCACGCCGCTGGCGCCCTAAACAGTTTGATGAACTGGTGGGGCAAGATCATATCGTGCGCACTTTACGTAACGCGATTGATACCAAGCGCATTGCACATGCCTATTTGTTTGTCGGGCCACGCGGCACGGGTAAAACCAGCACCGCGCGCTTGTTTGCTAAAGCGCTCAATGCTGAAGGCGGACCGAGTGCTACACCTGACAACGAATCCGAGATCAGCCAAGCCATCATGGGTGGTTCCTGCATGGATGTGATCGAGATCGATGGTGCTTCGAACAACAGCGTCGATCAAGTACGTGAACTGCGCGACGACTGTCAATACGCGCCAACGCAGTGCACTTACAAAATCTACATCATTGACGAAGTACACATGCTCTCGACTGCTGCGTTTAATGCGCTGCTTAAGACCCTCGAAGAGCCGCCTGCGCACGTTAAATTTTTCTTCGCGACGACCGAAGCGCATAAAGTCTTGCCGACCATCGTCTCGCGCTGCCAGCGTTTTGAATTTCGACCAATTTCGGACAAAGTCATTGCTGACAAGCTGACCGAGATTTCAAAGGCTGAAGGTATCGAGGTTGAAGCTGAGGCCATTGCATCGATTGCCCGTCTTGCCAACGGCGGCATGCGTGATGCGCAGTCGATTCTCGATCAAATGATTTCATTCTGCGGCAGTAAAATCGCCGATAGCGACGTGCTCGATGTGTATGGCTTGGTTTCAGGCGAGCGTATTGCCGAACTCGCTAAAGCGCTCGGTTCGCTTGATTATCCTGCGATCATTGCCGCGGTCGATATCTATGCTGAAGAAGGGCGCGACTTATTTCGTATTTTGCAGGATCTCGAAGTGTATGTTCGTGAAGCGTTGTTAGATGCGATTCATAACCGTGGTTCGAGCGATCAACTCGGCGTCGCACTGACGACTGAGTCGATTATGCGTATGCTCGATGCCTTGAATCGTGGTGAAGCATCGGTGCAACGCGGACTGTCGGAAAAAGTGAATTTTGAGGTGGTGCTATTGAAAGCAGCCGAAGAGTCCCGCTCGCGTGCGATTGCGGCCTGTGGCAACTCAGACGAAGCGGCTCAAGTCGAAAAAAAAAAGCCCTAGTCATCCCGACGGGTGAGGCGATTGAGGTCGAAGCGACACTCGTCGTTGAAGCGCCCGCGAAACCTGCGCTGGAAGCGCCGGATAGTGTGGTCGATGCATTGCTCGATGTGGAGCTGCCAGAAGTGGACCCTGAGCGTGCAGCAATGGATGCCGCCGCAGACCTGCAGGCCCAAGAGGCGGCCGGGAGTTTTTCCACAGAAAAGACAGCGCCCAAAATTATTGATTCAGGTGAGCCGCTGATGACCACTGAGGAAGCCTCGGCACGACTCGGTCCTCAAGTGATCGCTGCCCTGGCAGCTAAATTCAACGGCAGTCTCACAGAGACTCGCTATCCGGATGAGGACGATATGCTGTTTTAGGGGAGTGGAGGGTTCCGTGCCGCAGGCGACATGACCACAATAAAACAACGCTCCGTCGTTTGCACCGATGGTTAGAGCAGGTCCAATCTGATGTATGGCAACCACGGAGCGTTGCCCTCCAATCACGGCCTTGCGTGCGTTCACCAAATATGAGGATTTGACCGCGAATAACACGGATCAGAAGTATCCTAATCATTCGCGACACTTGCCCGTCGCCTGACGTGATACAGGCATTGCTACGCCATCTCCGGCAGACCTCCGTCCTCTTGTGTCGTCGCGTTGCTCCTCGGTAGAACCTGTGCGGTTCAACTCCTGATGCACCGACATTAAAAAGGCCGACCCGCTTCGCGGATCGACCTTTTAGAATGGGTGCAGGGACAGGATTTGAACCTGTGACGTCCTCTTGTGTCGTCGCGTTGCTCCTCGGTAGAACCTGTGCGGTTCAACTCCTGATGCACCGACATTAAAAAGGCCGACCCGCTTCGCGGATCGACCTTTTAGAATGGGTGCAGGGACAGGATTTGAACCTGTGACCTTCAGGTTATGAGCCTGACGAGCTACCGGGCTGCTCCACCCTGCAATAAATTGTATATAAAACGTTTTGAAGCAGAAAAACGCTTTTTCTTCGTGCGGCTAGCCGTTTGAAGAAGTTGCGGACTAAACGCGCATGTGTGTTCAGTGTAAAGGTCTATTTTTGTAAAAATGATCTTTTATTTAAGGTTAAAATCGGCGACTAGAAATTGAACCGTTGCCTTTAAGAGTGCGAGGCTTGGTGGTTCGAAACCGCGCTTTTGTAAGATTGATGTTTTTTACGCTTTTCCTTCGGCGCTGGATCAGCGACAAAGTAGCTATGCCATGGTACATATACCACGCCTTGAAGCAGCTATTCCCTTCGGGGCGCTTCTTTTCTTTTTTCTCACTGATGTCGATCGTGGGGGTCATGCTTGGAGTCTGCGTATTGGTGATCGTGCAGAGTGTGATGAATGGCTTCGGCGAGGGCATTCGCTCGCGTCTGGTGGAGACGCAGGGGGACATTCGCATTCGCTCCGATGAGGTAATCTACGACTGGGAGGAGCAGAGCGAATTGCTGCTGAGCGAAGAGTATGTGATTGGGGTCGCTCCGTTTGCTGAAGGTGTGGTGATGCTGCAGCATGGCAACCGTCCACAATTTCCGATGATTCGTGGCATTGATCCAATCGCGGAGTTGGGAGTGATTCCGCTGCAAAAGTTTCTGACGTTCGGTAATCTTGATGAGTTTGATGATGATGGCGTGTTTCTCGGTGAGGGGCTGGCGCACACCTTGAAGGCAGGACCGGGATCGGTGGTTGAGGTATTTACGCCGTTGATGTTGGAACGCTTGAAGCAGGACGAAGTGTTATTACCCAGAGAGTTTACCGTGATCGGTTTGTTTCGCACCGGTTCGCCACAGGTGGATGGTAATACGATGATTTCGACGCTGCGGGTGATGCAGGAGTTGTATGGTCTCGAAGATGGCGTACACGGCTTAGTGCTGAAGTTGCGCCCGGGGGCAAAGGCGGACCAGTTTGCCAATGATCTGGAAGGACGGGTGCTGCGGCCTGGATTGCGGGCGATTAGCTGGATCGATTCGAACCGAGAGTTCCTATTTGTGATCGAGCAAGAGAAGCGGGTGATCTCGTTTATCATCATCTTCATCATTTTGGTGGCGTCGTTCTCAATTGCGATTGCGTTGATGATGGCAGTGCTGCGCAAAACACGCGAAATCGGCCTGTTAGTCGCCATGGGCGGACGTCCGCATCAGGTGGCGTATAGTTTTTGTTTTCAGGGCTTTGTGATTGGCACGCTTGGCACTGCTGTGGGCATCGCTTTGGCGGTCATCTGCCTGCACTACCGTAGCCCGATACTTGCGGGGTACGCGTGGCTGACGAATTCGCAGGTCAACTTTCTCGGGCAGTATGATGTGTATGAGATCCCGGTACATTATTTGATGTCTGACTTTGTGGTCGTGACATGCTTTGCGGTTGTTATCTCGACGCTGGCCGGCTTGTTGCCTGCGTTGCGAGCCGCTCGATTGAAACCTGCTGATGCCTTGCGAAGTGAATAATTCAGACGATATAATTCTTGAGGCAAAACAGTTGGGGAAGTCTTTCCCAGGCCCGGACGGTGCGATCTCGGTGTTGAATGGTGTCAATTTCAAGCTGCGACGCGGTGAGAGTGTGAGTATCCGCGGCGAATCGGGCAGTGGTAAGTCCACTTTGTTGAATGTGCTCTCAGGCTTGGAGAACACTGATGTCGGCGAGTTGTTGTGGAATGGGCAGCAAGTGTCGGGGCGTTCGTTGTCGTGGTTAGCTGCACGCCGTACCAATTATATCGGCTTTGTGTTTCAATCGTATTACTTAGCACCAGAGCTAAATGCTCTGGAGAATGTATTATTGGGCGCACGCATCGCAGGGCGTATTAATAGCACTGTGATTGATCGTGCGGAGGCGCTGTTGAAGCGTGTGGGAATGGGACATCGCTTGCGGCATGGCTCTTCTAAACTTTCGGGAGGGGAGCGTCAGCGAGTCGCGGTGGCGCGTGCGTTAATCAATGATCCACCGCTGGTGCTGGCCGATGAACCAACGGGCAATCTCGATGAGGCGACTGGTGTGGCGGTCATGGATCTTTTGCTCGAACTCGCTGGTGAAGAAGCGAAGAGTTTGGTGCTGGTGACGCACAATCCCGAATTTGCCAAACGCACGCAGCATCAGTTGACCTTGCATCTCGGGCAATTCAGTTAATTTAAATCAGTCACGACTAGTATGGAGCATCGCAAATTACGCATCGGATTTATTGGCGCGGGGGCAAATACACGGCAGACGCACATCCCTGGATTTCATAAAATAGAGAATGTAGAACTCTCGGTGGTGGCTAATCGTAGCCGCGCGTCGGCTGAGAAGGTTGCGAAGGCAGATGGGATCCAGCGTGCCGTGGAGACATGGCAGGAGGTGGTGGCGGACCCGTCGTTGGATGCAATTTGTATTGGCACCTGGCCGAATATGCATGCGCAGTTGACGATTGCGGCGCTGGAAAGTGGCAAGCATGTGCTGTGTGAGGCGCGCATGGCTGCCAACCTAGAGGAGGCGCGGCGTATGTATGCGGCCGCGCAATCGCAACCAGGTTTGGTAGCGCAGATTGTGCCAGCGCCTTTTTCGTTAGATTTCGATGCGACGATTCGTGCAATGATGACTGCGGGTAAACTAGGTGACTTATTGGAAGTTCGGGTGGTGCACACTGGTGGGCAAGCGGCCTCGCCCGATGCGCCAATGACGTGGCGGCAGGAGCGTAGCTTGAGCGGTAACAATGTGCTGACGATGGGCATTATGCACGAGACGGTGCAGCGCTGGGTCGAGGATGAGCCAGAGTGGTTGATTGCAGATGGTGCCGTATTTCAGGCAACTCGCTCGTATCCAGATATGACCGAGGTAGTCAAGGTTGAGGTGCCTGATAGCTTAAGTATTTTGGGTCGCTTTGCGCAGAGCGGTGCACGCTTGGTGTATCATTTTAGTGGGGTCGAATCCGGCAAGCCACGAATGGAGTTTCGATTGAACGGGTCGAAGGGGGCGTTACGGTTTGATGCGTTTCAAAAGCAGCTGCTCTTTAGTGAGGCGGGATCATCTCAGGAAACAAAGATCACAATTGCCCGTGGGCAAAGTCGCGGTTGGCAGGTCGAAGCGGACTTCGTGAAATCGATTCGCGCCCACACACCAGTCGAACTGACCACATTTGAGCAAGGCGTGCGCTATATGACATTTACCGAAATGGTCGCGCAGTCGTTGGCAAATGAGTCTGCCCGGGTGCTATGGCAGTCAGTTTAGGTGATCGGTTCAAATATTTGGAAATAGCTGGTTTTTCTTGTAAGCTAGTGGCATAGCAATGGCTTCGCTTTTCCTGATCGCATTGATAGACTCTCTTAAAAATGGTAGAACGTAAAATCCTAAGCACCTTCGAAAAGGCCTTAGCCCTTAATCTTGATCCGAGCAAATACGGTGTCTTTGCCGAAATCGGAGCCGGGCAGGAAACCGCCAATTGGTTCTTCCGTGTCTCTGCGAGTGCGGGCACAGTGGCCAAAACGATTTCAGCTTACGATATGAAGATGAGTGATGCCTTGTATGGCAAGGCCTCGCGCTACGTGTCTCAGTCGCGTCTGCATGCCATGCTGGAATATGAGTATGGCTTGTTGGAGGAACGGTTAGGGCCATCGCGTGGAGATGACACGACTTTTTTCTCATTCTGTAATACCGTTCGTGCCAGGGGCTATAAGGATACGGCAGAGTGCCATGGTTGGTTGGGCGTGCGCTTGCAGTTGAAGCCGAATACACCACCTTGCGAGATTGTGCTGCATTTACGTCTGCTGGATGAGACCAGTCAGGATCAGATGGATGCGCTTGGTAAAGTCGGCGTGAATTTGATCCACGCGGCGTTTTATTATCGGGAAAGTTTACAGAATTTCGTCGAGTCGTTGGCGGATGGTCTGGTTGCTGGTCGAGTCGAAGTGGATATGCTGCGTTTTAGCGGAGAAGGGTTTCGCTACGTGGATAATCGTCTCTGTGCGCTGCAGTTGGTGCAAAGTGGTCTGACGGATGCTGCGATGTTTAACAAAGACGGCGAAGTGGTGCAGGCTGCAGATGCACTTTATAAACGGCCGATCTTGTTGCTACGCGGTAGCTTTAAGCCAGTGTTGAAGTTGCACTTGGATATGATTCGTCAATCGCGGGCGGTGTTCTCAAATGTGATGACCGATGAACAGCAAGAGCGTGCGATCGAAGTATGTGAGATCAGTATGAATAATTTGTTGCGCGATGGTTCGGTGGATCACGGTGATTTCCTTGATCGCGCCGATGCGCTGCAGGCCTTGGGTAAAACCGTGCTGATTTCCCGCAGTGCAGAGTTTCACCGTATTGCGACTTATTTGAGCCGCTATACAGCCGAGCCGATTGCGATCATTTTGAGCATTGGGTTGCTCAATGAGCTGTTCAAAGAGAAATGGTCGGAGAACCTCGCAGGTGGCATTTTAGAGTCTTTCGGGCGATTGTTTAAAAATCGTGTGCAACTCTTTGTGTATCCTTGGCACAATACCAAGAGTCTGGAGTTGGTAACGGTGGATAATTTTAAGGCACCTGAGAATTGGCAGTTTTTCTACCAACACTTATTGCAAAATGGCCGTATCCGCTCAATTGGAGTGGGGGACCCGGCATTGCTGGCGATGACCAGTCGCAAGGCAATGAAGTTGATCGAGGCTGGCGGCAGCGACTGGCAGCAATGGGTGCCAGAAGAGGCGCATCAAATGGTGCGGCGCATGCAGGCGGGCAGTTGATTCGATGCGCTGTATTTGTGGCTGTTAATTTAGCTGCAGCGAGTCATTCAGTTTTTAAAGGTAGAAAAAACTCATTACAGCAATTTGTTTGCCGCGATTAACTCTAGTTGCTTTCAGAGCCTGTTTACCTTTGGACTGTGCACGCTGACCACACCGTCGCTTTCGGTGGCGCTGACTTTAGATTTTAATCGCAGTCTTATGGCAGAGGTTCAGACTGCGGTGCGACGAATCACTGATTGTAGTGCTATTGTCAGCTAAAATGTGGCCGAAGGGGATGCACTAAAACCCCCTAAACTGCTTCAGCGCATCCCTTCGAACCGTGTCATACGAAATACCCATAAATCAGTATGACATGTAGGAAAGTATGCAGACATTAATGATGCGCGAATTCTTATAATAGTCCTCTGGCACCAATTAGACCTGTAGGTATTTTTAGGGCGTATTATTAAGAATTACGCTTGAAAGGCTTGAAGTCTGACTGTCAATCGGCAGAAAGCAGACATGGCCATCATCTGGAGTCAAACAATCGAATCGAATCATTATGAAGTACGCTCAGCGGGAGCGACGCTGCGTCTGTATCGCAATGGCGTGAACCATTCGCAGTGGAATCCGAACCGGCCATTGTCTGGTTGTATTTGGGATTTGATTGCGCTGCCGGCGCTGTATCGGCCGAAAGGAAGTATTGAGAGTGTGCTGATGCTTGGCTTTGGCGCGGGCACGGTGGCACGTAAACTACGTGAACTGGTGAGGCCTGAGCGCATTGTGGGCATCGATTTAGACCCGATCCACCTGAGTATCGCAGATGGTTTTTTTGAATGTACCGAAGGTTGCGAATTGGTTGCAGCGGATGCGGTCGAGTGGGTGCAAGAAGAGTCTGCCGAGCCAGATCGAGCGCTGTTTGATATGATTATCGACGATCTGTATGGGGAGGAAGAAGCGATTGCGGTGCGCTGTGCGCCGCTGGATTTGGAGTGGTGCCAGGATTTGGCGAAGCTGGTTAAGCCAGGCGGCATGCTGGTCTTTAATATGATCGAACCCCGAAAGGTGCCGCATTTGCCGCCGATGACAGACGCGACGCTGCGCGCACAATTTCCATACGCAAAAGTTTTTCAGATGGCAGGCTACGAGAATCGAATCGTAGCGTTTAGTGGCAGTGCCTTGGAGGGCAGTATTTTCAAGAATCAACTAGGCGAAATCTTGCGTAGTTATCCGCGCTGTCGAGGTGTCGAGCAACGTTACGTTGTATCGAGTCCGAAACGCTGAGCTCGGTTCGCGAGCGTACTGATTGCTTGTGGCACAACGCCGACGCGCCGATCTATTGCGATTCAAGAGTAACGCGCCGTAATGGCGTGATGGGTGTTATAGTTGCTGCGGCGCTCAGCGCTACAAACCGCTCAAACCCACTCCAAGTACTACTGGCCTGAGTCTACTAACGGCATCGTGGTTCAATCGTGGTCTCAGTAGTAGGGGTAGCCCAAGCCTTGGGGGTCGTACACGGGCGCGGCGATATCGTAGTGCTCTTGCAGGAATGTGACGAGATCTGTCATTTGCTGCACAGTCATTAAATCAGCGTAGTCTGGCATAAGCGAGTCGCCTTGTGTATTCATATAGCGCTCATCGTTTTTAAAGATAGCTGCATTCGGGTGAATGATCGCGGTGACTAATTGCCCATACGTTTTTACTTTTGGCAGTTTGCCGCCGAGTTTGACGATCAGCTCAGACGGAATATCGTCACTGCCGGTAAATGAGACGCCATCTACCTGATGGCAATTAATACAACCGAGTGCGGCAAAGGTTGTTTGACCTGTCATCGCATCGCCTGGGGGCAAGATGAAGCCAGTGGGTGAGTTTTCTGTTGGAGCGCATGATACAATCAGTAGGCCACTGAATAGGGCAATTCCACTGATGAGTGCTGTTGTCAGTTTATGTGTGATTTGTAGATGATTCATTTTATTTCGTCCTGATTATTAATTGTATGCTGACGGATCAAAAAAGCAACTTGAGTGAAACGCTTATAAGATTAGTGATTAGAGCTTCAATCAAATGAGCTGAAAAGCAGAATTGATTGGTTTTCGATTGACCCTAAATGGTAATTTGGCAAATACATGGCGCATGGAAATTGAAACACCAGTCGACGTAAATGCCATCCCTGCGGATGCTCAAATAACAGCAACAGGCCTCGCCTCGAAAGTGCTCCAAGCGGGCACTGGTTCTGAGTCACCTGCGGCTGCCGATACCGTGACAGTACATTATAGTGGTTGGACCACTGATGGGCAGCTGTTTGATAGTTCAGTGCAACGTGGCCAATCTACCAGTTTTCCACTCAATCGCGTGATCAAGGGTTGGACCGAAGGGCTGCAACTGATGGTCACAGGTGAGAAGCGCCGTTTCTGGATTCCTGCTGAGCTCGCTTATGGTGAGAATGCGGGAGGTGGACGCCCTAGTGGACTGTTGGTATTTGATGTGGAGCTGCTTGAAATTCAAGCAGCGCCAGAGTCACCGAAGACGCCAGAAGATGTCGCAGCTATTCCTGATAGCGCTGAAGTGCGAGACAGCGGATTGGCTTCACGTGTATTGATTGCTGGCACTGGAAGTGAGCATCCGACCAAGGAGAGTATGGTGACTGTGCATTACAGTGGTTGGACGCTGGATGGTCAGCTGTTTGATAGCTCGGTGCAACGTGGTGAGCCGACTAGTTTCGGTCTGTTCCAAGTCATTGCAGGTTGGACTGAGGGGGTGCAACTGATGGTCACAGGTGAAAAGCGTCGTTTCTGGATCCCAGGCAAGCTCGCTTATGGTGATAGTCCGCAAGGTGGTGCACCCGGCGGTATGCTGGTTTTCGATGTCGAGTTAATCAAAATCGGTAGTTAGTCGATTCGAAGTCGTGTGATTGATTCAATAGCCTCTCTTGCGGGAGGCTGTTTTGCTATTAGATAAGAAGAACGCTTGAGTTTGGTGGTCAGATCTTGAAACTACACGGCATGCTTAAATCACGTTTCTCAATTCTATTATGTGCTTTGCCTATTTTGTTGCTCGCTGCGTGCAGCACGACTGAAACTGCCGCACCTGATGTAGTTAAGCCCAGTTTGGCAACGATTCCCGCTGTAGCGGCGCAGGCCGATGCTCCTGCCGTGCCGGCGAAGGTCGTTAAACCTGTTGTCGTCGCCGATCCCGAGCCTGCTCGAGTTCGAGACGTCGATATTGTGCTGCACACTTCTAAGGGAGATATCGAGGCGACATTGTTTGCGACCAAGACGCCTGTGACGGTGGCAAACTTTCTCAATCTCGCGAAGCGTGGTTACTACGACGGTCTGACGTTTCACCGTGTGATTCCTAACTTCATGATTCAAGGCGGCGATCCGACTGGCACCGGTCGCGGTGGGCCAGGCTATCAATTTGAGGATGAGATTCATCCAGCGCTGCGGCATACTCAGGCAGGTTTGTTTTCGATGGCCAATGCGGGGCGTGGTACTAACGGCAGTCAGTTCTTTGTGACGCATAATGCCACGGCGTGGCTCGATGGAAAGCACACGATTTTTGGTAAGGTGACGAAGGGGCAGTCAGTCGTGGATGCGATCCAACAAGGTGCGACAATCAATAGTATTGATGTGTTGGGCTCTACGGACGCACTCTTCCAAGCACAGCAGCAGCGTATCGCTCAGTGGAATACTGCGTTAAATGCGCAAGGGCTGTAGTGCAACTGCGTTGTTTCAACGATAAAGTGTATTATCAGCCATCGATGTCATTGACTGTGCTCGATTGAACAGGGCTGCCGCTGTTGGAGTGGGTGCTTTACTTGTGCCGAAGCGATTGACGTCTGCGTAGGACATCGGCTAGTTTTCTTAATATGGAATTAAGCACGAAATATGCCGCAGTGATTGCGTTGATTGATCAGGCCAATGCTGCAGATCCGACCTCAATCGAGTATCAAGGTGAGAGTTATCCGAAAGAGGTGCTCTATGCCGAGCGCCACCTAGCGTGGGCCTTGCGTCTACAACCGAATGCGGCTGAGTGCTTGCGCATTGCTGCTAAGACGCAGCATATTTGTCGCTGGGAGAGTCCACGGTCGGACTATCCGATGAATCGTGTGGGCTATTTGAAATGGCGAGAGGATTTGAAGCGTTTTCATGCTAAGCGAGCAGGGATGCTAATGGCAGCGGCGGGTTATGATGCTGAAAGCATCGTGCGTGTGCAGTCGTTGAATCTGAAAAAAGGGATTAAGACAGACGCTGACTGCCAGACCTTGGAAGATGCGCTTTGTCTATCTTTTCTAGAACTCGGCTTCGATGATTTGATCGCGAAGTATGCTGAGGCTAAGGTTCTCAGTATCTTGCAGAAGACTGCCGTAAAAATGAGTGAAGCGGGTCGTGCCCTAATCAGCACCATTGAGTTCTCCGAATCGGGGCAGCAGATTGTGGCACAGATTTAAGTTCACCTCTACGCAAACTGCGTGGGTCAAAAGCTTTGATCTGTAAAAGTCGCACTTTCGCAATAACTGATACATCCTGCTGTAATACGACTCGGGAGGGGCGCTTCCGTGCGGACCGCAGCAGTATCAGTACACCGGCAATACCTATCCTGCTAAGTGCCGGTAAATCATGAAAAAGCCACCCTGGGACTGGGTGGCTTGAACATATTAGGCAGGCTCAGAGCGATTTGAATCCCGACTGAAAGAACCAGAAACCTTAGTGCTAGTACTAGGCTATGAGCCTAGTAAGCAAAAAAAGAGCGCAGCATTGAAGCTGCGCCCTGGGCGTCGAGTGCTTAAAAAAGCATTCACATAATTCCCGAAGCTTATGATGCTTCGCGAGCCTTGAGTTGCTTGTTGAGCTTTTTGTAAAAACTCGGGCCGTGGATTTCACGCATCATCTTACGGCGATGCTCGACAGCCATTTTGAAGGACTTCTTCTCGCCATACTTTTTGATTGAGAAAGAAGTGCACTTTTGCATTCCAGGCTCTGGGCGCCAACTGACTGAGTAGCATTCGTGCTTCGTGCCGTTGGGGCCGACCTTGGTGGTACGGGAAACACCGAGCTCACCAGTGGTGTTACGCGAATCGGATATAACGATCCGACGTTGGCGTGGTTTTTTAGGAATAGCTTCAAGTTCCTCGTTGAGCTCGTCGCGATATGCTTTCGCTAGTTTCTGAGCCTTGCCCTTGCCACCAGATTTGCGGTCGCTGAACAGCTTTGAGTATGTTTTGCCATTACGATAGCCGCGAACGAACCATCCGTGAGTTGAGCCGGAGTCGATGCGACTGATGCCTTTATTTGCTTTTGATCGTGCCATGATGAATAGGGGGGTTGAATGTTATTGTAGCGCTTATGGGAGCAACTATAACGTATGAATAGGGAGTGAATTTTCAAATGAAAACGCAAAGAAAATCGCGGTTATAAAAACAGCGACGATCGGCAAGTTACTTAAGCGTGACTCTGATGCAAGTTAAAGTAGCTTATTTTTGCGTAAGCCCGTCAAAATCGTCCCCCTATTCAGCTTGGTTTGATTGCTTTATATTGTGCGAATGAAGCGATACAGCACAGAAGACAAGGCACAGATACTAAATGATTTATCCGCGAGCGGTCAAAGCCGTGCGGCTTTTTGCCGTGACCGCGGATTGAGCTACAAGCGCGTAAGCAGATGGCTTCGCGCTCAGGGCAAAGTTTCGAGTGCAGCGAACTCGTTCGCTCGGGTGGATTTACTTGATGAACCAGCTGGAGAGTCCGTTGAGGTTTGGCTGGGCTCATCGGTGTGCGTTCGATTTGCAGCGGGAACTGCTCCGAGGACGATTGCCGATTTTTGCAGAGAGGTTTCGGGATGCTAAATTTCCCATCGTGTGTTCGTATTTTTGTCGCTCTCAGGCCCTGCGATATGCGTAAGAGTTTCGACGGCTTGTATGCGCTGGCTCAGCAAAAACTGGAAGAGGATCCTCGCGAGGGCGCGTTGTTCTTATTTTGCAACAAGTCGCGCACTATATTGAAGATTTTGTATTTTGATGGCAGCGGTTTGTGGGTGTTGGCGAAGCGCCTTGAAAAGGGCACGTTCACTTGGCCGCAGGATGAGGGCGAAAAGTTGCTTTTAAGTCGGCGCTCCATGGCAATTTTACTGGAAGGGGTGGATCTGCGAAGGGGGCACTTAAAAAAATGGTATGGTGATTGATTTTTAGCTTGCATCCAACGCTCGCTTGATTAGTAGTTATGGTTTCACATGACTCTGCCCCAAATCAAGAAACAATCAGCCGAAGCACTCCTTGGAAACTTCCAAGAGAAGGAGCGGTAGATTGCTCAGTTGCGCGCTCAGGTGGACTACCTGAATCGTAAATTATTTGGGTCGGGACAGGGCGAGAGCAGCGATCAACTGCAAGCGGAACTCTCGGATCTGCTCACAGGTTTGACGTCTCAGGCACCTGCGAAGGAGGAAGAGGAAGTATTGGTGCCCGTTGAGAAGCCAAAGCGCAAGGCGCGCAAGCCATTGGTTGGGCGCGAAGATCGTTTTGCGCATCTGCCGGTCGAGGACGTGGTCGAGCTAATTCCAGCAGAGGTTCAGGCGAAC
>CAJJBN010000032.1 GCA_905182435.1 Opitutaceae bacterium BACL24 MAG-120322-bin51 | reverse complement strand
AGGTCGACTTTAGCGATACGATCAAAGGTCCAGTTGTTGGCGTGCTCACTGATATGGCCATCGATGATTTCGATGTTTTCGATGGTTCCGAGCGCAAGCTCTTCGGCAAAGGCGTAGTAGGCGCGATCTTCTTCCTGGTTCTCAAAGAACTGGCAGACGTCGTCCGCGAGGATTTCCGGCTTGTTCGACTCCCATTGGTAGAGGAACTGCACGGTGCTCATGCGGTTTTCACGGCGTTGCGAGCGGCGGGTTACTGGTTCGTTGTCTTCCATGTGTGTGTAAATTGAGCCATTTCGAGGGCTGCTTGGGCAAATTCTTTGCCACGGTTGATGGTTGCTCCGGCGCGAGCCTCAGCTTGTGCGAGGTGGTTGACGACTAGGATGCCGTTAATGACGGGTACTTTTTGAGCGATACTGACATTGAGTAAGGCAGTGGCGGTACTGTCACCGATGATTTCGTGGTGATTGGTGTCACCAGCGATGACGACGCCGATCACGATGATAGCGTCGAATTGAGAGTGGTGCGCGACTGTCGAGGCTGCGTAGGGGAGCTCGGCGGCTCCAGGGACGCGCTCGATTAACGGGGCTTCGGCACCTGCTGCAGTGAGTGTGGCACTGGCATGCTGAACGAGCGAGTCGACCAGTGCTTCATTATAGCGCGAGGCAATGATTGCAAAGCGCAGGCCGCTGCCGTCAATTTGTTGGATGCTTGGAATGTCGAGACTCATTAAGAGAGATGACTAAGAACGCCGAACCTTGAACATTCAACGTCGAACTTCGCATACCTCTGGTCTGGAGTTGTGCGACCTTTAAAAAATCCACAATTCGATGTTGGACGTTCAACCTTCGATGTTTTTAGTTCCTTGCTATGTTCACATTGCTCAAAGAATCCGGATCGGCCCGTCGTGGTGTCCTTAAAACACGTCATGGCGATATTCAGACTCCGATTTTCATGCCGGTCGGCACTCAGGCGACAGTGAAAGGGATGACGCCTGCGCAGATTGAAGAGGTCGGGTCGCAGATTATTTTGGGCAATACCTATCACCTAAATATACGTCCTGGCTCTGATCTGGTGAAAGAAATGGGCGGGCTGCACAAATTCATGAACTGGAAGGGCCCGATCTTGACCGATAGCGGTGGCTTTCAAGTATTCAGTCTCTCCAAACTGCGTAAAATCACGGAAGAGGGCATCGAGTTTCGTTCGCACCTGGATGGGCGTAAGTTGTTTCTCGGCCCGAAGAATTGCTTCGAAATACAGAAGGACCTCGATACCGACATTGCTATGGTGCTCGACGAGTGCCCGCCGTATCCATGTGCGCGGGAGGAATGCGAAGCCGCTGTCGCTCGGACGATCCGCTGGGCGGGTGAATTTTTAGAGCATGCGACCAAAGATGGTTTTCTCGAATCGGGGCATCATGTCTTCGGTATTATTCAGGGCTCTATTTATGATGACTTACGCCAGCATTGTGGTCGTGAATTGGCAAAGATGGATTTTCCGGGCTATGCGATTGGCGGCGTCAGCGTCGGAGAGCCAGAAGAAGAGATGATTCGGCAAGTTGCGGCAACTGCACCGGTGATGCCGAAGGAGAAGCCACGCTATGTGATGGGCGTGGGAACGCCGCCGCAGTTGTTGAAGATGGTCGGCCTTGGCATGGATATGTTCGACTGTGTGATGCCGACCCGGCTCGCGCGGCATGCCTCGGTGTTTACTCCGGATGGGGTGTTGAATTTGAAGAATGAGCGCTTTAAGCACGATCCGAAGCCGATCATGGAAGCCGATAACTACACCTGTAAGAATTTCAGCCGCGCTTACTTGCGTCACCTAGTGATGGCGAAGGAGCTGTTGGCGCACACGCTGCTGTCGATTCACAATACGCACTTTTTCTTGGATCTGATGGCGCAGGCTCGTGCTCACATTGAGGCCGATGATTATGCGCAGTGGAGCGCGGCATGGATCGCACGCTACAATGCGGGCGGGAAGTAGGCTAAAAAGTAGCAGCCGGCATCCTGCCGCTTGCACGGTGGATGAGAAAAGCGGCAGGATGCCGCTGCTACTGTAAACTGCTTGGCAACATTAAGTCAGTTTCGCGGCGGAGCCAGTGGCAGAGGTTACGGCTGATCTGTGCGCACACTTCCAGCTGTTCGGGAGCTGCGCTGTCGGGCGTGGGTGGGTTGATCAATTGCTTGGCTGATTCGCGTAAATTAGCTGGAAGCTCCGGCCACCACGCTTCGCGCACCGGATAGCCTTCGTCTTTGAGTAGGATGTAGATCGCTTTTAGAAAAACAATCGCTGGGAGTGCGCGCTCGGCGAAGGCGTCTAGGGTGCGTTCGGTAATATGGTAAAGCGCTGCGGGGTCGGCCATGTGCGGGCCATTTTGAGCAATGAGCGCACAGAAATCGGAGGCGTGTTGTAGTTTGCGATACGATTGGCCGATAGCGCTATGGCGGTGCACCAGCTGGTAGTCTTTAACGAAACGAGCCGTGCCCTGCTTTGAGGTTTCCAGTTGTATGTCGGCGGTATCGAATAAATCTGGCTCGGTACTCTGCGAGCGGTTCCTCGAGAGTCGCTTGAGGCAAAGAAAGGTGCCGCTCTCTGCGGTGAGAATGTCGATTTTATGAAAGGACTCGCCACTGGCAGCGATGCGCAGCACCAACGCGCGTTCGGTCACCGCGGGTGCGCTCATGCGCTGGCGCTGGCTTCTGCCGGATTGTTGATCAGTACGGCTTCGCCACTCGCGCGATTCGGCACCACTGCGCCGCCGGAGATGATGAGCTTCATACCGTCGGTAATCGCCATGTCCAAGCGTGTGATGTCTTCTTCGGGTAGCATCAGCAGGAAACCACTGGTTGGATTGGGCGTGGTGGGCACGAAGACGTTGACGATATGTTCGCCGGTGACGTCTTGTGTTTCGCCTTTAGCGGTGCTGGTGAGGAAGCCGAGCACGTAGCAACGCTTGCGCGGATATTCGATGAGCACGACTTCCTGGAAAACGGCCTTCTTTTGCTGGCTGAAGGTCTGCACGATTTGTTGGACGGATCGGTAGACCGTGCTGACGAAGGGTAATCGATCCAGTAGAAGTTCCATGCTGTTGAGGAGGATACGGCCGATAAAGATGCGCGAGCCGTAGCCGAGTAAGGTGATGAGCAGTAACACGACCAGCACGGAAATGAACTCAAGGCCGAGCTGCACGACGGGCATCAATTTGAATTCCGGATCTAAGAACCAGAAGAAGTATTTACTGGCGGGTGTGCCGATTTTATCGAGCAGGAAGCGGATGGCAATCATCGTCACGCCGAGTGGCAGAATGACGACGATGCCAGTGATGAATGCATTTCGTAGAGAGCGTAACATATTAAAAATAGACCTGTCTGTAAATTCAAAGCGGAAATTTAGAGAGAGGCGAGCCTTCATGCTCGCAGGTTGAGTGGTTTCACTTGCTATGCTTGAATTGCGCCTTCTATTGGGCGCGATGAAGAACCTACAGCACGAGTATGATGGCTTGATTTTCGATCTGGACGGCACCTTGGCCGATACCATGCCGACGCATTTTGTCGCTTGGTCTCGGTCGATGGCGGAGCATGGCTTAGTGCTATCCGAGGAGCGTTTTTACGCGCTCGGTGGCGTGCCTGCGTCGGAAATTATTGAGCTGCTGGCTAAAGAGCAGGGCCAAGTGGTTGATGCGGTCGCGATCGCAGAGGCGAAAGAAACGTTGTTCATGGGACTGTTGGGCGCGGTGCAACCAGTGGTCCCGGTGCTGGCAATTGCCGAGTTTTATAGCGAGCATCTGCCGATGGCGATTGCTACGGGCAGCCCCAAATGGGTGGCGGAGCGGATACTCAAGTCACTGGGGATTCGTGACTGGTTTGGCGCGGTGGTCGGTTCGGAGTGCGTGGCCAATTCAAAGCCAGCGCCAGATGCCTACCTGCGCGCGGCCGAGTTGATTGGCGTCGATCCGCAGCGCTGCCATGCGTTTGAAGATACCGCGCTAGGCATTCAAGCCGCGCAAAATGCAGGCATGGTGGTGGTGGACATTCATACGCTGCTGTGAGGGCCGTAACACCTGTTCAGTCGTTTTATATCAGGTAGGTGTGCGCGCTTACTGCTAGCGGCGACGAAGCATCACAGCGGCCAGTGCGCAGCAACCAGAGAGCAGAGCGTATGTACGGGGCTCGGGGACGACGGCGACAACTAATGAGGCAAGTTCAAATCCGTTACCTGAGTGGAAGCCGAAAGTGGCATCGGTATTGGCGGCAAGCGTTGTGCCAGATGCGAATATAAAAGAGTTTGAACCAATGATGGTAGTGATTCCTGCAATGGTTAAGAAGGCTTCGTCGGCTCCAAACTCGGTGAGTTCGATTGAAACGAAATCGACGTTTTGATTGAAGCTGAATGTCATGAACTCCGCTCCATCTGTGGATTTATTATCAAACTGGTTCGTGATATCGTCTGATGCATTTGCGTTGATGCCAAACCCGCCAGCGGGGGTCGAGTTAAACGTTCCTGAACTCGCAGTGGCTGTTAGGGTGAGCCCTCCTGAGATAGTTGATCCCGATGCCAAATCATCGAAATCCGCTTGGGCCTGTCCTGCGCTTGTATTACTGCCGAATGTAAAAGTCTGTGCGGATACAGAAAGGTTGAATGCCGCAATTGTAATGAGGGTGAGGAGAGGTGTCTGTGGCTTCATTTTTGTATAATTATTAATTAGTAATTAGTTTAATTATTAATCGTTAGTTGTATTCATTGTCAAGCTGGGGGGAGATGTTAGGGATTAGGTATTTAGTGCAGCCGATGATCCCCTTGATGTTGTGCGCTTCTCCCGCCTTTTCTTGAGTCGCGCTCTTGATGAAATCACCCGACGGCAGGAAGAGCACATGCCATCATGCCATGCCACTTCCTTGCAAGGGGCTCTATCGTGGACGTGCTGTGCCTAGGCAGAAGCGATACTGGATATTTCGCGCCGCTAGCTTGAGTCGCTCGAGCGAAGGATGCGATTATAGGGGCACAAAAAAACGGGTCGCTTGCGCGACCCGTAAGGTGGAGAGAATGACTTTTTAAAAGCTAGATCAACCCGAGCACCATTTTGCCTTCTTCAGTAATCATATCTTGGTTCCAAGGTGGATCCCAGACGATCTCGACTTGGGCTTCGCTGACGCCGGCGACGGATTCGAGGCGCATCTTGGCGTCTTCCGCGATCGCCGGACCCATTCCGCAACCGGGGGCGGTGAGCGTCATGTCCATGGAGATTTTATGGCCGCCTTCTTCGCGTGCGTTAGTTTCAAGCGAATAAACGAGTCCGAGGTCGACGATGTTGACGGGAATCTCCGGGTCGAAGACGGATTTGAGGGCTTCCCACAGTGTGTCATGTTCCGGTGGTGTGCCGTCGTGGCTATCCGCTGCAGCGTCTTTGGTTGTCGGTGTGACTTCTTCGCCTAGGCAGTCGGCATCGATACCTTTGATGCGGAACATGCCGTTGTGCGTCATGACGGTGAAGTTGCCGCCGAGGCGGTGGGTGATGGTGACAGTCTCGCCTTCGGGCAAGCTCATCGGCGTGCCTTGGGGGATGAGTGTGACTTCAACTTCGCGAGTGAGTGTTACTTGGTCGTCTGGCATGTTGTTTTAATGGCTGATGAGTAATGACTGATGGCTGATAGGTTATGAATGCTGATTAAATGATTAGCGATTAGCCATTACCTATTATTCATTCAGATCCATTCAACGCGAAAGCGTTTAATGGATCTTGGATTCGAACTTGTTGCGGATGAGTTCGCGCAGGTTGTCGGCGAGTTCGTCGCTATCGACCTTCTCGATCACTTCCTCGAAGAAGCCGAATACCATGAGCTTCATCGCGTCGCGCTTAGCAATGCCACGCTGCATCATATAGAACAGCTCTTCGGAATCGACATTACCTGTGGTAGCACCGTGTGAGCACTTCACATCGTTGGCTAGAATCTCTAGGCCAGGAAGTGCATTGGCCTCGGCGGTTGGGTCGAGGAGCAAGTTGCGGTTGGTTTGGTAGGCGTCGGTCTGCTGCGCGCCTTCGGCGACTTTGATCAAGCCGGAAAAGATCGTGCGTGCATTGTCGAGCAGTGCATTTTTATAGAGCAGGTCGGACACGGCGTTGCCGGCGTTGTGCGTCTGGAAAGTGCGTTGATCAAATTCTTGCGAATTTTCGGCTACGGTGAGCGAGTACATTTTCACGTCTGCGCCAGGACCCTCGATACGTGTTTGATTCTCAAAACGCGCACGTTCAGCGCCGATGTTGACGGCGACGTTCTTTACCAATGTGTCGCGCTCGGCGACTGTGGTGTCGAGTTGGAAGGAGACGGTTTTTTCATTCCAATCCTGCACGACCTTGCGGAAGACCTTGGCGCCGCTGGCTGCGTGGATGTTCGACACCGAGACGTTCAAGGCTTGGTTCGTTGCCGTTTCGGAGAAGAAGATGTCGACCACGGAGGCATTCGAATTAGCCTCTGCAATAATTAATGTATGTGGGAACACGGCTGCCATCTTGCCGCTAGTCCAATAGTAATTGACGAACGGCTTCTCAATCTCGACACCCTTGGGGACGAAGAGGATCGAGCCTGCCTTGACGAGCTCTGCATGCAGGCCGAAGTATTTCTCTGAACCCAATTCTGTGGATTCTTGCAGGAAATATTTCTCCATCAACTCGGGGTGCTGTGCAATGGCGTCGAGTACGGGCAGGTAGATGACGCCCTGTGCGGCGAGTTCGTCGCTGATGCCTTCGAACTGCGCTTGCGCATCGTCGGCGAACACGAGTTGACCGGCGCGGTCACTTACCAAGTTTGAGCGCTCGACGAGCCCAGTAAGCGTGTCGGCTGTGGGAGCCGCGGTGGGTGCAAAGCCGTCGATGCTGAGCTTGCCGACTGAGGCAAAGCGCCAGCGCTCATGGCGTGCGGTAGGCGCGGGCAGCATCTCAAATTGAGCTTTGCCGCCGTCGCGGCGGGCACTGAGCCATGCGGGTTCGTTGGTGGTGTTTGTTGGTTGTTCCAAAACTGTAGTCATTTTGTATTCAAAGTTGAATGTTCGATGTTCGTAAATCCCCGATCTTACGATCGCGGCCACGTAATCCTCGGTTTTAATGCCGAGGCTACGGGGTTACCCGACCGAGCCTTCCATTTCCATGTCGATGAGGCGCTTGAGTTCTACAGAGTATTCCATTGGGAAGGCTTTCATCAATTCATTGACGAATCCGTTCACCGCGAGGCTCATGGCTTCGCCTTCGTTGAGGCCGCGTTGCATCATGTAGAAGATTTGCTCGGCGCTTACTTTGGAGACGCTGGCTTCGTGCTGCACGGTATTGTTCTCACCACGTGTAGTGATCGCAGGATAGGTGTCGGTGCGGCTGTTGGTGTTGATCAGCAATGCGTCACACTCGGTATTGTTCTTACAATTCTTGAGGTGCTTTGGCATGTGCACTTGGCCGCGGTAGGTGGAGCGTCCTTTGCCGATCGAAATCGACTTGGAGATGATGTTACTCGTGGTGTTATCCGCGAGGTGCATCATTTTAGCGCCGGTGTCCTGGTGTTGGCCGTCGTTGGCAAGTGCGATGGACAGCACTTCGCCGCGGGCGCCTTTGCCCTTCAGGACCACGCCTGGATACTTCATGGTGAGACGTGAGCCGATGTTGCAATCGATCCACTTCACTTCGGCACCTTCGTCCGCCATGCCACGCTTGGTGACGAGGTTGAAGACGTTGGACGACCAGTTCTGCACGGTGATATATTGAATCTTAGCACCTTTGAGAGCGACCAGCTCGACCACGGCACTGTGTAGCGTCGTGGTTTCAAACTTAGGCGCGGTGCAGCCTTCCATGTAAGTGATCTCGGCACCTTCGTCGGCGATGATGAGCGTGCGCTCGAACTGGCCGAAGTTTTCCGCGTTGATGCGGAAGTAGGCTTGCAGTGGTTGCTTGAGCTTCACGCCCTTGGGCACGTAGATGAAGCTGCCGCCAGAGAAAGTCGCACTGTTGAGCGCAGAGAATTTATTGTCCGAAGTCGGGATGACCTTACCGAAGTAGGGTTTGAAGATTTCCGGATATTTCATCAGGCCTTCGGTGGAACCCACAAAGATGACACCTTCTTTTTCAAGGTCTTCCTTCATGCGAGAGTAGGAGGCTTCGGAGT
The DNA here is from genome assembly GCA_905182435.1 of Opitutaceae bacterium BACL24 MAG-120322-bin51. Taxonomy (GTDB): domain Bacteria; phylum Verrucomicrobiota; class Verrucomicrobiia; order Opitutales; family Coraliomargaritaceae; genus Lentimonas. The sequence continues at coordinate 20,304 of CAJJBN010000032.1, read as the reverse complement.
CGAACTGTGCTTCTACCCCAGCGAGGAATTTACGCTCCTGCTCGGGGATGCCGAGGCGCTCGAAGGTTTCTTTTACGTCGTCAGGCACTTCGTCCCATGTGCGCGCGGGCACTTGGCCTTTGGACAAGTAGTAGCGAATCTCGTCGAAGTGGATGTTCTCGAGGTCCTTATCGGCCCACTTGGTCGGCATCGGTTTCTTCTGGAAGATTTCGAGTGCCTTGAGGCGGAAGTCGAGGATCCATTGATCTTCGCCTTTGACGTTGGAGATGTATTTGACTGTGTCCTCGGTGAGACCTACGCCGGCGTCGAACTCGTAGTTTTCAGGATACTTGAAGTTTCCCTTCTCAGTATCGACGTTGATGGCTTCGTCTTGAATTTCTGTATCTGTATTAGACATATAAAGTAATGGTTAATAGCTAATTGGTAATGGCGAAGAGCTCGCGCTTACGCAGTTGCGGTAACGAATGCTTCTTTGACCCAGTCGTAGCCTTTGGATTCGAGCTCTTTAGCGAGTTCGGCGTCGCCACTGTGAACGATACGACCGTCGAACATGACGTGTACAACGTCCGGCACGATGTAGTCGAGCAGGCGTTGGTAGTGTGTGATGATGAGGAAGGCACGGTCTTCGGCGCGCATCATGTTCACACCTTCGGAAACAATACGAAGCGCATCGATGTCGAGGCCAGAGTCGGTCTCATCCATTACGCAATATTTAGGATCAAGCATCGACATTTGCAGGATTTCGCAGCGCTTTTTCTCACCACCAGAGAAGCCTTCGTTGAGCGAACGTGCGGTGAACTTACGATCCATCTTGAGTGCATCCATTTTGGCGTAGAGCTCTTTGTAATACTCGACTGCGTTGATGTCTTCACCTTCAGGGAGACGTGCTTGGCGAGCGGCGCGGATGAAGTTGGCGATCGATACACCAGGAATTTCGAGCGGGTATTGAAATGCGAGGAACAGGCCTGCCTTGGCGATTTCGTCGGGCGCTTCGCCGAGGATGTTGACGCCGTCGAGGAGGATCTCACCGCTTTCGACGGTGTAGTCTTCGTGGCCAGCCATGACCTTAGCGAGTGTGCTCTTACCGGTGCCGTTCGGGCCCATCAGTGCGTGCACTTCGCCCTTTGGAACAGTGAGATTGAAGTCTTTAAGAATGGCTTGGCCATCGATAGAGACATTGAGATTTTTGATTTCGAGCGTGTTCATGGTATTTTGATTATAAAATTGGTTAAAAAGTTAGTCGTGGCACTCGCCGCATTTACCGTCGTAGGCGATGTCGATATGCTGCGCTGAAAAGCCTTCCGGTAGGGTGGCCATTAGTTCGGAGATTAATTTGTCGGATAGTTCGATATCGACAATTTCACCGCTTTCTCGGCAATAAAAGTGGGCGTGCTGCGTGAGGTTGGGGCAGTAGCGGGTCGGTTCGCGCTCGAAGTTGACTTGGCGAATGAGGCTGGTGTCGGTCAGTGTCTCGAGGCAATTGTAAACGGTGGCCAATGAGATCGAGGGCATGCCTTCACGAGCGCGGGCATAGATCTCGTCCGCGGTTGGGTGATCGCGTTTCTCCAGCAGCAGGGCAAAAATGTGCTCGCGCTGCTTGGTCGAACGCTGTCCGCTGCGCTCCAGAGCATCGTCGAGGAGCTCTTTATATTGTGGTGACAGTTGCATGAATGGCCGGATCAGTGGTCTAGAGTCGTATTTTATTTTGGATAATTCTAAATCGCATTAATAATGAGACTGAGTAGCAATAAAGTCCGAAAGGAGTAAAATGCAAGCCTAATTAGAATTATTCTAAACAAGAGGTAGTATCAGTTTCTCTAATGCTGGAGTTGCCTGTCTGGTGGTCTCCGCCGTGAGACGGGGGTTCTGTGCGGAGGAAATGACTTTTGCACTACAGATTTTCACACGGCACCCAAGGGCATAATAAGGCCACGGAGACACGGAGCTTGAGATACGTGCCAACGAATCAATTTATGCCGAAACGTTATAAACATTTATTTGAGCAAGTCGTCTCGCTGGAGAATCTGTTTGCGGCGGCGCGTAAGGAGATGCGCGGTAAGCGGGGCAAGGTGCCGGCAGCGGCGGGAAGGGCTATTCCCTGGCGTATATAGAAAGCGGCTTGTGTGGGCGGCTTGGATCTCTCAACTTTTGGGCATGGCACGTTATCGATCATTTTTATTTGCAGACGCGACAGTCGGGGAGGGATTCCTGATTTTGGATGCGCGGGAGAGTCATCACTTGGTGCGGGTGTTTCGTGCCAAGGTGGGCGCGACGATCGAGGTGCTTGATGGTAAGGGCACGCGTTATCTCGGCACAATTGAGATCGCAAATGGCAAGGCAGTGCGTGTGGCGGTGGCGTCTGTCGAAACAATGCCTGCGCCGCAGCCGCGTGTGACGCTGCTGCAATCGATCCCCAAGGGCAAAGCGATGGACCTGATTCTGCGAATGGCGACGGAGATCGGCGCTTCTGTGATTCAACCTGTATTTACCGATCAAGGGGAGCACGGACAGCCGAAGATGGACAAGTGGCAGCTCACCATAATTGAGGCCTGCAAGCAGTGTGGCTTGAGCTATGTGCCCGAGCTGTCGGAGCCGTGTAGTCTAGGCGATTGGTTGCAGGCGACTCCGACCGCCGACGGGGCGCTACGCATCGTGGCAAGTCTGGAGGAGGGCAGCCGTCCGTTGCTCGAAACATTAAATGCGGCTGGCTCGTTAGACGAAGTGATCGTAGCCGTCGGCCCTGCGGGGGATTTCTCCGTGGCGGAGTATGCTCAACTACGTGAATCGGGCTTTAAGGCGGTGCGCTTGGGAGCCAATGTGCTGCGCACCGAAACCGCGGCGGCATATATCCTGAGCGTGGTGGATCAGGCGGCACGCTAGGTGGCGCGCATTGTTATCCCATGCGAGCAGTGATTCAACGCGTCTCCCGAGCATCAGTTGTGGTCAACGATGCGACGATGGGGGCAATCAATGCGGGGGTCTTAATCTTTCTCGGAGTGGGCAAGACGGATAGCGCTGAGGATGTCGAATGGCTGGTCGGTCGGATTACCAAGCTACGTGTTTTTGAAGACGAAACGGGCCGGATGAATCGCTCTCTGATCGACGGGGGTGGTGAGGCGCTGGTGATTAGTCAGTTCACAGTCTTTGGTCGTTTAAACAAAGGCAATCGCCCGTCCTTCAATCGGGCTGCTTTGCCCGAACAGGCGGTGCCACTGTATGAGCAATTTGTGCGCGAGCTCTCGACTACATTGGGAAAAAAGGTGCCGACCGGTTGCTTTGGCGAGCATATGCAGGTCGAGGCACATAACGATGGGCCGGTCACACTGGTGATCGACACAAAGATGCGTGATTTCTAATGGCGCGCGTGCTCAACAAGGCTTTCTTTGATCGACCGACAATCGATGTCGCTCGCGACTTACTGGGTAAGCAACTGTGCCGCCGGCTGGATTCGGGTAAAATTATTCGAGCGCGGATTTGTGAGACGGAGGCCTACGATGGTTTCGAGGATCGTGCCTCACATGCCAGCAACGGCGCGACGACGCGTAATGTGGTGATGTTCGGTCCACCCGGACGGGCCTATATCTACCTCTGTTATGGCGTGCATTGGTTACTCAATATTACCACCCGCGAGAAGGGCTACCCCGCGGCGGTGCTGATTCGAGCGGTCGAGAGCGTCGAAGGGCCAGGTCGTTTGACTAAGCACTTCCAGATTAACAGTTCGTTTAACGATCAACTGCTGACCCGGGTCGGCGGACTGTGGCTAGAGAATGTCGACAGCGAAGTCAGCCATGCCGAAATTGTTGCGACCCCTCGCGTTGGAGTCGATTATGCTGGAGCGGAGTGGGCGGCGATGCCTTGGCGCTTCGTCTGGAAGCGGCAGGGGTGAGTCGATTACAACTACTCCACTGTCACTGACTTCGCCAAATTACGCGGCTTGTCGACATCGCAGCCGCGTTCGAGTGCAACATGGTAACTGAGAAGTTGGACGGGGATACTCATCAGGATTGGCGTTACGATTTCATGGCATTCGGGAACTCTAACAATCTCGTTGACCGCACCTTCGGGGATTTCGCAACCTTCGGTCGCGATGCAGATGACCTTGCCTTTGCGGGCTTTGACTTCCTGTAAGTTGGCTAGGCTCTTACTGAAGATTTCGCCACTGGTGGTGAGGAACACGCTGGGGCACTCTTCGCAGATGAGTGCGATCGGTCCGTGCTTCATCTCCGCCGCTGGGTAGCCTTCGGCGTGAATGTAGGAAATTTCTTTGAGCTTGAGCGCACCTTCGAGTGCGATCGGAAACATCAGCTGACGACCTAGGAAGAGGCAGTCTTCATACTTCGCATATTTCTTGGCGATGGCCGCGATCTTGTCATTTTGCTTGAGGATCTCTTCGACTTGGGCGGGCACTTGCTTGAGTGCTTTGACGATTTCGACACCGTCGCCATAGCTGAGATCGCGGAGGCGACCAAGATAGAGTGCGAGCATTGCGCAAATCATGATCTGCGAGGTGAATGCTTTGGTCGATGCGACGCCAATCTCTGGGCCAGCGTGTTGATAGATGCCGCCGTCGCTTTCGCGTGCAATGGTGGAGCCGACGCTGTTGTTGATCGCCAGGGTGCGGTAGCCTTTACGTCTGGCTTCGCGGAGTGCGCCGAGTGTATCGATGGTTTCGCCTGACTGGCTGATGGCGATGACGAGAGTATTTTTATCCAACGGCGCGTTGCGGTAGCGAAACTCGGAGGCGTATTCGACTTCGACCGGGATGCGAGCATAGCGTTCGATTAAATATTCAGCGACCAGGCAAGAGTGCCATGCCGTGCCGCAGGCGAGGAAAAGAATGCGGTCGATTTGGCGCAGTTCCTGCGGATTCAGGTTCAAGCCACCAAATACTGCGGTGCTGCCGTCATCAGAGAAACGTCCACGCATGCCGTTCTCCAGCGAGGTCGGCTGCTCGAAGATTTCCTTCTGCATAAAATGGTCGTAGTCGCCGAGTTCGGCCTCGGAGGTATCCCAATCGACCTGGTGGATCACAGCTTCGACCGATTTACTGCTGACGGTGGTGATCGAGAAATCGTCGTCGCAGAGATGCACGACTTCGTTGTCGTTCAGATAAACGACGTTTTGGGTGCAGTGAGTGATCGCGTTGACATCGCTAGCGAGCAGGTTTTCACCTTTGCCCAGACCGAGAATCAGGGGGGAGCCCTTACGCGCGCCGATTAGCTCGCCGGGGAAGTCTGTGCAGATGACTGCGATGCCGTAGGTGCCTTCGACGTGGCTGAGGCTCTTGCGGACTGATTCGAGGAAGCGGTTTTTTCCGGCGACTTCGGGCTGTTTCGCATAGTGATAGGCAATCAGATTGCAGAGTGCTTCGGAGTCGGTCTGAGATATAAAGGTGTAGCCTTTCTCAATTAGGAATTTCTTCATCCCGACGTAATTTTCGATCACACCGTTATGCACCAGCGCAATCTTGCCATCACTACTGCTATGTGGGTGCGCATTGGCTTCGGTGACGTCGCCGTGTGTGGCCCAACGAGTGTGGCTGATCCCGAGGGTGCCGCCGAGATCATCGCCCAGAGCGGTCTCAAGTTCGACGACTCGGCCAATACGTTTGGTCTGTTTGATGCCGTCATCTGTCCAGATGGCGACGCCCGAAGAATCGTAGCCCCTGTATTCCAGACGCTTCAGTCCATCTAACATCACACTTCCCGCTCGATCGCGGCCGATATATCCAACAATTCCACACATAAAGCTTCAATTCAGCGTGCAGACACGTTAATACTCAAGTTAATTGATTATCTTTGTTCACCCCAAATAATATATGAATAAGAAGCGTAAAATTATCTGCATCATCATGGGCGGCGGTCGCGGTTCGCGCCTAAGCCCTTTAACGAAAGAGCGTTGCAAGCCGGCGGTGCCGCTTGCTGGCAAGTATCGTCTCGTTGATATTCCGATTAGCAATTGCCTGAATGCGGGGATGAATCAGATTTACGTTTTGACGCAATTTAATACCGCGTCGCTGCATCGCCACATTCAAGAGTCGTATAAATTCGATTCCTTTGGTGGTGGCTGTGTGGATATTTTATCCGCGGAGCAAACTGATTCGAGTGACGGTTGGTATCAAGGCACCGCCGATGCAGTGCGCCAGAACATGAATCACTTCGGCGGCACGGGGGAGGACGATCTGTATGTGATTCTTTCGGGTGATCAACTGTACCGCATGGACCTTGTCGATGTCGTGCGTGAGCATGATGCGTCGGGTGCTGCGGTGACGATCACCGCGAAACCGCTCGGTCTGGATGAGGCCGAGGGCTTGGGCTTAATGCGCATCGATGAGAATCTTGAAATCACTGAATTCGTCGAGAAGCCAACTGACCCAGAGGTGATCCAAGGCCTCGCTGTCGGTGAGAGCGTGCGTAACAAGATGCATGATCCGGGCGCGAAGGACTACTGCCTCGCATCAATGGGTATTTACGTGTTCAACGCGAAGACATTGGTCGAAGCGCTGGCGACCGATTCGACAGACTTTGGTAAGGAAATCATCCCCGGGTTGCTCGGTAAGGAGAAGATGTGCAGTTACGTATTCGATGAGTACTGGGAAGATATCGGAACCGTTAAGGCGTTTTTCGATACTAACCTGAGTCTTACCGACGAAGTTCCTCCGTTTAATTTCTTTGATGAAGATGCCAAGATTTACACACGTGCCCGGCTCTTGCCCGCCTCTAAGCTAAATTCCTGTAAGATGAATCGAGTGGTGGTGGCGGATGGCTGTATCGTGACAAATGGCTGCTTGGATCGTTGTTCATTGGGGGTGCGCTCGGTGGTGCATAGCGGCGCGAATTTGAAAGATGTTGTGATGCTGGGGGCCGATTCTTATGAGACGGTCGAAGATCTGCGGGAGAATGTCGTCTTGGGCCGTCCAGCAATGGGTGTCGGTCCTGGTAGCGTGGTGAAGCATGCGATCTTGGATAAGAATGTCCGGATTGGTAGCAATGTGGTGCTCGATCCTGCTGGTCTACCTGATCATTTCGGCGAGGGTATCGATCTCGCGATTCGAGATGGGGTGCTGGTCGTTTGTAAGAATGTCGTCGTGCCAGATGGCTTTGTTCTCGGAGGTTAGCTTGTCGTCGCCAGTTGCATTTTTATTACTAAGCCGCGATTCGTCAGAATCGCGGCTTTTGCATTGCTATTTTTAACGTCTATTTGCATAGTTTTAATTGGGAGGAGTGAACCTTTTTTGTTAAGCTCAAGCTCAATTGATCATGAAAAATCTACTTATTTGCACGGATGGCTCAAATTATTCTCAAGAGTGTTGTCGATATGCCGCATGGTTTGCCAAGCAGATGGCAGCCAAAGTCGAAGTCCTGTATGTGACGGATCTGCGGCAGTTTGAGATCCCTGCCGTTGCCGACCTCAGTGGCAGTCTAGGGATTCAACCATACGAGGGAATGATCGCCCAGCTTCAAGAGGTCGAAGCGCAGAAGGCGAAGTTTGTCGAACAATCCGCGATGGCGATTTTTGAGGCTGAAGGGGTGTTGGAGCACACCACGTTTCATCATGAGACGGGAATGCTGGTCGATGCGATTAAGGACTACGCCGAGCGTGCGGACATGATTCTGCTTGGTAAGCGAGGGGAGAATGCCAATTTCGCGACCGAGCATTTAGGTTCAATGTTAGAGCGTGTCGTGCGTGCTTCGACTAAGCCATGCCTAGTGACTTCGCGCGAGTTTAGGCCGATTTATCATGTCGCAATTGCTTACGATGGCGGAGTCAGTTGCCAGCGGGCACTTGAATTTATGGCCCAGTCCGAGCGGTTTCGCGCCTTTGATATACACGTAGTGACCGCCGCCGAAAGTCATAAGGAAGATCAAGCCGCCGCGCATCTCGCTGAAGCAGAACGGATGATGAATGCGTCCGGGCTCTATCCTGCCTGCCAAGTGCTGAATGGTGAGGCTGAGACGGCGATTGCGGACTACGTGAAGAGCGCCAAAATCGACTTGTTGGTAGCAGGTGCTTATGGGCACAGTCGTATTCGAAAGTTGCTGATTGGTAGCACGACCACCGAATTATTGCGGCGCTGCCATGTGTCAGTGCTCTGCTTCCGCTAAGCCTCAGTTGCCAGCTTGCGGCGTGCGATGCGAATGATCGCTGCGCCGGCAATGATCATGAAGATCGAGTAGAACTGCCCGCGGCTGAGCCCCAGAATCAGTGCAGCGTCTGGCTCGCGGAAGAGTTCGCCAACAATGCGGACGATGCCGTAGCCGATCAGGAATTCGCCGCCGAGCTGCCCAGCGGGAGGATTGGTGCGCCAGAAGCGCCATTGAGCGTAGGCGCAGAGTAGTGCGCCTTCGAGGACTGCCGCATAGAGCTGCGATGGGTGCCGCGGCTCCGGGGTGAAAATGTGCAGCGCCGCATTATAGGCCATGGGACTGTCGGGAAAGACCACTGCCCAGCGCATCTCAGTCACGCGCCCCCAAAGTTCGCCATTAATAAAGTTGGCGATTCGGCCGAAGCATAGGCCTAGCGGCGCAAGAGTAACGATGACGTCGCCGAGCTTGAAAAAGCTGTAATGGTATTTTTTGGCGAACCAAGCGAGTGCAAGCAGTACGCCGAGAAAACCGCCATGGCTGGCCATGCCCCCTTGGTTTACCTTCAGGACTAACAATGGATTCTGCAAAAACGCCTCCAAATCGTACAATAGCATGTAGCCGAGGCGACCGCCGGCGATGACTCCGAGTATCACTGCAGTCATTAAGGTCGCGCGGGCGTCTGCATTGATGGCGAACTTGCCGCGGGCGTCATACGCGCGCAGCAGTCCCCACGCCGCTAGAAATCCCAGCAAATAGGCGAGCCCGTAATAGCGGATGCCATCTAGCCCGAGAGGATTCTCAGGGAAACGTATAAGAAAGGGGCTGAGGTCGTGCACCCAGTAGCTGCTAGTCGTGGCCATAGTTACATTGATATAGATGCTGCGCCGCGGAGAGCAAGCAGCTAGCGATTTTTATCGGTCTGATTATTTTCTGGCTTTGACTTTTCCCCGTGTGCTTGAATCTTCAAATAACTTATGATCAAGCAATTCCGCATGGCTCTCGTGATTCTGTCAGGAGCCCTTCTAGTTAATACACCCTTATCCGCGCAATCTGATAACTTGCGCGTCTCTGTTGCCAACTTGAGCCAAGATGTGAATCTGCTCGCGCAGCAGCTCAAATCACTGCGCCTTGAAATGGAGGATATGCGCCGAGAGAACGCTAAGCTGCGGGCGCAAGTCGCGGCAGCTACTTCGAATCGTGACACGCAGTCGCGAATTTCCAGTCTCTCGGCAGCGATTGAATCGCTCCGCCGAGAATATCGCCAAGCCGATGAATCGCAGAAAAAACAAATCATCAACGAGGTGTCTCGCCAAATAAATGCACTGGGTAAAGAGACCCAATCCGCGATCAATTCAGTGGCAAATGCTGTGCGCAGCACGCCCAATGTTGCGGCGCCAGTTCATTTCTCAGAAGACTATCCACAGACGGGCAAGCCATATGTCGTGCGTAGCGGCGATACGCTTAGCGCGATCGCTCGGCAGCATGGCTCAACTGTAAAGCATATTCAGAATGCCAACAAGATTGTGAATCCGGCCAAGGATTTACGTGTTGGCGAAACGATTTTTATCCCCATCGCTCAATAATTATGGCAAGTACTAAAAGCAGACTCGGTCGCGGCCTCGGCGGCCTCATCTCTGGCACCACTGGTGCCACCGCTAAGCAGGCGGCACCAAAGAAAGCCGCTGCGCCGGCAAGGAAAGCGACTGGCAAGCGGGCGGCACCTGCAGTGCTAGCATCAGCTGCGGTGGCCTCGCTCGGCTATCGTGAGATCCCGATTAAGAATCTAGTGGCCAATCCTTATCAGCCACGCCGCGAGATCGACCCGAAGCATGTCGAAGAGCTCGCCAAGAGTATTCAATCAGAAGGTCTGCTCCAGCCGATCGTGGTGCGCATGCAGGGCAAGCAGTTTGAGCTGATTGCCGGCGAGCGGCGTCTGCGCGCGTTTGAGTATTTAAACAAAAAAACTGTGCCGGCGCGCGTAATCGAAGCGAGCGATGCGTCGTCGGCGACTCTGGCATTGATTGAGAATTTACAGCGCGAGAATCTCAATCCAATTGACGAGGCCTTGGGCTATGCGAGTCTTGTGCGTGATTTTGATTTGACCCAAGAAGCGGTGGCCGAGCGTGTCGGCAAGGGGCGTGCGTCGATTGCCAATGCGCTACGTTTGCTTTCTTTGGGCACCGAGATTCAGGGCTTTTTGAGTCGTCGCCTGATTTCGACCGGGCATGCCAAGGTGCTGCTGGGCTTGCAAAGTGAGGAGCATCGTAAGTTACTCGCGCGGCGTATTATTGAAACGGGTATGAGCGTTCGCGAGGCAGAGCAACAAGTGCGCCGTTTAAAGGAGAGCACTGGTAGTTCTAAGAAGGCGAAGGCCAAATCGGCTGAGGCCGAAGCGACCGTCATCCGTGACTTGGAGAAGCGGATCGGCGAGCACTTTAATACCCGTTGTATGCTCAAGCACGGGGCGAAAAAAGGTAAGTTGACGATCGAATATTTCGGCAACGAAGACCTCGACCGCATTCTCGAAAAGCTGGGTGTTAACGGCTAGCCGTGCACTATTTAATCAAGTCCGGGCTGGCCTCAGTTGGCTCGAGCATCTCAAGTAGTGTCCCGTCCAGGCACAGCCGTCTATCGATTGCGGCGGTGACGAAGCCAGCATTTAGCGCGATGCATGCTGCGGGCATGCGGAAGTGACCGGCTGGGCTCGGCTATCCTTGTGTTCTTTGGGCAATTGGATGGTAAGGGTCGTGCCTGAGCTGCTGGTTGCGAACATAATATTGCCGAGGTGTGCGTCGACGATGGAGCGAACGATTGCGGTGCCCAGACCGGTGCCTCCGCTCTTATCCAAGGTAACGAAAGGTTCAAAAAAGCGACTTTGGATTTTGTCGGGGATGCCAGGGCCGTTGTCGCAAACCGAGAGGTAGATGGTGTCTCCCTTGTCGATTGCTGTGATGACGATGGTTCCAGGCTTTTCGGTTTGGTGAATCGCATCGATCGCATTGCCGACGAGATTTTGTAGCACACGTAGTAGTTTGCTGGCGTCCCCTTGCAAAGAGACGTTGTTCGGGTGCATCTCGACGGTGACGCCTTCATCCTGAAAGAACGGTGCATTCAGTTCGCGAAAATCCTCAAATAGCTGTGCCATTGTAATCTGCGCGATTTCGATCTCGCCTCCGCCTCGGGCAAAGGCTGCGAGGTCATTGGCCATGTCTAACATGCGGCGGATTTGTGCTTCGATGTCGGTGCAAATTTTTGCAGTCGTGGGATCGTTTTTGCCGTGGCGCTGTTGGATGATGTGTGAGCCGAGGCTGATGATGGAAAAGGGGTTTTTGAAATCGTGCAGGATTGACGAAATCATCGTGCCGACCAGCGAGAGCTTCTCTTTGCGGGTGACCTCCTCCATGTAGCGGGAGGTGGTACTTTTAAGGTGTTTAATTACGCTATCGAGGATTTGTTTCTGCGGCGCGGCATCCTCGATGATTTTTTTGACGATGTTCTCGGGGATGCGGCCAACGATGCAGTCGGATTTAGCGCAGGCATTAAGTGCGCGTTGCTCACCGGTAAATACGCCGACTTCGCCGAAGAAGCTGCCTTCGCCAGATGTGCTCACCGATTGATTTGGACCGTCAGGCCTGACTTTGGTGAACGCGACGAGGCCTTCTAGAATTATATACAGCGCATCGGATCGGCTACCTTCTCGGAAGATGGTATCGTCCTGCTGTAGTTTTAGGAGCTCGACTTGACTGAGGATAGCATCGCGTCGTCCTTCGGGGATACTTTGGATGAAGGGGTGTTTCTCTAGTTTCATGGCGCAGTCTCGGTGGTCGGTTGAGCTGTTTCGACCTGCTGTGAGCGTAGGTTGAAAATCAAGATAGTTGAGGCGATTGCTAAAAGCAGTAGCACAATGCCGCCTAAAATGCCAGTGGAGTGAGCTGTTTCATTTACGTTGAGATGGACGGTAGGGTCTAGTGAGTGATATTCAATACTGATCTCTGTGCCTTATTATGAAAGACGGTTGCGGTAATCTTCGTAGCCGAATGTGCGCACGACTTGAAGCCCTGATGCTTCGCTATATAAGCTGATAGCTGGTAAGGGCACGCCGTTAAAGGTCGAATTCTTGACCATGGTGTAATGGGACATGTCTAAAAAGGTGATGCGCTGGCCGATTTGTAGCGGTTCGGAGAAGGAGTAGTCGCCGATCACGTCGCCCGCTAGGCAGGACATGCCGCCGAGGCGGTAGGTGTATGGCTGCATGCCCGCTTGATCGGCATCGAGTATATTAGGGCGGTAGGGCATTTCTAGCACGTCTGGCATGTGGCAAGTGGCCGAGGTGTCGAGGATGGCGATCTGCTGGTCGCCTGCTTCGATGAGGTCAAGTACGGTGGTGACGAGCACGCCGGTGTGGAGCGCTACGGCTTCGCCTGGCTCTAGGTAGACGTCGACGTCGTAGCGCTCGCGGAAGCGTTGAACTGTGCGGCACAACCGATCAATGTCGTAACCGGGCCGAGTGATGTGGTGACCGCCGCCGAAATTGAGCCATTTGAGTCCAGGGATGAGGTCGCCGAATTTTGCTTCAAATGCGTCAGCGGTATATTCGAGCGCATCGGCGTCTTGCTCGCAGAGTGCGTGGAAGTGGAGCCCGTCGAGTTGATTGAGTGGATTATTCGGGATTTTTGAGAGTGCGTTGTCGAGTGCGGCGCGGGTGGTGCCGAGCCGGGATGCGGGCGAACAGGGGTCGTAAAGCTGTGTTTCGACTGCGGAGTATTCGGGGTTCACTCGCAGGCCTAGCTCTGGGCGATTGTCGTTGGGGAGTTGCGCAATACCTCTGGCGAGTTGCTGGGCAGAGTTGAATACGAGGCTGTGTGCAAAACGACTGAGCTGTTGCAGCTCTGCATCCTTGTAGCCAGTGGAATAGACATGCACTTCCTTGCCGAATAGCTCGTGGGCCAGCAGTGCCTCATGGAGGCCGCTGGATGTCGTGCCGCTGAGGTAGCGATTGATGAGTGGGAAGGTGCTGTGGCACGCGAAGCCCTTCAGCGCGAGTAGGACCTTTGCTCCGGAACGCTCAGCAACAGATTGGAGCAGTTGACAGTTCGCTTCAAGCTGGTCCAGATGGACGATATAGCTAGGCGAGGGGGCCTGCTCGAACGGAATTGAGCGAAGCGCGGCGAGGCGTTCGGTAGTCAGGGGAGGTGTCGGATCTTGTGCCATGCGTAGTTTAGCATTGTAAAAATGCAGATTGAGGCTTTTTGCGAGCTGTTTTTACGCGTCGACTTCGAGCGCTGGCGGTGTATTTTACCGTATTGAAAAAAATGCCGAAACTTTAGGTTGCTTTTCCGAGCCCCTATTTTATTGTGCGCGGTTTTCTAATAGCAAGAGCCTCCATGCGGGGGGCGCATTTCATCTCATTTTACAGACAATGAAACAGTACAAACTCAACATCATCAACCGCGAACATACGGGCCGTGGCGTCGCACGCCGCCTCCGTGCTGAAGGTAATATTCCTGCCTGCGTATACAGCAAAGGCAATTCACGCTCAATTTCGCTCTCGGTAGTGGAGTTTCGTGATCTTAAACGCTCGATCGGCGGCGGTGCTGCTCTGATCGAATTGGTTGATGAGAAGGGCGAGATCGCTCTGACCAGTATCCAAGAGATCCAGCGCGATACGTTGAAGAACTGCATCAATCACATCGACTTCCTGGAAGTTGCACGTGGTGAGAGCTTTGTGGCTCACGTGCCAGTTCACCTTATCGGTGAAGCGGACGCGCTTGGTGTCAAAAACGATGGTGGTATGATTGACCACAAGTCACACGAAGTTGAAATTCGTTGCCGTCCATCCAAGCTTCCTGACCACATTGAAGTGGACGTGAAAGATCTTGAAGTTGGCGGTGCTATTCACATCAGCGACCTTCCTGTGGTTGACGGTGTTGAATACCTCGGCAATCCGATCCAAGTGATCGTGTCTTGTCAGCCTCCAACAGTCGCTATTGAGGAGACTGTAGTGGTCGAAGAAGTGGCTGCTGATGAAGTGCCTGCTTCCAAGGTCAAGGACGACGGCGCTGCTGAAGGCGACGGCGCTAAATAATCTTTTTTCGAGAGAAACGTTTTCGATTCTCTCTTTGTTCTTTCCAAAATGTCCATAGCGGTCATTGCCGGCCTCGGAAATCCGGGCTCTAAATACCGCAACACTCGGCACAATATTGGCTTTGCTCTGGTTGAGAAACTGGCAGCGAAGCTGGGTGCTGAGTGGAAGACGGAAGCCCGTTTCGAAGCGGAAATCGCAACTGTGTCCTATGAAGAGCGTAAGCTCTTGCTGGTGAAGCCTCAATGCTTCATGAATGCCAGCGGACGGTCACTAGGTGCGATTCTTCGCTATCGAAAGCTCCCGGCCTCATCGCTTGTCGCCATTTACGACGACATTACTCTCGAACTTAGCAGGCCTAAGCTCAGTTTGGGTGGTAGCGCGGGTGGCCACAATGGGATTACCGATTTGCTCGCGCAGATTGGGGCAGGCTTTCTTCGCTATCGCATCGGAATCGGTGCGAAACCACACAAAGAGATGGACCTCGCAGATTACGTCCTGAGTAAATTCTCAAAGGACGAACAAAAACTTTTGGCTGATCGGAACCCTACTTATCTTGAGCATTTACAGCTCATCATTGACAAGGAGCCTGAGCACGCCATGAACTTCATCAACCAACGCACGGCACCATAGCATGAGCGCAACGACTACAAACAACTACAAAACTACTTTCATCCTCGACCTCCGCGAATCAGAAGACGATTCCGCTAAGCTCTTGGCTGACTTGACTGAAATTCTCGCTTCACTCGGTGGAACGGTCACTGACAGTGAAGATCTGGGTATGCGCGAATTCGCGCGTGCTGCTGATCGTCGCTTCACTCAAGGCCACAGCCTCGAAGTCTACTTCGAAGGTCCAGGCACAGTGCCTGCTCAACTCCAAGAGAAGCTTCGTCTCGACAAGCGCGTCAATCGCATCTTCGTTCAGTCAGTCTAGTTCGATTGCTTGTTAGTATCCTCTCGCCCTTACAACTGAAACGCCATGGCCTCATTTAATAAAGTCATCCTAATGGGAAATCTGACCCGCGACCCTGAGTTGCGTGTGACGGCTGGCGGTGTTTCAATCTGTAAAATTGGTCTCGCTGTGAATCGTGTCTATTCCACCAAAGATGGTGAGCGTCGCGAGGAAGTCACTTATGTCGATATCGACGCATTTGGTAAGCAGGCCGAAGTGATCAACAAATACATGCGCAAAGGTCGTCCTCTTTTTGTGGAAGGCCGTTTGAAGTTTGATCAATGGGAGTCCGAGGGGCAAAAGCGCAGTAAGCTTGGCGTCATCTTGGACAAATTCGAGTTCATCGGTGGTCGCGAAGATAGCGACGGTGGTCAATCCGGTGGTTACGACAAGAGTTCGCCTCCAGCGCGAACAGCTCCAGCGACCGAAGCTTCGGCGTCGGCCGAAGCTCCGGCTCCAGCTGCCGCAGTCACAACCAACTTCTCCAATGATAACGACACGCTTGATGAGGACGTGCCGTTTTAAACATTCTTTCTCCTCTTTATATCACAGTTTAAATTATACGTATCATGGCTAACTCTGAAGTTCTCCTCCTCCAACCCATCAAAGGCCTCGGCGCCGAGGGTGACACAGTAACAGTGCGTGCAGGTTATGCGCGCAACTTCTTGCTTCCACGCAAGCAAGCTTTGCCTATCACTCAGGCAAACAAGAAGCATGTGGAATCGCTGCTCAAAGCACGCGAAGCACGTGAGCAGAAAGAGTTCGAATCAGCACGCGCACTTGGCGAGCAGATCGAGAAGACCAGCATCGCAATCGCCGTGAAGACTGGCGAAGGCGGCAAAATGTTCGGTGCTGTGACTGCCAATGATTTGATCGAGCGCCTCAAGGAAGAGGGCATCGAGCTGGTGAAGAAGCAACTCGGGTTGGCTCAGCCAATCAAGGATCTCGGGTCACACACGGCTAAAATCAAGCTACACGCTGATGTTGAAATTGAGCTGAAGTTCGAAGTGGTTTCTGAGAATCCGATCGAAGAAGCGGCGACTGAAGACGCTTCTGACGAAGACCAAGATTAAGCCACTCAGTGCGGTCGATTAGCCACTAGTTCGTCCCATGCCGCCTGAATCAACGAATTCTTCTTACGGTCGTAATAAAGGCGACCGTAAGTTTCGTGATAGCCGCAAGCCGCAAGAAGCGTCTGATGGCATTCGCGTGCAACCGCATAATGTGGAGGCCGAAGAAGGCCTGCTGGCTGCCTGCTTGATTGACGGCGGTCGCGAAATTCTGACCGAGTGTATTGAAGCGAAGCTGACACCGGACTATTTCTTTAAGACCTCTCACCAAGAGCTCTTTCGAGCGCTGCTCTCTTTGTATGAGACTGGTGACCCGATCGACGAGATTCTCCTATTGGACTATCTGCGTAAGAACGGCATGGAAGAGGAGGTCGGCGGTATTGCCGCGATCTATGCGATTCAAAATCGAATCGAGACCCCAGCCCACGCACGCTTCTTCACGCGAATTGTTCACGAGAAGTATCTGCTGCGTCGCTTGATCCGTACCTCTCGCGAGACGATCGAGGCTTGTTATGAGCAGCAGGAGGATATGTCCACCTTCATCGAAAAGATTGAGCAGGACATTTTTGACATTAGCAGTGGCCGCGTTACCGAAGGTGCGACGCCGATTCGTGAGGCAGTGGATGGGGCAGTTTCTAACATTCAAGCGCTGTTAAGTGGTAAGGATGATATTAGCGGTGTGCTATCTGGCTTTCGCGATTTGGATGGTATGACGTATGGTTTTCATCCTGGTCAAATGATCGTGTTGGCGGCTCGTCCTTCGGTGGGTAAGACCTCTCTGGCGATGAATTTTGCCGAGCACGCGATGTTGCCTGCGGAAGGCCGTAAGCCCTCGGGGGTGCTGGTCTTTAGTTTGGAAATGACCTCTGAAGATTTGGCGATGCGTCTGATTTGCTGTCGCTCACGCGTCGACATGAAGCGTATTCGCGATCGTGTCGCCTCGAAGGGGGACATGGAGGACATTGTTACCACGGCGAAAGAGCTGAAGAGCTCACCATTGTGGATCGATGATAATGCCAGCTCAACTATTTTAGATATCCGTGCGAAAGCGCGCCGGCTTCATACCAAGAGCCCACTAGGCCTGGTGGTGGTCGACTACTTACAATTGATTCGAGGCTCTGACCCGCGCATGCCGCGTGAGCAGCAGATCGCGGATATTTCCCGTGGCATGAAAGGTATGGCCAAGGAGTTGGCCATTCCAGTCGTAGTGCTCAGTCAGCTGAACCGTGAGTCAGAGAAGGAAAACCGTGATCCACGTATCTCTGATTTGCGTGAATCTGGATCGATCGAGCAGGATGCCGATGTGGTCTTGCTATTGCATCGCCCGAAGAAGCGTGACGACGATGACGAGGGGGTGCAGGATGGCGGCTTGCCCTCTGCTGAGGAGCACATCAAATTAATCATCGCGAAGCAACGTAATGGCCCGATCGGAGAGATCGATTTAACATTCGTTCGTCGCTACACTCGCTACGAAAATTTTCATCGCTAGTCCTTCGATCATATTTTGAGATACCCACCTATGTTATTTATTAAGACTTTTTTGTGTGCCGCGATTTACTGCACCGCCTTTTTTAGTTTTACATCCCTCACTGCCCAGGAATATCCGAAGGTAAATGAAGTGCGAGTCGAGTTCGATGGCTTTAAGTCTGTGAGTGAGGAGTTCGTGTTCAGTAATGTCCAGCTGCGCAGGGGCATGAATTATAATACGGCGTTGGTTGATCAGTCGATTCGCACGCTATATGGCACTGGCCATTTCGAGTTCGTCGAAGTGAAAGTCGAGAATTCAGACGATGGTTCTGTGGATGTGATCTTCGAGGTGATCCCCAAGTACACGATCGAGCGTATTACTTATTCAGGTAATCAGAAATATAAAGAAGGTCGCTTGTCCTCAAAGGCAGAACTGGAGGCGGGCGTGCCGTTGGATGAATATCAAGTCAGCGAAGCTGCTGACAAGGTTGAGGCCTACTATGTGAAGAAGGGCTACCCTGATGTGACGGTGGATTATCGCATTCAACGCAATGAAGCTACTGGCTATGCGGTTGTGCTGTTTGATATCGATGAAGGCTCGAATGTTAAAATCAAAGGCCTGCTGTTCGAGGGGAATTCGGTCATCGAGGATAAGGAATTGGCTGAGGTGCTTGAGACGCAGCAGACCGATTGGCTGTCGTGGCTCACTGGATCTGGCCGTTTTGATGAAGTTAAGTTTAAGGAAGACCTCGAGTTGTTACGTATCTATTACCGCAACCAAGGTTATTTGGATGTCGTTATCGATGCGGACGATGTCGTGCTCGACTTTAAGGCTGATGAGCAGCTCTACATCACCATCCCTGTAACAGAAGGAGAGTTATACACTGTCGGAAAACTATCGATCGACAATGCCACGATTTTTACCACCAGTGAGTTGCTTGGAGCGGTCGAGACTGCCAGTAACGATCCGTTTTCTCCTGAAAAAGTTGATGCAGCGGCGTCGGCTGTTCGTGAGTATTACACATCACGAGGTTATTTGGATGCGGGCGTGCGTGCCGAGCGCGTGCCAAACATGAATACGCGTGCGATTGACGTGATCTTTCGTGTCCGCGAGAGCGAGAAGTTCTATGTCGAATCGATTAAGGTGGAGGGTAATACAATCACCAAGACTCGTGTGATCATTCGTGAGTTGGCCTTGCGCCCTGGCGATGTCTTTGACTTGAAGCGCATGGCAACCAGCGAGAACCGTTTGCGCAATACTCGCTACTTTGGTGATGTACGCATGAACCCTGAGGCGACGAATGTCCCCGGGCGTCGTGATCTAAGTGTCACCGTCAGCGAAGGTCGCACGGGTAACTTCACCTTCGGTGCTGGCTTCGGTTCGGTTGAGAGCGCGGTGGTTTATTTCGAGCTGACGCAGGGGAATTTTGACTTGTTCAACTATCGCTCTGGATTCCGTGGAGATGGTCAGAAATTCCGCTTTCGTGCGTCCTTGGGCAGCACCAGTAATGAGGTCTTAATTGCTTTCGAGGAGCCGTGGTTGTTCGAGCAGCGTTTGGCTTTTGGGGTCGAGCTGTTCCGTACTGAGTCGGACTATAACAGTAGTGATTATAATGAGCTGCGCACTGGCTTTGAACTCTACCTGCGCCGTCGTCTGTTCGAGTTGGTCGAAGCACGTATGTCTTATCGCTTTGAAATGGTTGAAATTTTCGATGTGGCTTTTGGGCCTAGTATCCAGAGTGGCGATAATTCGGACGGTTCACGTCCAAACGACGGTATCGCTGATGTCTATCAAGCTGCCGATGGTGAGACCGATGTCGTGTCGAAGATCGGCTTATCGCTGCTTCGCGACACTCGAAATTCACTGATGTTCACGCGTAGTGGTAATCGCACCACGCTCTCCTCTGAGCTGGCTGGGATTGGTGGTGATGTGAATTATCTCAAGCTAGAGGCGCGCACGGCACAATTTATCCCAACCTTTGATAAGTACGACCAAACGCTCTCTATTATTGGCCGTATAGGCACCGCTTCGCCGTATGGGGATAGCGAGGATGTGCCGTTTTATGACCGTTTCTACCTAGGTGGTCCTGATAGTTTACGTGGTTTCGAGCACCGTGACGTTGGCCCTCGCGACTCAGATGACGACGAAGAAGCCGTTGGCGGAAACTCCTATGGGATGCTTTCTTTTGAATATGGTTTCCGGCTTGCGGAACCTTTAGGGCTAGTTGCTTTCTATGATTGGGGCTTTGTTAATGAGTCTGATTATGATTTTAGTCCTTCAGGTTATGCTTCAAATTGGGGTATCGGTGCGCGTATCATCTTGATGGGCTCTCCACTGAAGCTCGATCTAGGTTTTCCACTCACAGTCCCTGATAACGCTGAAGACAACGGCGCACAGTTTAACTTTTCTTTTGGCACACGCTTCTAGTGGTGCTTGCATTCTCACATTAAAACCCTCAGCTATATATCTATGAAAAAAATAACTATTCTATTTCTTGCGTCTATCTTCTGTGCAGTCGGCCTCTTCGCTCAGAAAACTCCAGTCGTCGCTACGGTCAACGTGCAGCGTATCTTGAATGATTACACCGCTTTCCAAGCAGCAGTCGAGAAGGTCAAAGGCTCTGTTGGTCCGGTTGAGGAGGAGAT
>CAJJBN010000031.1 GCA_905182435.1 Opitutaceae bacterium BACL24 MAG-120322-bin51 | reverse complement strand
TCGAAGCCAAGGTCGTCGACTTACCCGAACCTGTTGGCCCGGTGACTAAGATCATACCTCTGGGACGGCTAATTAGCTCTTTAATCTGATCCGGTAGGCCAATCTCACTGAGGGTAAATAAATCATTTGGAATCTGACGTAGCACTATACCGAAAGCGCCCTTGGCACGTAGCACACTGACACGAAAGCGGGCCCGCTCCATATAAGCAAAACCAAAGTCACAACCACCCGTCGTCTTCAACTGCTCCTGATTAGTCGATGAGGTGATCGCCTTCATCAAGTCTTCAGTATCTTGAGGTGTCAGCTTCTCACCCTCAACCGGCACCATACTACCAGACATGCGCAACGTTGGCGCCTGATTAACCTGTAAATGAAGGTCAGATGCACCTTGATCCACCATCAGCTCTAACAAATCATTCATTTCATAACTCATAGTGTTATCTTAATTAGGTTTATGGTTGGCGGGGGGAAATTAAATTAAACAGGCTCAGCGACCGTCGAATGCAGGACTTCCTCTGGGGTGGTGACACCTGCAATGACCTTACGGATGCCGTCTTCACGCATCGTGCGCATACCCATCTCTTTGGATTTGTTGCGCAGCGCTACGAGGCTAGCATTTTCATAGACCATTTGTTGCAACTCTTCACTCATCGTAAACATCTCGAAGACGCCCACACGACCGCGGAATCCAGTCGAATTACATTTCGGGCACCCCTTGCCCAACATAAAGTTCGCATCCAATGCCTGATCAGAGCGAATCCCCAGAGAGCTCAAAAGCTTTTCATCCGGAGTGTGCGCTTGCTTACAATTCGGGCAAATGCGGCGCACCAAACGCTGCGCAAGTACCGCGCGTAAAGCAGCGGCGACAAGGAAAGGCTTAATACCAATATCCACCAAGCGGCTAATCGCACTCGGCGCATCATTGGTATGCAGCGTGCTAAACACCATGTGCCCAGTCAGCGCCGCATTAATCGCGATTTCTGCAGTCTCTTTGTCACGAATTTCCCCGACCATGATGATATTCGGCGCCTGACGTAGCATCGAACGCAATGCCGCAGAGAAGGTCATACCCACATCGCGACGCACTTGCACCTGATTCACTCCAGGCATCTCATACTCGACCGGATCTTCGACAGTGATGATTTTACGGTCGGGGTGGTTGATGCAGTTCAGCGCAGAATAAAGTGTGGTGGATTTACCAGAACCGGTTGGTCCAGTCACCAAGAACACACCGTCTGGCATCGCAATAATACGCTCAAAAGTGGCTTGATCATCGCTAAAGAACCCGAGCTCTGGCAAACCTAAGTTCAGTCCTTCTTTGTCCAAAATACGCATCACAATACTCTCACCAAACGCAGTTGGCAGGGTCGAAACACGTAAATCGATCACCTTTGGCCCGACTTTAATATTAATACGACCGTCCAAGGGCACGCGCTTTTCCGCGATGCTCACATCGGCCATCAGTTTGATACGTGAAACAATCGAAGGCTGTAAACGCTTGGGTGGATTTTCCACCTCGTGCAAAACACCATCAATACGATAGCGCACGCGAAAACGTTTTTCCAACGGCTCCATATGGATATCCGAAGCACGACGCTTCAACGCCTCCGAAATCACCATATGCACATAACGAATGATTGGCGCTTCGTCTTCCCCGACATCGCCTTCCTCTCCTGTCGGCAAGTCAAGCTCGTCAGCGGCCACTTCTTCTAGCCCAGAGAACATGCTGTCCACTTTACCAGCCTGCGCCCCATCATAATACTGATGAATCGCTTTTTCGATATCTTCAAGCGGTGCCACCCGACAGGTAATCGAACGCTGAATGACGTGACTGATACTATCAATCGCATCCATATCGAGCGGATCACACACTGCCACCTCAACTTCGTTATCGTCGGCTTCGAGCGGAAAGACCTTATAGCGACTCGCCAACTCGTAGGGCAACAGCTCCAACGCTTCAGCGGAAACACGCACATCCGCGAGATCCACAACATCCATGTTAAACTCCTCTGCGAGCGCTTGAGCGATCTGCAGTTGAGTCACAGCATGCTCAGCAACCAACAGTTCCAGGGTATCCGTATCCAGATTACCTTCGCTCGGTTGCTCAGCTGCCTTAGTGCGCGCTGCTTCGATTACAGCGGAATCAACGATGCCTTTATCAATTAGTAGTTGGAGAACAAATTCGTCAGCGGAAGTCACAGAGTTTAAATGGGGAAGAGGTGGGGATTAAAGTAAAAAACTATCGAGAAACACTCATCAAAAACTCGGCATTGGTGCTGGTCTTCTTAATGCGCTGAATGAGCATTTCCATAGCATCGGTGGACGGTAAGCCTTTCATTGCTCTACGCAATGAATAAATTTTCAGCATTTCATCGGGATGATAAAGCAATTCTTCCTTACGCGTGCCGCTCTTATCCATGCTTAGTGCAGGGAAAATACGCTTATCAGAAAGACCACGATCCAAATGCAGCTCCATATTACCAGTGCCCTTGAACTCTTCGAAAATCACTTCATCCATCTTACTGCCGGTTTCGACCAGCGCGGTAGCGATAATTGTCAGGCTGCCGCCACCTTCGATATTACGCGCAGAACCAAAGAACCGCTTCGGTTTTTGCAAGGCATTGGCCTCCACTCCTCCAGACAAAATTTTCCCACTACTTGGCATCGTGGTGTTGTAGGCACGGGCTAAACGCGTGATTGAATCGAGTAGAATCACAACATCACGGCCCACTTCGACCATACGACGCGCCTTTTCGATCACCATTTCGGCGCAGTGGACATGGCTCTCAGCTGTCTCATCAAAGGTAGAGCTGATCACCTCGCCGGAGACTTGACGGCGAAAATCGGTTACTTCCTCCGGTCGCTCATCAATCAACAGGATAATCAAATGTGAATCAGGATAGTTCTTCTGGATCGAATTTGCCATGCCTTGCATCAGCACTGTTTTACCTGTGCGCGGCGGCGCCACAATCAGACCACGCTGACCAAAGCCAACTGGCGTCAAGCAATCGACCACCCGCATCGACAGGTTGTCCGACTTCGATTCCGTGTCCGATTCCATCAATATACGTTCAAGCGGATAATAAGGGACACCCTCCGTGAAGGGCACGATCTCGCTCAGCGTCTTAGGGTCACGCCCCATCACATCATTCACGCAAACCACAAACGGGCAGGACTCATTCTCACGATGCGGATGCAATTGAGCAGTAATAATATGACCACGCTGCAAGCCGTAATGCTCGACAAAGACCTGCGGCACATAGGCACAGAGCGCCTTGACGCGATAGCTATCACGTTCATACACCAGCAAACCACCTTCGTTATCTTCCATCGGCTCAAAGATACCAACCGACGAAATGCAGACCTTTTGCTCACCCGCCTTAGCAATCAGCGCATTCAACAACTGATCACGATTCGGCGCATACGGCGTTTCCAACGCTGCGGCTGCGACCTCGTCGCGAAGCTCCGGCAGACCTAGGTCATAAATACGATTAAAATCGAGCCCCTCGCCCTCGCCCGAGCGCAAATTGGTCGCCAGTTGCAGCGTCTCGTCGAAGTTCTTTAGCACTTCAAATTCGAGCAATTCACCGAATTCGATTGGAGAGTCTTCCTCGCGAGCACGCTTCTTTTTATCCTGCCAACGGCCCTTGCCCTTTTTTTTCTGATTCGGCTGCCCACCTTGAGCGCCGCCCTTATTTTTAAACTTACCATTTCGGCTCGGACGCTCGCCGCGGTCATTCGGACGCTCGCCACGGTCATTCGAACGCTCGCCACGGTCATTCTACGTTCGCCGCGGTCATTCTTACGTTCGCCGCGGTCATTGCGATCACGTCGTTGATTACGGCCACCTGATTCATTGCGATGCCCACGCGATTTGCCGTCTTGAGGCTTGTCCTCATTCGGCTTTTCGCCGCCTTGCGAGGACGCTTTACCCGAAGACAGTTCGCCCTGAGCATTGTCCGAGGCAGATTCCCGTGGTGATTCCTTGGGCGATTCCTTGGGCGGCTCGGCATCATCCGAGGACCAAACAACTGCAGTCTTGCGCGCACTGCCCGCAGGCACCTCTGATGGCACAAATGCTTGCTCCACACGTGGCGCAGGCGACTCAACGCGAGGAGCCGAGGCCGCGGCAAACATGTCTGGCTGCTGCGGCTGTTTATCGGCAGCTGGCTTCGCGACTTTGCGAGCGGTTTTTTTGGTGGCCTTCTTAGCCGCTTTTTTGACCGCCTTTTTCGCGGCAGTTTTCTTCACTGCACGCTTAACTGCACGCTTAGCCGCGGGTTTAGCTGCCGGCTTTGACGCATCCTCGAAGGATGCATTGGCAGTAACAGATGGTTTAATTTCGTCTTCAGAGCTCATGGGCTAATAGTGCGCACTTAGTGCGGGTTCTTTGATAACAGGCGACGCTTAGCATTCAACCGATATGCGGCAACGAACTAATGCGTAGGGGTCTGTGCGATTAATCGCTTTGTTTGTTGTTTTAAAAATTCAAGGCTGCCTGCATTTGAAATCACACAATCAGCGCGTCGGGCTTTCTCCTCGAGGGGCATTTGGCGGTGACGACGCTGTGCAATCTCATCTCCCGAGTAACCTCTATGAACCATACGGCGTTCAACTACATCAGGAGGACTGGTAACACAGACAATCAAATTAAACCCAGTTTCAAGCCTTTTTTCAAACAGCAAAGGAATCTCCACTAGCCAATCAGCCTCTGGCGCCCGCGCAATCGCCCCCTCCCAGGCTTGCCGAACCAAGGGATGCAGCAACGCTTCCAACCATGCTAACTCCTGCGCATCTGCAAAAACGCGCGCTGCCACCGCCTTGCGATCGACCGTGCCATCCGCATGAAACACCGCCTTACCCCAGCGCTCACTCAGCGCCGCATGCACCGCCACATTACTGGCGAGGCAGTCACGCACCACCGCATCCGTCTCGATGGTGCGCCAACCCGCATCCGCGAAAAACTGCACCACTGTCGATTTGCCACAGCCGATACCTCCTGTAAGTCCTATTTTCAAAATTCTATTGATCGTTCGATATAAACATTAAATAACGTAATAAGGCATAGACATGAACGCAAATTTGTTCACATTCATTTCGAAGGAAATTATTTAACAATGCTAGGAATCACACAATCCGCCGCCTTAGTTGGAGTCGATGCCCACTCGGTTCAGGTAGAAGTGAATACAGGTGAAGTGGGCGAACTCAAATTTATTTTGGTCGGCCTGCCCGACGCCGCGGTCAAAGAATCGCAAGACCGGGTGTTTTCGGCAATGGCCAATAGCGGCTTTCGCACGCCCGCCACCCGCACCACGATCAACCTCGCGCCCGGCGGTCTGCGCAAAGAAGGCCCCGCCTACGATCTACCCATCGCGATCGCCATTCTCGCTTCAATGAATAAATGCCGGGGAGACCGCCTCAACAACTTCCTGATCGCCGGCGAACTCAGCCTTTCAGGACAGACCCGCCCGGTGCGGGGCTCACTCGCCATGGCGATGCTGGCCCGCAAGCTCGGCAAACAAGGCCTCATCGTGCCCGCCGAATCTGCCGACGAAGCCGCGCTGGTCAAAGACGTCGAGATCTATCCCGTGCGCAGTCTCGACGAAGCCGTGCGCTTCCTAAATGGGGAGCGCGCTATTCTTCCCGCCAAATCTCGCGACAGCAGCTTTTACCAAGCACCACCCGAATCGCAACGGACTGATTTCTCGGAAGTTAAAGGCCAACACGCCGTGCGCCGCGCCGTCGAGATCGCGGTCAGCGGCGGCCACAACCTGTTGATGATTGGCTCTCCTGGATCTGGTAAATCGATGATCGCCAAGCGTATACCCACCATCATGCCACGCCCCAGTATCGATGAGTTCCTCGAAATCCTCAGCATTCAATCCGCCGCAGGTACCACACTGAGCGATGAAAATCGCTACTTTCAACGGCCATTTCGTAGCCCGCATCACACCATTTCAGATGTCGGCCTACTCGGCGGCGGCACTATTCCTGGCCCGGGCGAGATCTCTCTGGCCCACAACGGTGTGTTATTCCTCGACGAGTTGCCCGAATTTAAACGATCGGCTCTCGAAGTGCTGCGCCAACCACTCGAAGACGGCAATGTCACCATCTCCCGCAGTGCAGGTAAGATAAACCTGCCCTGCTCAGTGATGATGGTCTGTGCGATGAATCCATGCCCGTGTGGATATACTGGCGACAGTGCCCGCGAGTGTCGTTGCTCCGTCCCGCAAATCCAGCGCTACCGCTCGAAAATTAGCGGCCCGCTGCTCGACCGTATTGATATACACATTGAGGCACCTTCGCTGCGAATCCAAGAATTACGCAGCACCCAGCCGAGCGAAACTTCGCTGGTGATTCGCAAACGCTGCGAAGCCGCCCGCACCGTGCAAAACGCACGATTCGCCGCCAATGCCGATGCCTCGACGCGCTGCAATGCACGCATGTCGCACTCTGAAATTCGCAAACACTGCGCCATTAATAAAGTACAAGGCGACCTGCTGCAGCAAGCCATGGAGCAACTGGCACTCTCTGCGCGCGCCTACGATCGAATTTTGAAAGTCGCGCGGACTATTGCCGACCTTGCCGGTAGCGCACAAATCGACACACCCCACTTACTCGAAGCCATTCAATACCGCAGCTTGGATAGAAACTTGTTCTATTAATTGCTCTAACGGCAAAAGCCTGCAAACTAGATTACCAGCAAAAAAAAACGCCCAATTGAATTTAACATCTTGCACTTACCGAATCATCGCCTAGGAAATCAGCCATCAAGCTTCAGGAGAGATGGCAGAGTGGCCGAATGCGGTAGTCTTGAAAACTATTGAGCCGAAAGGTTCCGGGGGTTCGAATCCCTCTCTCTCCGCCATTTTATTCGCATGAAAACAGTCGCTATCATCGAAGATCAGACGGCCATTCGCGAGATGCTGATTCAGGCGTTTTTCAATAACGATGCCTATCAGGTGGTGATCGAATGCGGCGACGGCTTACAAGGCTGTGAGCAATGCATCCAGCAAAAGCCCGATTTCGTCATCCTCGATGCGATGCTACCGAACCTCAACGGCACCGAAGTATTACGCCGATTCGCGACCGAAATCCCCGAGACACGCGTGCTCATCTTTTCCGGTTTTCAAACGCCTGGGCTCGTCCGTGAATTCCTTCAAGCTGGCGCGCACGGATTCGTCGAAAAATCAGCACCGCTCGCCGATCTTAAAAAAGGCATCGAAATTGTCTCCAATGGAGGCAGCTATTTTGGCCCCGAAGTCGCACTACTGCTTCGCGAGGCGATGACCGATCCGAAATCGAACCAGTCAGGCATTAATATTTTAACCAAGCGTGAGCGCGAAATCCTCCAACTGATTGCTGAGAGTAACAGCACCCGAGAAATCGCGGCCAAGCTAAGCATCAGCGTCAAAACAGCCGAGAATCACCGTACCAATCTGATGCGCAAACTCGACCTGCACGACGTTGCCAGCCTCACGCGCTGCGCGATCAAAAACGGCTTGGTGGTCGTGGACAACAATTAAGCCTGCTCGACACTCGAGTCCAGCGCTGCCCGTAGCCGGTCTACCAAAATATCGACCAGCTGCGGATGCTCACCTAGTAACGGCGTGCGTACAGCCGAGCGCAGTGCATGCTGCGCGATCAGTCCGTCACAAATCTCCGCGACATCTCCACCGGCCCCAGCATGGCGGCCTGGCAACAAGAAGAACAGCGCCACAATCACATCCGCGGCGGCCCAGCCATCCAGCTGCGCCACTCGCTCTAACAGTGGTTCATTAAAATCATACTCGATCCCCTCACGTCGTTCCATCGAGCACGCCGCCACTGCCGCCACTTCCGTTTGCAGCAGCACCGCAAGTTGACCTGCCACTGCATTACGTACCTGATTCACCACTTCCGCAGGTGTGCCATGATCCACCAGCGCAACTCGCGGATGCGACAACCCCGCAGCCTGCATCGTTAGCCGCACATTATCCGCAAGCATCTCAGCTAGACGCATATCCGGAGCAGCCACGTCCACACCTGCTAAGGTATCGGCCACCACCACCTGCAAATCCGGAGCCGACACCCGCGCCTCCGCGATCAACTCTGGTAAATAATCCGTAATCGCCCGGCTCGGCCCGAGGAACAGTGGCACAAAAACAAACTTTCGCGCCCCCGTTGCGATCAATCGCCGCAGCGTCGGCTTTACCACCCGCGCAGCGACACCATCCAACTCCGATGCCGGCACTTTGCTCGAGTGTAACAAACTAACCGGTTCGACCTTCAACCCGACCCGCTGCGAAAGTTGCGCCGCTAGGCCACGCAGCGCGAAAACCGAGTCAGCACGAAGCGAACCATTATCAATCAGGAAAATATAGGGAGGTGTTGTCATTTGAAAATAGCAGAGGGCACAAACAGGGCGACTGAGCCAAAATAATACCAAGAAGCAAAGGAAAATGTTTGCGCGTTACAAATCATACTATCAAATTCTTTAAATTATGTATAAGATGCTACGATTTGCCTTTCCTTTAATTCTTGCCGCATTCGTTCTTTCTGGTTGCCGGAAACAACCACCTACCCCGATCACTGACAGTGCCATGGGCAGCGGTTCTGAATTCGGCAATGGTGATGACCTCATCCCATCAGGTATGGATTCAGACTGGGGCAACGACGGCGACCTAGAACTCCGCGACGGCGACGAAAGCATCGACCTCGAAGAAGGCACTTATAACGGCCGTCAGATGGTACGCGGCGTGCTTCAAGACGTTTACTTCGGCTTCGACTCTTCCTCCATCTCCTCATCCGAGCGCTCTAAGCTTCAAGACGCGGCCGACCATCTCGCATCCAACCCAAGCGATGGACTCCTAATCGAAGGCTACTGCGACTGGTATGGCACCGAAGACTACAACCTCGCACTAGGTGATCGTCGCGCCAACAGCGCACGCGAATACCTCGATACACTCGGCGTCAGCGGCGATCGCATCGATACGCTCTCCAAAGGCAGCCTCGAAGCGACTGCCGGACTCTCCAAATCCGAGTCAGGCCAAGATCGTCGCGATGAGCTAATCATCCTCAAATAAGCGAATAATCTTTAAACACGAAAAGGCCGTTCATCTCGAACGGCCTTTTTTTGGTTTATACTCCAACAATTTCAGCATTCACTCAAGCACATGCCCCACCAAGCAAACACCACCGACTCCGCACAACCGGAATGGTCTGAATTCGGCCAACGCCTATGCTGCGGTAGCGGCATTGGCGAACTGATGGACGACCTAGGGCATGCGCTCGCCGCCGGTGGCGACAAAGTGCACATGCTCGGCGGCGGCCAACCCGCCCACATCGTCGAAATGGATGCACTCTGGCGCAAGCGGATCGAAGAGATCACAGCCACGCCAGGCGAACTGGAGCACATGCTCGGCAACTATGAGCCGCCGGCCGGCCGCACCAGCTTTCGCCGTGCCATCGCGGATCTCTTCCGCAAGGAGTTTGGCTGGGAGCTGAGTGCTGATAACGTCGCCATCACCATGGGTGGGCAAAGCGCTTTCTTCTGCTTATTCAATGCGCTCGGCGGACGCTTTGCCGACGGACAACAAAAGAAAATCCTACTACCGCTCGTCCCCGAGTACATCGGCTACGCGGATCAATCCGTTGGCGGTTCACTCTTTCGCAGCGTCAAACCGCGCATCGAATATACCGGCGAGCACGAGTTCAAATACCGCGTCGATTTCGATAATTTAGAAGTGACTGACGACATCGCCGCGATCTGCGTGTCCCGACCCACCAACCCGACCGGCAATGTCTTGACCGACAACGAAATCGCCCACCTCGCACAACTCGCCGAGGATCATGGCATCCCGCTAATTATCGACAATGCGTACGGCGCGCCCTTCCCCAATGTCATTTTCACCGAGGCCACTCCGATATGGAATGACAACATCATCCTCACACTTAGCCTCTCCAAGCTCGGCCTCCCTGGCACCCGCACCGGCATCGTCATTGCCAAACCAGAGATTATCAAAGCCGTCGCCTCGATGACCTCGATCATGGGCTTGGCCAACACCAACACCGGCCAAGCGATCGCGCAA
Organism: Opitutaceae bacterium BACL24 MAG-120322-bin51; assembly: GCA_905182435.1. Taxonomy (GTDB): domain Bacteria; phylum Verrucomicrobiota; class Verrucomicrobiia; order Opitutales; family Coraliomargaritaceae; genus Lentimonas. The sequence goes on along the minus strand of CAJJBN010000031.1, from coordinate 23,351 downwards.
CCACTGATAGAAAGCGGCGAAATTCTACGCCTCAGCAACGAGCTGGTGCAACCGTTCTACCGCAGTAAATCCATGCAAGCGCAGGCATGGGTGAAACAGTATTTCAACCCCACCCTCGATTACTTCATCCACCGCAGCGAAGGCGCACTGTTTCTATGGGCATGGTTCAAAGGTCTGCCAATTACTTGCCGCGAACTCTACGAACGCCTCAAAGCGCGCAACGTCCTCGTCGTCCCAGGCAGCTACTTCTTTTTTGGTCAAGACGACGCCGATTGGAAGCACCGCGATGAGTGTATCCGGATCAACTTCACCATGCCCGCAGAAGACGTGCAAGCTGGCATCCGCATCATCGGCGAAGAGGTCTCCAAGGCCTACGCCGAAAAGTAAAGCTTCGGCGTGACAGCCTGCGTTTAAGCGAAGGATATTAGAAATGTTTTGTTGCGAATGCACGACCCGAGGCAGGCTTCGATCTCGTTTCACTCGATCGAAGCACTTAAAAGTGCTTACTCGCGAAAGATCGCCCTGAATGCGATTTTAGATAGCGCTCAAATGCAGCCGCTTTTTCAACGTCTCTAAATGCGACAGCAGTTTGTATGCGCCACGGACGAAACTTAGATGTGTGAGAAACATCACCATTGTTGTGCTTGTTCAAGCGTTGCTGTAAGTCTGCTGTGCACCCGACATAGTGATGCTCACCGCATTCAGAGAACAAAATATAGACGTATTGAAAATCTGGCATGCCAGGGCGTAGGCAGAGAGAAACGAGGAAGTGCTAGACTGCGAAGCCCGGCTTCGAGCTGGTTTCACTCGATCGAAGCACTTAAAAGTGCTTACTCGCGAAAGATCGCCCTGAATGCGATTTTAGATAGCGCTCAAATGCAGCCGCTTTTTCAACGTCTCTAAATGCGACAGCAGTTTGTATGCGCCACGGACGAAACTTAGATGTGTGAGAAACATCACCATTGTTGTGCTTGTTCAAGCGTTGCTGTAAGTCTGCTGTGCACCCTACATAGTGATGCTCACCGCATTCAGAGAACAAAATATAGACGTATTGAAAATCTGGCATGCCAGGGCGTAGGGAGAGAGAAACGAGGAAGTGCTAGACTGCGAAGCCCGGCTTCGGCGGCGCAAGCGCCTTACTACGCCGAGGCAGGCTTCGATCTCGTTTCACTCGATCGAAGCCTGGTGGGCCCGGTGGGATTTGAACCCACGACCAAAGGATTATGAGTCCTCTGCTCTAACCACTGAGCTACAGGCCCGCTTGGAAAGTTTTGAACAAAAAGGGGTTTATCTCGGCGCGTCGAACTTTTTCGCAGAGGACTTCACTCCTCAAGGCATTCCCTGCGGCAATGGCTGAACATACCCGCTACGAAGAAACCTGCCTCAAGCCGGGCACAAGAGGATTGGCCGACTTTAATTTAACAAATTCGACTGCAGCCAAACCGAGCGCAACCAAGGCACTCGGCTAGAGTAATGCCGCAAACGCTGCTGCCGCTGCCTGATAGACCGAGCTGCTTGGTTGCGGCGTGATCGTGCTGCCCACCTCGGGTTGGCAAAAGCGGTGCTCAAGTGCAGCGAGGTCACAGCCCAGACTGTTCGAAGCCGCGCGCATCGCTGCTCCCAGACCAACGGAACCGCTGACTAAGAGACGCTGCACTTTGGCTTGAAAAATATCGGCAATGACTTGCGCAATCGCATCATTTTTCGATGCGCCACCGGTGAGGTAAATGACTTCAGGCTGTAACTGCATCCAGTCCGTGCGCTGTTTCATGTTGAGAAACTGCCCTTCAACGCAGGCACGTATCGATGCGTCGGCGTCGGCCCAGTTTTCGAATGCTGCGCTGCCTTTCAAAATCGGCGCAGGCAGATCCACCCGCGGGCTGGTTTCGGGGCGAAAGAACGGCAGCATGTAATTGCCATCATTGCCGCTTGGCGTATTGCCAAAGGCTTGCGTGAACTGATCCCAGTCGTAGTCGAATTTATCTTTCACTGCTTCACGGGCGAGTGAGCCGTTCACAAAGCATTGCAGCGACATCGAGCCACCGCTGGGGTTGCCAAACACATGGCCGCAGCCAGCTGGGTCGGCGACGACGCTTGGCATCGCGGCAAAAAACGTATCGGAGGTGCCGAGCGAAACGACCAGCTTACCAGGGCGACTCGCGCCCATACCGACGAGGCTACTGGGATTATCACCGGTGAAGATCGTCACCGGTACATCGGCAGCAAAGCCGTATTTCTTGGTAAAGTAGGCGCAGAGGCTACCAGCGATTGTGCTGCCAGGTTTAACAGCAGGAAGCTTTGCAAGCAGATCGGGCGCAGTGGCGTCGAGCAACTCTGAGTCCCAATCCCACGTGTCGATATTGACCAGGTTCATCCCTGCCCCGTCGCCGGTATCGATCGGTGCGTCGGCGCCAATCAAGACACTACAGAGGAACGAACTAACCAAATGAATACGCGCTGTCTGCTCATACGCAGCTGGATCGTTTTTATAGAAGCGGCGTATTTGCGGGCCGGTGAAGCGCTCGATCGCAATCGAGCCGGACTTGGCACAAACAACCTCCTCGCCGCCAACGGCAGCAGTCATTTCGTGACATTCCTCAGCCGTAGAGCTGTCCATCCAAATGGGCGACGTCGCCCGCGACAGAGTCGGCGCGAATTGCTCGGTGAGTGTCTGATTCTCAGTGAGTGTATCAATCGCAGTGAACCACTGCTCGTTCAAATACACGGAGCCGTGTTGCTGACCGGCACCGGAGATTGCGCGCACCTTGGATAAATCGCACTGTCCCTGCAGCTCTTTGAGCAGCTGCTCGAGCGCGTCGAGCCACATGCGCGGATCCGAGTGCACCTCGCCATTTTCGCCACCGGGAATAAATCCAGAGGGTGCGTTATATTGAGGCAACTGCTCGCCGAAGTTGACGGATGCTTCAGCGACAATCGTGCCGCTATCAACGTCAATAATCAGTGCAGAGCAACTTTGCGTAGAGGAATCGAGACCGAGTGCGTACATTTGGTAGTGAACGCACTTCGTGCGTAGTGAGAGTGATACCGCGCTACGCGCGGAGTGAGACCGTGCTGCGCACGGAGTGAAAGTGAGAGGTGATAATGCTGAGTGATTAAATGCACTAAAGCTGTTTAACCGATTAGCTGAATAATGGAGGGCAATGCTCTGTCATTGCCGCACGTAAGTGTCGTTGATATCGGTGTTTCTGTAATTTTTTTCTAGCTTAGGCGGAAACGACGGAGCGTTTCCCTCCAACAATGACCGTGCCGCGCGCGGAGTGAAAGTGATAACATCAGAGACACACTCTTCACTACCACTCTCACTACGCACAACATGCATTCACTCTAAATATTCGCTCAGCGAATTTTTAGATGAATTCGTTCAACAAGTTCTCCATCCGCTCCTGACGGCCACTCGCTACGATCGGCTCTGGATTGGAGAGTGCATATTTCTCAAGCTCTTCGAAGCCGACTTCGCCCGCTTCAACTTTCGCACCGATGTCTTTATCGAAGGTGCTGTAGCGTGCGTGGACGAAGTCACTCATGCGCCCATCCCTGCGAATTGCTGCCGCGACTTTGAGTCCACGAGCGAATGCATCCATACCACCGATGTGGGCGTGCATCAGGTCGATCGGCTCGTGTGATTCGCGACGACGCTTGGCATCGAAGTTAAGTCCACCGGTGGTGAGACCGCCCATCTCAAGGATGCAGAGCATCACTTGTGTGGTTAGGTAAATGTCCGTTGGGAACTGATCCGTATCCCAGCCGATGAGTTCGTCACCACGGTTGGCGTCAACGCTACCGAGCATGTTCGCATTGTTACAAACAGTCAGCTCGTGCTCCATCGTGTGCCCGGCAAGTGTCGCGTGGTTAGTCTCGATGTTGAGTTTGAAGTGATCCATCAAGCCGTATTCGCGCAGGAAGTTCAGGCAAGCAGCTGAATCCGAATCATACTGGTGAGTGGATGGCTCGCGTGGTTTTGGCTCGATGTAGAATGGGCCTTTAAAACCGATTTTCTTCGCATGATCGACTGCCATGTGCAGGAACGCGCCGAGGTGGTCGAGTTCACGCTTCATGTTGGTATTGAGCAATGTGGAGTAGCCTTCACGTCCACCCCAGAAGGTGTAACCGAGACCGTCAAGCTCGTTGGTGCATTCGAGTGCCTTCTTCACCTGCGCAGCTGCGTAAGCATAGACCTGAGCGTTCGGCGAGGTCGCACCACCTTGCGAATAGCGAGGGTGTGAGAACAGACAAGCGGTGCCCCAGAGGAGTTGCACGCCGGTTTCTTTTTGCTTCACCTTTAGTTTGGCAACCACTGCGTCGAGCGCAGCATTCGAAGCACCCAGGTCGTTCAGCTCCGGCGCGATGTCGCGGTCGTGCCAGCAATAGTAATCGATGCCGATCTTATCCAGAAATTCAAAGAAAACATCGACCCGAGACAGTGCGTTTTCGACCGAGTTGCTGCCGTCATCCCAAGGCATTTGCGCAGTGCCGCCACCGAAAGGGTCGGCCAACTCATTACGCATCACGTGCCAGTATGGAGCCGCGAAGCGCAGGTGATCCTTCATCGACTTGCCGTCAACGAGTTCGCTTGGGTTGTAATGTTTAAACGCCAAGGGGTTCTTAGAAGAAGTGCCCTCAAATTGAATTTTGTCGCAGTCGAAATAGTGCATAATTTTGTCGGTGTTTACTTTGAATGTGTAATAATAAAGCCCGCAGTATAGCCTAAAGTACACCCAGCTCAAACCGTATATTGCGTATATATTCTGTTGATATGCGCCATCTGCTGGTATTTAACCAACGCATGGCAAAACAAATAGCGATTGTAATGACGGAGGTATTTCTGCGGCGCTTAACGCCGTCGTTGATACCATTCGTTCGTCGCCAGCATGACTTTCGCATTGTTAGTATTCACCGCCCGATTGATGAACTGCGCGATTTGTTAACTGAACTAAAGCCCAGCGCACTGATCACCGAATGGCTACCTGAGGTAACCGAGGCACTACTGGAACTACGACTGCCCACCGTCATTGCCGATACCGACGAGCACTACCCAGGAGTCACCAGTATCGATGTCGACGATTGGCAGGTCGGTGCTGAGGCGGCGCGTGCCTTTGCGCAGGCCGGCTACCGTAGCTTCGCATGCCTCGGTAATTTGACTCCCTACTCCGACCAACGCATCGAAGGGTTTCGTCGCGAACTGGGCGATCAGGTGGCATTTTCGATCCATCAAGAAGCTGCATTCAAACAGGCACGTTACAGTGAAGATTTTGCACAGCCCCGGCCCGCACTGCATGCATGGCTGGAATCGCTACCGAAGCCGGTTGGCATCTTTGCGGTGCATGATCCACTCGGACGATTCCTGTGCGGGGCCTGTCGAGGAATGGGAATTCGGGTGCCGCAAGAAGTCGCCGTGATCGGTGCCAACAATGATGCACTGGTGTGCGGATTAAGCTACCCGATGCTTTCCAGTGTCTCGATCCCATGGGATACGATCGGCGAAGCGGTCGGCGAGGCCCTGCGCGCTTTACTCGCAGGTGAAGCGCCTCCGACTGAACCCGTTCGAGTACCTTCGGGGGGAGTCGTATTGCGCCATTCCGCGAATCACCTCGCAGTTGAAGATCCGCTCTTGCGGCGCGTCATGTCTTATCTTTCTGAACGTATCCAAGATCCCATTACAATCGACAGCCTATGCGCAGAATTACGGATTGCTCGCCGTGGCCTAGAAAAGAAATTTCGAGAATACTATCACTGCACTCCTTGGGAAATGCTTTGTCAGCTCAGAATCACCCGCGCAAAACAGCTGCTCGCTGATACCAACCACCCTATATCGATGATCTCCGAACTCTGCGGCTTTAACGACCCCGAGCGCATGGCAGTGGTGTTTAAGCGCATCGAGGGCATGGCGCCGTCAGTATTTCGCAAAGGATCGATGCCACAGTCATCCAAACGACAACGTTTGTAAAACAAAGGTACGGGGAATTCCGCGTCTAACTGATCCGCATGATGCACTGCATCGATTGCCGCCGATAAAAACACCCGCAGTGTCATAGCGTACTTTTGACAAATCTTCAAATACCTCCACAGTGTGGCCATTATGCCCGATACATCTGATCAAAAATCGCTCGACTCATTTCGCTCTTCGCTGGATGCCAGCTACGAATGGCCCTGCCTCTATCCGTTTAAATTCATCGTGCCCAAAGCCCACACCGAGACGGTGCTCGCACTATTTGCCGATGATCCGGTCCGTGCCAAGGAGTCTTCCAGCGGGCGCTTCACTGCTTATACGATGGAGATGCAGATGAACTCCAGCAATGAAGTGATCGCGATCTACCAGCGCGTCACGCAGATCCCAGATGTGATCTCACTGTAAGTTTAAAGCCATCTGGAATAGATCTCAAGCGACGCCGCTCTCAATCTCATGCGCCAAAAACCACTCTCTCACCTCGCCCATGCAAGTTACCTGTGTCTCGCCAGCCTCTTTGGCTTGGTCGCTTGCGCCGAAAACAGCCCAACTCCGATAAAAACCACCATGCCAGACTCTGATCAAACTTCTCTCGAAATCGCCAGCTTTGGCGCAGGTTGCTTCTGGTGTGTCGAAGCTGTCTTTGAAAATCTGGACGGCGTGCATGCGGTCGAATCCGGCTATATGGGTGGCGAAGTCAAAGATCCTACCTATCGCGAAATATGCACTGGCACCACAGGCCACGCCGAGATCACTCAAATCAGTTTCGATCCTGCCGTAATTACGTATGAAACACTGCTCGACTGGCTGTGGCGCTCACACAATCCCACCACATTAAATCGCCAAGGTGCGGATAGCGGCACCCAATATCGCTCGGTGATCTTTTATCACAGCGATTCCCAGCGTGCCAGCGCCGAAACGTCCAAAGCTGCCGCGCAAAAGGATTTCGATGCACCAATCGTAACTGAGATCACCGCCGCCGAGACCTATTACCCCGCAGAGGACGCTCATCAGGATTACTACCGATTGAATCAATCAGCACCGTATTGCCAGATGGTGATCCGCCCAAAGTTAAATAAGCTCGGCCTTGAATAATCGCGGCCGATTGCTTTAGTCTCAACTGAATGGCTACCAACAAACGCGCAAAAAAGAAGCTCAGCTCCGCTCGCAAGCGAAGTACGCCACGCAAACATGCGAAGTCACAATCGGCTGCTCGTAAGCCGCTCCTGACCAAGCTGCGCTTTCTGCTCGTGCTTGGAGTGGTCGCTCTCATTGCGAGCTACTATTTTGGCTCTTTCGCCTTACGCGCACAGATAGAGCGTGCTGCGATTCAAGCCATCAATGCGGTGCGCTCGCCAGAATGGCTACCGCGCCCCATCACCAGCCTGCTGAACTTGGCCTACGATACCATCCCTGGGAGTCAGGGGCTGGTGGTTGAAGGCGGCGAACTCGGGCACGATGAAACGCCGCTGATTGCCGGTCTGCCAGGATCAAAAACGCCCGTTCGCGTGCTCCGCAATAACAGCTACATCAACCTGTTTAACGAAAAAGAACGGCAAACGACCTGCATCGCATTTAAGCTCAGTGGTCGTGATCGCCAAGACGCACCGATTCCCGACGATTTTTTTGAAGACCCGCGCATTAAGCAACTGCGCGCTCGCGACCTGCGCTTAGGACAGTGGCAGCCTCAGACAATCGCACCAGCGCAAGCGCTGGCAGCTGAGTTTGGCGCAGTCGGTGCCAACGAAGCGTGCTTAGTGACCAACCTTGCGCCGATGTCGGCGGCATTCAGTTCGGGTCTATGGCAGCGCCTCATCTACGAAATCACGGTCACCTATCCGCGACGTTTTGGCGAAACATGGATTTACCTCGGCCCGGTGATGCGCACGCAAAGCTCCAAGCTCGATTCTGGTGTACCCATTCCCGATGGTTTTTTCGCGATCGTATTTGACCAAACCGAGGCGGGCGGTCTACGGGCGATCGCCTTTCTGCTGCCTCAAGACGCCACAGATACGAAACTGCGTAATTACATCACCTCGATTGCCCAAATCGAAAAACACACAGGCTTAAAATTCCTACCCGAGGTCGATTACCATGCGCAAGAAGTACTCGGCTCGGCAGTCAGTCCACAACTTTGGTAGCTCCAACGCGACAGTTCTGTCAGTAAAGGAGCGTGGGCGACCCGCCCACGGCACAATAAAGGAGCGTGGGCGACCCGCCCACGGCACAATGAGAATAAGTGGGCGGGTCGCCCACCCTCCTTTGCCAAACCGACGCAGGTGGGCGGGTCGCCCACACTCCTTTAAAACACTCCAGCCCACCTTCCTTTCAGCAATACGACTTTGAAAAAATAACAGTCTTCCATAGCGTTACTCTCATGCCACACGAGTTTTTGAATCCTGGGTGTGAAGTCGAGATGCATGGCACGGACTTGCCGCACTGGCAACAAGGTGAAGCACTTCAATTCGTGACTTTTCGACTGAAGGACTCGCTGCCGCAGGCGAAGCTGCGCGAGTGGAAACATCAGCGTCATACATGGCTGCTAAAACATCTGAAGCCTTGGGATGAAGCCACTCAGGCCTCTTACCATCGTGAGTTTACCGTGACCTTCGAGCACTGGTTGGATCAAGGCTATGGCAAGTGCTTGTTGAAAGGAAGCGTACAACGGCAGATCCTGGAGGCGGTATTGCATCATGACCACGGCACGCGTGCCGAATTTATCAGTTGGGTCATTATGCCAAACCATCTGCACCTGTTGTTCCGACCGATGTATCCGATCAAAGAGCTGCTCCGAAACTGGAAGAGCATTAGCGCAAAGCAAATAGGCAGCGGCTCGCTCTGGCAGCGAAACTACCGCGATACGGTCCTGCGTAACAGTCGACACTTCGAAGCCGTGGTTCGTTATATTCGAAACAACCCCGCGAAACTCGCAACTGGCGCGTTCACCCTCTGGGAGAGTGAACGCGCCAAGTCAGTATAGGAGCGTGGGCGACCCGCCCACGGCACGATGAAAATAGGTGGGCGGGTCGCCCACGCTCCTTTGAAACCGAGAGTGGGCGGGTCGCCCACGCTCCTTTGCCAAACCGACGTAAGTGGGCGGGTCGCCCACACTCCTTTGCCAAACCGACGCAGGTGGGCGGGTCGCCCACGCTCCTTTACTAATACGACTTCGCGAAAATCACGCGTTTACCGGGCTTGCCAGTAAACACACAGGCCACCTCTTCCTTCAGCGACGCATTCGGAATGCAACGCACCGTGACTTTGTATTGCTTCGAAATCTGGTCTTCGAGTTCAGGCTCACAGCAAAAGCCCATCGAGGCAAAGCCACCGTGAATCTCTGGCTCTTTTTCATTCTTCGGCGTGAAGAATTCGACAAACTCCGCCTCTGTTGTGATGTCGCGGGTGTGCTCCTTGCGGAACTTCTTGGCCTTCGCCAGCATCCCGTCTTGCATCTCATCCAGCAGGCTCGCGATGTTGCCGACAAATTTATCTTTTCCAAGCGCTTGCTTATCCTTGGGTGCACGGTCGCGGCGACCAACCATCACATTGCCAGCCTCGATATCTCGTGGCCCGACTTCAACGCGAACGGGGATACCCTTCTTGATCCAGTTCCAGGCCTTTTCACCACCACGCATGTCGCGATCGTCAAACTCAACCTTCACGGGCGCACCCATGTAAGTCTGGCCTTCGAGCGCTTGCTTCAAGTCGAGGCAGTAATCGAGCACTTCCTCACGCGTCTCTTCCTTCGGAGTGAATGGAATGATAACAACATGCGCGGGCGCAATGCGCGGCGGCAGCACTAGGCCATCGTCATCGGAGTGCGTCATAATCAAGCCACCCACCAGACGGGTCGATACACCCCATGAAGTCGTCCATGCAAATTCCTCTTTGCCTTCGGCGCTCAAGTATTTGATGCCACTGGACTTGGCAAAATTCTGCCCGAGGAAGTGCGAGGTGCCGGCTTGCAGTGCCTTACGGTCCTGCATCATCGCTTCGATTGCGTAGGTCGCATCGGCACCGGGGAAACGTTCCGCGGCAGTCTTCTCACCAGTAATCACCGGCATCGCCATGAAATTTTCCGCAAAGTCTGCATAGATGTCGAGCATTTGGCGTGTTTCGCCGAGCGCCTCTTCAGCGGTGGCATGCGCGGTGTGCCCTTCCTGCCAGAGGAACTCGGTGGTGCGCAGAAAGAGTCGGGTGCGCATTTCCCAACGCACGACGTTGGCCCACTGATTGATCAGCAGCGGCAGGTCACGGTAGGATTTTATCCATTTAGCAAACAGTTCGCCGATGATGGTCTCAGAGGTCGGCCGCACGATCAGCGGCTCTTCGAGCTTGCCCGCGGGCTGGAGCTTGCCATCTGCGTCGGCTTCGAGGCGCGAGTGTGTGACGACCGCGCATTCTTTAGCAAAGCCATCGACGTGCTCGGCCTCCTTTTGCAGGTAGCTCACTGGAATGAAGAGCGGGAAGTACGCGTTCTTGTGACCGGTCTCTTTAAAACGACGGTCGAGATCGGCTTGAATATTTTCCCAGATCGCGTAGCCCCAAGGCTTGATCACCATACAACCGCGCACCGGCGAGTTCTCGGCGAGATCGGCGGCCTTAATGACCTGTTGATACCATTCCGGATAGTCTTCGTCGCGGGTGGGAGTAATTGCGGTTTTTGCCTGTTTAGCCATGAGGCAAGGAAGCAAATAGGCCAAGCCCTGCGCTGCAATGCCAAACTGCTACCACCCGCCTGTAGGCCGTTGGTCGCCGAGCCAACCGCCTTTCACAAAATCAACCAGTGGCGCGACCGCATCAGGAAAGAACTTCGCCAAGATAAAACTGAGAATCACTATCCCGATGAAAATCACGATGCCTTTGCCCGCGCTCTTAAGTAGCTTCAAGCACAGCACAAACAACACGAGCAAAATGGCCCAAGCGATGATGTTACGCGACAGCAGAGCCTCTTTTAGCATTTCCATGACTAGAATCGTTACGATTGATTATAACCGAGGCAAGCCTTCACCGCGACAGAATGAACCGCAGCCCAGTGACTACTTTGCCTCACCAATAAATTCCTGCTGCATCCAGTGCTGCAGGCAACTTGGGACCTTCACGCGGCCATCGGCTTGCAGGTTATTTTCAAGGATCGCAGCGAGCACACGCGGCACCGCCAGCGCAGAACCATTCAAGGTGTGAGCCGTCACGGGCTTACCATCTGGCCCGCGATAGCGAATCGCAGCACGCCGCGCCTGGAAATCAGTAAAGTTACTACAGCTCGACACTTCCAACCAACGCTGCTGCCCGGCAGCAAACACCTCGAGGTCGTATTGCTTGGCATGTGGGAAACCAATATCGCCGGTGCACATACGCAGCACACGATAGGGCAGCTCAAGTTTCTGTAAGAGTTGCTCGACGTCGCCACGCAGTTTTTCGAGCTCTTCCATGCTGCTTTCGGCATCGGTCCACTTAACCAGCTCGACTTTATCGAACTGGTGCAAGCGATTCAGGCCACGCACATGCGCGCCCCAGCTGCCCGCCTCACGGCGAAAGCACGGCGAGTACGCGCAACGACGCACCGGCAGTTGATCCGCATCGAGAATCTCGTCGCGATAAAAGTTGGTCACTGGCACCTCCGCAGTCGGGATCAGATAGAGCCCCTCCTTGGGGTCGACGTACATCTGCCCTTCTTTGTCCGGTAATTGACCGGTCGCAGTGGCACTCGCCTCATTCACCACGATCGGCGGCAATACCTCTTCGTAGCCAGACAGGCGCGCTTCCTCCAAGAAAAAATTCACCAACGCCCGCACCATGCGTGACATCTCACCCACATAAAAAGGGAAACCGGCACCAGTCACTTTGACGCCGCGCGCAAAATCGACCCGCGACTCAAACCAAGGGATGTCGAAGTGCGGCAAGGCATGTGGAAACGCCGCGTCGGCATCGCCCCAGGTCGCAGCGACTTCGTTCTCGTCCTCGCCCTTACCGATCGGCGTGGACGGATCTGCTAGATTAGGAATCGATAAAAATGCTTGTTGAAAGGCATCATCTGCCGCTTTGGCCACGACTTCCAACTCCTTCGCCTTACCCGCGATCGCCTTCATCTCTTGCACCTTCGCAATAAACTCGGGCGTGCCCTTCGGCAACGCAGCCATGTCTTGATTGGCCGCCTTCTGCGCCGAACGCGCCTGCTCGGCTTCGGTGATCTTCGCACGGCGCGTCGTATCCAACGCCAGAATGGCGTCGATATCGCAGGTGAATTTCTTATGGGCAATGGCAGCACGGACAAAATCCGGCTGCTCGCGGAGGAGCTTAATATCAATCATGGCTGAGTCGGTGGAAAGCGCGAATGAGAATGCAAAGCCGCGAACGCGTCAAGGCGTTGCTTCAGCTTTGTAATCAGATAAGTCAGTCGCATCAAATCCAATCAAAAATGGGGTGTCGCCTCAAAGGACATACAGCCATAATTTTTTAACTGGTGAATCAGCGACTAACAGGTAAAAGTCCCGCAAATCGAGACATGAAACAAAAATCAATCATCTGGCAAATTAGCGACGGTAAGCGCGGACACGAAAATCAAAGCCGCGGGCTAATCGATGCCATTGTACGCATCCAGCCGGCCGAAGTCGTTACACTCGAAATTGAAACATGCCACGCCTCATGGCCTCAAGCGCTGCTAGGCAAATTCCCGCCTGCAGATTCCCTATCAAAGCCCGACCTCATCATTGGAACCGGCAGCCGCACCCACTCGACGATTCTCGCCGCCGGCCGCGCCAGCGGAGCATCAACCATCGTCATTATGGCTCCTCCACGCGGTCTCGCATGGTGCTTTAGTCTTTGCATCATTCCCGAGCACGACAGTCGGACCGGGAGTAACATCGTCACTACCAAAGGTGCGATGAACCTAATCCAAGCCAACGAGGCAAAAAAAAGTGGCTGCGGGTTAATCCTGGTAGGTGGCCCCTCGCAACACCACGAATGGGATTCAGCGAAACTTCTCGGACAGATAGACGCCCTACTGGCCGCATCGCCTGGCACCGAATGGACCGCCACCACTTCTCGCCGCACACCTGCAGAGACGAGCGCGAGTCTCATCAAGAAAAACTGCGAGCGATTTAAGCTCGTCCCCTGCGAAGACACCGATGCCGACTGGTTACCCGCCCAACTGTCTAGTGCCGCCTGCGCATGGGTGACCGAAGACAGCGTTTCTATGATCTACGAAGCGCTCAGCTCAGGAGCCAAAGTAGGCCTACTCCCAGTTCCTAGAAAAAAGCAGACTTCAAGAGTTTTAAAGGGCGTCGATCAGCTGAAGTCCGAAAAAGCAATCTTACCCTTTGATCCAAACGACTGCGACCTCGCCAACTTTTCAGCTCGTCCTAAGCTAAACGAAGCCGAGCGCGTCGCCAAGATCGTTGCCGAGCGTCTATTATCGGTGTAATCGCGAGCCAGAGTTCGGCTTGACCTAGTCATCTACAAGACTATGTTAACTTGAACATGACCACGATTAATATTAACGAAGCGAAGACTCACCTCTCCCGCTACGCAAAGCGCGTCAAAGCTGGCGAAACGATCATCTTATGCGACCGCAACAAACCTTTCGCGGAGATTCGCCCTATCCCAAAAACAAAACCTAGCCGCACACGTAAGCTTGGCCAAATGCAAGGCAGCGTGAATTTCGCCCCTGACTTCTTCGATGCGGACAAGGAGATCGAAGAGCAATTTCTAGGCGGCGTGCTCTTCCCAGATGTAGCAGATAAGTCGGAATGAACCTACTGTTGGACACCTGCACCTTTCTTTGGGCCATTAGTGCCCCGGATCAACTGAGTCAGGCAGCGAAGCAAGCACTTGAGGACGGAAATAATCGCCTTTCGCTCAGCCAAGCTTCGATGTGGGAAATCCAGATCAAGTATCAGTTAGGGAAGCTCACACTCACCCATACACCCAAAGAGACGATTGAGCTGGGGATGGAACGTCACGATGTAGACTACCAAAGCCTTGCGAGCACAGCGATTTGGCAGCTGCAAAAGCTTCCCCTGCTCCACAAAGATCCCTTCGACCGTATTATCATTGCGTCAGCGCTCTGCGAAGGCATGACACTCGTCTCACCCGATCCGGAAATCCATAAATATCCAGTTCCAGTGATCTGGTGACCAGATGCATACCGCCCCATAAACACAAAAAGATCTGTGCCCAGCTGTGCAATCCGTGGTAAAAAAAAACAGCCGAAACACAGCCACCATGCAAACAATGAGAACCGCGGTTCACACTGGTACGATATACCCAATCAAAATATAGCAGCGCTTGACAGACTAGACTATGTAGACTTAGCTAATATCATGAAGATTGCAAATATGCACACAGCGAAGACGCAACTATCATCACTGGTTGAAGATGCGCTTGCCGGCGAGGAGGTCATTATTGCGCGTAGGGGGAAGCCCGTAGTGCGCTTACAAGCCATTCAGCAAACCGGAACCTCGCGTAAAATTGGCTCACTGCCCAGCCTTCTCAAGCGGATGCCCGACGATTTCAACGAAAGTTTCGACGATTGGGAAGAAACACTCGCGTGATTAGCAATGGCTTATTTACTCGACACGCATACGGTTCTTTGGGCGCTATCCAGTGATCCGCGTCTCTCAAAGCGCGCGGCACAAAGCTACGAATCAGCAGAAAAAGGCCACTTCAGCGTAGTGACTCTTTGGGAAATCGGAATCAAGTTAGGACTCCGTCGACCAGATTTCGAACTCAGCTTGGGATGGGAGCAACAGATTCCCAGCGAGCTCACCCGTCTCGGCTTTGAACGCCTTGATATTGAAGCAAAAGACTGCTTGCAGGTATCGCATCTTCCGCAATATCACAAAGACCCCTTTGACCGAATGCTCATCGCCCAAGCCACCCGAAGAAATCTAACCATCATTTCAAAGGATGAAAAGTTCGATGCCTATTCCGTTGAACGCATATGGTAGCTAGATCTTGCCCCAGCCATCAAAATATCCGGGCCCATTCGCGAAATCCGTGATTAAAAAACGAGTCCTAGCCTGCATCCCATGAAAGTCATTCAAATACTCCCCGAACTCAACGCTGGCGGCGTCGAACGCGGCACCCTCGAAGTGGGCAAATACCTAACCGATCAGGGCCATGAATCGATTGTCATTTCCAACGGCGGACGCCTCGTCGAGCAACTAGAGACTGAAGGCAGCCGCCACATTACGCTGCCGGTTCACCAAAAACGCCTCAGTTCGCTCAAGCAGGTCAAAGTGCTGCGCAAATTATTCGAAGACGAAAAACCCGACATCCTGCACCTGCGCTCTCGCCTGCCCGCATGGCTGGCCTACCTGGCATGGCGCAAGATGGACCCGACCACCCGACCGCGCCTCGTGACGACTGTGCACGGTTTCAATTCCGTGAATCGGTATTCTAAAATCATGACATGTGGCGAGCGCGTAATCTGCGATAGCCGGGCTGTAGTTATGTATACAATTGTCTCCACTGTACGCAACTGCACAAAATCATCCTTATTCATCGTGGTATCGATCCCTGCGAATATCATCCAAAATTCAAGCCGTCTAGCGAATGGCAGAGAAATTGGTATGCGAAACATCCCGAAACGAAGGCGAAGAAGCTTCTCACTCTGCCGGGTCGTATCACTCGACTGAAAGGGCACACCGATTTCCTCCAAGTGATCGCAGCGTTGAAAGACCATGGGGTGCATGGAATCATCGCCGGTGGCGCCGACCCGAAGAAGCAGGACTACTTGGATGAAGTGAAAGCAAAAGTCACAGAGTTGGGCCTCGACGCACACATCACTTTTACCGGGCACCGCTCCGATCTGAAAGAAATACTATCTATTTCTATTAGTCCGCTGTATTCTCACTCAGCAGCCCGAGTCCTTTGGCCGGACCACACTAGAGGCACTCTCCCTGAGCATCCCCGTGATCGGCTATCAGCACGGCGGTGTTGGCGAAATCCTAAATGAGCTATTTCCAGAGGGCAAGGTCGAGATGGGCGACACCAAGTCAATCATCCGCCTCATCAATCAATGGGCGGCAAGTGATCTAGCTCCAACGCCTAGTAAAGAAACCCCCTTCACCCTTCAAAGCATGCTAGAAAGCACCCTTCAGGCATACATGTAATTGATGCAATCGGAGAATTGATACCACGCAGGCACGAGCCGACTTCTCAGCATAAATAAACATTAGGCTTGGCAACAAATCGGCGCGATCCACACTCCCTGCACATGGAGAACAACTCATCCCCCGCCCAAGCAAACCCTCAGACCATCGCAATCATTGGTCTCGGCTATGTCGGCCTCCCACTGGCGATACAGTTTGCGAATGCCGGATTAACAGTCATTGGCGTCGATGTGGATACCCGAAAGATTGAAACGCTCGAAAAGGGAGAATCCTACATCGGCCACATTGAAACGGCACGGATTACAGAACTCTACGCCAACGGCAGATTCTCCGCCACAGCTGACTTTTCCCGCCTGACTAGTTGCGACGCCGTCATCCTCTGCGTGCCGACGCCATTGAACCAATACCGCGAGCCAGACCTGTCCTACGTCCTCGAAACCGGAGCCTCCATCGCCCCTCATTTGAAAGACGGCACGGTGGTCTGCCTGGAGTCCACCACCTACCCGGGCACCACCGAGAACGAACTGCGAAGCGCCATCGAGCAAGGCTCAGGCAAGACCGCCGGCGTCGATTTCCATCTGGCCTATTCGCCAGAGCGCGAAGACCCGAGCAACCCGGAAAGTAAAGTCGAACGCATCCCAAAACTCGTCGGCGGTCTCACCCCGGCGTGTCGCGAAAAAGCCATCGCCATCTACAGCCATGCGATCCACACTATCGTGCCAGTTGAAAGCTGTAAAGTCGCCGAGGCCGCCAAGCTACTTGAGAACATCTTCCGCTCCGTCAACATCGCCCTCGTGAATGAGCTCAAGGTAATCTACGGCGCCATGGACATCGACATCTGGGAGGTGATCGCAGCTGCCAAAACGAAGCCCTTCGGTTTTATGCCCTTCTACCCCGGCCCCGGGCTAGGCGGACACTGTATCCCGATCGATCCGTTTTACCTAACATGGAAAGCACGCGAGTTTGACCAACACACACGCTTCATCGAACTCGCCGGCGAAATCAACACCGCCATGCCCCAGTATGTCGTCGAAGTCTGTACCCGTGCTCTGAATGACCAGATGAAATCAGTTCGTGGCTCTAAAGTGCTCATCCTCGGTCTCGCCTATAAGCCGAACGTCGATGACGATCGCGAATCCCCCAGTTACGTTTTGATCGAAAAGCTCGAAGCACTCGGCGCCGAAGTTACTTACAATGACCCTCATATACCAGTCATCCGCCCCACCCGCGAGCATCCGCACCTAGCTGGACGCACCTCCAGCCCAATTGAAGATAACTACGACCTGATCCTACTGGCCACTAACCACGCCGACTACCACGCATATGACTTCTCCGGATTCCAATGCCCGATCGTGGACACCAGAAACTGCATACAGAATCACCCAAAACTTTATTACAAGGCGTAGATTGAAATAGTGGCAGTCAGCAAAGCCAACAAGCGCTTATGCTCCGAGCCACAAACCCCATCGCGGAAGGCATCAATAAAGGTTCATTAGCTAGATTCTGCACACATCCACGAGTCGTTTTAAATGGAAAATTTCTGGTTAAACCCAAAATTAAGCCAAGCTCAGCACCTTATGCGATTGTTGCGGATCGGGATGGCACCTTAATCGAGCACGTCGACTATGTCAGCGACCCAAGCCAAATACGACTAATTGTAGGCGTGAAAGAGAGCATTCATGCTATTCTCAAAGCAGGCATACCATTCTTCATCTTTACAAATCAATCAGGAGTAGGACGTGGCTACTTCAGTATTGAAGAAGTACACGCGGCCGGCGCTTAGTCAGCTACTTGAAATCAGAACAACCTCAATAGCAGGTTGGTGCATTGCGCCCGAAGCGCCCGAAACGACCACTGGATACCGCAAACCATCTGCTCGCTTCATCAATGAAGCCGCAAGGCATACCGGCCAAACCACTGACCAATTTCATGTTATTGGGGACACAATGGTTGACCTCCAAACCGCTTGGAATGCAGGAGCCAAGGCGTGGGCAGTCGCTTCAGGCAAACCAGAGCTTCAAGCAGCTCATTTTAATCAGACCATTTTAGGTTCTTACCGATTTAAAAAAGATTTCACCGACTGCGTTTCTGAAATCCTAGAATTGATCAAATTTTAATTGTCAGCCGATACGCCCACCTATCTATTAAAACATTCTTTGGTCCGAAATCGATACAATGAGTGAAGCAAAATATACATTAGTAACTGGAGCAGCTGGCTTCATCGGCAGCGCATTGATTCACGCGCTCAATCAATCCGGTTTGACCGACATCGTCGCCAAGAGATATCTAAGTCAGGACGAGAAATTCAAAAACCTCATCCCTCTTCGTTATGCGGATTACATCGAAGCAGACGATCTGATCGAACTCGCGGAAGAGGAGCCGGATTATTTCGACCAATTCGAAACCATTTTCCACTCTTGGCGCCTGCTCTGCGACGACCGAGAAAGATGCCAGCTATCTAATTCGAAACAATTACGAATACACCAAAACGCTGGCTGCCATCGCAATAAAAAAAGGCATCCGCTTCGTTTACGCATCAAGTGCCGCAACTTATGGCGACGGAAGCAAGGGCATGGATGACACGCTTGAAGATCTCCATAGCCTTTGCCCGCTCAACATGTATGGTTACTCCAAGCACATGTTTGACTGCTATGCACAACGAATGGGATGGCTGGACAAGATAGTAGGCCTTAAATATTACAACGTATTCGGGCCTAATGAATGGCACAAAGGAGACATGCGCAGCCTAGTTGCCAAGTCCTACGAACAGATTCTAACCCATGGCGAGATCGCGCTCTTTAAAAGCTACCACCCCAACTATACCGATGGGAACCAAATGCGTGATTTTCTCTACGTGAAAGACGCAGTAGCAATGACGATTCACTTAGCCAATACGCCTAAAGTAAATGGCCTCTTCAACCTCGGCAGCGGGCAAGCAAACACTTGGAATACACTAGCAGAGGCAATCTTTGCTGCCCTAGATCGACCAGCCAATATCCGCTACATCGAAATGCCTGAACAATTAAAGGGCAAATATCAGTATTATACCTGCGCCAATACCGAGAAACTTTACTCAACAGGCTACAATATAGATTGCTACACATTGCAAAACGCAGTCAAAGACTATGGAAGCAACCCAGTGCGATAACCGCCGCTAGCGGAAGATCCACACATCAACAATTCACACCTCAAAGAGAACCCACAATGAAAGCCGACATCAAACTGCTAACACTCGCTGCAGACACTCTGCTCGGGCACGGACGCGCCTGCGATAGCGATGGTCATGACAAATGGTTGCTTTGATCTGCTCCACGTCGGTCATATTTCCTATTTACAAGCATCTCGAAAGCTCGGAGATGAACTTTGGATTATGCTTAATGGCGACGATAGTGTTCAGGCGCTCAAGGGGCCCCATCGTCCAATCGAGCCCGAACTTGAGCGAGCGTATTGCCTCGCTGGACTCAGTTGCGTCGATCGAGTGGTTGTCTTTAATCAAACTCGTATGATCAACGAAATTGAGCAACTTCAACCCGATATCTATACTAAAGCTGGCGACTACACTCTCGAAACGCTCCATCCGGGCGAACGTGCCGCTTTTGAAGCAAACGGGACTTCGATACATTTCCTGCCATTTCTTAAAGGCTTTAGCACGACCTCTATGATCGAAAAAATCAATCGGGCAGGTTCAATATAAGCATTTACTTAAATCAATTATGAGTTTCATCAAAAAGGACTATGAAGAACTAAAAGCCTGTATTGACGCCTTTAGTTCTCAGCTGTCGACAGTCGAAAACATCGGACAACTCATCGTTGAGCGCCTGAAAAAAGAACAGACTATTTTCGCCTGTGGCAACGGAGGCAGCGCGACCGACTCAATGCATCTCTGCGAAGAACTCGTTGGGCGCTATCGTAATGATCGACGCCCTCTCCCCGCAGTCTCCTTAAACACCGATACCTCGGTTCTCACCTGTATCGGTAACGATTACGGCTTTGATGCCATTTTTTCTCGCCAAATCAAAGCCTTGGGCAAAGAGAACGACATTCTTGTGGGCTTCTCCACTAGCGGTAATTCTGAGAATATTGCAAAAGCCTTCGAAACGGCAAATGCCAAAGGCCTAACCACTATTTTACTCAGCGGTAAGGACGGCGGGAAAATCAAGCACATTGCCGATCATTGCATTATCGTGCCGAGTGAGAACACGGCCCGGATTCAAGAACTGCACACCTTCATTTTGCACGCATGGCTCGAACTTGTAGAAAACGAAAATTGGATGCAGTAACCCGCACAGCAAACATGCCCATACTATCCGAAAATCAAGCGCTTGCTGCGAAGTTTGCGAATCTCAAGATTGTCATCCTCGGGGACATTATGTTGGACCACTATATTATTGGTGACTCCACCCGCATTTCCCCGGAGGCGCCAGTCCCGGTGGTCTCAGTATCCAAAGATAGCTACGTCCCAGGTGGCGCAGCCAATGTGGCAAATAATTTAGTCAGTCTAGGAACTCCAGTAACCTTAATCGGCAGCTACTCCGAAGACCAGGAATCCACGCGACTCAAGCAAGTGCTCGCAGAACGACAGATACAACTCTCTCATTTGGGGCAAAAGACCGAGGCGACTACGATCGTAAAGACCCGCGTCGTCGCTCAAAGGCAACAAGTCTGCCGCATCGACCGCGAAGCCAAACCCGCGGCATACGCACTTCATCATTTACTAGAGAATCAAGAATTCATTTCACTAATCTTAAATGCCGACGCCGTGCTCTTTTCCGACTACGCAAAGGGAGTCATCACCAATGAATTAATCGAAGGCATCCACAAGATGGTTGCTGGTTCCTCTAAAGCGCCTATGCTGGTGGTCGATCCCAAACCGCGCCGCAAACTAAACCTCTCAGGCATGAGTTTAATGACTCCGAATCGCAGTGAGGCACTTCAAATGGCAGGCTACGATGCCAATGACGACATAGATGATGAAGTGGTCTGCAAAGCCATTTTCAAGGCTTACAATCCCGAAAAACTCGTAATCACACTGGGAGCCGACGGTATGCTGCTAGGCGAGCACGGCAAAATGATCGGTCGAATCCCGACCGCCGCGCAAGAAGTCTTCGATGTGTCCGGTGCCGGAGATACTGTCGTAGCTGTCCTAACAGCCAGCATCGCAAGCGGCCTACCACTCGAAAAGGCCACATTCCTCGCCAATAAGGCTGCCGGCATTGTAGTCAGTCATTTGGGCACGACACCAATCACACGCGAAGAGCTATTCAATGCATAATTCACCTGCTATGAATGTCAGTTCTCAAAAGATCGCCGTGATGAAGTTCAGTGCTCTCGGAGACATTGCAGCCACCCTGCCGCTATTGAGAGAAATGGATCCGGCCCCCTGTATTATAACCTCTCCGATCGGAAAGGCATTTTACGAGGATGAATTTCCTGACTTTATCGTATTACCAAATAAAAACCCTCTAAACATCTTTCGTTTAGTTAAACGAATTCGTGATCGGCATTTCACAGACCTGATTGACCTGCAAGGCAATGATCGTTGCCGCTTCATTTGTAGAACGGCTACGTTGATTAGTCAGACCAAACAACACAATGGCTTCGATACCAATAGAACACCTCCCTACTCCCTCTTCGTCAAAGAACTGCACGCTGCTGCCACGGCTAGATTAATCTATCAGCCAAAACCTCGTGGATATATCGTGCTCAATACTGGCTCCAGCGCAAAGTGGTCAGCAAAACGGCTACCTGCATGGAAGTGGGAAGAGTTTGCCACCCAGCTCAATGCTCGGTTTGGTCTCCCCTTCAAGCTAACAGGTTCCCGCGAAGAAATCGATTATATCCGCTCGATCAGCGACCAGATTCCCTTTGATACGGAAGTCCTCGCAGGCAAAACGAGCCTGCCAGAGCTAAAGCACATTTTGAAAGGAGCCTTCCTTACCGTTTCGACCGATTCAGCCGCAATGCACATATCGGCCGTGGAGAAAACGCCTACAATCGGCCTTTTCGGCTCAACATCTCCCATCAGTCTTCCTGCGCAAAAATGGGTCACGGCGCTTTATGACAAGACTTACTACCCCGATGGACAGCTGCCACAATGCACGGATATAATCGACAACTATTACGATAACACCACACACCCACTCTCCGGTCTCTGGAGCCTTATTTATAATTAGCATGTCTGAGCTGCCACTCATCCGAGTCAAATTTGTCAACAGGGGTCAATTCTCAACTGATCCTATCCAATGGATACGCCAGTTCCCGGATCGTAATCCGGTATGGGGTCGGTGCCACTTCATCTTCGACCCCACTGAGCCGAACTACGACTGGTTTGTCGCCGAAAACGATCTACCCGCCAAAATTGGTTCTAATCCAAGATCCGCCGTTGAAGAACTAGCCTGTCCTTTTGAGCACAGCCTCTTTATTACTCGCGAGCCTTCTTCGGTGACCACTTACAGTAGTGTGTTTCTAAAACAATTTTCGAATGTTCTCACTGGCCAAGAAGACTGGGCGATCCGACATAAAGGCAAGATCCACTCTCAGCCCGCACTTCGTTGGTATTATGGAGATACAACACGAAATAATAATATCGGACTCAAAAACTACAATTTCATTGTCAATAATCCTCCAATAGAAAAATCAAAGACCATTGCCACCATGTGCTCAGCAAAAGCGCAAAAGCACACGCTGCACTTTAAACGACTGGCATTCACCGAAAAACTCTGTTCCGAAATACCAGAACTTGACCGTTTTGGAGAAGGTTTTAAAGAAATACCCGATAAGGCCGCCTCACTGGATTCCTATAAATACCATGTTGCTATCGAAAATCACGAATGCGACCACTGGTGGACAGAAAAACTGTCTGATGCCTTCCTCGGCATGACCTTGCCTTTTTACCATGGTGCGCCAAACGCAGATCAATATTTCCCAAAAGACAGCTTCATTCCGATCAATCTCCACGATTTCGAAGGAAGCCTCAACATTATCCGCAAGGCGATTGAAGATGGAGAATACGATAAACGCATCGACTCAATCAAAGAAGCCCGTCGTCTCGTGCTCGAAGAATATAATACTTTCGCTGTCGTCTCAAAGATTATTGAAGATCGACACAATCCGAGCGCTCGCATTCTGCCAAACATTCAAATTCGTGGAAAACATGCTCTACGTCAGCAGATTATTCCAGCCATCCGTATCGGCTTTGACAAAGCACACATGCGACTGCGCACGATTATAAGTAATTATTAATTTCAAATCCGATAACATAAATTAGTCAG
>CAJJBN010000030.1 GCA_905182435.1 Opitutaceae bacterium BACL24 MAG-120322-bin51 | reverse complement strand
GTCTATTTTTAATATGTTACGCTCTCTACGAAATGCATTCATCACTGGCATCGTCGTCATTCTGCCACTCGCCGTGACGATGATTGCCATCCGCTTCCTGCTCGATAAAATCGGCACACCCGCCAGTAAATACTTCTTCTGGTTCTTAGATCCGGAATTCAAATTGATGCCCGTCGTGCAGCTCGGCCTTGAGTTCATTTCCGTGCTGGTCGTGTTACTGCTCATCACCTTACTCGGCTACGGCTCGCGCATCTTTATCGGCCGTATCCTCCTCAACAGCATGGAACTTCTACTGGATCGATTACCCTTCGTCAGCACGGTCTACCGATCCGTCCAACAAATCGTGCAGACCTTCAGCCAGCAAAAGAAGGCCGTTTTCCAGGAAGTCGTGCTCATCGAATATCCGCGCAAGCGTTGCTACGTGCTCGGCTTCCTCACCAGCACCGCTAAAGGCGAAACACAAGACGTCACCGGCGAACATATCGTCAACGTCTTCGTGCCCACCACGCCCAATCCAACCAGTGGTTTCCTGCTGATGCTACCCGAAGAAGACATCACACGCTTGGACATGGCGATTACCGACGGTATGAAGCTCATCATCTCCGGCGGCGCAGTGGTGCCGAATCGCGCGAGTGGCGAAGCCGTACTGATCAACAATCCGGCAGAAGCCAGCGCCAGCGCATGAGCGCACCCGCGGTGACCGAACGCGCGTTGGTGCTGCGCATCGCTGCCAGTGGCGAGTCCTTTCATAAAATCGACATTCTCACCGCAGAGAGCGGCACCTTTCTTTGCCTCAAGCGACTCTCGAGGAACCGCTCGCAGAGTACCGAGCCAGATTTATTCGATACCGCCGACATACAACTGGAAACCTCAAAGCAGGGCACGGCTCGTTTCGTTAAAGACTACCAGCTGGTGCACCGCCATAGCGCTATCGGCCAATCGTATCGCAAACTACAACACGCCTCCGATTTCTGTGCGCTCATTGCTCAAAATGGCCCGCACATGGCCGACCCCGCAGCGCTTTACCATATTACCGAACGCACCCTAGACGCCTTCGCCGAGCGCGCACTCCCAGCGATTGTTTTTCTAAAAGCGATCTACATCCTACTCAAAGACGAAGGCTATCCGGTGCGCGAAGCGTGGTGGCCGGAGCTTCCAGCTAATTTACGCGAATCAGCCAAGCAATTGATCAACCCACCCACGCCCGACAGCGCAGCTCCCGAACAGCTGGAAGTGTGCGCACAGATCAGCCGTAACCTCTGCCACTGGCTCCGCCGCGAAACTGACTTAATGTTGCCAAGCAGTTTACAGTAGCAGCGGCATCCTGCCGCTTTTCTCATCCACCGTGCAAGCGGCAGGATGCCGGCTGCTACTTTTTAGCCTACTTCCCGCCCGCATTGTAGCGATGCGATCCATGCCGCGCTCCACTGCGCATAATCATCGGCCTCAATGTGAGCACGAGCCTGCGCCATCAGATCCACGAAAAAGTGCGTATTGTGGATCGACAGCAGCGTGTGCGCCAACAGCTCCTTCGCCATCACTAGGTGACGCAAGTAAGCGCGGCTGAAATTCTTACAGGTGTAGTTATCGGCTTCCATGATCGGCTTCGGATCGTGCTTAAAGCGCTCATTCTTCAAATTCAACACCCCATCCGGAGTAAACACCGAGGCATGCCGCGCGAGACGGGTCGGCATCACACAGTCGAACATATCCATGCCAAGGCCGACCATCTTCAACAACTGCGGCGGCGTTCCCACGCCCATCACATAGCGCGGCTTCTCCTTCGGCATCACCGGTGCAGTTGCCGCAACTTGCCGAATCATCTCTTCTTCTGGCTCTCCGACGCTGACGCCGCCAATCGCATAGCCCGGAAAATCCATCTTTGCCAATTCACGACCACAATGCTGGCGTAAGTCATCATAAATAGAGCCCTGAATAATACCGAAGACATGATGCCCCGATTCGAGAAAACCATCTTTGGTCGCATGCTCTAAAAATTCACCCGCCCAGCGGATCGTCCGAGCGACAGCGGCTTCGCATTCCTCCCGCGCACATGGATACGGCGGGCACTCGTCGAGCACCATAGCAATGTCGGTATCGAGGTCCTTCTGTATTTCGAAGCAATTCTTCGGGCCGAGAAACAACTTACGCCCATCCAGGTGCGAGCGAAACTCGATGCCCTCTTCCGTGATTTTACGCAGTTTGGAGAGACTGAATACTTGAAAGCCACCGCTATCGGTCAAGATCGGGCCCTTCCAGTTCATGAATTTGTGCAGCCCGCCCATTTCTTTCACCAGATCAGAGCCAGGACGTATATTTAGGTGATAGGTATTGCCCAAAATAATCTGCGACCCGACCTCTTCAATCTGCGCAGGCGTCATCCCTTTCACTGTCGCCTGAGTGCCGACCGGCATGAAAATCGGAGTCTGAATATCGCCATGACGTGTTTTAAGGACACCACGACGGGCCGATCCGGATTCTTTGAGCAATGTGAACATAGCAAGGAACTAAAAACATCGAAGGTTGAACGTCCAACATCGAATTGTGGATTTTTTGCAGGAATTAAACACGACGCAAGGTAGCGCAGGCGCGTCCCGCGCCGCACTCAATGCCCCAGAGCAATCGACCAGCACGACGATCTAATGCAATGCATGCGGTGCGGGACGCACCTGCGCTACCCGAAAACTTCATACTAGACCTCAAGCAACGCTCTTGCATCATATCACCATGGAGTCCTTCGAACGCATTCGACTGAAACATGGGATTCCCTCTTGGGTAGAAGACGGCGCGACCTATTTCATTACGATCAACGCAGCTGCCCGCAGAACCAACCAGCTAGCTCGTCCTGCGACAGCAGAGGCAATCAAACAAGCCATTCAGGTTTACACAGAATCCAGTAAATGGTATCCAAAACTGGCCGTCGTCATGCCAGATCACTTACATCTACTCGTCTCCTTGAACACGGCACAATTCAGTATTTCTCAAATCATTTCCCCTTGGAAAAGCTATCTCAAAAAATCACAGGACATCCAATGGCAAGAAGGCTTCTTCGAGCACCGCATCCGTGATCGCGCGTCGCTGGAGGGAAAAGAGGACTATTTGAGAATGAACCCCGTCAGAGCGGATTTGGTTAAAATCGCCACAGATTGGCCTTACACTTGGTCAGAATCCGAGTTTCAGAGGTAGTGCAGGCGGGTCCCGCGCCGCACCCGAATGGCCAACGCAAACCGACCTGCACCACAAACCAACACAACCCATGCGGTGCGGGACGCACCTGCGCTACCCGTAAATCCCCCTCTGAGGTATGCGAAGTTCGACGTTGAATGTTCAAGGTTCGGCGTTCTTAGTCATCTCTCTTAATGAGTCTCGACATTCCAAGCATCCAACAAATTGACGGCAGCGGCCTGCGCTTTGCAATCATTGCCTCGCGCTATAATGAAGCACTGGTCGACTCGCTCGTTCAGCATGCCAGTGCCACACTCACTGCAGCAGGTGCCGAAGCCCCGTTAATCGAGCGTGTCCCTGGAGCCGCCGAGCTCCCCTACGCAGCCTCGACAGTCGCGCACCACTCTCAATTCGACGCTATCATCGTGATCGGCGTCGTCATCGCTGGTGACACCAATCACCACGAAATCATCGGTGACAGTACCGCCACTGCCTTACTCAATGTCAGTATCGCTCAAAAAGTACCCGTCATTAACGGCATCCTAGTCGTCAACCACCTCGCACAAGCTGAGGCTCGCGCCGGAGCAACCATCAACCGTGGCAAAGAATTTGCCCAAGCAGCCCTCGAAATGGCTCAATTTACACACACATGGAAGACAACGAACCAGTAACCCGCCGCTCACAACGCCGTGAAAACCGCATGAGCACCGTGCAGTTCCTCTACCAATGGGAGTCGAACAAGCCGGAAATCCTCGCGGACGACGTCTGCCAGTTCTTTGAGAACCAGGAAGAAGATCGCGCCTACTACGCCTTTGCCGAAGAGCTTGCGCTCGGAACCATCGAAAACATCGAAATCATCGATGGCCATATCAGTGAGCACGCCAACAACTGGACCTTTGATCGTATCGCTAAAGTCGACCTCGCCATCCTGCGTCTTGCTATTTACGAGCTCCTCTACCGCAACGACATCCCACCGATCGTCAGCATCAACGAAGCGATCGACCTAAGTAAGATCTTCTCAAATCCTGACTCTAAGCGCTTCATCAACGGGATTCTCGATAAGATGAAGGACAAAATCACACGACCTCTGCGTAAAGCAGCGGACTAAGGAATCGACGAATGCGTAGTCTCTTTAAAAAATTCAAAGAGGGGCTCAAGCGCCAGACCCCTACTTTCCACAAGGCCTTTGATGGCATCTTCTCCGGCGCCAAGCTGGATCAAAGCGCACTCGATCAACTCGAAGAAGCCCTCTACACCGCCGACTTTGGCGTCGAAACCGTAGAGGAAATCATCGAAGAGATTCAAGCTGCCTACAAGGCCGACAAGCAAATTCGCGGCCAAGACGCGGCCAAAATCGGCGCAACCGTGCTCACCCGCGTGCTCGAAGGATCTGAAGGCATCGTCACCGTCGGCCAACACAAGCCCGAGGTCATCTGCCTAATCGGCGTCAACGGCTCCGGCAAGACGACCACTACCGCTAAGCTCGGACACCTGTATCAGAATGAAGGATACAGCCTGCTAATTGGCGCGTGCGACACTTTCCGTGCAGCAGCCAACGAACAGATCAAATACTGGGCCGATCAGCTGAAGATCGACATCGTCGCCAGCCATCACGGCGCCGACTCCGCCGCCGTCGCCTTTGATGCGTATGAAGCAGCCAAAAGCCGAGGCCGCGACATCGTGATTCTCGACACCGCAGGCCGTTTGCATACCAAGAGCAACCTAATGAAGGAGCTCGAAAAATTAAAACGCGTCATCCAGAAACAAGACCCCGAAGCACCACACCACAGTTGGTTGGTCGTCGACGGCAGTCTCGGCTCCAACTCGATTGAGCAAGCGCGCGTCTTCAACGAAACCTTCCCACTCACAGGGTTGATCATCACTAAGCTCGACGGCACCAGCCGCGGCGGAGCACTCGTCGGCATCTACCGTGAATTGAAGCTACCTATTTACTTCGTCGGCCTCGGCGAACAACCCGACGATCTACAACCCTTCTCGGCGAAAAACTACGCCAACGCCATTTTTGGAATTACTGATGACGCGTAGGGGCTTTGCTTGCAAAGGCCGCACCTTCCATTTTAGCTTTTAGCCCTACTGGAGATCGAGTAGGCTCGAGCCCACAACAACGACTAACATGAGCACCATCGCACCACTCACCGTCGAACTCGCCGAACGCGCGTATCCAATTCATTTCAGCGACAGTCTGAGTGCGTTGAAAAACGACGTCGCGGCCCTACGCGCGGCTGGCCGCACTGTCCGTGTGCTCAGCGATGCCAAAGTGCTCGCCGCTCAACCTGACGTCCTTGCTCAGGCCGGTTTCGAAGATACCGAAATACTCAGCCTGCCGTCCGGCGAAAAGACTAAGTCGGTCGAATTCTTCAGCCAAGCCCTCAGCTTCCTCGCGGGGCAATCTGCCAACCGCGACTGTGCATTGTTCGCATTTGGTGGTGGCGTCATCGGCGACCTCTCTGGCTACGTGGCAGCCAGCTATCTGCGCGGCATTGATTTTTACCAAATTCCAACCACCCTCCTCTCGATGGTCGACAGCTCGGTCGGCGGCAAGACCGGCATCAACCTGCCTGAAGGTAAAAATCTAGTCGGCGCATTTTGGCAGCCCAAAGCCGTCTACCTCGAGACCCGCCTGCTGGAAACCTTACCACCGCGCGAATTCGCTGCGGGCATGGCTGAGGTCATCAAATATGGCATGCTCTTCGACTTGGATTTCTTCAAAGAACTGGAGCAAGTTAACTCACTCACCGCAAGCTCTCCTGAACTCGCAGCCATCGTCCGTCGTTGCTGCGCAATCAAAGCCGAGATCGTCGCCGACGACGAAAAAGAGACTGCAGCCACAGGCGGACGCGCCCTGCTCAACCTCGGACACACCTTTGCCCATGCGATCGAGAACGTCGCCGGCTATGGTCAGTATTTACACGGCGAAGCCGTTGCCATCGGCCTCAACCTCGCCACCCGACTTTCGGTCGAACTCGGCCAAATTGACGCCAGCGACATCGCCCGCGCCAATACACTGATCGAGAAGTGCGCCCTACCGACAAGTCTTAAGGCACCCCTACCGATCTCTGAGCTGATGGCCGCGATGCAGCGTGACAAAAAAAACCGCAACGGACGTCTGCGCTTTATTAGCATGCAAACCTTCGGTCACGCCGTGACCACTGACGGAATCGATGTCGCACTGGTTGAAGCACTCTGGAAAACAGTCGGCGCGAGATAATTGAATGCACCCAGAGATCAAGCGAAGCAACCAAGCCGGCGAGTTTGAAACTGCCGAGTGCTGCTCGATTTTGAAACTGTCGAAAAATCCCGATAATCCAACTATTGCAATCGCACGCGCACAAGTGCAGCCTAGCATAACGACCGATTAGCACAAATCAACCTACCCAGGTGACGCTGATCTGATCTTCTATGCGATCCACACGCCTCGTTTCAACACCGGTTGCAACCAAGCATTTTGAGCAAACGAGAAGCCCGTGCGACTAATCTTAGCGCTATCGGCTCAGCCTCAGTAGTCAGCCAATACTGAAACTGCGCACCGAATAGAGAACGATGCCCCTGAAATTCCCCGCACGGATTCATCCCACTAGCGCAGAGCTGCAATAGACTAACTGTAAACTCAGACACCATTCCATAATCTTGATGCAATCCGCCACTTGTGATTTTGTAATTATACCTTAAATTTCAAGTATACAGAAGAACGCCCCAGCACCGCAAGAAGGCACGACTTGTAAGCTCCTGCTATTAAGCCCCGATCCTCAAGAAGAATCGGTCATTCGAGAACATTTGTCCAAAGCAGAGGATGAACTATATGAGCTCTTGCGCATCGAACACCTCGATGACCTCGATGACCTCGAACACGTCGACATTAAGCATTCCTACCATGCAGTGCTGCTCGACATGCGCGTTGGAACGAGCCAAGTACTCCAAATAATCAAATCAATCGGCGCAATCAACAGATCAGTCGCGTTGCTCTGCCTATATCAAAACCATGCGCAACTACAACAGCAGCAGGAAATCATCGCTCTGGTGGATGATTTCCTACTAGCCGATTCAATGGCCGAAGGAGAACTCCCGACGCGTATTTCCAATGCCATCCACCGCCACCACAAAGAGGCGCAACTGCTGTCAGAAAAAAACTTACTCAAGCAATTGCTAGAGAATTTACCTGATGCGATCTACTTCAAAGACAAGCAAAGCCGTTTCCTCAAAGTAAGTAAAACGATGAATCAAATCTACGGATTTTCAAATCCGCAGGAGATTATAGGCAAGACCGACTTTGATCTTTTCACTCCAGAACATGCACAACCGGCATACGATGACGATCAAAGCATCATAGAGACCGGCAAGCCCATCATTGGTAAAATCGAAAAAGAAACGATGCACGACGGCCAGATTCGCTATGTTTCGACCACTAAGGTTCCTTTACGTGATACGCACAATCAAATCATAGGCAGCATGGGGATGTCTCGCTTAGTCACCGAACTGATCGAGGCGCAAGATCAACTCGAACGTGAAGGGCGGCTACTCAAGACCATCATCGACTACGCTTTGGCCGGCATTTTCGTCAAAGACAGAAAAGGGTGCTACCTCATTGTTAACCAACGTCACGTTCGTTTTCTGGGCGCATCCTCAATCGATACAGTGATCGGCAAAACACTCTTCGATTTTTTCGACCAGACAGAAGCTGAGAAAATTAATACTAATGATATGGCGATCATGGAAACAGGTAAAGGGATCGAGTATATGATCGATCATCGGGAGCGTAAGAATACACCCGACCTGTGGCTGCTAACCAGTAAAGTGCCCTTTTACGACAAAACTGGAAACTGCATCGGCTTAGTCGGGATCTCACAAGACATCACATCTCAAAAAGAGATTGAATTCAAACTCAAGTCAGTGATTAAAACGCTCGAAACCACTAAGCTACAGCTGATCGAAGCCGAAAAGCTAAAAACCGTCGGTCGATTAGCTGCGGGCATCGCGCACGAAGTCAAAAACCCACTGGCAGTCGTCACGCTTGGTATGGATTTCTTAAAAAAGCAACTAGCCGACTCGAAAGAAATAATGGAGGTGCTCAATGATATGCAGATTGCCGCTGATAAAGCCAACCATGTCATATTCGAACTGCTCGACTACTCATCACCTCACGAAATCAGTATGGTGCCGAAGAGCATTAACGAGATCATTGAACACGTGCTCACATTCATGCGCCATAATTTCAACGAGGCCCAAATCGAATTACAGTTGCAACTAAGCCCTAACCTACCGGCTGTATTGGTAGATACCAAAAAAATGGAACAGGTCTTTATCAATCTGTTTCTAAACGCAATCTCGGTCATGCCAGATGGAGGAAAGCTCACCGTAAATAGTCATAATGAAACTATGCAGCAAGCAGGCTCTAACGTATCCAGCCAAATGACCGAATGCTTTCGAATCGGGGAGAAAATGGTAGTCATCGAGGTCAAAGATAGCGGCGGTGGACTCTCCGCCGCAGCACTCGAAAAAGTATTTGATCCTTTCTATTCCTCCAAATCGACTGGCAATGGCACTGGTCTAGGTCTCTCCGTAACGCGAAGTATAGTTGATATGCACCGCGGATTGATTACACTAGAAAATAGAAAAACAACATTGGGCGTATGTGCTCGGTTGATATTTCCCACTACCTCAACAAATGAAAGCTAAGACTTCAAATACCCCCAGACTTGAACCACGCCGAGTCCTCTTAGTCGATGACGAGGTCTCGTTTACACGTATGGTTAAACTCAACCTAGAAGCATCAGGTAAATACGCCGTACGTGTTGTCAATGAGAGCCCCATGGCTCAACAAGTCGCCAACGAGTTTAAACCGGAGATCATCTTATTGGACGTCGTCATGCCTGAAGCTGATGGCGGCGATGTGGCCGTTCAACTTCGTCAACATGCAGTCACTCAAGACACACCCATTATTTTTGTCTCCGCCATGGTTTCACGCAAAGAATCCGGCAGTGGCTTTTATGAAAGTGGCGGCGAACACTTCCTAGCCAAACCAGTGAGCACCGAACGCCTTTCCAGCT
The DNA here is from genome assembly GCA_905182435.1 of Opitutaceae bacterium BACL24 MAG-120322-bin51. GTDB lineage: Bacteria > Verrucomicrobiota > Verrucomicrobiia > Opitutales > Coraliomargaritaceae > Lentimonas. The sequence continues at coordinate 28,517 of CAJJBN010000030.1, read as the reverse complement.
CCATTGATAGCGTCCTAGCCAAACGCGTATAGCCACCATAAGTCGTGCCGCGAAGTCATCGACAAGAGAATGAAGTGATCAGAGCCTACGGTAAGGCATGATCATTACAGTCGAACAAACGGAATTGATCGAAGTCTACAATCTGGCGAACGAACTCAGTAGCGGTTTTACGCGATATTCTTAGCGCCGTATTCGCAGCAAGCAGCCAATTCCAAAACCAGCCACAGCCGAAATCGCGATGATCAAAAATAGCGGTAGCTGTATTTGCACCGCGACAAAGCTGAGTGTCACCTCCTTGCTGTTCTGAAAGATCAGCGCCATCACTAAGGTCAACAAGGCCAAGCCGAAAATAATGCGACTGTTCTGCTTAGTCAGTTTCATCCCTTAATTTCGAGCACGATAAAGTGATTCATGCCGTTATGCCAAATATACAAACGATTCTTGCCAACTTGAAGTTGCGCCTCAAACGCCTCGAGTGTTGTCATTGCTGCGCCATTTACTTCAAGAATTACCATTCCACGAGTGATGACATCCGCATACAGAGATTCGGGCAGCACGTCACTGATTAGCACGCCATCGATTTCATCAGGCAGAGAGAGCCCTTTGCGCATACGTGTATCAATCGCCTGCAGTCGCACGCCATCGAGAATACCCTGCTCCAAATCAGCACTCGCAACTAAGCCACTCAAGCTGCCTAGCACCACCGGTAACCTCAGCGTCTCATTGTGACGAACCAGTGTGACCTCCACTTTACGCCCTGGACGCATTTGCGAAACTACCAGCCGAAGTTGTGGTGCCGATTCGACGACTACAGCATCGACTTTCAAAATGATATCTCCGTGACGTATTCCGCCTTGTTCTGCCGGCGAGCCGACTTGAACTTGGTTTACCAAAGCACCACGGGTAGATGGCAAGTCAAAGGCGTCTGCCATGTCAGGAGTCAAGTTCACGGGGATCAATCCAAGCAAGCCCCGTGGCACTTCGCCGGACTCAATCAGATTCGTCACCACATTCAGCACCATGTTGGACGGAATCGCAAAGCCGATGCCAATACTGCCGCCCGAACCGGAGACTATCGCAGTATTAATCCCAACTAACCGGCCCGCAGCATCGATCAATGCGCCGCCAGAATTCCCCAAATTCACTGACGCATCGGTCTGGATGAAATTCTCATACGCACCAGGTCCGAGAATACCAGACGAATCACGCCCAAGCGCAGAGATGATTCCGCGCGTAGCGGTCAGTCCGACGTCCAATGGGTTGCCAATCGCAAATACAATATCGCCGACGCGCAGCTTGGCACTATCGGCAATCGTCACAATCGGCAGTGCCGCGTCGGGCTCGATTTTCAAAATTGCGACGTCAGTCTTCTCATCGGAGCCGATCAGTGTCGCCACATACTCAATACCATCGCTTAGACGCACACGAATCTCATCTGCCGCTTTGCCATGTTGTACTTGCACCACATGGTGATTTGTCACGATGTAGCCATCCTCTGAAATAATCACTCCGGAGCCCACCCCGACACGCTCGAGACGCTCTTTTTGATCGGGCTCGGTGCCTGGCAGTGGACGCCCCCACTGGCGAAATAAATCCTGAATGCCCTGCGGCGCTCTCTGGTAATACGACGACTGAATAATTTGCGATGAATACACCGCTACAACCGATGGTGTCGCCTTTTCCAGCACATCAGCATACGAGACGACTGGCACCTCCCCGATCGCGCTTACCGCCCTGGAGTCTTCAATGACTCGAAGCTTAGGCTTTTTTTCCGCCGCAATCAGTGAGGCGACTAAGATACCACTAAACAATAGAAAGGAGGTAGATTTCATAAAAAGAGTTGGGTTGATGTCTTGAACAGAAGTCAAACAGCGCGGCTCCGCAAGTTCAACGCTTTGAAAAGAACATGCCGCGGCATCAGAGACAGCTGCATCTTTAGACGTGCATTTACTAGAAAAGAAATAGTAAAATACGTTATATTTAAGGTATCGTCTGCCCGTTGTTCATCACCCCCAGAAGTAGACGCGACCAGCCTCATTGCCTCAACCAGCAGATTTACTGATTTTATCATGTTATCACTCTCGACTACCACTGGCTATGCAATCCGCGCGCTAAACTGCCTAGCCCCCCCCGATGGCCCACTCATGCTGGTCAAAGACATTGCCGCGCAATCCAACGTCTCCACTTTCTATCTGGCAAAGATCATCAGTCGCCTGAGTGAAGCGGGGTTGGTCAAGAGTAAGCGTGGTTACACTGGCGGCGTCCAACTCGCCCGCCCCGCGGAACAGATCAGTCTACTCGACGTGAGCCGTGCAATCGATGGCGAAGAGTGGACTGAGAGCTGCCTCCTCGGCATGGCACAATGCTCCGACGAGTGCGCCTGCCCACTGCACCACTTCTGGAAGAACACGCGATCCGAGATAAGAAAAAACCTAGCCGAAACTTCGCTGAAAGACTCGGCTGAGTTTGAGACTCATCAGAAAAGTTGCAGTCATTCCTGATTCTAGAAAGAGGCAGCAGTGAGTGGCGCAAGAAGAGACCACTATCTTCGGCAATTAAGCTCTCGAAGGGCAACGTCCTCCGCATCAGCTTTGCGAAGCGATTAAATTCGTCTCCCTAACGCTAATCAAACCTCGTATTTAATCTTCGACTGCCTTAACAATTAAAAGAGTTACCTATTTTGTAACCTAAACAATTAAGCCACGCGAATGAAGACACCTCTCAACGCAATTGAACCAGCCAAAATTCTCATCGTAGATGACGAGCCTCACAATCTGCAATTAGTGGGTGAAATATTACGCCTAGAGGGCATGGCTGTGATTCTTTCGATACAAGGAGACGAGGCCATCGAAATCGCCAGAGAGCAACAGCCCGCACTCATCCTACTGGATATCATGATGCCCGGGGTAGATGGACTAACGGTGTGTAAAATAATCAAGTCTGACAAAGCAACCAAGTCGATCCCAATCATATTCTTAACCGCCGCCACCGAAGTGATCGATTTAGTCAGTGCCTTTGCTGCAGGCGGTGTTGATTACATCAAAAAACCTTTCATTCGAGAAGAGTTGCTCGCCCGCGTGCAGACACACATCAGCCTCAATCAAGTGCGCCAACAACTGAAAGCACTCTACCAGCAAAAAACAGATCTGCTAACGACACTCGCGCATGATATTAAAAACCCGACAGGCGCGATCGATGGGTTAGCGACGCTGATGATGGAAGACATCAAAGAAGGCAACCACGACTCGCACCAACTCTACTCAATGCTAGAACTGACACGTCAGAGCGCCAGAGGAATGACTGATTTCGTCAACGATATTCTAAATGAGGAGACACGCCACCAAGGTGAGATCCCAGAACTCACTGAAGCTCAGGTCAATGTCGCAGAGATTGTCGGCCACTTGGTGGAACTAAATGCCGTTCAATCGAACGAGAAGTCAATTCGCCTCAGATATGAGCCGACATTCAAGCCAATGGTGCATATTAGCCGACGCATTCTAACTGGCATGTTTGATAACATCATCAGTAATGCCGTTAAATACTCGCGAAACAACTCGGAGGTCATCGTCCATTTAATGCCATCCCAATCGCAAGCCAACGGCTTCCGCTTCGAAGTCCACGACAATGCCATTGTGATTAGCCCTGAAAACCGAAAAGCACTCTTCAAGAAATTCACAAAAGGCACCGCAGTCCCGATTGGTAAAAGCTCCTCGCATGGCATTGGCCTAGCGATTGTAAAGCGCTTGGTTGATCTCTACAATGGCGACATCGGCGTGCGCAAGCGAGTGGGTGGTGAAGGCAATGTATTCTACCTAGAAATACCTCTAGAATCGTAGAGTAGCAACGGCGACAGCTCTAACAAAGAGCTATCCACACGAGTCAGACAGTACTGCTGAACTGTCTTTCAATTGACTTGATTTTAATCGCACTACCGACCCGCGCTTAATGGGCCCGCATAAAAGCCTTGATTGCTGCCGGAGTCGGCTCGACTGCATGCTTCACAATCTCGCGGGCCTTCAACGTCTCCAATGATGGATGTGTTGAATCTTGTCCGATCGATTCCACAATCGTATCTGGGAATTTAGCTGGATGCGCAGTCGATAGGACCAGCTGCGGACCATCGAAATCGCCAGTAAACCCACAGGCAGTATGCGGATCGGCTACATAGCCGTATTGCTCATAGACACGCTTGATGATCGCACCGATCTCAGCGTCGTCCGTGCGCGAGCTGCTAATGCCGTCCGACTTAAAGTCTTCAAACACGTATTTACCCGTTTGCTTAAAGGTGCTGATCACTTCGCGCACCTTAGCCGAATCGCAATCTTCCGCGTAGTATAGGAAGCGCTCAAAATTGGAAGCAACCTGTATGTCCATCGACGGAGCCAAGCTCGGTGCGACCTCATCCAGCTGATAAATGCCGGTTTGGAAGAGTCGATGTAGAATATCGTTTTGATTGGTTGCCACGCGGAAACCTTTGATCGGCACACCCATGCGCTGCACCAACCAACCAGCTAAGACATTACCAAAGTTACCCGTCGGCACCACGAAGGTGACGTCCTCTCGGATCTCCGCGGGTAAGCGAAAGAAGGCGGAGAGATAGTACACGCACTGTGCCAAGATCCGGGCGAGGTTGATCGAATTAACCGCGGAGAGGCCGACTTCAGCCGCGAACGCACGATCCTCGAATACAGTCTTCAGCGCCGCCTGCGCGTCATCAAAGCTACCCTTGATCGCCAGCGGGAAGACGTTGTCCGCCCCAGTGCAAGTCATCTGGCGCTCCTGTAGTGGCGACACACGGCCATCGGGATATAGAATGAAAGTCTTCACTCCAGTCTTACCAAGTAACCCGTGAATCGCAGCCGCGCCGGTATCGCCAGAGGTTGCGCCCAGCACAGAAATCGGATTTCCAGTACGAGTGATCTGCGCTTCGTAAAGGTTGCCTAGAAATTGCAGGGCAAAGTCTTTAAACGCCAAAGTCGGCCCATGAAACAACTCTAGGACGAACAGATCGTCGCTCAGTTTTTGAATTGGTGCGATGTCCGCATGATCAAATTTTGTGTATGAACGCTCGACGATCCCCTTCAACTCGGCACGGTCGATATCAGTGGCAAACACCGCCATAAAGGCTTCGCACAGTTGAGCATAACTGAGCGACTCCCAGTCTTTGAGGAAAGGCGCTAAGTCAGGTAGTGTCGCGGGTAGATACAAGCCACCGTCCGGTGCCAGCCCTTCGGCAATCGCCGTCGAAAAAGAAACAGGAGGCACTTGGCCGCGTGTGCTGATGTATTTCATAGCAACAGAGTTCTGAATTCAGAGCAAAAGAGTCAATCCACAATTGAGCACTGCGGTGCAGCGCGTCGGACTTTCCGCATCAGCACAGCCAGCGGCATTCTCGGCATATTAACACGCCTAGGCGTTAAATATGAGCTCCTACTCAAACGTAATTTTCAGATCCACCCGTCAACGGCGGCTCCACGGTAGCGGCGCAATCGTCATTGAAGCTGGAAGAGCCTCAGCGCTGATTCCAGCGAACTGATTGCCAATGATTGCCAAGCCACGGCCTTGATCGAGACGGCGCAGTCGCCCTCACACGCCTGCGATATCGCAGAATATTTGCTCAAAGGCGGTGATCGCATTTTCCATCAGCTTGAGATCGAAGCCCTCGTCTGGTGCATGCAAATTATCAATCGGCGTAAACAGGCCAATCATCAAGGCATCCAATCCCGCGCGTTTATTAAAATCGGCAATCACTGGAATGCTGCCCCCCTCACGCAAATAAATCGGCGCATTGCCGAAGCATTGCTCAATCGCACGATCCGCAGACTTAAAAGCACGTGCCAAGGCTGCCGGTTGATCTGCCGGAGTATTTGGGCGCTCCGGCGGCACTGCAAGATAGGCTTCTGCCACTGGGCCGCGACGCACATTCAGCGTCACACCTGCGGGGCACAGCGCTTCAATTGCAGCGACGACTTGATCCTGTGTCTTGTGCGGATCTTGATTCGCAACTAAGCGGCAAGTGACTTTAGCAAATGCCTCGCTGGCGATTACTGTCTTCGAGCCTTTGCCCTGGTAACCCCCACCGATACCATTAAACTCAAGCGTCGGGCCGAAGCGCACGGCTTCGAGCGGCGAGAGGCCGTTGGCTGGGTAAAATGCCGGCACATCGAGCATCGCCTGATAGCTCTCGACGGTTTCTGGATAGCGTTTTAATTCTTCGCGTTCCCACTCTAAAACCGGCAGCACGTCGTCATAAAAGCCGGCTACATTCACACTGCCATCGGGATTGTGTAACCCCGCGCAAATTTCCATCAACGCTTGTAACGGATTATACACCGCGCCACCATGGATACCCGAATGCAAGTCACTCTTCGGCCCACGCACTTTAATTTCCAAATCAACTAGGCCACGCAACGCGGTAGTAATAACCAGCTGCTCCGTATTTGGGCTACCGGTATCAGAGACAAGGATAAAGTCTGCCTTAGAGATGCGCTCGGCATACGAATCAAAAAACTTCGGCATGCTCGGGCTGCCAATCTCTTCCTCCCCTTCGATCACATAAGTAATGTTGAGTGGCAGATCTGGATGCTTCGCCAGCACACGAGCAAGTGCCGACATATGTACGATTGTCGGTCCCTTGTTATCGGCAGTGCCACGACCATAAAGTCGCCCGTCACGCACCTCTGGTTCAAACGGGGCACTGGACCAGAGCTCAAACGGGTCTGCAGGTTGCACATCGTAGTGGCCGTAGATCGCAATATGCGGCCACGCCGGATCGCCAAAGCGTTCGGCTAACAAAATCGGGTGCAGCGCCGTCTCCACGACTTCGACCGTGAAGCCAATCTCTTGCAGCAGGCTAGTGGCATATTCACGCGCGCCCTTCATGCCATCCGCATACGCGGGGTCCGTCGAAACGGAGGGAAAACGAATATATTCTTTAAGAGCTTCGATTGGATCCAACATGCGCCCTAATTTGCGTTGTCGCTCCCACAGGTCAAGTGAGCACATTGAAATAACATGCCCCCACGAGATAAACCCAGTCGCTACAACCTAAATGTAGCGAGCGAGTTTATCCCGCGACTCCGTGGGCACGCTGATCTTCGTCAGCCCGTTCCAAACAAGACTCACTCACCCTCGCCCAAGGCCCACTTCAAATACGCGGGGGCGACTTGCTCGGCGCGCACGACGACCCACTCCGGCACATCGTAAGGGTGGTGCGCTTCGATATATGCGAGTAGCTCGGCGCTGCGCGCTGCAGCGAACTTCACCATCAGGCGCCATTCGCGCTCGTAGACTGAACTGCGCCTTCCCAACGGTAGACCGACTCCACACCCGCATCAATTTGGACACAAGCGGCCAGCCCCGTCGCAACCAAACCATTGCCGAGGCGCTGAGCTGCGGCTTCAGAATCCACCGTCGTCCAACCGATTAACAAAGTGTCATGCATGTTTTAATCCAATAATTTTGATTTTAAATAAACTAGCGGTGATCCCAAGGCAACTTCACCTGCACGGGTTTGTGATCCCACACCTCGAAAGGCTCAAAGATCTTACCAGGATTGAGTATTCCCTTTTGGGTCGAGCGCATCTTTTACCGCTCGCATCGCCGCGATCTCAGCCTTGCTGTGCTGCAGTTCCATGAACGGCGCTTTCGCCAAGCCCACTCCATGCTCGCCGGTAATGACGCCGCCGAGATCAACCACTTTCTGCATGAGCTTTTTGATGCCGACCTTGGCCTTGACTGCATCTGCAGCATTTGAGCGATCATACATAATATGCACATGCAGGTTGCCGTCACCGGCGTGACCGAAAGTCGGCGTAGCCAGGCCGATCTCTTTTTTCAACGCGATGGTATATCGAATAAGCTCTGCTTGCTTTTGAATCGGCACCACGACGTCTTCGTTTAGTTTGGTATCCGCAATCGAGAACATCGATTGCGAACAAGTACGCCGCACCTGCCACAGCGCTTCGGCCCTAGCATCGGTGCGAGCCTCGCGATGCGCGATGGCGCGGCTCTGCATAAACTCTAGCAATCGGGTGCGTTGCTCACGTACCTCAGCGGGACGCCCATCCACTTCGATCAATAAAATCGACGCGCGCGGGCAATCGTCAAAAATCAAATGACCGGTGTAACGCTCCGCACACGTCACGGATTGACGGTCGAGAAATTCGAGAATCGACGGATTGAGCCCAGCATCGAATAGAGCCACCACGGCCTTGAGTGCCGCCGCTTCGGACTTAAAGGCGAACATACCAGTCCAGCGCTTTTGCGGTTTCGGAATAAGCTTCAAGGTCGCGGCAGTGATCACGCCCAGAGTCCCCTCAGAGCCGATCAACAAATCCCGAAGGTTCAGACCAGACACGTATTTCTTCAGTGCTAGGCCTAGTTTAAAAGGACCGCCATCGGCATAAAAACCTTCGAGCCCGAGCACATAGTCGCGGGTCACACCATACTTCACGCACCTCAGGCCACCTGCATTGCAGGCGATATTGCCGCCGATGGTGGAGTATTTCTTCGACGACGGGTCTGGCGGATAAAACAGACCCACCGCTTCGACTTGATCCTGTATTTCAGAGGTAACCGCACCCGCACCAGCTGTCACCATACGAGACACAGTATCGATCTTAATATCGTCGAGCGCCGAGACATCCAAGACCCAGCCTCCGTGCAGGGGTACAGCCGAACCCGTTGCAGACGAACCTGCTCCTCGAGCAGTCACGGGAATCGTGTATTTATGAGCGAGCTTGAGCACCGCGCCAACCTCGGCAGCGGTTTGCACTTTCACCACCGCATCAGGCAAAAACGAAAGACGCAGGTTATCTAGCGACGCATCGAAGCAGCTTTTTTCATCCACAAAGACACGTCCCGGCAATTTTCGGCGCAAGGCCTTTATTGCCGTATGGCTGGTGAGCTTGTTATTACTCTGTATTTTCGCGACTAGGTTGACGACTCATATTATCTACAGGTTATAATTAATATTGCAGTGAATTCAACCACATCTGCGCGGAACAGTCGTATGGGTGCGCATCTCCCAATGTGCCGAGAAATTTTGGCTAAAATGTACGACCCTTGATTTTCACCATTTGAATTGACTAAAATGGGCGGTACTTGCACATCTGACGAACGGATAAAGTCTACTTTTAGCAGAATTATAGCAGTGCGCACACTTCGAGCGTAGCGCGTTATAGTTCAGTGTTGCTTCAGCTAGGTGAAATGCCTCTGTAATCTTGCTTCTCGAACGTGGCAATCATCGACGATTAGCGCACAAAGGGTAAGCACAGGAGGGAGGGCGACTCGCCCTCGCTATTACAGCGAGACAGGAGCATACGTGGGCGAGTCGCCCACGCTCCTATCGCACTCAATGGCTCAAACACAGCTCCGCCCAAAAGGAACCCGTTGCCTCTCAGATTGAAACGGCCTGTCGTCTCAATCGAGACTTTCCCGGCAATCAACGATGAACCCGTTTTAAAGCGGGTATCCGAGCAGCCTCCCTATCATTTGCGCCACTTCGCTAGGTGCAAACAGCAAGCACCTGCGTATCCAGTTCGATAGTGAAACGCGCGCCCACTCGACCCTCGGGATTCTCGGCGTACACTTTGCCACGATGCAGCTCAGCGATCTCCTTACAGATTGCGAGACCGAGTCCCGTACTGCTCTCATTGCCAGTCGGCTGCACCGACGTCTTTCCGAAATGAGTAAACAACTTATGCATTTCGTCCTCTGGAATACCGGGGCCTTCATCTTCGATCACGATTTTAAAGATCCCGTTCACTTGCTCGGTGATCACTCGAATAAAAGAGCAAAAAGGCGAATACTTGACCGCATTGCTTAACAAGTTATCCATCAAGCGACGGAATTGAGCCTTATCGAGCATCAACAGGTCTGGCATGCCGCGGTCGTCTAATTCCAACTTAATGGACTTCTCATTCGCGGTGAACTGATAAATATTGAGTGAAGAAGAGATCACCTCACGCACCTGACAAGGCTCTGCGTTTGAATGCTCTTCGCCACTTTCAATCACCGAGAGATCGAGTAATTCATCAACCAGATGCAGCATCGAGGCTGAAGTCGATTGAATCGTATCTGCAATTTCTTTCTGCTCATGATTGAGTGGACCGCTCTCAGCGAGGAAATCTGAAAGGCCACGAATCGAGGCCAACGGATTGCGTAAATCATGCGATGCGACACCAATGATGCGATTTTTAGCGAGCTTGTCTTCCTTTAATCGATTAATAAATTCACGTTGGCAGCCCATCAATACACGCATCTTTAAGTGATTCCGCATACGAGCCAAGGCCTCGTGGCGATTGATCGGCTTTGCGACATAGTCACAGCCGCCCGCATCGAGCCCTTCGACGATCGAACTGGTGTCAGAACGGCCCGTTACAAAAATAATCGGCACCTCCTTCAGGCCCCGCATCTTCTTAATCTTTCGACAAGTCACAAAGCCGTCGATACCATCCATAATAACGTCGAGCAGGATCAGATCTGGCTCATGCGCTTCGATACACTCGATCGCACTTTCGCCAGAATCGGCCTCATCGACCACGAATCCACTGCGCTCAAGCAAGCGGCGTAATAACATACGAATGATCTCGTCGTCGTCCACGACAAGAATACGAGATCCTTCGGTATTAATTTCTTCGGCTTGTTTCACTTATGCAACGAGTAATAGTTACTGGAATTAAAATAGCTTATTAAACTCAAAGTCAAACACAGCGAGTCCTTGCGCAATATTCGCTGACGGTTTAACATTGCACCCGAGCGGCCCCTTCGCATTTTCTCACAATTATGCTTCAAGCTGGTATCGTAGGTCTCCCCAATGTGGGCAAAAGTACACTGTTCAATGCTCTTACGCGCACACGTAAGGCGGATCGGCAAACTATCCGTTTTGCACGATCGACCCAAACGTGGGCGTCGTTCAAGTGCCGGACAGCCGCCTAGAGCCTCTGCGTGAGATCTCCAAGACGAATAAGGTCATCCCTGCGGCGATTGAGTTCGTCGATATCGCCGGCCTCGTCGCTGGCGCCAGTAAGGGGGAAGGCCTTGGGAACAAGTTCCTCGCCAACATCCGCGAGGTCGATGCCATCGTGCACGTCGTGCGTTGTTTCGACGATGACGACATCATCCACACCTTGTCCGGCATTGACCCACTGCGTGATATCGAAGTGATCAACACTGAGCTCATACTCGCCGACATCACCTCACTGGAAGGCCAACAAGATAAGCTCGTAAAGAAAGCGCGCGGTGGCGATAAAGAAGCCGCCGAAAACGTCGCACTGATCGAGCGCCTGCTGCCACACCTAAACGAGACCAAGCCAGCGATCACGCTCGACTTATCGGACGACGAACAGGCCGCGCTCAAGCGCCTCTGCCTACTTTCAGCAAAACCAGTGCTCTATGCCTGCAATGTTTCCGAATCAGACCTAGCCGACTACTCGGGCAATGCCTACGTCACCGCCGTCGAGAAATTTGCCCATGAGCACCACGGTGCAGGTACTTGCGTAGTTTCAGCCTCCGTCGAAGCGGAGCTAATCGACTTTGACGACGAAGAAGCTTCAGAATATCTCGAATCACTCGGCGTACAGGATTCTGGCGTGTCGCTCCTCATTCGTGCGACCTACGATCTGCTCGGCCTCGCCTCCTACTTTACTGCGGGCGTACAAGAAGTGCGTGCATGGACTTTTAAAACAGGCATGAAAGCACCGCAATGTGCTGGCGTCATCCATACCGACTTCGAATCAGGCTTCATTAAAGCTGAAGTGGTCGCCTACGACGATCTGATCGAAGCAGGCAACGTCGCCAAAGCACGCGAAGCAGGCAAATACCGACTCGAAGGCAAAGAATACGAATTTAAAGACGGCGACGTGACACTCTTCCGCTTCAACAACTAGGCGGCTTGTCGATTTCGCACGGCCGTTTCATTCCGCGCCAGGCTAATCATTGCGATTAGCTTGAAGAATAGGAAGTTCACGCAGTTGACTAAATCGAGACTTACTTGCACTTCTTTATGTCCATATGATCTCGCGTATCCACTCCCATTACCTTCAACGCCTGCCACTGATAGTGGCCGGCATCGCAGCACTCTGCTTGAGTGCTTGTGATCAAGCGCAACCCGTGACCTACCAAATCCCGAAGGAGCAACGCGCCGACGCGATGCCAACGATGGCAGCGGCAACCACGCCAGAAACGAGCGCTCCAAGTAAGATGAACGTGCTGCCCGGCATGCAACAAGCGGCCAACGAAGCTGGCGAAGTCGACTTCATCACTCCTGAAGGCTGGAAAAAACTCGCCGCAAGCGGCATCCGCAAAGCGAATCTCAAGGTCACCGCCGACACTGGCAGTGCCGAAATCACCATCCTCACTTTCCCTGGCGATGTTGGCGGACGCCTCGCCAACATTAACCGCTGGCGCGGTCAAGTCGGCCTCGAAGCAGCCACGGACGAAGACTTGCCCGCCTTTACTACAGCTTATGACATTTCAGGGCACCGCGGACTCTACGTGCGTCTCGAAGGCGAAACGCAAAGCATCCTCGGCGCACTCCTGCCCTTCCATGGCAGCACTTGGTTCGTGAAAATGCTCGGCGACACTCCCACTGTGCTTGCCAACGAAGCATCCATGAAGCTATTCCTCGATTCGATCCAAATCGAGGACCACGCCCACTAAATAATGAAAGCGTTGCTTCAATTCTTTGCATCACTACGACTTACTGTCGTCCTGCTCTCTTTGTCGATGGTGCTGATTTTTTTTGGCACACTCGCACAAGTCGAAACTGGCATCTGGAAAACACAGAAGGACTACTTCGAAAGCGCTCTAGCGATATGGGCTTACCCCGAAGCATGGATCGCATACGATAAGCTCTACTGGCTGCGCATCCCGATGCCAGGTGGTTACTTGCTCGGCGGCATGCTGCTGATCAATCTCGTAGCCGCCCACGTCACTCGGTTTACATTAAGCGCCAAGAAAGCCGGCATCTTCCTGATCCACATCGGACTGATCCTGCTACTCATTAGCGAGTTGCTGACCGACGTGCTGTCTGAAGAAAGCCAAATGCCCGTCGATGAGGGCGCCAGCAGTAACTACTCCCAAGAATATCGCGACAACGAGCTCGTGTTGATTGACCGCATGCACGCCAATTTCGACACCGTGCATAGCATCCCCATCGCACTGCTCAAACCAGGTAGAACAGTCGCCGTGCCAGAGAGTCCACTGACCATCCGCACCGTCAGTTACTATCCGAACGCACAAATCGGCCGTTCCCAAGAGGGGGCCGCACCAGTCGAGTCTCCCGCCAACCAAGGTGTCGCAGTTAAGATGAACGTCGTCGTCACACCGACTGCGGTTACATATGCGGAGAATCAGATCAACACCGCCACTGCTTACGTCGAAGTGCTCAGCCCCGAGGGTTCACTCGGCATCTGGTTGGTTTCGAATGTCATCGACGATCGCTTCCCACCGCAAATGGTGACTCTCGGCGAACAAAGCTGGGAGATTGTCCTCCGACTGAAGCGCCACTATTATCCATTCGCAGTCGAGTTGGTCGATTTCTCCCACGAGAAATATCCTGGCACCGAAATCCCCTTCAACTACTCCAGTGAAGTGATGGTGCGCCACAGCGATACCACCAAAAATCAAAAAGCGCTGATCTATATGAATCACCCACTGCGCTACGAAGGCCTGACCTTTTATCAAGCCTCTTTCGCCAATGACGACCGCACCTCGATCTTCCAAGTCGTGCGGAATCCAGGCTGGATCCTGCCCTACGTCAGCGTACTACTAATGGGAGTCGGCATGCTCGTTCAGTTCGGCATGCATTTCTTTAAATTCCTCAAAAAACGCGCTACCGCCTAATGAAGAAATTCGCTTTCACTCTGATCCTGATTATCGCTGCGCTCATCGTCGCATCGGGATTCAAGCCAGCCACCAACACCTCGGACTTTGATGTCGCTAGCTTCTCTGAACTGCCGGTGCAAGTCGGTGGCCGCATCAAACCGCTCGACTCGGTTGCGCGTAACACGCTGCTCGTGCTCGCTGCACGTCAAAAAGTCGTCACCCCCGAAGGCGTGACACTCAGTCCGATCGAATGGTTCATGGATCTGACCATGCGCCCTGAAGTGGCCGACACCTATCGCGTGTTCAAAATCGAGTTTCCAGACGATCTTGGCATCGCAGGTCTCGCACAAAAAGGCCAACGCCACTACGCCTTCAATGATCTACTGCCACACTTCGATGAGATCCTGCGACTCTATAAGGAGATCAACCCTGAACCGAAAAAACGTAGTCCCTACGAGCAACAAATCGCCGATCTGAACGACGGGCTCACACTCTACCACCGTGTCATGCACTCGCTGCACCCGGTCGGCACCCCGGAACGGCTTGATCGACTTGTCGATGAATATCAGAGCTATATTAGCAGTATCGCACCAGGACTCGTGGCCCTACGCCAACAGCAAGCGGGTAAGGACTACGATGCCGAACTGCTCAGCAGGTTCATTCAATTTGGCGACGATTATTTAAAACTTTCGAAGACCGCCTATTTACGAGTCGTGCCGCCAATCGCGCCCGTCGATCCACTCGACGACTGGAAAAATATCGGCTTAGAATTACTCGACGTAATGCGTGGCGATGACCTCAGCCCTTACGTCACCAGCTACGCCAGCCTGACGATGGCATACCGCCTGGATCAGCCTGACATGTTCAACAAAACCGTCGAACAATTACGCCAGCGCTTTATCGGTGAATTCCCGAACGATATTAATCGTGTGCATTTCGAACGCGTCTTCAACCAAGCCCAGCCGTTCTACCTTTCGATGCAGCTCTACGTGCTGATCTTCCTGACCGTCTGCATCTCATGGCTGCGCTGGCCTGCGCCGCTTGCCAAAGCGGCATTCTGGGTGCTATTACTCGCCTTTACCATTCATACCTTAGGGCTGATCTCCCGCATGTACATTCAAGAGCGCTACGGTGTTTTTGTGACGAATCTCTACTCTTCTGCCGTGTTCGTCGGCTGGGGTGCCGTGCTGCTTGGTGTGATCCTTGAAAAGTTCTATAAAAACGGCGTCGGCGCGGCGATGGCTTCGCTGGTCGGGTTTTGCACGCTCATTATTGCGCACCACCTATCCATGAGTGGCGACACACTTGAAATGATGCGCGCGGTGCTCGACTCCAACTTCTGGCTAGCGACACACGTCACCGTCATTACATTCGGCTACTCCGCTATGTTCTTTGCCGGCGCACTTGCATTAATTTTCACTGTGCTCGGACTATTTTCCAAGCGCTTCAGCAAAGAGTCGGCCAAATCCATCGTCAGTATGGTGTATGGAATCACCTGCTTTGCGACATTGTTTAGCCTCGTCGGCACCATTCTCGGCGGCATCTGGGCCGACCAATCCTGGGGTCGCTTCTGGGGATGGGATCCGAAAGAAAACGGTGCGCTCATGATCGTGATCATGGGTGCCATCGTGTTACACGCCCGCTGGGGCGGGATCGTGAAGGAGCGCGGCCTCATGGCTTTGGCGATTTGTGGCAGTATCGTGACCGTGTGGTCGTGGTTCGGCACCAACCTACTCGGCGTAGGCCTACACGCCTATGGATTCACCAGCAGTGGCTTCTGGTGGACGATCGGCTTTGCCGCTAGCCAGATATTTTTCATCTGCCTATTGAACTTGCCCTGGCGCTACTGGCGCAGTGCATTTGGCGAAGATAAGAATCGCCGCGAACGCAAAGCTATCCTCCTCGCTGCCCAAGAGAGCGGAAAAGCTTAATTAGCGCGCGCCGCACGAGGCGATAAGCCCGTCGCAGTGGCATCTGAAGGGGCATCGAAACGCGATTTAAACACCCCACGATTCGGCCGAATTTTAGTGATCGCTATGGTGTCATGTAACGTGCCATCAAAGTAGAGTTCATAGCCCATAGGCAGACGAGGAGATGCCGCGGCATCAGACGGCGCAAGGTGCATTTCTAGATCCACCAAATCTGTTCCTCTCAGAGCTTGAGTCCGGCGATAGACTTCCTCATTGCTCTGCTGATCGATATAATGATAAATGGAGATCGGCAATAGCCCACGACTCACGACCACCGCACAAACGCGCCCTTGCCATTGCTCATTAGGCAAACGCTCCAACACCGACTCAAGCCCAGATTCAACTGCCTGACGAGATTGATAGCTCCATGCTAGGTGTGCGAGCGAACTCTCAAACAATGCCACCCGCGTAAAGAACTCGACATCGTCTTTATTTAAATTGAGTAAATCCAGCCTAGACCATCCGATCTGTCCATTATAACCAAGCTCTGAGGTATACTCGAAGCCAATACCCTCTGTTTTTAATGTATACAGATTCGGGCGACGCGCCATCATCACTAATTCGCAGGTCACAGTAGATGCCGAAGCCGCCCCATGTACAATCAAAGAATCTACCGCACTAAGCTGTGTTGCCTCTAAATGTCTCTCCAACAGGGTCACTAATGAAGACTGCGACGACATCTTACTATTTGACTGATTCACGCGATGGCGGACATTCGGCTCCACCACCATTGCAGTCGGTGTTGCAGGTGTTGTAACTGTTGCAGGTGTTGTAGCTGTTGCAGGTGTTGTAACTGTTGCAGGTGTTGCAGGTGTTGCAGCTGTTGCAACGATAGGCGCACTGCCGGCCAGCAACAAATAATACAGCAGTCCGACGACACCCCCAACGACAATCGTTACTGACCCAACTACAAAAAGCACAGTTCGCTTAGGGACTTTTTGCCCTAGAATATCAATATATTGCGATGATTTCATTTTAGATCGTATTTGGGAAAAAGGCCAAGAATGACTATTAGTAACTTGTATACGACAAGCACCTAACAAATAAAAGCATTAAAGTATAACGCTGTCGAGTTACCCTAATCCATACACACAGGCCGGCAGATTCGAACCGGGAACTACGCGTGATTCGCCACTAGCGCATACAGTGATTATCAAACAGCTCCGCTACAATTAGCCGCCGTTTGCCTGACGCTCCATCTCAGCGAGCTCTTCTTGAGCTTTGGCAACGCGCGCCTGTGCTTCTTGGATGCGCTTCGCTCGCGCTTGAGAATCCTCATAGGCCTTTTTCTTCACGGCCAACTCTGCTTCGAGGCGCGCTGCCTCACGCTCTGCCGCGCTGACATCAGATGTGGTTGAATTACGCGCAATCTCATCACGCACCCTTTTCGCCTCCAAGGTCTGAATTTCTTCTTCCAGCTTCACCTGAGCTTGTGCTTCTTGATCATACTCATACTGCCGCTGAGCCTCCGCGGCTTCAAGTTCCTCCTTGTTCTTGTCATACTTGCTACCACCCAAGCCACCCAGTGCAGCACCCGCCGCAGCACCCGCGGCCACATTCGCCCCACTGCCGTCGCCGAGCTGAGCCCCAATCACAGCGCCCAAAATCGCACCGGCTGCAATACCGACATTGCGCCCCGTATTGCCACTATTAGTCGATGAACATCCGCTAAAAAGTAACGCAGCGCATAAGAGAAGAGGAGTGAGTGTAGCTTTAAACATAACTGCAGACTATTGTTTAGTAAGGAAATTGCAATATCGAGAATAAATCGCAGGATGAGTCGGGAAATACAGCCACAGCCCAAGTCGATACGACTCCGACATCACCACTTTTTTATTTATTGCCTAGGCAAAGCGCCCCGATCTTCACATACCACACGACACCTATGAGCTTACGAAACCCCGAACGCGGCCTCTTCTCAGTCAAAGGCCTCATTTTCAGCCTCGGCCTGATCGCCTCCTTTATTTTTGTCGGCGTGCTCTACAGCGGGCTGATTCGACCAGCCGCAGATAAAGCCGCACTCGCGCAAAGCTATGGCGTCGAGGGTGCCAGCTCATCCTCTGGAATCTTCGTGATTCTTAAAGATTACGAGCAACAAGTCTGCATCTCCCTCTTTCTCTGGGGCATCATGATCCTCGCCTATAAGTTTATCCTCGTTCACTTCGAAGCTACCGCCCTCGGACGCTTCGCTCCTGAGAGCGAAGGTATCGACGCCGAACCAGAAGTCGATCTACTCAGCGGCTCACGCAATATCTCCCGCGAACGCGCAGGGAAGCTCTCCGGCGAAATCGACGAAAAGAGCGCGCGCCCCGATCTTAAAAATAAAATCCTCCCTTACGTCATGGCCCGCGGTCTGGAGCGCTACCACATGACGGGCAACGTGCCCGGAGCCACCGAGACCATCATGGGCCGCCTCGAAGTCGCCTCCGAACAGCAAGAGAGCGAACTGTCCATGCTGCGCTATTTGGTATGGGCGATCCCATCCATCGGCTTTATCGGCACTGTCCGCGGCATCGGCGTCGCACTACACCGCGCTGACGAAGCCCTGCAAGGCGACATCTCCGGCGTCACCAACGCGCTCGGCGTCGCCTTCAACTCGACCCTCGTCGCTCTGATCATCAGCATCGTGCTGATGCTGCTGATCCACCTACTACAAAGTGGCCAGGAAGGGCTCATCCTCCGCCTCCAGACCTTCTGCCGCGAACAAATCATCGATAAACTCTACGACCGCGACGAAGAGGCCGCCCCCGAAATCGAAATTGAGATCGAGAACGCCCCCGAGGAACCTCAGGTAGACGACAGCGCCTCTCTTAACTAACCACTGTTCCTTCACTCGCCCAAAGGGCACCCAGTTCAGTCACCCCTGCGGGGCCAGCTCGGCAGACCTCACAGACCATCTACGCGCTACTCGCGCTTCGTCACTCTCACTCTCACTCTCACTCTCACTCTCACTCTCACTCCGCGCGCAGCGCGGCACTCACTCCCACTCCGCGCGTAGCGCGGTCACTCAACCCATGAAACGCCGAGAAGCACAAAGCTCCGCACTGTCATTTATCGACTGCATCTGTTGCGGTTTCGGTGCCGTGTTGCTGCTGTTTATTCTCACTGCCAAGAGCCAGATCATCGACTCGCAAGAAGAAGCCACACAATCCCTCGCCGCTGAAGAAACCCTGCAACAAGCGATCGAGGCCGCTGAAGCCAAACTAAAATCTCTAAACAAAGACATCGCCGCACTTGATCCGCAACCTGATGCCAATGCCACCAGCGTCGCGGAGCTTGCCGCCGCGCAAGAGCGCCTCGCCAAAGCCATCGAAGATCAAACTAAGGCACTTGCGACACTCGATACCAAAACTGAAACCGTCGACGCCGTGGCAGGGCTCGATCGTCCCTCCGCCGACCAAAGCTACCTTTCAGGACTACGCTTACGCGGGCCACGTGCCATTATTCTACTCGAAAACTCCGGCAGTATGCTGGCCGCAGACGCTAAGAGCGCCCTCGAGATCATCCGTACCGGCGGCGGGGCCAAGGCCGCAAAATGGCTGCGCGCCAAAGCCGCCGTGCGTGCCGTGATCGCTGCGATACCAAAGGGCACCAAAGTTGCGATCTTGCAGATGAATGAAGCCACTTCGGCGGTATCCGGCAGCGCCGCAAGTCCCTATATCGACCCTTACGACAATAGCGCTCTACTCACCACACTCGAGCGACTCGACCAGCTCCAAGCCTCCGGCGGCGCCGACCTATCCAAAGCCCTGCGCACCGTCGGCAGCCTCAAAGAGCGGCCTAGCAGCCTCTTATTGATCAGCGACGGTCTGCCGAGCGCGCCCAACCCCAGTCAGCGAAGCCTCTCCGAAGCTGACCGCGTGCAACTCTTCAAAGGCGCAATGGCGACACGCCCGAACTACCCCTGCAACGCGATCCTCTTCCCCTTCGAAGGCGATCCCTCCGCAGCTGGCCTCTACTGGCAACTCAGTGGCCGCAGCAACGGCATCACCCTTATCCCCGACCACGATTGGCCCAGCCTCTAAAGAGGCAATAACTAATAGCTAATCTTTAATTAATGATAAAACGAAGACAGATGGAGGTATTCAGCCTCTCCTTCCTAGACTGCCTCTGCTGTGGCTTCGGTGCGATTCTGTTGCTGTTTATTTTATCAATCGGCTCAGGCAAGGCCGGCGTCGAAAGCGAAGTCGATGACCCCACTCTGCTGGCGATGCGCGCGCAACTCGCCCAGCTCGAAGCAGACGTCGCCCAAAAAGCGGCCCTCCTCGAAGCTTCCATCAACAGCAAGCAGACCGAGCAAGAGCGGCAGCGCATACAATCTATCATTCAAGAATTGGAATCCACACTGGCCGACCTCCAACAAGAATTCGACAGCAAGCAGGCCAACCTCAGCACCAGCCAACAAGCTGCAGCCGAAGCCACCCGCCTCCTACAAAGCTTTAAGCACGAGGATCTCCCCCCTATCGGGCTGCCCGCTGATGCCACGCACGTTGCCTTTATCATCGATACATCCGGAAGCATGCGCAACCAGATGACCAATCAGCTCCACTTCGGCGTGATTGAGCAAATCACCGAGCTGCTCGACAGTCTCCCTGAAGTGAAAAGTATTCAATTTATCGATACCAGCGGCAACTACATGCTCCGCGACCGGCGAGGCTTCTGGCTACCGGACTCTCCTGGCCTACGCCAGCAAGCCTTACGCGCGGTGCTCAACTACCCAATCCTCAGCGTCAGCGATCCCGAACCCGGCGTGCGCAAGGCCTTCCGCGACCTCCAACAAATCCTCGACCCCAGCGACAGCATGAGCCTCTACGTGATCGGCGACGACTTTCGCGGCTCGACTCAAAGCTTTCTGCTCAAACTGGATCGGCTCAACCCACGTGATTTGACCACCGGTAAACGCCCAGCTTCGATCAGCGCCATCGGCTTCCCCACATTGATCAATCCCTTCCAAATAGGCGCGCCACAAGGCAACGCCCGCTTCGCGAATATTATGCGTGAAATCGCCGAAGCCCACGACGGGGTCCTTATCCTCAAACCCAGGATTTAAAATACAAAAAGCCAGCAAACGAATGCTGGCTTTCTTATATTGATCGATGGTGCGGGTAGACGGAATCGAACCGACGACCTCTGCGTGGAAGGCAGATGTTTTACCTCTAAACTATACCCGCGTCATCAAAGCGCGTAAGATGCCCCCCAGCCCGCCATTGGGTCAAGACAGGAATTCAGGGAAAACGCCGTTTTTTACGCCCCATCGCCCATTCCTCAAGCTACTGCCTCAACTGACGTGCGGGCATCGGGACAATGCCCCCTCATTTTAAAGCTTCATTGCGCCCCCAGGTCTCAGCCCTCAGGTCTCAGGTCTCAGCCTCAGGTCTCAGGTCTCAGGTCTCAGGTCTCAAAACCCCTCTTCCGGGAACGGGATCGGCGCATTCATCGCCTTTTCTTCGATAAAATCCTGCAGGATCAATGCGGCTGCCCGGGAATCAATCTCCCCGCTGCGGCGATCAAGTTTCTTCTTTTGCTGCTTCAGTCCCTGTTCGACCGAGTGACTCGATAGCCGCTCGTCGATCCGGTGCACCGGCAAGCCAAAGCGCTTCTCGATTTCGCCAATAAACACATCGACCTCTTTCGCCCGAGTTCCAACCGAGCCATCCATGTTCAACGGATAGCCACACACGATTTCATGAATGCGCCGCGTCTTGATCATCTCCTCAATATGCTGGAGCCGTGCCTTCTTCGTCGCGGCCGTGGCAGCTGGCAATGGCACGGCGATGCCGACCTCATCGGCATGCGCGAGCCCGATCCGTTTCTCGCCCCAATCTATGCCTAGATAATTCATTGAATTATCAGGAGACCAGAGGCTGGAGACCTGAGGGCTGAGAGGTAGAGCTGAAATAAGAGAGTGCCAGACATGCTAAATGAAATGGTTCGTTTATACTAAATGCTTCAGTGCTTCTTTCGCGCCGATCGCTTGCACCAAAGCTTTGATCTCTTGCGCCTTATCCTTATGGCACACGAGTGTCGCATCGTCGGTTTTCACCACGATCAGATCCTGGACTCCAAGGAGTGCGATGAGGTGATCATCGTCTCTGGAAAAAACAATATTGTTACTGGAGTCTTGGATATGCGTGCTGCCCCGCACAACATTGCCTGACTCATCGGCTGGATAGTGGCGCTCAACAGCAGGCCATTCGCCCACGTCGTCCCAATCAAAGCCGGACTCCACCATCACCACGTTTTCAGCTTTCTCAATGATCGCATAGTCCACCGAGATCTTCTCTAAACTAGGATAGTGCGCCTCAAGCAACGGATCGATCGCAGTGCCTGCAGCCAGACCGGAGTCGATCGCTTGCAAGGCGCTCCAGAGCGACGGCGTATTCTTAGCGAGCTCGGCAGTGATCGACGCAACGGACCACACAAACATGCCAGCATTCCAAAAGTAGTCGCCCGAATCGAGATAGTTCTGCGCGGTCGCCAGGTCAGGTTTCTCAACGAAGCGTTTCACATTAAACACCGCGCGTCCGGCAAACTCGCCGAGTGCATCGGCCTGCTGAATGTAGCCATAACCCGTCGCAGGAAATGCGGCAGTAATGCCCACGGTCGCCAGCACAGGATTCGCCTCCGCTGCGGCAAACGCAGTCTCCAAAGTCGAACGCAAGCCCTCGGCATTGTGAATCACCGCATCAGCCGGCAACATCGCAAACGAGGCATTCGGATTCTCACGCGCCACCAAAATCGTCGCGAGACCGACGGCGGCGGCGGTATCACGGCCGACCGGTTCACCGATTACTTTGGCGGGATCAAGTTCGGGACACACTTCGAGCACCGCAGCGCGTTGCTCCACGTTGGTGATCACAAAGACATCCTTGGCTGGCACGAGTCCATCCAAGCGGTCGATGGTCTGCGCCAGCATCGCCTTGTCGCCGACAATCGGCAGCAACTGCTTCGGACAAGCCAAGCGGCTTTCGGGCCAAAAACGTTCACCACGGCCCCCGGCCATAATCACTACATATCTATCTGCCATGCCGCTAAGCTTGGGCGCTGCGCGCATTTGGCAAGACCAGAACTCACTGACCCGCTCTTCAAATAGTTGCAAAGACGCATAATTTACAACGCACTACTCGCATGACACTTTCTGCTGCCGACAAAGAAACTCTTCGCCAATCACTCTGCGCGCTGCAGCGCGCGACGCTCGAAGCCATCCTCAAGGAGCGCGCCAGTCGCACCACCGAACAGCTCGCAGTGATCACTGAAGAGACAGCGGCGGATGTGATCTACGCGATCGATACCATTGCCGATCAAGCGATCTTCAAATGGTTTGAGGATAACTGGTCCGCCAACTGGCCGGTGCAAATCATCATGGAAGGGCTGGATGATGCGCACACGCTTTGCTTTCCGTTGGGCACTAAACTCGAAGACACCACGCTCAAGTGTATCATTGATCCGATCGATGGCACGCGCGGCATCATGTATGACAAGCGCGCGGCTTGGATACTGGCTGGCATTGCGCCACAACGTGGTAAGGACAATACACTCGCCGACATCGAAGTGAGCGCGATGACCGAGATCCCCACTACCCGCCAATGGCGCGCCGATCAACTCAGTGCGACACGCGGTGGCGGCATGCACGCCTCAGCCTTCGACATCCGCAGCGAGTTTAAACAATCCCCAGTCGAGCTACAACCGAGCCAAGCCAGCGACGTGCGCCACGCCTTCGGCACGATCTGCCGCTTCTTTCCCGCTGGCAGCACCCTGCTCTCTCAAATCGAAGAACTCCTCTGGGACAAACTCTACGACGATTCGAGCGATGGCACACCACTAGTATTTAACGATCAATACATCTCTACCGGCGGACAGTTCTACGAAATCTTAAGTGGGCACGATCGCTTCGTTGCAGATATCCGCCCGCTGGTGTTTCGCGTGCTGGACATCGAAGAAAACCTCAGCGCCCATCCTTATGATGTGTGCTGTGCGTTGATCCTCGAAGAGGCGGGTTGCATCGTCGAACATCCCGATGGCAGTCCGCTGAATTGCCCACTCGATACGACCAGTGCGGTGAATTGGGTGGCGTATGCGAACCACGCATTGGCGGATCATATACGACCGGCGCTGCAGACGGTGCTGGGTCGGCTGGTGGGGTAGTAAAATCGAGGGTTTCGAGCGGAGTGACAAAAGTCCAATGCTCCGTCATTGCCATGCATAGTGGTGGAAACGACGGAGCGTTTCCCTCCAGAGCAACAGATCTCTGAAATGATATGACACGGCGCCGAGCGGCATGACTAAATCTATCAGCAGCCGAGTAAGACACTGCCAACTACACAGGCAAAAAAAAGCCCTTCGTTCAGAAAACGAAGGGCTTTTAGAAATGTTATAAAACGTAGACGACTTATGCGCCGACCTCAAAACGAGCGAAACGCTTAACCACCATGTTCTCGCCCATTTTAGCGATCATAGTTGTGAGCAATTCCTGAACGGTTTGATCAGGGTTCTTCACGTAGGCTTGCTCAAGGAGGCAAGATTCAGCGAGGAACTTGTTGAGCTTACCTTCAACAATACTAGCGATTGCACGTTCTGGCTTACCTTCGGCTTGCTCTTCAGCAACCTTACGCTCAGCAGCAACGATCGCAGGATCGATGTCATCACGAGAGATGCACGCTGGGTTAACCGCAGCGATGTGCATCGCGATGTCGCGAATGAGTTGTTTGAAGTCGTCAGTCTTAGCAACGAAGTCACTTTCGCAATTCACTTCAACCATGACGCCGACCTTACCACCGAGGTGGATGTAAGTCTCAATCAGGCCTTCGCTTGCATCACGACCAGACTTCTTCGCAGCAGTTGCTTCACCCTTCTTACGAAGAAGATCCGCAGCTTTCTCGAAGTCGCCTTCAGTTTCTACCAATGCTTTTTTGCAGTTCATTAGTCCACCGCCTGTGCTTTCGCGCAGTTCGCCGACCATCTTTGCTGTAATTTGAACACTCATGTTTCTATATTTTAGCTTTTAATTCTGTGTAATTTGGAGAAGCACTCTGATACTGATTACTCAGCAGCAGGCTTTGCTTCGTCTTCGCCGTAACCAGCTGGAAGTGTCACATCGACGTCTTCTTGCTGCTCGAATGTTTGCTCACGAACCAAAGGAGCGCTCTTTTGCACCTTCTTAGCTTCACGATGAGCGAGACCGTTTTGCGCGGCTTCGAGGATAGTTTCGACGATGATACGGATGGACTTAACCGCGTCGTCATTGCCCGGGATCGGGTAGTCGAGGATTGTAGGGTCAGAGTTTGTATCCACCAGACCGATCACTGGGATGCCGAGGCGACGTGCTTCAGCAACTGCGATTTCTTCGTTCTTAGTATCAACGATGAAGATGGCCGCAGGAAGTTCGCTCACGTTGAGCATACCTTCGAAGTTGCGGTTCATACGGCTCATTTGGCGGCGAACAGCTGCCTCTTCCTTACCCGGAAGTTTTTCGAGACCGCCATCTGTATCCATCTGCAAGAACTTGCGGTATTTACCGAGCGAAGTTTTGATGGTGGTGAAATTGGTGAGGCCTCCACCCATCCAGCGATTGACGCAAAAAGGCATTTGGCAAGCAGTCGCAGCTTCACGCATGATTTCTTGCGCTTGGCTCTTAGTACCGATGAAGAGGATTTCTTTACCGGAAGCAACGGTCTCTTCGATGAAAGCATATGCTTTTTCGAGGAGCGCGTGAGTCTGCTCCAAATCGATGATAGAGATGCCGTTGATGTTAGCGTAAACGTATGGCTTGGACTTTGGATTCCAGCGGCGAAGCTGGTGGCCGAAGTGAACGCCTGCGTCGAAAAGGTCTTTTGGTGTTACATCCATGATATATAGTTCAAAGCCCTAGGATAAGTCCCGGGGAGAAATGAAGGTTTCTTATGTTATTATTGATTGGTTAATTTTGAATAGAATGAAGCCAAAGGCCTCACCTCTCTCCTGATCTCACTGAATCAGGAAAGCGGAGAGGAAAACGAGCCCCCCACGTGCAAAGCAAGCGTAAAGCTGGCAATTTCAGTGAAAAACGACCCGCCAAAGCGCACTCATCAGAGACTGGTCAAAAAAAAGGGCAGCCCTGACAGAGCCGCCCGGGAAGCCATTCGCCTGATGCCTCAATTCACCTTAATCTTACGCGCTATACAGGCACCAGCTTCAGGCAGTGTCAGATCAAGGATCCCGCCTTCAACGAGAGCGCGAAAATTTGCCTCCTTCACACCCACGTTTAAACGTAAGTTTAGGCGATAATCCCCCTCCGGCAACTCACGCCGAAGTGGACGCCAGCCCTCAATCGCGGAGTGAGTGCGCGTCCCTGTGATGCTTAGATTATCACCATCAACGGAGATATTCACTCCTCCACGCTGAACGCCCGGCAAGCTAACCTTGACGTCAAAGGCATCATCACTTTCCAACACATCGTAGCGAGGCCGTCGCCAAGTGTGAGTTTGAGCCGTTGGCTCAGTCGTAGTCATAGTATCGATTTCTGTAGTGCTCATGATTCAATTCCTTTCTAAGGGCTTCAATTATTTGACCAAGATTTGACGCGACTTAGACGCGTCCTTCTTCGGCATTTTAATAGTAAGGACGCCGTCCCTCACAATCAGCGGAGGCCCGATTCAGAGCAGCAGCACCTGGGACAGAAATAGAACGCTGAAAACTGCAGTCTGTTTCAGTATCCTTAGTCTTTTCCGAATAATTGCCACTGCAGGTCAGAACCGCATTTTCGAGTTCCAAGTCGATGGCATTCTTTTTTACGCCTGGTAATTCCATACGTGCGAAGAAGTGGTGATCGTCTTCATAGAGATCGACTGCGGGTTGGTTTAAACTAGCCTCCGAGCCAAATAAATCGTCAATGAGTCCACCGAAACGCTCGACTGTTGGCATCCCGAGGTCAAATAGGCGATTTAAAGAACCGGCGCTAGGCATTTGCGGATATTCATAGCGTATGAGCTTCATCGTATTTCCTCCTTTGGTTGAGTTACAATGATTAATAATGCATATACTATGCCAATTCACCTAAAACCCATAAGTCACTGTCAAGCAATTACTTGATTAAAACTAACTACTTCTAAAAAAGCGACAAAATGGCTCGATTCTCGCCTAAAAGTGCCCACTGGCACTGAATCTGTCACACCCGAAAAGCGGCGCGCCGATTAAGCCAAGACGCCACCGATATAATCACGGGAAGCCAGCACTTCTTCGGTTGCTCAATCGCGGGCTGAGTTCGAGTACCAGCGTGTGCTCTGGGCGGACAAACTCGGCAATCATCTTAAAATCAATCGTGCCCGTGCCCGGCACCTGATGGTCGAGCCCACGATCCGACACATCATGTAAATGGAATCCCGTCAACCGATCCGCCATCGCAGTCAAATGCTCACGATGATCCAGCAGTCCGCGCTGGTGCTTGATCTGGGCATGGCCGGTATCATGCCAATAGCCGATATGCTCCGGCTCGGTTAGTTCCTTGAGGAAATCCGCATACTCCGCGTCGATCGGCATCTCTTCCATACCTTCGCGGTTTTCGAGGCACAGTTTCACATCACGCTCCTTCGCCCAAGGAATCGCACGCTCATAACTTTGGACAATACGCGGCATTGAGCTCTTCGAAGCCTTTCGAATGCGCTTCATCGCACGCTCACGACGTGCTTCGAAGGCTTCATTTCCCAACAAATCGCAGGCCTTAACATCCGCTGCTTCGATCCACTTCTCGAGCTTCTGCTCTGGAGACTCAAAGAAATACCAGGTGCTGCCAGAATGCATCACAATTCGATTTGCCCCCACTCTGACCGCAAAATCGAGCGTCTGCTTGGTGTATTGATCCCACAACCGCATCTCCCGCTTATCAACAGTCGATGGCTCATAGAGATTCGGCGCCGCGTGCTGCACGCTATTCGGCAATGGACAAAAGTTATGCACCGAAGAGACCTCAACAAGTCCTTCTTCAACCGCTTGAAGAA
Source organism: Opitutaceae bacterium BACL24 MAG-120322-bin51 (assembly GCA_905182435.1). Lineage (GTDB taxonomy): Bacteria > Verrucomicrobiota > Verrucomicrobiia > Opitutales > Coraliomargaritaceae > Lentimonas. The sequence continues at coordinate 745 of CAJJBN010000030.1, read as the reverse complement.
TCCCCGGCACCAGCGAAATTCGGATGCCATGGCTCAGTTCAATCTGCTTAAACCCTAGCCCCACCATCTCTTCGATCATTTCATAGCCATCCGTGTGCCGCGCGGAACACCAGCAGGTAGATAGAGATAAACGATCAAAAACATCACTCATGGCAAAAGTGGGCAGAAAAAAGCCCCGACACGCATTGCACGGGGCCGAGACTCAATCAAGAACAAGCGCTTGTAGCACGCGCACTGATAAACTTACATGTTCGAGTAACGAACGCGAAGCATATTGTTAAAATCTAATTCCTTACGCTTACGACGCTTCACCTGAGCAGGCTTCACGAAATAGCGATTCGCACGAATGGTGTGAATGGTACCCTCGCGGTCGAGGCGTTTCTTGAGGCGGCGGAGCGCACGTTCAATGGGCTCGCCTTTGCGGACTTTTACTTCGATTGACATAAAAAAATAAATTCGGTTTCTGAGGAAAAGAGGCAGAAACATGCCCCTCGAGAGTGGGCGCGTCAACCCTAATTTTCGATTTCGCCTGCCAATTCTTGTTCGGCTTCAGGAGCCGCTACCACTGGCGGGCGCGCAGAAAGTGTCAAAGACACGACATTTTCAATATGCCGCGTGTGCGGGAAAAGGTCAAATGGTTGAATCAAAGTGATGTCGTAGCCTGCCTCGACGAACTCCTTTAAATCACGCGCCTGTGTGGCCGGATCGCAGGACACATAGACGATCCGCTGCGGTCGAAACTGCA
>CAJJBN010000029.1 GCA_905182435.1 Opitutaceae bacterium BACL24 MAG-120322-bin51 | reverse complement strand
ATTGAAGATGATTTTAAAGTTTCTCAGAATGCAAGTTTATTAGTGGAAAAAATCTCAAGGATTTTAGAATCTTTAGATCATGATTCTGGAGTGAATAATATTTTAATAGAAGGCGAAAGTGTTATTGGTGAATCTATGGAGTATGACAATCGTCTTGATTCAATTCAGTCTCTATTATCAAGCGCACAGGTTCAGATTCAAGAAAGTATTTATGACTTATCAGACTACCTCAGTAAGATAAGTAGCTCAGAAGATAATTCTGCAGAGCTTGCAATCAGAATTAATATTCTTCATGATCTTGGCCGAAAGCATAGTTGTCAAATTAAAGAGCTTCTTAAAATTAAGTCTAGCTTAGAAGAAAAACTTGATGGAATAGATTCTTCTTCAGAAATGCTAGATGAGTTAATTAATAAGCAGGATAAAATTGAAAAAGATTACTATAAAAAATCAAAAATATTAACTTCAAAAAGATCCACCTCAAGCAAATCTCTTTCAAAAAAAGTTACAGAGTTAATGCAAAATCTTGGCATGCCTGGCAGTGAGGTTCTTTTTCATCTTAGTTCACCTAGCCAATCAATTCAACTAAATGGTGAAGAAGAGATTGTAATAAAGGTTAAAACAAATACTGGACAAGATCTAAAGCCGCTAAATAAAGTTGCATCTGGAGGCGAGCTTTCAAGGATTTCACTAGCACTTTCAGTTGTTACTAGTAAGACTGAACTTACGCCTTCGATAGTCTTTGATGAGGTAGATGTTGGGATTAGTGGATCAGTTGCAGAAATTGTTGGGCAGATGCTGAAACAACTATCAGCAAGGTATCAGGTCATTTGTGTCACCCATCTTGCTCAAGTTGCAGCTCAAGGAAAGGAACATATGAAGGTAGTTAAAATTCAGAGAAATGGAGCAACATTCACAGAAGTTACAAATCTTAACCCGCTTCAAAGAACAGATGAAGTGGCCAGAATTCTCGGAGGCATTAAGGTTAGTGATAAGACAAAAATGGCTGCTGAAGAAATGATTAAATCAAGTGCTTAATTATTTTTTAAATTAGCGTTTCAGTTAATTTAATACCTTAAATATTGTTCTTTAGTTTATTTGGCTTTTAAGTAAATAATTTGTACTTAGATGACTTGACTATCTGTTAGTAAATTGTATAATATTGCCTTTGTATATAGTCAGGGTGGTTAGTGAAAAAGTGATACCAAAAAGCTCACTTATTCAGTACAGCGTGCCTAGTGGCGTGACCGCTGCAGGCAAACCATCTGGCTGTGCGCCATCGACTGCGGTGAGCACAATCCCAGCAAGGGTTTGCACCAGGCTGGCGTTATCCGCGATCACTTTAATCGCATCACCTTCGGCGGCATACAGCACCGCGACGTCGCGCTTGTTGGCCAAATTATACTGTGACTTGAGCGCACGCGCCTGGGTAATCAATTCCTGCAAGCTGACCACACGCGCCGCCGCAGATGTATCCGCAGAGAGTGCGGCTTCGAGATCTGCCGCCGAAGTGAGCTTGGTGTTTTGAATATACGCCACCGCGGCATCGTAGCCGAGGCCCTTCCAGAGCTCTTCGGTAATGTGCGGGATCACCGGATTGGCGAGCTGCAGCACTTGGCGAATCACCAGATCCTGAATCGCGAGACAGTTGTCGCGCAAGGCTTCGTCACCACGCAGCTTGCCCTTGGATGCTTCCACATACCAATCACAGAAGTCGCCCCAGAAAAAGGCGTAGATCTGGTGCGTCAGTGGAGCAATTTCGTAGTTGGCAAAGCACTTCTCGATCTCGGCAGTCACTTCGATCAGGCGCGCCAGAATCCAATGATCGTAATCATCACACAAGCTGGTGTCGATCCGGCTCAGGATCGCGGCTAAACTGGAATTGTCCGCCATCGGGCCGGACATCTGCCGGAAGCGCGACGCGTTCCACAACTTGTTGGAGAAATTGCGGCCGATCTGAATACGCTCCTCATTGAACAGGATATCCGAACCAGACGGGGCGATATTACAAATCCCAAAGCGCAGGCCATCGGCGCCATATTTCTCGATCAAATCGAGTGGATCAGGCGAGTTGCCGAGTGATTTCGACATTTTGCGGCCCTTTTCATCGCGAATGAGACCGTGAATGAACACGTTCTTAAACGGGATACGCTTCGCGAGTTCTTCATCGGTCAGGTCCTTGGCATCGTCGCCATACAGCTCGATACCCGCCATAATCATGCGGGCGACCCAGAAGAAAATAATATCGAAGCCAGTCACCAGCACGGATGTCGGATACCAGAAATCGAGCTCCTTCTGCTGCTCTGCAGTTGGCTTCGGCCAACCCAGATTCGCCATCGGCCACAGATACGACGAGGCCCAGGTGTCGAGCACGTCGTCTTCTTGCTCCCAGTTTTCAGGATCAGATGGGCCTTCGACCGACACATGCACATGCGCAGGATTGTCAAAATCGAGCTCCGCGCGATCTGCCCCCTTTTTATACCAGACCGGAATGCGGTGGCCCCACCAGAGTTGGCGGCTGATGCACCAGTCTTGAATGCCGTTGAGCCAGTGCAGGTAAGTCTTCTTCCAACGATCCGGGTGAAATTTGATCGTGCCATTTTCGACCGCACGCTTGGCCTCTTCGACCTTCGGGTATTTGAGGAACCATTGCTCTGAGAGACGCGGCTCGATCGGCACATCGCCACGCTCTGAGAAGCCGACGGTGTTTTCGTAAGGTTCACGCTCGATCAGTAGGCCCATGTCATCGAGCTTTTGCGTCGCCACTTTACGCGCCTTGAAGCGATCCATGCCGTCGAATTCCGCGCCCGCCAGGGCATTGAGCTTACCTTCGTGGTCGATCACTTCGATCGTTTCGAGGCCGTGGCGCTGGCCGATCTCGAAGTCATTCTTATCGTGCGCAGGCGTAACTTTGAGGCAACCGGTGCCGAACTCGCGGTCGACATATTCGTCGCCAATGATCGGGATTTCTGCCTTCGGAAACGGCCGCCAGACCGTCTTGCCGATCAAGTGCTGGTAACGCTCATCCTCTGGATGCACCGCGACCGCAGTATCGCCCATGAGGGTTTCGGGACGTGTGGTGGAAATTTCGAGATGCGTGCGTTCGCCGTCTGGCTGCACCAGCTGGTAGCGCATTTTATAAAAGAAGCCACTCTGCGGCTTCATGTTCACCTCTTCGTCGGAAATCGCGGTGTGCGTGGCAGGGCACCAGTTGACCATGCGCTTGCCACGATAGACGTAACCACGCTTATAGAAAGACACGAATGCGGTGAGCACGGCCTTCGAGTAGTCCTCATCCAGAGTGAAGCTGGTGCGATCCCAGTCGCAGGACGCGCCAAGCTTTTGCAATTGGTTTAAAATGACGCCGCCCGACTCTTCACGGAAGTCCCAGACTTTCTCGAGGAAGCCCTCACGGCCGAGGTCGTATTTCGTTTGCCCAGTCTCCGCGCGGAGCTGCTTCTCAACCTTGGTTTGAGTGGCAATGCCCGCGTGGTCGGTGCCTGGTTGCCAGAGCACTGCCTTGCCTTCGAGACGCGCCCGGCGCACGAAGATGTCCTGCAAAGTATTATCCAACACGTGGCCCATGTGCAGCATGCCAGTGACATTCGGCGGCGGAATCATGATCGCATACGGCTCCTTCGCCGAATCAGCGACCGCTTTAAAGCATCCCGCTTCGAGCCAGTTGGTATACCAGCGTTGTTCGACTTCTTTGGGTTCGTAAGCTTTGGCGATTTCAGACATGACAGGAAAAATGGGAAAGGAGCCAAAGGTGTGGCTCTGCTGCAGGCTTTCAAGCTAGAAACGCACAGAAGCTGATCAGCAGCTGTAATTGCCAAGGTTACCAAGTGGTGTCGTCGCTTGCGGCGGCCAGAACTCAAGGAAGCCACGCAAATTGGCCCGCGCGAGCGCAGACACCACGTTCAAGGCCCCCGAACGACTCCTGGCATAAAGCCAGTCGCTACTCTGATCTCTAGCCTCCGGTCTCTAATCTCCAGGCTCCGGTCTCTAATCTCCAGTCTCCGGTCTCCAATCTCCAGTCTCCAGTCTCCGGTCTCCGGTCTCCAGTCTCCGGTCTCCGGTCTCTAATCTCCAGTCTCCAGTCTCCAGTCTCCGGTCTCCGGTCTCCAGTCTCCGGTCTCCGGTCTCTAATCTCCAGTCTCCAGTCTCCAGTCTCCGGTCTCTAATCTCCAGTCTCCAGGCTCCAATCTCTAGTCTCCGGTCTCCGGTCTCCGGTCTCCGGTCTCCAATCTCCAGTCTCCGGTCTCCGGTCTCTAATCTCCAGTCTCTAATCTCCAGTCTCTAATCTCCAGTCTCCGGTCTCCAGTCTCCGGTCGCAGAAAAAGATTCATAGTAATGTATTCAGCTTTATAACGAATAGTATAGCTATGAATACATCCGAACAAAAAACTGTGGTCATCGGCGGCATTAGTGGTGGCATTGGTTCCGCATTAGCTGAACAGCTCTGCCGCACTGGCGATCGCGTCATTGGCTTTGCCCGTAATGCGCAGGGACTCGAGGCACTACGCGCCCGGCATCCAGAGATCGAAACGCACAGCTGCGACGCAACCGACCCAGAAGCGCTCAGCACCTGCTTTGAGCAGATCATCGCAACCCACGGCCAAATTGATGCCTATGCACATGCGATCGGGTCGATTTTTCTCAAGCCTGCACACCTCACCTCGACTGAGGATTGGCACCACACCGTCCTGACCAACCTCAGCAGCGCATTTTACGCACTTCGCGCCGCGACCAAGCATATGAGTCGACAAAGCCGTGGCAGTTGCCTGTTTTTTAGTACGGCTGCCGCGCAAGTCGGGATCGCCAACCACGAAGCGATCGCCGCGGCAAAGGGTGGCATCGAAGCCATGGTGCGCTCTGCGGCAGCTACCTACGCACCGCGCGGTCTGCGTATCAATGCGATCGCCCCCAGCCTGACCGACACGCCGCTGGCGGGCCCGATGACCAGCAACCCAAAGATGTTGGAGATATCAAAACGAATGCACCCACTCGGTGACATCGCTCAGCCAGATGACATTGCGAGTCTCGCAGAGTGGCTGCTCTCTGAAAACGCCCGCTTTGTAACGGGCCAAATATTTACGATCGATGGCGGCATCTCGACCATTGTGCCCAAACCGAAAATATAAATAAGTATGTGCCGCTTTAGCATGCTGTTGATCGCTGCGCTACTGCCTGTCAGTTCCGTGCGAGCTGCTGTGTTTGCCGAATCAACAGCCATTGAAGGAGTGAGTTATCCAAAAATGGGAGCGCATCGCGTCACCCACAAAATGTTCTTCAAGCTCTACGATGCCGCCCTGTTCACAGCAGCGGGCGCGACCGCAGAGCAGGTGTTGACGCGCAATTGTTCATTTCGCCTCGAGTTCCGCTATTTACGCAGCATCTCCAAGGCAACGATTCTAAAGTCAGCGGATCACATGCTCGCCAAAAACCTCAGCAGCGAAGATCGATCGCGAATCACGGCCGACACAGAGCAACTACACGCGATTTACCGATCGGTTCGCCGCGGCGACGTCTCATCGCTGACCTATATTGCTGGCAGCGGCACCACCTTTGCAATCAACGGCGAACAGTTAATCACTATAGCTGGCAAGGAATTTGCGCAACACTACCTACAAATCTGGCTCGGCGAGCGGCCGATCTCTCTGCAACTGCGCGATCGGCTGCTCGGAAAGTAAACCGAAAAGCTGGAATCAGTGATTCTACTAATCGACCTGATAATACAGTCCTATGGTCGGAACCCCTCAATTTACTTGTCATCGAGGTGATTTATGCAAATTTCGTTGGCTTCGCTATTATGGCTACTACCAAGAAAAAATCTGCAACAACGACTAAGAAGCCTCAAAACTTCTTGGATGCACCGATTAACAAGAAGCTTACCAAAGAAGATAAGCTCGAACTCTACCGTATGATCGTAGGGATTCGACGCTTCGAGGAACGCTCGCTACGCGCCTACAATCAAGGTAAGATCGGAGGATTCCTGCACCTCTATATTGGTCAAGAAGCGGTCGCCGCTGGGATCGTGTCCCTCATGGAGGAGAATGACCACATCATCACCGCCTACCGCGACCACGGTCACGCGTTGGCAGTCGGGATGTCGATGAATGAGTGTATGGCTGAAATGTATGGCAAATACACCGGCTGCTCGAAGGGCAAAGGTGGTTCGATGCACTTTTTCGCCCCGGACAAGAACTACTGGGGCGGTCACGGAATCGTCGCTGGTCAGACACCACTCGGTGCCGGACTCGCGTTCGCACTCAAATATAAGGGCCTCAAGGGCTGTGCGATGGCTTTCCTCGGCGACGGCGCAGTCAATCAAGGTTCTTTCATGGAGACGCTCAACCTGGTTTCGCTCTGGAATATTCCGGTTGTGTTCGTGATCGAAAACAACGGCTACTCGATGGGCACCAGCCTCAAACGCTCCTCTGCGGGAGAAAACCTCGCACACCGTGCGGATGGCTTCGACATCGCTTGGGAAGTCTGCGACGGCCACGACGCCTTTGAAGTTCGGGAAGTCGCCAACCGTGCGATGAAGCGTGCCCGCGAAGAGATGAAACCGTTCCTGCTCGAAATCCGCACCTACCGCTATCGCGGACACTCCGTCGCGGACGCCAATCACGAGAAATACCGGACCAAGGAAGAAATCGAGGAATACAAGCGCACCAAAGATCCGATTAACCTGATCAAGTCTCAGTTGCTCGCCGACGGCACTTTAACCGAAGCGCTGGCCAAGAAGATCGACCAAGCGAAAAAAGACGAAGCCGAAGCTTCAGCGAAATTCGCCGAAGACAGCCCTTACGCGCCACGTGAAGAAATCCAAACCGATGTATATTGGGAAGTAGACAACGACGCCGACAACAAGCTCAAGGGCACCTACTTCTTCAACGACTAGACAACCAATTAGGAATTACGAATTAGGAATACGAATTGATTCACCTCATTCTACTCCTGACTTCTATCTTCTAACTTCTAACTCCTTTAAATACCATGCCACTTATCACTTACCGCGAAGCTATTAAGCAAGCACTCGACGAGGAGCTCCAACGCGACGAAAACGTCTGCATCATGGGCGAAGAAGTCGCCGAATACAACGGTGCCTACAAGGTCACCGAAGGTCTCTGGGCCAAGCACGGCGACAAGCGCGTGATCGACACACCGATCTCCGAAGCCGCGTTCTCTGGCCTCGCGATTGGCGCATCCATGCTCGGCATCCGGCCTGTCATTGAGATGATGTTCATGTCGTTCAGCTACGTTGCGATCGACCAACTCTTCAACAATGCCTCCTTCTGCCGCTACATGTCCGGCGGTTTGATGAATGTGCCCATCGTCGTCCGTGGCCCTGCCAATGGCGGCACCAACGTCGGCGCGACACACTCGCATACCATCGAATATATGGTGGCCAATCACCCAGGTCTGAAGGTGGTCTGCCCATCCAACGCTTACGATGCCAAGGGACTCATGAAAGCCGCGATCCGCGACAATGACCCCGTCTTCGTCATGGAGAATACCCTGCTCTACGGAGAAAAATGGGAAGTCCCTGAAGAAGAGTATATTGTCGAACTCGGCGTGGCCAACATCCTCAAGGAAGGCACCGACATGACCATCATTTCCCACGGTCGTTGCTCTATGCTCTCACTCCAGGCTGCCAAGACCATGGAAGCCAAGCACGGCATCAGCGTCGAAGTCGTGGATCTGCGCTCTATCCGTCCACTCGACGAAGAGGCGATTCTCAACTCCGTCAAAAAGACTGGTCGCGCGCTGCTGGTCGAAGAGAACAAGCCCTACTGCGGTGTGGACGCACAGATCTCGCACTTGATTCAGCTCAAAGCCTTCGACTACCTCGATGCACCGGTTCACCGTGTCTCCTCGATCGACGCACCGACCATTTACGCTAAGCCACTCGAAGATTGGCAAATTCCAAACGAAGAGCGCATCATTGCAATGGCAATGAAATTGATGGCGTAAGCTGACACTCACACTTTTAACACTTCACTTCTCACTTTATAAACTATGGCTACATTAATTGATATGCCCAAACTCAGCGACACCATGACGGTGGGCACGCTGGTCCGCTGGCTCAAAAACGAAGGTGACCCAGTCACCAACGGCGACATGATCGCTGAAGTCGAAACCGACAAGGCCACCATGGAAGTCGAATGTTTCGACGAAGGCATCCTGATCAAACGCTATTGCGGCGAAGGTGACGAAATAGCCGTCGGCGATCCAATCGCAGCGATCGGTGAAGCTGGCGAAGAAGCACCTGCAGTCACTAGTTCGGCACCAGCTGCTGCAGCTCCTGAGCCTGTCGCAGTTGTTGAAGCACCAGCCGCGGCTGCACCAGCTCCTGTTGCAGCGCCCGCAGCTCCGGCACCGGTTGCAGCTCCAGCAGCAAGCACTGGCGCACGCATCAAAGCCTCGCCACTGGCAAAGAAGATCGCCGCCGAAAAAGGTATCGACCTCGCAACCGTTCAAGGCTCCGGCCCTGGCGGACGCATCCTCAAGGAAGACGTGCTCAAGGCAAAGCCAGTTGCCGCATCTCCTGCAGCCAGTGCTCCAGCCGCTGCACCTGCTGCGACGCTTGAAGCACTCGAGATTCCCGTCTCCAACATGCGTAAAAGCATCGGCAAGGCGCTGGTCGCTTCCAAGACACAGGCACCACATTTCTACCTACAGATCGAAGTCAATGGCGCGCCACTTGCCAAGCTCCGCGCCGAGCTCAATGGCAAGCTTGCAGACCTGCCGCCCGAACAGGGTGGCGTTAAATTCTCCGTCAATGATCTCACCCTCAAGGCAGCAGCCGAAGCGGTGCGCCGCGTCCCTGCGATCAATCGCTCATGGGAAGGTGACACCATCAAGCAACACGCCAACGTGCACCTCGCATTTGGCGTCGCAATCGATGACGGCCTCGTCACTCCAGTGATCCGTAACGCAGAGACCAAAGGTCTGCGCGAAATCGGCGCAGAAGCGAAGGTTCTGATTAAGAAGGCACGTGGCAAGAAACTCACTCCGAACGAAATGAGCGGCTCCACTTTGACGGTGACCAATCTCGGAATGTTCGGCATCTCCGACTTCTACGGGATCATTAACCCGAACAATGCGGCGATTCTGAGCATCGGTGCGACGATCAAAAAGCCCGTGGTGAATGAGCACGACGAAATCGTGGTCGGGCAAGTGATGAAGATCGGCCTCTCCGGCGATCATCGCACCATCGACGGCGCGGTTGGCGCACAGTACCTGCAAGCCCTCAAGGAAATCCTTGAGACGCCCGCAATGATGCTGGTGTAGTTCAGCGGACAGCGACCAGTAAACAGCAGCCAGATTGCTAATTGCTAATTTAAACAAAAGCCCGCGAGTGATCGCGGGCTTTTTTGTGCCTGCGCATCCACACGTAGAGCGAAACGACTCAGCCATCCGCGGACCAGGCGGAGCACCCTGCAGGGCATGATACTCGTCCCTCCCCGGTCCAACTCCACGAAGGGAGGGACCACCTCCGCGTGGTCCGCGTCCCATACGAGTGCGAAAAAATAAATGTTCCACGCTCAATGTTCCACGGAGGTCCAAATAACTAAAGAGTGCGAAAAAACACAGACTCACAAGGGAATTACAATGTTCCACGTGAAATTGTTCCACAGTCCCCGCGTCAAACAAGGAGTGACAGCGCACGACGAAATCCTTCAGCTAGCAAGCATGACACCAGCTCCACTGCCACTGCCTAAAACAGATCCACTCATCTCTGTTCAAGTCTCCGTCTACGCACTCGACGGCCAAGCGTGCGCGAAGCGGTGCATGCCTATCTCGATGCACTCGACGCAACGGGCATTGATCGCGACACTGGCACGATGTCGACCGTGGTCTGGGGCGAAGCCACTGCGGTCTGGCCAGCCCTGCAAACCGCCTACGCGAGCGGTGGCCGCCGAAGCACCCGAGTCATGGTGAACACCGTGCATGAGCAACGCCGCGCCACTCCCCGCTCGCGCAGCAGGGAGACGCTAATTCTGCCGATGCGTTGCATTTGCGCCAGGCTTCACCCATCTTGCTAACATGCCTTCCGCGCCTGACTACTCGATCATCATTCCCGCCTTCAATGAAGGAGCGGAACTACCGGCGACGCTTGCCGCGAATTCGTGCGGCAATGGCCGCGCAGCGACTCACTGGCGAGTGCATCGTAGTCGATAACAACTCCACCGACAGCACCGCTGCGATTGCCACTGCGGCAGGCGCCGACCTAGTGGTGTTCGAACCGATCAATCAAATCGCCCGCGCACGTAATACTGGCGCGCAAGCCAGCCGTGGGCAGCAGCTGATTTTTGTCGATGCCGATACGCGGATCTGCGCCGAACTGTTAGCCGAAGCGCTGCGTCAACTCGCAACTGGCAGCTGCGGCGGTGGCGCCATCATCGAATTTGAAAACACTCAGCAGGCCGGATTGCTTGGCCGCTGGGGAATCGCCGCATGGAGCCGAATTTCAACCTTCACCCGCACCGCTGCGGGAAGCTTTCTGTTTTGCCAACGCGCTGCCTTTGAGGCCGTCGGCGGGTTTGATCAAAAACTCTACGCCAGCGAAGAAGTGCGGCTATCACGGCTTCTGCGCAAATGGGGCCGAGCACATGGCTTGAGCTTTGACATTATCACTCAACCCGCCGCGCGCACCTCGGCGCGCAAATTTCACTGGTATAGCGGCCCAAAAATGCTCGGCTGGGTCTTTTTCATGATGCTGGTGCCAATTGCAGTGCGCTCCCGCAGGCTCTGCGGCTTTTGGTATAAGCGGCCCGTTCAGTGAGAGCTGAGAGGGGAGAGCTGAGAGCTGAGGGCTGAGAGCTTGAGAGCTTGAGAGCTTAGACTTGAGAGCTGACGAAGCACGACAGTGCGAAGCTGCTTCTGAGCCCCGCCGTAAGGGTAGCGAATGAAATGAGTCGGGGGTGAACCGCAGGTTTGCCCTGAGCGAAGCGAAGGGTGACTGAACTGGGTGCCCTCTGGGCAAGTGAAGGAACAGGCTTGAGAGAGGGGAGAGCTGAGACCTGAAGCCTGAGACTTGAAAGCTGAGGTTTGAGAGCTTGAGCGCTTACCTTCACTGTTGCGAGATTCTTGGCAGACCTTCATCCTAATTATCAACCAATGCCCACAGTCCAGCATTCAACCGATCATACACGCTTCGAAATCATCATCGGCAATGCCACCGCGGTCCTGGAATACACTCGATCCGGCACCTTAATGACGATTCACCACACCTACGTGCCGGTGGAACTACGCGGGCAAAACATCGCAGGGCTGCTGGCGAAAGCTGCGTTCGACAGCGCGCGCGCCGAGCAGCTGCAGGTGGTGCCGCAGTGCTCCTACATCGCCAGCTATGCCAAACGGTTTCCCGCAGCTGGCGCACTGGTTGTTAAAGGACGAGTCAATGCGTAACGAAACCAGCGTAGCGGTTTCGACCTCGGTGGTTCGATAGCCGAGATGGCTTCGCCAATTCGCGATAAGCGATGCGAGCGAAGACTCCGATCAGCGTAGCGAGCGGGTTTATCCCGCGATTTGTCCTAGTGGATGCGTTTTCCTGGCGTAAAGCCAGTCGCTACGGGAGAAGAATCCATTGTAGCAAGCGAGCTTATCCCGTTATGATGCCCTTAGGAGCGACCCAATTCTGGGCATGAAGCCAGTTCCCCCCGACGAATCAACGTGTAGACACTTTGTCAGCCCCCCGTCTGACGACGGAGGCCACACAAACTCTTGAAACTGACGCGCAGCTATTCATACTTGGCCTATGCTAAAAACGACCGACCTGATGATTGCCCTGATGATTGCCCTGCTGCCCAGTTTTCTTCTGGCCGAAAGCTCGGTCTGGAAAGTCTCTAAGGGCGAGCAGTTCCTCTACATCGGCGGCACATGCCATGTCTTGCGCCTCACCGACTACCCACTACCGAAAGAGTTCGACTCAGCCTATGCCGCCTCAGACACACTGGTGTTCGAAATCGATCCGGCTGCCGCGCAAGATCCAGCATTTGCGATGCAACTCTTGGCCAAAGCGAGCTACACCGATGGACGTAATCTGAAAAGCGTGCTTTCCGCAGAGACGTATCAGGCACTCGCAGCACAGTGCTTAAAAAGCGGTTTACCGATCGAAATGCTCGACAATATCAAGCCTGGGATGGTGATGATGATGCTCATGATGCAAGAACTCAGCAAGGCAGGCGTCTCACAAGAAGGCGTCGATATGCATTATTATGCACTTGGATTAAAGGATAACAAGCCGGTGCAATCTCTGGAGACGCCCGAATTTCAAATCAACCTAATCACTACCATGGGCGATGGTATGGAAGATGAGCTGGTGCGCTACGGACTCGAAGACCTTGCGCACATGAAGGAGTTGTTTGACCAACTCATCGGCGCATGGCGAGCGGGTGATCTCGCAGAGATTGAAGCGTTGTTTATCTCAGACATGCAGGACTATCCAGAACTCTACGCGGCGATGCTAGCCGACCGCAACCGCAGCTGGATTCCACAAATCGAAGCTTTCCTGAAGAGTCCTGAGGTCGAATTTGTACTGGTCGGCGTCGCGCATGCGGCGAGCGAAGATGGCATTCTTCAGTTACTCAAAGAGCAAGGCTACTCGGTTGAGTCAGTAAAATGAGTAGCCAGAAGGCAGCGATCAGTAGCCAGAACTGATTGTCGACGACTCGCCCTCGTTTGCATCAACAGCGTCTCAACGTGGGCGGGTCGCCCACACTCCTATCACTGTCGGTCATGCGAACAGCCCAGCTGCACACAAAAAGGGCGCCCCTGCGATCACTGTAAAATCGCCCCAAACAAAAACTCCATCAGGCGGAAAGTAAAACTAAGCAGCGCTCAGAATTCGTCACCCGCAGAGAACGGACAATGGTTCATTTCGCGAGATCCCGCGCACATGGAATTAAACCTTCGTGGCTAACACGCTTCATTCCGTTTCAACCAATAGCTGCCGAAGGTCACTGACCTCAGTGACGATTTCCGCCTCGGGCCGCTGCGCCTCCGATGGGAAATAAACAAAATGCGCGCCCACATGAAGCGCCGCGACGTGATCGGCATTCGCATCGCCAATAAATAGCGTGCGATGCGCAGGCGTATCGGTCTCGGCAAGAATACGCGCCATGCTCTCGGGCTTGCCCGGTGGCGAGCCAATGATCACGTCGAATAAATCCGTGCCGCCCGCCGAAGCCAACAGCTCCTCCAGAGGAGCCTGCGGCACGCCAGACAACACATAGCGCGGGATCTCAGCAGTATGACAGGCCTGCACAAATTCCCGCGAGCCCACGCGCCAACTAGCAGACGCGCACAAGGGCTCACAAATATCGGTAAAACGCGCGACCTCGGCATCCAAAAATACCTGATCTGGCTGTTGATGCAGCAGCTCACGGTAAAAACGCTCGATATGAAAAGTACGGCTTTGACCAAAGCCGGCCATGACAATCGCCATAAAGGCTTCACGCAGCTCCACATGCGCAGCTGGCACCCAACGGCGAAAAGCCTCAATCTTTGCTGCCACCGTATCGAGCAGCACCCCATCACAATCAAATACGATCAAATCGATCGAATGCACTGAACCTGCGAGTTTTAAATCCATACGCCTTTATTGCCCACTGATCTGCAGTCTGACAAATCCCGTCTTGGTTTTTTTGCTTTAACCCGCGGCCACAGCCATTACCCATTACCTAGCAACGATCACATATTAGTGATCCGCCCTTTGACCATGACACTCTTTCAAGCCACACTTTACACAGGACTCTTCCTTCTCGTCTTCGGCGGCCACTATTTTTGGCACGGCATGAAAACTGCCAACAGCACGCAGGCCTTTCCGCGTTCGCAGGCAGCCGCCTTTATCTTGCTCGGCGCCGCGGCTGCGTGGTTTCTCTACAAAGTGCTGCAGCTAGGCCCTGCAGATTTCGGACAATATAAAAACATCCTGTTCATCATCTTCCTCGTCACTGCGCTTGGCTCATTCTACTACGTGCCCGACTTTCTCGCCGTGCGCGGCTTGGCAGCGCTGATCCTCATGACGGCCGGCGTGCTACTCGACGCCGCTTACATGCAGCTGCCGCAAGCACGCCTATTTTTGGTCACTTTTGTGTATGTCGCCATTGTTGTGTCGCTGATCCTCGGCGCAAATCCCTATAAACTGCGCGACTTCTTTGAATGGCTCTACCAATCAGAGCGCCGGCCTAAACTCTTCGGCGGCGCATTTGCGGCCTACGGACTGTTGCTCATCGGCGTTGCATTCACCTACTAAACACCGTGGACAACAACGTTCCCCAGACTGGCCTACTGATCATTGTCTCCGGCCCCGCCGGTAGTGGCAAAACCACACTCTGCGACCGTATGCTCGCTGAAGTGCCCGAGCTCTGGCGGGTCGTGACCTCCACCACCCGCCAGCCACGCGCAGGCGAAACAGACCACGTCGACTACTACTTCTTCGACCACGCCACCTTCGAAGCAAAAGATCAAAGCCGAAGGGCATTTCTACGAACACGCCCACGTGCACGGCAACATCTACGGCACGCTCAAGAGCGAGGTGCAGGACAAACTCGCGATCGGCACCGACCTCTTGCTCAACATCGACGTGCAAGGCGCCGCGCAAATGCGCCAAACCGCGCTGACCGACCCACTGCTCAAGGGCCACGTCGTCACTGTCTTTATCATGCCCCGCACACTGGAAGAGCTGGAGCAACGCCTGCGTGGCCGTGCGACGGACGCCGAAGACGAGATCCAGCGCCGCATGCAAGTCGCCACCGCCGAAATGCAGCAACACGAACTCTACGACCATACGATTCTGAGCGGATCACGTGGCGAAGACTTCCTTGCGCTACAAAAGATCTACTTCGACGAAAAAGCGCAGCGGGCGTAGTAGGCCCGCTTTCAAGATAGTTGATATGGTCCTGGCATACAGCCAGTCGCTACAACATGTACGGCAGCAACGCAAATATCGTAGCGAGCGGGTCGATCTCGCGATTCCGTCGGGGTTGGGCTAATCTGTTGGGGTTGGCCGATTCTGTTGGGGAGGGTCGACCTCCGTGTCGACCGCAACTGCTTTAGAAATAACATTAAAATCCAAGATTCCCTGTCGGCGGTTAGTCATGCCAGCCACTCCCGTAGCGGTACCGGACGACACGGAGGTCGTCCCTCCCAAGGACCAGAAGCGAATATCGCAGCGGTACCGGACGACACAGAGGTCATCCCTCCCAAGATCCGCAGAGCCTAAAGGCCATGGCCGAAAAAACTCAGCGCCTCAGCGCCTCTGCGCGAGATCACAGTGCCCGCAAAGCCACCGCCCACACAGGACTGCCCTGAGAATCCTGGCGTAAAGCCAGTCGCTACAAAAAAAGGTTCATCGTCATTTACCGAGGGAATACCACTCTGTGCCTAATGTGGCGGCGATTCTGTTGGGGGAGGGTCGACCTCCGTGTCGACCGCCAGCAGTTTAGAAATAACATTAAAATCCAAGATTCCCTGTCGGCGGTTAGTCATGCCAGCCACTCCCGTAGCGGTACCGGACGACACGGAGGTCGTCCCTCCCAAGAGCCAGAAGCGAATATCGCAGCGGTACCGGACGACACAAAGGTCATCCCTCCCAAGAGCCGCAGAGCCTAAAGGCCATGGCCGAAAAAACTCAGCGCCTCAGCGCCTCTGCGCGAGATCACAGTGCCCGCAAAGCCACCGCCCACACAGGACTGCCCTGAGAATCCTGGCGTAAAGCCAGTCGCTACAAAAAAAGGTTCATCGTCATTTACCGAGGGAATACCACTCTGTGCCTAATGTGGCGGCGATTCTGTTGGGGGAGGGTCGACCTCCGTGTCGACCGCCAGCAGTTTAGAAATAACATAAAAATCCAAGATTCTCTGTCGGCGGTTAGTCATGCCAGCCACTCCCGTAGCGGTACCGGACGACACGGAGGTCGTCCCTCCCAAGAGCCAGAAGCGAATATCGCAGCGGTACCGGACGACACGGAGGTCATCCCTCCCAAGATCCGCAGAGCCTAAAGGCCATGGCCGAAAAAACTCAGCGCCTCAGCGCCTCTGCGCGAGATCACAGTGCCCGCAAAGCCACCGCCCACACAGGACTGCCCTGAGAATCCTGGCGTAAAGCCAGTCGCTACAAAAAAAGGTTCATCGTCATTTACCGAGGGAATACCACTCTGTGCCTAATGTGGCGGCGATTCTGTTGGGGGAGGGTCGACCTCCGTGTCGACCGCCAGCAGTTTAGAAATAACATTAAAATCCAAGATTCCCTGTCGGCGGTTAGTCATGCCAGCCACTCCCGTAGCGGTACCGGACGACACGGAGGTCGTCCCTCCCAAGAGCAAGAAGCGAATATCGCAGCGGCCCCGGACGACACGGAGGTCATCCCTCCCAAATGCCCAGAAGCGACTCCCGCAGCGGTCCCGGACGACACGGAGGTCATCCCTCCCAAATGCCCAGAAGCCACTCCCGCAGCGGTCCCGGACGACACGGAGGTCATCCCTCCCAAATGCCAGAAACAAATATCGCAGCGGTACCGGACGACACGGAGGTCGTCCCTCACAAGAGCCAGAAGCGAACATCGTAGCGAGCGGGTTGATCTCGCGATTTCCTCCCATTGTATGATCCTGGCTTCAATAAGAACACCAAGCCGCTACCAAGTATACTCGACTGTATAAGTCACCGTCTGCGTGCCATCTGGATCCACTGTGACCGGAAAATCAATGGTTTGCGCATCGGTCTTCTCAAACTCTTGGCTGGGCTTTTGGATCTTCCAATTCGACCAGCGAAACAGCGGCTCCACCACTTTCACGGTCACGGTCTCTTCGCTGCGGTTGCGGATCTCAATCTCAAAGGTCTCGCGGATTAAATCCTGACTCGGGTGTTTGTAGAAATTCGTGCGCTTGCGCTCGCCAACGATGTCGAAGGCATTGCCGAGATAGACGCGGATGGTCTCATTTTTCGGCGTGTGATCGATCGTGTTTTCACCGGTAAATTCGAGCTGACCGTCGTCATCCATCCGATAAAAGCGCATTCGCCCTGCAGGTAGTGGCACGCCTAGCCCGTTTTCTTTTGAGTTCTCAAGTTCACGGTAAATCGCTACGTCTGGCTGCCCATTTTGGCCGTAATTTTGATTGAGATTCATCCCGCCGCGGTAGCTCGCCTTCAGCCCCTCATAGACGTAGAGCTTCGTGGTTTGCACGTTTTCACCACGGACGAATTCCACCTGTTTGGTTTCACGATCTCGCAGTGTCGTCGTCAGCGGCAGTGAATACATGTGAAACTCGTCGAACTTCTTTTCTTCGACTTGTGGCGCGCCTCCAGCGCTATCTGCCATCGCCATCGCGTAGACTTTTTCGCGACGCAGTTGCTGTGGTGGTTCAACCTTATTTACATCGCCCGCGATCAATTTAATTTTTGCGTCTTCAAAGGTCTTGCCGGTGTTATTCTCAATCGAAACCCAGCCCGTGAGCGTCACCGCGTCGCCCTTTTCGGGCAATACTAGATTGTAGTCGGACTTCCACGAAATGCCATTGGTCAAATAGCTGAGCTGGGCGTCAAAGGCTGCTTTTCTGTCAGAATGTAGTTTCCATGACAGCGTTGGCTGCAGCACCGAATCATCACCAAGACTGGGGAAGAGCGGCACACCTGGGAGCCGCGTCTGCAGCTCGCCATCGACTTGAATAATCGGCTCCAAGTGCTTTTGCTGCGGATTGCCGTATTGATTCTTGGTCATAATCATCGAAGGCGCACGGATAATTTTACCCGACTCGATCACCTCTTTGCCGTCCACCACCTTTAGAAACCGAATTGACTGGCCCTCGAACATTTGCAGCAATCGTTGCTGATCGACTGGATCACCACGATAGCTCTGCTCGACCACACTGAGCGCGACCGCACCGCTGGGATCACGTAGAATCACCGACTCGGGCTCGAGTTGCGCAGTTACGCCACTGTAGCTGACATCACTGAGACCCGCATTCAGATCGAGCGACACGGTATCGCGCACCACGCCGAAGTTTTCGTTATAGACAGTGATCGCTGGTTGCGCGGATGCTAGAGTCGCGAGACAAACAGTAAAGAATTGGAGTCGTATTGATTTCATCATAGCAGGAACGCGCGAGCGCTGTGGTTTATTAGATCATTTTAGCTAAAACTGAATGCATCAAGTCTCCTAGCTCTTTGATTCATTTGATTGAACCGAACAGTCTAATCGGAATCGACCGAAGATACAAGCGACGCGAAACTTATCGACCTTCCACCACCTCGGCCAAATCGCACATTAGCTCAGTCAACTGCAGAAAGCGCTCACGCTTGGTATCATCCGCGATCAGACCGAATTCAGAAAAAGACAACACGCCGCCGCGCTGAGCAATGGTGCCCTTCGAATCTTTCAAAACCTTGGCAATTAGCGCACGGCGATCGCTGTCGAAAATACGCGCGAACTGAACCTCATCATTGGTACGCACGTCGATCGCGGAATCAAACAATGAGTCGCCACTCAACCAACGTTGCTTCGAGCCACTGTCACGTTGACGAAAGCCCCCCAGCAAACCCGTCGCGGTGATTTGCCATGTAAATGACTCGTCGTCGACTTTGACCTTTATAATCGTCTCAATCTGACGCGTATTTTGTAGCCCCTTGCCCGGCACCGAGATCGAAATCTCCCGTTGACGATACACGCCATGCACAAATGGCTCCGCGCGAATAAACCCGGCGAGTTGCGGCTTTGGCTCGGTCAAATCAACCTTTAGTTGCTGCGCTATCGTGCGATACTGACGCATGATTTTCTCTGAGGAGTGCCGCACCATCAACCAAAACAAGGCCGCCACTCCAATTGAGAGCATGACTATAAAACAGATTTCCAAAAGCATAACCACTGAGATAGTCAAAGCAGGTCGAAGTGCGAGTGTGTTTTCACCCAAAACATTAGACGGGAGTGAGTCATCAGAGAACAGACGGCAGAGGCCAGAGAGTTGTGGGATTCTTCGTTACGCCAAAATGACGATGTCTCTGTTCCCTGTTGCCTGGCTTCTGACGGAACAATCTAGGATTAAGCTGGAGCGAACGCATCCACACAATAGCATGATTCACTTCATACAGGCACTGTATCTCTTCAACATCCACCCATTATGAAAATATCTCATCTGCTCTGCGCTCTCTCCATTGCTCTAATTAGCGGCTGCTCGACCACCAGCCAACGTATCGATGCGAGTGGGGCAGAGTTCAACCGCTACACCGCCGCCGAAAAACGCCTCATTCGTAGCGGTCAGATCGCAGTCGGCTTTGATGAAGATCAAGTGCGCATGGCGCTCGGCGACCCCAGCCACATCAAGCCCGACACCCTCTCCAGCGGCACGCGCTACATCTGGGAATACCACCAACTGCAGCCCAACTATAATATTTTCAACTCCATCGGCATCAGTACTCGCGGTGGTGTCAGTGTCGGCGTCGGCGGCACTCCAACACATAGCCAATTGAGAAAGCGTATTGTGTTTGAGCGCAGTAACCAAAGAGTCTCCGACTTTCAATCTTTCGAATAATTCAGACATGTCCACCGCACGCAGATACACACAAGCCGACTTTCGCACACAACTGAGCTGGTCCGACCTCGATCCAGACTATCTACGCCAACTCGTCGGCCTCGCAAAGATCGAAGACCTCGCTGGCGCGGGACTGGCTGAACGTCCCGAGCGACTCGGCGATGTGACCACCGCCCTGATGCCCGAGGGCGCAATTGGCACCGCCCAACTCACCGCCCGCGAGCCGATGGTGGTCTGCGGACTCGGCCTGGTACAACTCGCACTGAACTCCTATGGAGAGGGCTGCAGCTTCGAAGCGCAGGTGCAAGACGGTGGCCGGGTCACCGCTGGCGATTCACTCGGCACACTCACCGGCCCCTCTGGGCCACTGCTGCAAGCTGAGCGCATCATTCTCAACTTTCTCCAGCACTTGGCCGGCATCGCCACCGAAACACGTGCCTACGCCGATGCCCTCAGCCAGAGCGACACCGTGCTACTCGATACACGCAAGACTCTGCCCGGCTATCGCGTGCTGCAAAAATATGCCTTCGCATGTGGTGGCGGCTACAACCACCGCATCGGCTTGTTCGACCGAGTGATGCTCAAGGACAACCACCTCGCCGTGGCCGGAGCCACCGGTGGTGGCCGACTCACCGAAATGGTTAGCCTCGCCCGCAGCGCCTGCGAAGGCCTCGCGATCGAAGTCGAAGTCGATACACTTGAGCAAATCCCAGCCGTGCTTGAGGCCGGCGCCGACATCATCCTGCTCGATAACTTCTGCGAGGATGACCTGACAGCTGCCATCGAACTGATCGGCGACCGCGCCTGTAGCGAAGCCAGCGGCGGCATCCAACTCGACACATTAGCGAGCCTCGGCATACTCGGCCTCGATTTTATCTCCACCGGTGCGCCCGTGCATCAAAGCACTTGGAAGGACATCGGCCTCGATTGGCTATAGCAGTGAAAGTGATGATTAGGATTAAGCGTATGATTAAGATTAAGTAGACAAAGACTGTTCACAATTATCACTCCTCACTGTCACACCATCCTTAAGAACGTAGAAGCGACACTCTTGTCGCTTGGGATCGCGCAAGATCGAGAAAACTAAAGCGACAAGAGTGTCGCTTCCACGGAAAAAACTAATTTGTATTAATTACTAATTTTAAGACCGCTTCCAAGCCACTCGCCCCTAAACAAATGACAACTGAAACCGAATACAACCAAGTGACTTGTTCCGAGGATGAGTTCGTCATCCTCAAGGCACTCCTCGATGCGCCCGACGAGTTTGTTTCTGGCAGCCTGCTCGCCGAGCAGCTAGACATTTCCCGGCCTGCCATTCACGGCAAACTAGAGAAATTACGCAACCAGGGCTTTGCCTTCGAAGCGGTGCGCAACCGCGGCTACCGACTCACACAAGAGCCCGAAGTGTTGCATCCCGCGTTGCTGCGTTACTATTTGCAGCACGCCGCGGCACCACTCGACGTGCTTTATTTCCCAGTGATCGATAGCACCAATAGCGAAGCAGAGCGGCAAATCAGCTACGGCCGTAACAGCCCGTTCGCCATCGCTTCTAGTTGCCAGACCAAAGGCCGCGGACGCCTCGGCCGCGAATGGTATAGCGCCTCGGCCGATAACTTGTATTTGTCGGTGTTATTTGAGCCCAACATCCCACCGCAGCAGCTCCAGCACTTCACCCTGTGGGCCGGCATCACCATTTGCCGCGCACTGCAGCCCTTCACTCCCAAAGCCAAGCTGCAGATCAAATGGCCCAACGATCTACACTGCGACGGCCGAAAATTCGCCGGTATGCTCACAGAGGCGAAAATGGATTCCGATAGCCTGCGCAGCATCGTCTTCGGCATTGGTATTAACTTAAATAGCAACCCGTCGAGCTACCCGAAAGAGCTGCGCAAGATCGCCACCAGCCTCTACGCGATCAACGGCGAAGAAGTGCCTATCAACCAAGTCGCCGCCCGCGTGCTGCAAGCGATCAACCACGCCTACGAGGTCTGTATCCATAATAAAACGACCGAAAAACTCGCCGACGCGTGGGCGCCCCTCAGCTCACTCAGCGGTAAACCAGTGACTGCACTCCAAGGTAGCAAAGCAATCTCTGGCATCGTCAGCGGCATCGACGCATCGGGCGCACTGCTGCTCGCACAACCCGACGGCAGCACGATCCCGGTGCGAGCCGGTGATGTTACATTAAAAAAGTAATTCACCTGCTACGTGGTGTGCGAGCTTGCTCGCGCCTGCATAAGCCCAACAATAATCGGGCGCGAGCAAGCGCGCACACTACGAATAAAATAATGAAAATTTTAAGCATCGATGTTGGCAACACCAGCTGCCACTACGGAATCGTAGACGGCCAAACCGTCACTGACACTGGACATTTTCCGACCGACGGCTTTCGCGGCGGCGAATCCAAAGCCTTTGCGACGCTGCTCGAACCGCTACTTAAGCGGCGTCATCGGCATCTCATTTTGCTCCGTTGTGCCAGCTATCAATGCGCACCTGCAAGCCAGTGTGCGTCGGTTCAATCTGCCCATTTTTCACCTCACACACAAAACCTGCTGCGGCCTCGATTTGGCGTATCCTAATCCCGAAGAAATCGGCCAAGACCGTATCGCCAATGCCATCGCCGTGCAGCAATACCACGGCGTACCCGCCATCATTCTCGACATGGGCACCGCAGTGACCTTCGACATTATTACCAGCGCAGGCTACGAAGGCGGCATCATCGCCCCCGGTCTCGCCGTGATGACCCGCTATCTGCACGAGCAAACGGCACTCCTGCCCGAGCTCAGCGAAGCCGACCTACTCAACGTCGAGGGTGCGATTGGTAAATCCACTGTACACGCGATGAAACTTGGCGTTGCGGTCGGCTTTTCCGGCATGGTCGACGCCCTCCTCGCCCGCGTGTTAGACGAACTCAAAACGCGCGGCGAAGCCGAACCGGTGGTGCTTTCCACCGGCGGTAGCATCGCCAACCTCACCAAGGACTGGGCGCAGAAGAGCCGCTTCGTCGAAGACCTCACCCTGATGGGCTTAGCGGTCGCGTTTGGGCGGCAGGTGTAAGGAAATAAACGGGTCAATTATCAAAGTTTTTTCCCTCCCAAATCTCTCGCTCTCTAGCGAAGCGGTTGTATTAAATTCAATATGCAATGGCATTGGGATAAACCCGCTCGCTACGGTTGATACTTGGTCGGTAGCGACTCGCGCCCCTGTAGCGACTGGCTTTATGCCAGGAGTCGCATGAGTTCACGCCACGCAAACCACAAAATCGCGGGATAAACCCGCTCGCTACGGTTGATTCTTGGTCGGTAGCGACTCGCGCCCCTGTAGCGACTCGCGCCCCTGTAGCGACTCGCGCCCCCTGTAGCGACTCGCGCCCCTGTAGCGACTGGCTTTATGCCAGGAGTCGCGCTGCTTTTCCGCTCTCACATTTGAAGAAACACAAATCTAGGCTAGCATAATCAACATGCCGCTTAGGACTGATGGAATCTCCCAGCTACGAATGCATCGCATTAGTATTCCAGGTGCTCGATACTTCATCACTTGCGTTACAAAAGATCGGCATTCAGGCCTAACGACTCCTCTCATTTGGTCGAAATTATTATACCATTGCCGACTGAGCGAAGCCGACTTTCATGCAGTCGTATGCATGCCTGACCACTTCCATGCGTTGTTCGTGTTACCGCGAGATACGACGCCAGGTTCAATCGTCCGCACACTCAAAGGGCCGCTGACACCACCCATTCGAAAACGAAATTTACACTGGCAGAAGAATTTCTTTGAACATCGATTACGAGAAAACGAAACGACCGATCCCTATCTGCGCTACATGCTATGCAATCCCTATCGAGCACAACTCTTAGCAACTAATGAAGTTTGGCCGTATTGGAAAATTTTGAGTAATGATGCACAGTGGTTCGTCGACAAATTCCCCAAACAACGCCCCGAACCTGAGTGGCTCGCATTGCAAGCCCCATGGAAAAACGACGCAAACCACAAAATCGCGGGGTAAACCCGCTCGCTACGGCTGATTCTTTGTCCGTAATGAAAAATCGCGGGGTAAACCCGCTCGCTACGTTGATTCTTTGTCCGTAATGAAAAATCGCGGGGTAAACCCGCTCGCTACGGTTGATTCTTTGTCCGTAATGAAAAATCGCGGGGTAAACCCGCTCGCTACGTTGATTCTTTGTCCGTAATGAAAAATCGCGGGGTAAACCCGCTCGCTACGGTTGATTCTTTGTCCGTAATGAAAAATCGCGGGGTAAACCCGCTCGCTACGGTTGATTCTTTGTCCGTAATGAAAAATCGCGGGGTAAACCCGCTCGCTACGGTTGATTCTTTGTCCGTAATGAAAAATCGCGGGATAAACCCGCTCGCTACGTTGATTCTTTGTCCGTAATGAAAAATCGCGGGGTAAACCCGCTCGCTACGGCTGATTCTTTGCTCGTAATAAAAAATCGCGGGATAAACCCGCTCGCTACGGCTGATTCTTGGTCGTAATAAAAAATCGCGGGATAAACCCGCTCGCTACACCCAGAAATGCAACCATTCCCCTCGTAGCGACTGGCTTTACGCCAGGAGTTCGTCCTCCCTATTTCCGCGCGAAATAGAATCGCGGACGGCCACTCAAATCCTCCATGCACTCACCTTGCAGACCCGCTGCCGCAGCCAGTGCATCCAAAGCCTCGGTCTGTGCGATGCCGGTCTCCAGTGCCAGCAGCCCGCCTGGTTTCATGTGACTCGCGGCGTCTTTAAAAATGAGGCGACAATCGTCAAGGCCATCCGCGCCCGAAACCAGTGCGCTGTGTGGCTCGTGGTCGACCACTTCAGGCTCGGCGGTGGTCATTTCTTCGTCGGTTAAATACGGCGGGTTTGAGACGATTAAATCATAGCGTTGCTCTCCTAGTCCCAAAGGACGCCACCAACTCCCCTCATGAAACGTCACCCGACTATCTAGCCCCAGAGCGGCCGCATTCTCTTGTGCCAGCGAAAGTGCTTCGGCGCTGACATCGACCGCATCGACCGACGCCTCTGGATATTTATTTGCCAACGCTAAGGCTAACGCACCAGACCCCGTGCCCAAATCCAAAATCATTTTGGGGTGTGCCGTTAAGGCCTCATTAACAAGCTCAACCAATTCCTCGGTCTCGAAGCGTGGGATCAACGCCCGCCGATCCACTTTGAGCTCCATGTCGCAGAAATCCACTGTGCCGACGATGTATTGCAGCGGCTCGCGCTCCGCACGGCGCTTGACTAGAGGGCGCAGCTCGGCGAGCTGCGCTTCAGTGAGTGGACGATCGAGATCGAGATACAACTCCAGCCGCTTAATACCAAGCGAATGCGCAATCAATGTATCTGTATCCAGTCGTGCATTCGGCACGCCCTTGGACTCGAAGAAAGCCTCCGTGCGCTCTTTAATTTCGCGAATCGTTAACAGTGCCATAATACGTTTTTAGAAAAGTAGATTTACATTAAACTGTAGCGTCGTTGCTTGCAACGGCCTCTTAGGTAATTGGCCTGATCCAACTGCTGGCCGTTGCAAGCAACGACGCCACAAACAAACGATTTCGCATATTACAGACAGAATGTTTCGAAGTCATTTTTCTTCACTTTCAGCTCTCAGCTCTCGCAGCCTCAGGTCTCTCAGCCTCTCAGGTCCCTCAGTCTCCCTCAGCTCGACCTCTACCTGCGCCTTCAATAAATTCTCAATACGGGCATCATAATCAAAATTCTGTAGACCATCGATCAGATCCTCAAGATCTCCATCAATCACGGACGGCAATGACAGACTCAGGCCAATTCGGTGATCGGTGAGGCGCCCTTGCGGATAATTGTAAGTGCGAATGCGCTCGGAGCGGTCGCCGGTGCCAATCTGGCCCTTACGTTCCGCGGCATATTTCGCATGTTCCTCGTCCTCTTTCGCCTTGAGCAAGCGCGAGCGCATGACGGTTAACGCCTTGGCACGATTCTTAATCTGCGAACGCTCGTCGGCACAATAGACAGTCACCCCAGTCGGGATGTGCGTCATCATCACCGCAGAGTCAGTCGTATTGACGTGCTGACCACCTGCGCCAGAAGCACGCATCGTCGCGATGTCCAAATCCTGAGTGCGAATCTCGATATCCACCTCTTCCGCCTCGGGTAGCACGGCCACCGTGGCAGTCGAAGTATGGATGCGGCCTTGCGTCTCGGTCACCGGCACACGCTGCACGCGGTGTACACCACTTTCAAATTTCAAATACTTGTAGGCATCTTCGCCGGTCATGTTGAAAATAATTTCACGATAGCCACCGGTATCGGCCAAGCTGGTGCTCATCACTTCCACCTTCCAACCACGCCGCTCGGCGTAACGACTATACATACGGAACAGATCACCGGCGAAAATGTTGGCTTCATCACCGCCCGCGCCACCACGGATTTCCATCACCGAATTACGGCTATCGGTCGGATCTGGTGGAATCATCGCGCGCAACACATCGTTTTCCAAGGTCTCGATCTGAGCGCGAAGCTCGACCAGTTCTTCTTCCGCCATTTCGCGAATTTCTTCCTCGGTCTCCTTGTCCGCAATCATCGCCTCATTTTCTGCGATCGCTTTATAAGCGGCATTGAAGGCTTCGAATTTTTCGATCAAGCTGCTGACACGCTGATGCTCGCGGCCCACTTCAGCCGCACGACGTTGGTCGGAATAGAAGTTGGGTTCAGCGATTTGAGCGTCCAAAGAGTCAAGCTTGGCACGGAATGGAGCAATATCAGGAATTTTTGACATATTTTTGTATGTAAGCCCACAAAATGTAGTGGGTGTATAAATCAATTCGCGAAAGTCGCCGCAAGGTCAACCACGGAGGGCTGGCGAGGGATTAAATCTAGCGCTGCCAGCGCTCAGGATCCTTCGCGCTCGAGCTCCAATCCGCGGCGCTGAGCAACCGCACGCAGACAGAGACTGCCAGCGACGCCGACGACGATGCCAAGCGTCCCCCAAGCGATATCTGCCAACGATGCCAAACGATTGGGCAGAACCAGCTGCGCGCCTTCGGTCAACAACAGCAGCACGAATAAGGACGCCGCGGCCCACAAACTCGGCGCCAGCCGACCGTGCCCGATCGGGTGGCTGCGGCCAGTCGGCCGCGCTTGGTTACGAGTCAGCAGCCACGGGCACAACAACCCGGCGGCACAATACGGCACGGCGGTGCGCAGCTCGCCGTGGCGATCCGCCCAAGCACTCAGCCATTCTGGCAGCCAGCATACTTCCCGCAGGCTCGGTGAGCCGCGCAGCGACAGATACAAGATCGCCAGCAACAGGAGCAGATAGGCCGCGCGCACGCCCCACTGCAGTCCGGCGGTCGACAGGGCGCGGCTGTGTTTCAAAAATGAGTGCTTAGTCATGTATGCGTTCAGGCATGAATCGGTGCGGCAGCAATTGTGCAGTTAGGACCCACGGCGTGTCGATTGAAATGCCGCGCGATTGGTAGCGAGCGGGTTGATCCCGCGATGCTGCTGGGGTTGACCGATTTTGTTGGGGAGGGTCGACCTCCGTGTCGACCGCCAGTGCTTTAGAAATCACATTAAAATTCAAGATTATATGGGCTGTTAGTTATGTCAGCCACTCCCGCAGCGGTACCGGACGACACGGAGGTCGTCCCTCCCAAGAGCCAGACGCGAATGCCGCAGCGGTACCGGACGACGCGGAGGTCGTCCCTGCCAAGAGCCCAGCCACTCCCGTAGCGGTACCGGACGACACGGAGGTCGTCCCTCCCAAGAGCCAGACGCGAATGCCGCAGCGGTACCGGACGACACGGAGGTCGTCCCTCCCAAAAGCCGCAGAGCCTAAAGCCATCGCCAAAAAACTCTGCGCCTCTGCGCCTCTGCGCGAGATCACAGTGCCCGCAAAGCCACCGCCCACACAGGACTGCCCTGAGAATCCTACTGCGAATACCGTAGCGAGCGGGTTGATCCCGCGATTCGTGGCACTGAGTCCTGGCGTAAAGCCAGTCGCTACAAATCTCTATCCGCAACGAACAATTTTTTAACTTCATTTACTTTACCCATCGATAAGCTGTGCTACAGTAGTATATGTAAACATTATGAGTATTTTGACTGTTATTATTTTAGGCGCCATCTGTGGCTTGATTGGCTCTTTTGCGATGAACCTGTTCATGCGCACCGTCAGTCACGCTTACAGTCAACGAGTGGATATGGTCATTGCGCTGGGTAGTTTTTTTACCGGCACGGTCGATAACGCGGCAACGCTCGGCACTCTCATTCACAGTATCGCAGGTATTGTTTTTGGAATTTTATATTTCCTCCTCATGAATGTGATGAACTCATTAAGCTTTCCGTCTGCGGTCTTCCTAGGCCTCGGATTCGGATTTTTTCACGGACTCATCATGAGCTACTGCCTGATGTTTATCGCCAGCGAGCGCCACCCCATCGAGGCCTATCGCAAAGCTACCCTTGAACAAGGACTGCTCCACTTAGTCGGCCATGTGATTTTTGGCGGCGTTGCAGGTTTAATCGGCGGACTGTTCGCCCTCGGCCTTTAAGTACTGTTCAGCCCTCTTGCGGTTTACAATGCCAAGCGTAGTCGGAGCGATCCGGCCTGGGTCTTGCGTGCTTGCAAAACGGTAATTATAACATATGTTATAACTATGCCCATTAAAACCAAAATTCGCAAAATCGGCAACTCCTACGGCATCGTGCTACCTAAAGAAGCCCTTCAAGCACTCAAAGTTGAAGAAGGTGCCACCGTTTATTTGACCGAAGCACCCAACAATACGCTGAATATGAATCCCGAAAAGCCCGGATTTGATGAAAAAATTCGTCTGGCTGAGGGTCTTATGAAACGCTACCGCAATACGTTTCGAGAGTTGGCGAAATGAACGAACCAAATTGGATTGCGAAAGAAGAGTACCTAGCCTTTCACTCTATGTTGATTGCCCACTTCGGAGGTTCAGATGGCATGCGTGGCGAAGGGAAGTTGGATGCTTCCCTCAACAGGCCCAAGCAGCAGCTTCACTACGAACAGGCGACGCTTTTTCAACTAGCTGCAACTTACGCATCAGGTATTATAAAAAGTCATCCCTTCATGGACGGCAACAAACGCACTGGACTAATGACCTGCCAGCTTTTCCTTGAGAGTAATGGCTATCGTTTCGAAGCCAGCGAAGAAGAAGCCGCACTGCAGATCATCGCTTTAGCCGACTGTCGACTGAGCGATGATCAACTGGCTCAGTGGCTAGAAGCTAATTGTTCGAAGAAATAAGATTGTTGGTCGATTCGCGGGGAAGGCATTAATGGCACTGCGACTGGTTTAATTGTGCTGTGCGACTATTTGAAAGGAGTGAGGGCGACCCGCCCTCATTATGGAATGTGTAGATACCGTGCGCGAGTCGCACACACTCCTTTTTGGTAAATGACGATACACCAAAAAATAAGGTTCATCGTTGATTCGCGGGGAAGGCATTAATGGTATTGCGACTGATTTAATTGTGCTGTGCGACTACCAGAAAGGAGTGAGGGCGACCCGCCCTCATTATGAAATGTATGGATACCGTGTGCGAGTCGCACACACTCCTTTTCCGGTAAAGGACGATGCACCAAAAAATAAGCCGGCTCGCATTGCGCATTTTTGCAATTAGTTTCCTTATTTTACAATTTTCGTCACACGGTGAATTTCAGTACTGTGGCTGTTGCTATTCGTCTCATGCCATAAATGATCATTATTCAAGAGCAGATCGGACTCTAGCCTTGCCTCAGCGCGCCGAGTAAATTTCCTCCCTATTTTAAACCCATAAATAATTATGTCAGAAGCTACATCCGAAATCGGCCTAATCGGCCTCGCAGTCATGGGCCAAAATTTGGCTCTCAACGTCGCCGACCATGGCTTCAAAATTTCCGTCTACAACCGAACGACTTCCAAAATGGCCGAGTTTGTTGCGGCTAACCCGAATACACCGGGCGGTCTGGAAGGTTGTGAGACACTTGCAGGTTTCGTCGCATCGCTCAAGCGCCCGCGTAAGGTCATCATTCTGGTGCAAGCTGGTTGGGCCACTGACAAGGTGATCGAAGGCCTCGCGGAACTGATGGAAGAAGGCGACATCATCATTGATGGTGGCAACGCCAAGTGGGACGACACGATTCGCCGCGAGAAAGAGCTCACAGCTAAGGGTCTGCGCTTCATCGGATCGGGTGTTTCGGGAGGTGAAGAAGGTGCACGTTTCGGTCCCTCGCTGATGCCAGGTGGTTCTAAAGAAGCGTGGTCGCACCTCGAGCCAATCTGGAAGGCGATCGCTGCGAAGGTTGACCCTGACACAGGCAAGCCAATCGAAGGCGCTGAAGCTGGCAAGCCAGTCGAAGGTGGCTTCAGTTGCACCGCGTATATTGGTCCAGATGGCGCAGGTCACTATGTGAAGATGGTGCACAATGGTATCGAATATGGCGATATGCAGATGATCTGCGAAGCCTACGATCTGATGCAAAATGTGCTCGGTCTCAACCCAGCTGAGATGGGCGATATATTCAGTGACTGGAACAAGGGCGATCTCGACTCGTTCCTGATCGAAATTACCGCCGATATTCTCAAGCAAACCGACCCTGTAACTGGCAAGCCATTCGTCGACATCGTGCTGGATACCGCTGGCCAAAAGGGCACAGGTAAGTGGACCTCAGTCAATGCACTCGACATGGGCACGCCGGCACCAACGGTAGCCGAAGCTGTCTTTGCACGTTGTATTTCGGCAGTGAAGGATGAGCGTGTCGCTGCTTCCAAGATTTTGAGTGGGCCAAAAGCCGAAGCATTCAGTGGTGATAAGGCCGAGATGGTCGAAGCGATCCGCGAAGCCCTGTACGCATCGAAGATCTGCTCTTACGCTCAAGGCTTCCAGCTGATGCGTGAAGCGCAGAAGGAATACAATTGGGAGCTGAACTTCGGTGAGATATCGCAAATTTTCCGCGGTGGTTGCATCATTCGTGCGGCCTTTCTGCAAAAGATCACTGAGGCCTTCGCCCGCGACCCTGAACTGGCTAACTTGCTGTTGGACCCCTACTTTACGGGTGCGATCAACAAAGCACAGGCCAGCTGGCGCAAGGTGGTGGCACTCGCAGCCCAGCATGGTGTCGCTATTCCAACTTTCAGCTCTGCGCTATCATACTACGATGGTTACCGCACTGCTCGCTTGCCGCAAAATTTACTGCAAGCACAACGCGACTTCTTTGGCGCACACACTTACGAGCGCACTGATGAGCCGCGTGGCAAGTTCTACCATATCGACTGGCCTAAGGCAGACCGCCCTCAGCTGGAAATGTAGAGAACCTAGTAACTTTTATAACAAAAAGGCCTCCCACAACTGGGAGGCCTTTTTTTTGCTTTATTCATTGCTGGAGAATTCTTACAGGTGTCAGCGCAGCAGCTTTCACTTTCAACTGGCCGGGGATATAACACGCTCAGAGGCAATGCGCCCGTGGCCCTCGACGTTCACCCACTTTGAAGGTTATCGATTGCTACGAGCGATTACAGCTCGCTGGTGGACTCCTTGGCTTTGTGAGTTCGTATGCCTGGTTTTGCAATGATCTCGAAATACACTGCTTGCCAGTCATCGGTTAGCGCATGATCAAGCGCTTGATTAATCTCGGCCACGTGCAGTGGCAGCGCTTTGTCCGCAGTTTCACCCACCTTGCAGTCAAAATCCCAAAAATCCACACCCTCGGGTAGTTTCTTTTTACGCTCACGTTTCACATATTTTCGAAGCTCTGATTTAATTGCTTCGATCACACGCGCGGGCGTATTTTTAGGGTCGTTTATTGGAAATATCTTCTTCATGGCGTCAATCTTTAGGCTCTGTTGTGTCTTGTCCCTCTTATTCAGCAACTGTCTTCTCAATTATAAATGATCACCTAGGAACTGGCTCATTTCTAAATTATTATCCACAGTGCGGTTTTTTATGCTTTAGTGAATTCAGCAGACCGACTTACCCAGATAAGCGAGCAGCCACATTTCTTTCCATAAGCGATAGCGCCCATCGTACGATATTTTGCCCACCTCTGCTTGAAACTGGCGCGGGTTCAAAAAACCATTTTCAAAATTAAGCCGCTCTAAAATACGCTGTTGATCATTCAACTCCTCAAGTGGCGTATCTTCGAAGGGAATTGGCTTCAGGGTGCTGTTGATTAAGCGTAGACGGTGTAATTTAAGTAATCGTTGCAGTGAACCGATTAGTGGCTTACGCACAATATTCCATGCTTCAGGATAATAGCCGCCAAAGGGTAGAAACAAATTATCCGTAACGAGTCGGCGTTCATTTTCACCATTGGTGCTTAGGGTATAGCAAGCAGTCGCCCCACCCTTGCGTTTGGGGATGAATAGTATTTGTAGCCGTGTCAGTTTATCAGCACTTTCATAAATTGATGCACGTAGAAATGTCTCTTCAAATAACTCTGCTTTCAATGCACTGAGACGGGTGAATTCGACATTTCGGAGCCATTCCCTCACTTCGATTAATAATGGATCAGCCGGCCATTCATCGCCGTCGGCATTGAGTTTAAAATTAGGAAATAAAGGCATATCGCTGCGGCTAAGCGCTTTAATCGCCAGCCAATAATAGCCTGTTTCCAATATGAACCAGAGTGTAAATCCTGTAATAAAGTGTACCCAATCCGGTCGGAACGAGATTTCCAGAGCTTTGAGAAAATACGAAAATAAACCAGCAAACAGTATCCAACGTAGCCAGCGACCCAATACTGTGAAGATTGGAATCCCCTTACGTAAGCCGATGTGAGACAATAAAACTGCTAGCGCTGCGACTCCAAAAAGGATAAGCTGAAAGGTCGATTGTGTGATACCAAACATGTTGAATTTTAATAATTAGATCCGTTTGTAGCATTATGATGCAAGATGACGACGCTTGTTCCATTTTCATCAGCAATTTAAACGCAAACGAGCGAGGGAGACAAAAGCTCACTCGCTCGGCGATAAATGATATAAACAGCGATTACCTGTTAGCCTAATAATTAATTTAGGCGCAGGGGCATGACCACACAGATAAAGTTATCGAGTGTCTTAAACAGCCCAGGACTGAGCTCGTCTTTGAATTCGAAGAATACTTCATCCTTAGTCAACGCCTTCAGTGGCTCGATAAGAAACTGAGGATTAAATGCGACTTGAACTTCAGGTCCGTCGTAAGCGATGGCCATTGACTCATGCGATTCCCCATATTCTGCACTTGAACCAGAAATTTCTAGGAGATTCTTGCTGACCTTAAGCTTCACAGAATTGCTCTTATCGGATGTGACCAGCGCTGCACGGTGCACACACTCTAGCATGAGTTCACGTTCGATTTTGACGCGGTGCTCAGTCTCCTTTGGAATGACTTGTCGGTAATTTGGGTAATTCCCTTCAACAATTTTCGAAACCAGATAAAGGTGATCAACCAAGCCAGTATCACTGGAATCATCGATGCTGATTTCAAAAGCCGCCTGACGATCATTGAAAGCGATTTTAACCTTATCTCCCTTGCCCATCAAGCGCTCAAGCTCAGCGACTGTTTTAGCGGGAAGAATGAGACTACCTGCGTTGTCTTCGCTGATTTCAGTGTCGAGCGCGGTTAATGCGAGACGTCGTCCGTCAGTCGCGACTAGAGTGAGTTTTTCGTCTGCAAAGTTGAAATATACACCGTTTAAAATGTAGCGGTTCTCGTCACTGGATTGACCATAAGAAACACTTTTTAACATGCTTACAATTTCAGTCTGAGAAAGCTCGAAAACGTGACGGTTTTCAAATGATGGCAGCGGTGGAAATTCTTCCGTGCTGATACCCATAATTTTGAAATTTGAGCCACCGGAAGTGATCTTCGCCTGGTTATTTTCACTGGTTTCAATGAAAATTTCGTTTTGCGGCAATTCGCGAATGATGGTCGCCAATTTACGCACGGGCAGCGTGAGGCCACCTGGCTCAGAAACGTCTGCCTTAATTCGGCAGCGAATACCGAGATCGAGGTTAGTCGTCGTTAACGAAATATGTCCCTCCTCTGCTTCGATCAGCACATTGCTGAGGATGGGCATGGTGGCTCGTGCACCGACGACATTGAGAACCTGTTGGAGGCCGTTGCTAAAATGATCTTGGTTGATCTTGAACTTCATGGCTTAAATTTTTGGGATTTTGGAGTTACTGGCAATGCTTATATATTAGTCTCTTTTTTAATATATAAATCTCTTCTTCTTAATAGGTGTGTGGATGAGCTATAATAACTCAACAAGTAATTATTGATTAAGCCTTTAGCGGCGATTTTTGCTGTGAATAGTGCGGTCAAGTGTTCGGTAGAAAGGTGAATGAATAGTCGGATTTATTTTTATTCCACAGTGCTTTCACAGTTATTAACGAGTTATTCACTAGACGATAAGTTGACCTCTTTTAAGCGCTTTTTAGCACGGTAGATACGGAAAAAGTACCGAATCGGGCCAAACATGATGTAACTGAAGAAAAAGATTGCGAAGAAAAGCTCTTTGAAGACGAAGGCGATTCCTAGACTAAAGATGAATAAAATAAAGGTCTGCAAGCGCGTGCTGGTCTGCCAATCGATTTCTTTAAAGCTTGGATAGGGTATGTTGCTGATCATCAAAAAGGCGACCGCTAGCATCAATGGTGGCATCAGCAGCTCAAAACCATGCACTTCATAGCCATACTTTTCGAAACTAATGTAAACCAGCACTAGCGAGGCGACCATCGCAGCGGCAGCTGGCACAGGCAGGCCAATAAAGTCCTTGGTGCCTTTTAAGCGTTCTGACGGCGTCAGCATCGGATGGGTTAAAACATTGAACCGAGCCAGGCGCACAGCGGCACAGAGTAAATAAATAAAACCGATCAATTGGCTCACTGGTAAGACACCATCGTATTGCTCCGTCGGTTTTAGGATCAAAAAGATCATCATCATCGCTGGTGCGACCCCAAACGATATAACATCGGCGATGGAATCGAACTCGATGCCAAACAGTGATTCGCGGCCACCCATGCGCGCGACGCGGCCGTCAAAAGCATCGCAGACTACACCGAAAAAGATAAACCACACCGCTTGGACAAAATGGCCATTAATGATAGCTGGATCAGTCGCGTAGTTCGCCTCAATGCAGCGCATAATGGCTAAAAATCCAAAAAAAAGATTTCCAGCTGTTAAGCTATTGGGAAGTAAATAGATATGGCTGGCCTCATCAGAATCAGCATATTGATGAGTGGGCGGTATTTCAGGATCTTTCATTGAGTCGCGATGGGTTATTCGGATACATCATCTTTATGACGAATCGACTCGAGATATTTCCAAAAGGAATCGTGCTGTTCGACCATAAACTCTTCTGATACAGGCATTTTGAATCGAAAGATAAAATCTGAAAGGGTGTTTTTGTGCAGAATATAGTGGGCAAATAAACCATCTTTATCCTGCTCAAAATAGATGCGAAATTCGCCAGCGCGTACCCGATAGTAGGTTTTACCATTACGATTAAAGCAGCCGAGCTCATCATTGGGATGATCCAGCTGCTCTTGTGATAAACCACTGACGACCTCAATGAGGAGCATCTGTGAGCGAGTCTCAAGCTGGTTAAGCTCGTGCATGCTTTGTTCGCTAAAATTGACCTGAAACATAATTAAGTATGGGCGGCTGACCGTTTGTAAAAGACCAGTAGGTTAGATCGGATCACCCGCTGTGCAATCGCAGAATACATTTCATCTAGACACTACGTAAAGTTGACCTGTGCGACGTGTTTGGCCACTGTGCTGCGGAAATGGTAAAAATAAAAATTAATTATGAAGGTGGGCTGCGTTGCCAGCTAGAGCACGAGTTGTCAGGTAAAAGGTTTAAAACGGATGCCCCAGTCGATAATAATGGTAAGGGAGAAAGTTTTTCGCCAACCGATTTGTGTGCCTCGGCCTTAGGTTCCTGTATTGCGACAATTATTGGCATGCAAATGGAGGCGTTAGGTTTGGATTTGAGTGGTATGCGGATTGAAGTGCAAAAAGAGATGACGGCGGTTCTACCTCGACGTATTGCGAAATTAACCACCGAGGTATGGCTGCCGATTACGCTAAATGATGATCAAAAGTGGCATGTGGAAATAGCGGCAAAGAATTGCCCAGTGCACCACAGCCTGAATACAGAAATTGATAAACCAATAATTTTTCATTGGAAGTAGTTGATGGTGAATAACTTAATTGTATGAAAAAAGCAGTAGAATCACTTTTAGTCTTACTCATATTTGATCGGCGCAATCGTTTATTGGTGCGTATCAATCCTGAGCAGTGCGCTGAACCGACATATATAAGTAAAGCGGGGGAAGCGTGTGTGTTTACCGAGGACTGCGTCGAATCGGTAACCGGTGTAGCTGGCAAAGCGCATTTGTTGAGTCAGCAGACGGCAGTGAATCAATCATTGTCGATTTATTGCGCACTGCAAAGTGACGTAGTCATTGATCACGGTCGTTATTACAGCCTAGATGAGATTCAGGCAGAGTCGACAAATGGTCAGTTGGATGTTTCGTCATTGCTGGCTGAAGTGTTACAGACGATTGAGCCTGACTTGGTACGAATACCATATCTAGATTGTACCGAAACCGAATACATCTATCGATTTCGAACTGCGAAAGAACGGAATCGTGCGATCTACGTTGATCAGCAATCAGAAGAGTTATATCAAAGTAAGTTGTGCCGTGCAATTAAAGTGGCGCGACGCACCAAGGAAAAAACTTCCGGCGCACCGGCTGTGCTGGATTTTGGAGCGGTGAGTTATGTGATTCCGAGCCATTTCGGATTTTGTCTCGGTGTCCAAAACGCGATTGAGCGTGCCTACGAGACTGTCGCAGCCAACCCGACAAAGCGGGTTTTTATGCTCAGCGAATTGATTCATAATCCCTTTGTAAATGAGGATTTGCTAGCGCGTGGGATACGTTATTTGCAAACTGATAAGGGCTTACCTCTGTGTTTGGATGGAAGTGTCGCTTCTGATCCAGAGAACCCAAATACACTTTGGAATCAGCTAACCACGGATGATGTTGTCATCATTCCTGCATTTGGGGCAACCAATGAGGATAAAGTGCGTTTATTACGCCGTGGGCTGAGCATTCGAGAGAATGACGCTACCTGTATGCTGGTAGAGAAGGTGTGGAAAGCCGCGCGACGTTATGCTAGGGAAGGTTTCACGGTGATCATTCACGGAAAGTCGGAACACGAAGAAACCAAGGCTACTTTTTCGAATAGTTCCAGCAATGGCCCGGCTTTGATGATTCGTAATATGGAGCACGCCAGACTTTTGACAGAAGTGATTCAAGCAACAGGTGTTGAGAGAACGCGACTGTTTGAAGACTCTTTTAAGGGCTTATATTCGAAAGGCTTTGATCCAGCCAAAGATCTGCAGAAGTTGGCAGTGGTCAATCAAACCACCTTACTTCGCAATGAGACGCTCACGATTATCGAATTTCTGCGGGAATTCATGGTGCAGTGCTATGGTGAAGCGCAGGTGGCGGAACATTTATGGTCCAAAGGTAAAGGTGATACGCTCTGTTATGCAACCCAAGTGAATCAGGATGCGCTGCATAAAGCAGTTGAACAACCGATCGATGCAGCGCTGGTTGTGGGCGGTAAAAACAGCTCAAACACCTTTCAGCTCCATCGTGTGTGCGAACAGCGTTTTGGTGAAAATGCGCATTATATTCAGTCCGAAGCTAATATTCTGACATTGGATGAAATAAGCCACTACATCTTCCCATGCCATTCAACCCAGACAGTATTCACAGAAAGTGAAGTGGTTCGGCCTTTTCTCAATGCGATGTCTGAGCCAAAGCGCATTTTACTCACAGGCGGTGCATCATGTCCGGACGGGTTGATTCAACAAGTGATTCATAAGATTAACAGCTTTTTCCCTCCGCAATCGATTCGATCGATCGAATCGATTCTTGAAGCGTTTGAGTCAGAGAGTTGATCAATACTGAGATCTGGCTAAGTTCTAAATATGTTGATGGTGATTTCAGGGCTTGATGGTAATCGCATTCCTGAAGTCGATTTTAAGATCGGTGCTCTGGTAAGACATAAACTTTACCACTATCATGGTATGATCGTGGCATATGACACACTGTGTGCGGCCGGCGATAAATGGTATTTAGCAAATAAAACACAGCCGCCACGTGAACAACCATGGTACCATGTTTTAGTCGACCAAAGCGGCGGTCTCACTACTTATGTGGCACAATCCAATTTAGAACGCGATGCAAGTGAGGCAAGCGGTGATCACCCTCAGATTAGCAGCAATTCCTCAGCGCTGAAAGACGGTGGCTAGCTGCCCAGCAAGGAAAATCGGGCAATTAGGCCGTCTAAACGCCAACTGTCGTTGCCTCATTTACTTCCGTTTCCACACCTTCAAGTACAAGTTCACCAAACAGTGTACTGGCTGTGACACGAGTGAACCGAACTGGCACGATTTGGCCGATTAGGCGCGGGCTGGCTTTGACGATGACCACGCGATTACCCGCGGTGCGGCCAACAAACATATTTTCGCCTTTCTTGGCGGGGCCTTCGAACAGAACATCCTCATTCTTACCAATGAGAGTTTCGTTTCGGGCGAGTGAACTTTTTCTAAGAATTTCGAGAAGGATCTGATTGCGCTGTTCTTTTTGCTCTTTGGTGATCGGGTCGCCGAGTGGTTCGGCTGTGGTGCCTGGACGAACACTGTATTTAAATAGATAGGCCATATCGAAACCAACTTCCTCAAAAGCTTGTCGAGTCAGCTCGAAGTCTTCGTCAGTTTCACCAGGGAAGCCCACAATGATGTCCGTCGAAATATACATGTCTGGGCGCACTTTACGCAGCTCGGCGATGATGCTCTTGAACTTTTCGATGCTGTAAGGGCGACGCATCGCTTTGAGAATACGATTGCTGCCACTTTGCATCGGAAAGTGGATATATTCGACCAATTTTGGCAGACGCGCGTAGCAGTCGATCAAGTCTTGCTTGAAACCGACTGGGTGTGGGCTGGTGAAGCGGATACGATCTATGCCTGCAATGTCATGGACACGTTCCAGTAACTGCACGAAGGGGCTTTTCTTGTCCACGAAGGGGAATTCCCGAATTCCGTATTGGTTCACGATTTGGCCGAGAAGCGTTACCTCGCGCGTGCCATTGGCAGCCAGCTTTTCGATCTCATCAATGATTTCGTCCATTGGTCGACCGCGTTCGACGCCACGTGTTTTTGGCACGATGCAATACGAGCACTTCATGTTACAGCCCTGCATGATGCTGACAAAGGCTGTGACTTGGCGCGTCTCACTGGTGTGCGATTTGATTGTATTTTGCGAGTCTGCCTCTTCTTCAAGGTCAACAATAGAGGCGGGGCGCGGACCCTGTCCCTGCATCGTAGCAATTATATTAGTCAAATGATCGGGCACGCGGTGGAATTTCTGGGTGCCAATAATAAGGTCTAGATCTGGCAAGCTATCAAGTAGCGCGCCACCACGATTTTGAGCCATACAGCCCATCACACCGATAATGAAGTTAGGGTCTTTACGCTTACGCTTTGCAAGGTGGCCAGCTTTACCAATCGCTTTTTGCTCGGCTTGATCGCGCACGCTACAAGTATTGAGTAGAACGACGTCGGCTTCCTTTTCGTTGTCGACTAAGGCATAGCCCTTCCCCCGAAGCATCGCAGCGACCGCTTCGGAATCTCGTTCATTCATTTGGCACCCGTAGGTTTTAATATAGACCCGGTTCATGAGGAGTGCGGAGAATGTTGAGCTAGAGCTGATTGTAAACCTAGAATATGCAGACATGTGTAACAGACTTGTTAGAAGCGTTTAAGAGTGGTTCAAAAAGTGCCAAAAATTTGACCATTCGGCGAGTCGAACGACATCAGCTGCAGATCGAAATCATCTCCTCAGCAACTCATTCTGGTCAAAGCGGTAAAACTAGTTTGAGATGAATTTGTCATTATAGTTTAGCGCAGATATTCTTGTCTGTGAGGGGGTGCTGAAGTGGCACCCGTAAAAGTTATGGAGAATCGCACGCAAAAAGTTTTTGTATATGGCACCCTCAAACCTGGTGGATCTTATTGGCCTCAGTTCTGTGAGGGTAAGGTTGGCTTGGCGACTCCAGCTAAGATCCGTGGTGAGCTCTACGATCTACATGTTGGCTACCCAGGTGTTTTTCTACGTGGCGAACAGTGGGTGCAGGGCTATGTGTTGTCATTCACGCGGCCAGCCGACTTTTTTCAACTTGATGTGCTGGAAGGATTTAAGCCAAATCGATCAAACCAGCTAAACGAATATGTGAGGGTGCGCGTCGATTACTTTAACGAGCACGGCGTGAGTCTCGGTGAGGCGTGGGCTTATGAAATGACGCAAGCGACCTTCGAGCGCTTCTCATCGACACGTATCGAGAATGGCAACTGGCCTGCTTAAGCGCTTGTGTTAGCGCTGAAACACAATTTCTAAAATTATATGCTGTTTACCCAACCAACCACCCTACTCTTTGTCGGCGATTCAATCACCGACTGTGGCCGTGACCGTGAATCAGGTGGCTCGGACCTTGGCACTGGTTACGTGGCTCAAGTGCAGGCCCTATTGGACGCGCATCATCCTGAGGCCAAGGTTCGTTATTTGAATACGGGCATCTCGGGCAACCGTGTGACGGATTTAGAAGCGCGTTGGGACGTGG
Source organism: Opitutaceae bacterium BACL24 MAG-120322-bin51 (assembly GCA_905182435.1). Taxonomy (GTDB): domain Bacteria; phylum Verrucomicrobiota; class Verrucomicrobiia; order Opitutales; family Coraliomargaritaceae; genus Lentimonas. Next base: position 51,900 of record CAJJBN010000029.1, on the reverse strand, counting down.
ATGTATTAGCACATCAACCAGATTGGGTGTCGGTGATGATCGGGATCAATGATGTCTGGCGTCAGTTTGATAATCCACTTGTGGAGCAAGTGTCGTTGCAGGCCTACAGCGAGAAGTTGCAGGGTTTGGTCGAGCGCACATTGCCTCAGGTGCAAGGCATGATCGTGATGTCACCTTTCTTCCTAGAGACGAATGTCAGGGAGCCGATGCGCGAATTGATGGACCGCTACGGAGCGGTGGCTCGCGCGATTGCTGAGCGCCATGAGTTACGTTTTGTCGATGTGCAGGCTGCATTTAACGCATGGTTGGTGCACAATCATACATCGCAGCTGTGTGCTGACCGCGTACATCCCAATGCCGTCGGGCATAACATTATTGCCAGTGCGTTTCTCAACGCAGTTGGTTTTGAATGGTAACCAGCAAGTCCCCTACTCTATTCGGCTTTTTTCGACGGTCTTTTTGACCGCCTTCTTAGTCGCTTTTTTTGCAGCAGTCTTTTTGGTCGCTTTCTTAGTGGCCGTCTTTTTTGCCGCGACCTTTTTCACTGCTTTCTTGGTCGCCACCTTTTTGGCTGCGACTTCCTTAGGCGCCTTTTTCGCAGCCTTCTTTGCAGCTTTTTTCTTCACTGCGGGCTTTTCGGGATACTAATTCGAGTGGCTGCTGTGGTTTGGCCGCTGGTGTTTTCTTAGGCTTGGCTGCTTTCCTCTCCTTTGTAGGCTTGGCTGCTGTAGGCACGACTTCTCGGGGTTGGAATGAATCTTGTTTTGGCTGTGGAGAACTGGCTTTGGAGTGTGCTGCCACCGGAGTACTAGACTGCTCGTAAGCTGGGTATTTTTCATCAGGTTTAACAACAGATTTGCGGCTGCGATTACGTCCAGGACGTGGCGTCTTTACCGGCATTTTGTCCTTTGTAGATTCTACGGATGTATCCTTGTCGCCGACTGGTGATGTCTTTTCCTTCGAGTCTGATTGGTTACGCTCATCGTTGCGTGTTGAGGTGTTGTCCTCTGGTTGTTCGCGATTCTTATTACGGTTGCGTCCGCCACGGCGACGGCCACGACGCGATTTCGGCTGGTCCGACTGTTCGCCGTCTGTTGGTATGTCTTGTTTCGGCTGGTCGGACTGTTGCTTTGGTTCAGCGCGAGACTGTTTCGGCTGGTCGGACTGTTGCTTTGGTTCAGCGCGAGACTGCTTTGGCTCACGGTCGTTACGTTTATTCTTTTTATTCCGCCTGGGCTCTTCGTGGCGTTCAGGCTGAGATTCGTAGTCCTCAATAGCTGAGGCGATTTTCTCTTCTATTTCCTCATCCGTATAAGGTATGGTGCGCTCGATTTGGTCCGGTTCTTTGGTGAGGATAGCCTCCTGCTCTGGTGGGCAATATTCCTGTGGAGGTAGCACGACCGCATTGTATGGATCGATTGGTAGGGCAGTCTCTGGCAGTACTTCTTCGGCGGCGCCGCTGAGGCGTGGATACAGTGTAATTTCGTTGGGGACGTTGGGCTCGTTCGGATTGAGCAGCTGCTCGACGGTGCGGGCGACATGTTCGGGATCGATTCGAGTTTGCAGGTGTTTGTCTGCATAGGTCGTATCATCCGTCACTGTGTTCTGGCGAAGGATTAGGTTGGTCACGCGTAGACCGGCATCGCGCGCCTGGTCAAACAGTGCGTTGTTCATCTCACGCAGGCCACCTTCGATGAGGGCGTTGACTGCGCTGGCAATGTGGCCGCTCTTGTTGGCTGGAATGATGTTAATCAGCTGGCCGCGGAAGCGCAACAGGTTGGGCAGAGCCATGCGTGTGAGCATAACAGGCCCGAGTAGTCCGACTTTTAGAATGGCTTCGAGGTTGCCCACGGGTAGTTGCTCAAAGACAGCACCTGGCGTCACATCGATTGCATGGATCAGGATGTGAATCGCCTTTTCCTGTTCGAGGATGGCCTCTGCGGTGCGGGCGACTGCTTCGAGATCGCTCAGGTCAATCGCATGGGCAATGAAATGCTTATCTGCGAAAGTGACGTGTGAAAAGTTGTTGCCGATCCCGTGTACGCGGCATCCTTGGCGGATAAGATCTTCGATCAAGCGAAGCCCGAGTGGAGTTTCAGCTCCAGTGACAATTGCAATGTCCATAAAATGATGAAAGTAGCTCTGTTCGCGGAGAACGCCCGGAGTGGGGTTCGTCAAAGACGCGTTGGAGTGTGTCGATTGGTTCGGCGCTGGTCGGCAGCCGTATTTCAATATGGCGGCTAGCCCACTTTCTAAAGCGATTCGTGGCAATTGTATTTTTTTAATGCCACCCTGAATTATATTAATTGCGGATTAGGTGCGCCGACCAAATCCGATCAATATCCGAACGGGCAAGGCATCAGCTCGATCGTAGTAGCTGCACTAGCTCGCGCAACGAATGCACCACTGGAGCACCTGAGCTGGCTAGCCGTTCGGTGGTGTGGTGCCCATGCGTCATCAGGATACAATGCGTGCCAATGGCTTCGGCTACCTCAAAGTCGTGCAAGGTATCACCGATCAAGACGATCTCATCTGGCTGCCAGTGAAGTTGCTCAATCCAGTGATGACCTTGTGCGACCTTACCTTCGGCATAGATATTATCTGCCCCCATTAGGCCCCAAAAGTGATCTCGGATACCGAAGTGGTGTATGCTTTCATTGAGTGCGTCTTGTTTTGCGGCCGAAAGCACTGAATGACTCATCCCGAGTTGCGCTAAATCAGTGAGAACCTGCGCTGCCTCGGTGTGTAATTTACACTCCTCAAAGCAGCGTGCTTGGTAATCGTCAATGAATTCACGGCTGATTCGATCAAAGCTATCTTTATCCGTATCGAAGCCTAGGTAATCGTAGAAGTGAACCACGGGAAAACCGAAATTATTGCGATAGTCTTGCTCTGAGAGCGGTGCCCTGCCCCGTTTCGCAAGTAGTCCGTTGAGCACATCGACACAAAGTTCGATGTCGTTGAGCAGCGTGCCGTTCCAGTCCCAGATGACGTGTTTGTAGCGTGCGGTCATTTAGTCGATTAAGTCAGGTCTACGTTGAAAGAGGACCGCTGGGACTTGCATGAGCGCCAGAAAGATCAAAGTACCCTCAAGCCCTGGGACACCGAGGCGTTCGCCGCGAGCTGCCGCATCCATGTAGCTAAACATAACCGAAGCTACCATCACGAACACGAAAGCGATCGAGCAAAAAACCAGCAGGCCGTAGACCAATTTCCAGCGAGCATCTGAGATCCGCATAAACGGAAGATTTAGTACGATACCATATAAAATGAAGTAGCTAGCTTTGATGCTACTGAAAGCCCCCTCTAGTCCTCGGATCACCGAAACAATTGCTGCACAGATTAAAATAAATCCAAGTGCATGCCCTGCCCAACGAGCATAGCGCACCCCATCGGGCACTGGTGGTTTTGGTTCATTAGTTGGCATGGTCTTATTAAAAGAGTGAATATGAGTGGTGTCTCTCTAGCTGCTCAGCATGCTAGCAATGCAAGTTGCGGATGGGCTTAATCTATGACGACCGCCAGCTTTTGCGAGAGAAACGAGTGGCTGAGATGAGCTGAATAGGTGAGATGAAATTGGTAGCAATTGTCGGACAACATGCGTTGTTGCACGGTGTTAGTCGATACAGGTGGCGCTTTCCATATTAGTCATTCGTGCCGAATGGTATTTCAAGTAGCGCAAGCTAGGCGGACTGTTTAAAGTGAGTGCCTCAAGAGATGCACTGAATCTTTGAAGGCATCTTTTTAAAGGCTAGTGAGCAATGTATAAATAGCGTCGTTGCGCACTCGCAACACTGGACTTTGTACGAGTGCCATCTTTGAAAAACAAGCATCCAATGCAATGTGTTCAATACAGACTTTCAATGCGCAACATTGAGTTTGTTGGTGGTATTCGCGGTACTGTGAAGCTGCATTGGCCAAAATCTAGTGAACAAATTATCATTTAAACTTGCTATGGTCAAAGTCATGCTCAGTCTAATTGATAAATTAACACGTAATAATTAACTCACTACTGATATGGCCGCAAAAGCACAAATTAAGAAAGTCGCACGCAACCCCGAAGCTGATCGCAAGAACTTGGATTTTGCATTTTCAGGCATCAATAAACAATTCGGCAACGGCACGATTATGCGTCTGGGCGAAGCGACAAAAATGGAAATTGATGTCATTTCCACTGGATCGATCGCCATTGACCTAGCCACAGGGATTGGCGGTCTCCCGCGTGGACGTGTTTGTGAAATCTACGGTCCGGAAAGTTCCGGTAAGACGACATTTTGTTTGAGCATTATCGCGCAAGCTCAGAAGCAAGGCGGAAACGCCGTGTTTATCGATGTGGAACACGCGCTCGACCCACGCTATGCGAAGGTGGTGGGTGTGGATCTTGAGAATTTGATGGTGTCACAACCTGAAAGTGGCGAAGACGCACTGAATATTACTGAAACACTGATTCGTTCAGGTGCGGTCGATATTATCGTGATCGATTCGGTCGCAGCCCTAGTTTCGAAACACGAGTTGGATGGTCAGATGGGAGACACGACCGTCGGCCTTCAAGCACGTATGATGAGTCAAGCGATGCGCCGTCTCACTGCGTGTATCAGTAAATCACAATGTGTGGTTCTGTTTACCAATCAGATTCGCGAGAAGATTGGTGTCATGTTTGGCAGCCCTGAAACCCAGCCCGGTGGTCGTGCGCTTAAGTTCTTCTCCTCGGTTCGTATGGACATTCGTCGAATCGGTCAGATTAAGGAATCGGCGGGCAAAGTGGTCGGTAACCGGACGCGTATTAAGATGGTAAAAAATAAGGTCGCTCCCCCGTTTACGGAGACCGAATTCGATATCATGTATAACGAAGGTATTTCTCACTCGGGATCTTTAGTTGATCTAGGTGTCGAGCATAAGATGCTGGAGAAGAAGGGCTCATGGATTTCGTATAAAGGTGAGATGATTGGTCAAGGCCGTGAAGCTGCGAAGCAACACATCAAGGATAATCCTGAACTAGCCAAGGAATTGACAGATCTGATCATGTCCAAAGTCCACGTTCGTGGCGGTGAGTCACTCACTGGTGAATCGGAGTCTTCCGAGTAGCATAGCGCATCGGAAACGAACGCGTGAACTGCTAATTTCGTTTCGCGTCAGTCTAATGCTGCCAGCAGGGTGCGCGCAATCTCGCTAAGGCTATCGAGTTGCAGCACCCTTCTGCCCTGCCCCACTTGGGCTGTGGGCGCATCGGGTTTGCGATATCGTGATTGCCCGGGCGAATATGCCTTTATCGGCGTATTTACGTTTGTTTTTATGCTGCATAGTGCCCAGCAAGATTGGGATCTAGGATTATTGTGGCTCATTATAGGATCAGCTAAATTGCGTTTATTCGTGCGTGCGCGTATCATCCAATGGCATGCACAGCTTATCTAAACATTCCTGTTTTCTCAACTTAAGCGTTCTTGTCGTCGTCGGACTTCTAAGTACATCGCCGCTGCAGGCTCAGTTTGATAAAGACTTCAGCACATGGCAGGCACTGGGCTTTACGTTTTACGAAGATGACACCTGGCGCATAAAGGCTGCCGCACAGACACGCTGGTATAATGATAGCAGCTTCCTGGCGACATGGTTTGTGAATCCAATCCTTGAGTACAAATTCCATCCAAACCTAGACATTGGTGCCACCTACTTATTTGAGGATGTGCGGGCACAATCCGGCGATGATTATACACGAGTGCACATTTTTCGACTCTACCTCGCCCCGCATTGGCAAATTGACGATCGAATCAGTTTATCGATGCGTCATCTACTCGCACTGCGCGCGATTGAGTCTATAGATAATCAATGGGTCAGTCGTCATCGTTTTAGTTTCAATTATAAAGTCGCGAATATGGGCTCATTAACGGGTATCGGTGTGGATACCGAAGTATTCTATAATTATACCACAAACCGCTTGTTTGAAAATCGTTTCAAGCCATTGAAGCTATCTTTCAGTATTAATAAGCAAACCAAGCTTGAGCTATTTTATATGTTTCAAACAAAGCGGTTTGGTTATGATGCAACTTGGCAAACTGCATACGTCTTTGGACAGTCATTGAGCTACAAATTCTAGATTTTACGGTGTCCATTTGGTCGCGGTGATTTAGGTGCGACTCAATGCCTACAGTTAGTCCGCAAGTCGCTCTGCATCAACTAGTAGCGTGAAATAAAAGGCTGCCATCGAAACCGGTGATTGTGTTCAAATCATGACTTTCAAAAATGTCAGCGAATGTCAGTATATATCGGGCCTGGAGGGTGTTTTCTTGTGATATTAAGCCTCCAGAAGTGGGTTCATTTTTCACTCTATGTGCCCTACTCCAGATTGTTTCTCATTCATCGTTAAATAAAGCGCTTTAGATGTGTACTTGACGCCACGGCATATGTGACGAACTTTGCGGCACTATGCCTGCTACTGATACAATAGTTGCTCTTTCAACTCCGGCTGGCGAATCAGCCATTGCGGTGATTCGCTTGAGTGGTCCCGCCTGTTCGGCCCTCTCGGCTCAAATTTTGGGCCGTGAGCAAGTACTACCGCCACGCTATGCTCATTTTGGCACCTACCAGGATGTCGCTGGTGCGAGTATAGATGACTGTGTCTTCACGTACTTCGAGTTGGGTAAGTCTTTTACGGGTGAAGCGATGCTTGAAATCGCACCACATGGAAACCCATTGATCGTGCAGAAGATCTTGGCAGATCTCATGTCTCGAGGCTGCCGATCCGCAGAGCCGGGTGAGTTTACCCGCACTGCCTTCCTAAATGGAAAGATGGACTTGAGTCAGGCCGAGGCAGTTTCAGATCTGATTCGAGCGCGCTCGGATCGTAGTATCGAGGTGGCGCAGCGCCAGTTGCATGGTTCAGTTGGGCGTAAGATGAGTGAGTTGACGGATCGGCTCTTGAGTGTGATGGCGCATCTCGAAGCATATATTGATTTTCCTGAAGAAGATTTGCCTAGCGAGGATCAAGTCGGACCTGCTTCAGAGCTGCGAAAGCTAATTACTGAGGTTTCGGAACTAATTGACACGCAGCGCTATACGGCATTATTGCACGAGGGTGTCAAGACGCTGATTATTGGTGAGCCAAATGTGGGTAAGAGTAGCTTGATCAATGCGCTGACTGGATCGGACCGGTCGATCGTTAGCGATATACCAGGCACGACTCGTGACTATATCTCAGCATTTTTAATGGTGGGGCCTTGGCGTATCGAGATACTGGATACAGCAGGCCTACATGAGGCCGGTGATGCGATTGAGCAAATTGGCATCAATCATACGATTGAACAGGCCGAAACCGCAGACTTCTTTTTGTTGATGCTGGATGCCGCATCGCCCTCCCCTGCCCTGCCTGAATCTCTGTTGGCGCGTATGACGCCTAAGAATACTATCGTGATCGAGAATAAAATTGATCTGCCAAATGCCTCCGAGCATCACGAGTTTATGGCCGAATTTCAGCATGCGCGGCTCTCGCTGCAAGCGCACGAGGGCCTGCAGGCGTTTCGGGAGCTCTGGACAGATTCGATTGAGTCGGCAGTCCAGCAGCCGAATGCGACCGATGGTGTGGTCGTCAATGCGCGCCATGCGAACGCGCTGGGTGAGGCTTGTGATTCGCTAGAGTTAGCTGCCCAGAAAATGAAGGATGATGATTTGTCTGAGTTGATCGCTTCGGATCTTCGTGCTGCGGTGGAGTCCATTGGTAAGGTGGTCGGCAAGGTGGATAATGATCGTATGCTCGACAGTCTATTTAAACAGTTTTGTATCGGAAAATGAGTGGTGGATTAAAATTCGGGCCGAAACAGCCCTACGATGTGATTGTCTGCGGCGCAGGCCATGCGGGCTGTGAAGCCGCCCTTGCTGCTGCGCGGCTGGGTGCCGATGTCTTGATGCTGACAGGCAATTTAGATACCGTCGCTCAAATGAGCTGCAATCCAGCGATTGGTGGCCAGGCTAAGGGTCACATGGTGCGCGAGATCGATGCGCTGGGTGGTGAGATGGCAATCAATACGGATACTACGGCGATACAGTTTCGTTTGTTGAATGCTTCTAAGGGGCCCGCGGTGCAGGCGCCACGGGCGCAGTGCGATAAGAAGGCGTATCAGTACCGGATGAAGCACGTGCTGGAGTTGCAGGCCAACCTCGACCTGTTTCAGGCGATGGTGCAGGGACTGATCTATAAGGATGGGCGAGTGGTGGGCGTGCGAACCAACCTCGATGTCGATTTCTATGCCAAGACGGTGGTGGTCACCACAGGTACGTTTCTGCGTGGCTTGATGCACGTCGGCAAGAACACCAATAAGGGCGGACGGATGGGGGATGTCTCGGCGGAAGGGCTCTCGGCATCTTTTCAAGAAGCGGGTATCGAGCTCGAGCGTCTTAAAACTGGCACGCCCGCACGTATTTTGGGCAGCAGTATCGATTTTAGCCAACTCGAAGAGCAGCAGGGCGATCCTGAGCCGACCTTGTTTGCTTTTTACGATACCCGCGGAGTGGATAATGTGTTCCACGTGGAACAATCCGAACAGGGCGCCCGTGAGTCGGAACATGAATTGTTCCATGTGCAACATCCGGGCCAACGCAAGCTGGGGTGGTTGCCGGGTAAAGATCAAGTGTCTTGCTGGATGACTTACACCGGGGCGGAGACGCGGCAGGTGGTAACGGATAATTTGCACTTGTCGCCGATGTACTCGGGGCAGATCGAGGGCACTGGGCCGCGCTACTGCCCAAGTATTGAAGATAAGTTCGTGCGCTTTGCTGACAAGGAACGGCATATGCTATTTCTTGAGCCAGAAGGGCGCAATACCAACGAATGGTATATCAATGGGCTCTCAACCAGTTTACCTTTTGGCGTCCAGTTAGACATGCTGCGCAGTATCGACGGCCTGGAGAAAGTTCACATGCTACGCCCGGCGTATGCGGTGGAGTATGACTTTGCGCCGCCGACACAACTCTTCCCGACGCTTGAGTCAAAGAAGGTGGAGAACTTATTCTTCGCCGGCCAGATCAACGGTACTTCTGGCTATGAGGAGGCGGCAGGCCAGGGCCTTATTGCGGGCGTGAATGCAGTGCAGAAGTTGCGCGGCAGTGAGCCATTAGTGCTCAAGCGTCACGAGGCGTATTTGGGCGTACTGATCGACGATCTAGTTACCAAGGGAACCAAAGAGCCATATCGGATGTTTTCCAGTCGTGCCGAACACCGACTATTGTTTAATCATCCGAGCGCTGAGATACGCTTGTTGGAGCATTCGTCTAGGTTGCAACTCGTTGATGATGAGCGATTAAAGAGAATTAAGGCTGAAAGCCGCCAAGGTTGTGGAGTGGACGCAGCGGCTGGAAGTCGAGCGTAGGGCAGGGGAGAGCTATGCGCTTCATCTGCGCCGTTCTCATTCGCAGGACGATTTCCCGCAAGAGTTAAAAGCTGAATCTAAAGAGGTGCGTGGAGAGGTGCACTACCGCGTGGTTTTCAAGGGTTATCTTGAACGTGAGAGAAAGCAGATTGAGAAGATGAAGCACATCGACCACATCCGTATTCCGGACGACTTCACTTACGCCAACGTCAAAGGCCTGCGCAGTGAAAGTGCGCAAAAGTTGATCGAGATTATGCCGCGCACGCTGGGTCAGGCCAATCGTATCAGTGGCGTGAATCCTGCGGATATCAGTATCCTAATGGTGCATCTGGAGGCACGCCGCGCGAACAAGAAAAAGGCGTAGCGGACAGCTGCTTTTTTTTCGCGAGTTCGGGGGAGGGGGAGTGGAGTGATCCTTGCATCCTAGATGGAGCGTGTAATCCCCTAAGCAGGCTTTCGTCGATTAATGTGAAAGGAGGGAGGGCGACCCGCCCTCCTTTACAGCCCCGCAGGATCAATGTGGGCGGGTCGCCCACACTCCTTTTGCGGTCCATGGTTCATTCTCAGCCGCCTGTCGCTTGCTTTAAAGGAGGGAGGGCGACTCGCCCTCCTTTGCAGCCATGCAGGATCAATGTGGGCGGGTCGCCCACACTCCTTTTTGCGGTCCATGGTTCATATTCAGCCGCCTGTCGCTTGCTTTAAAGGAGGGAGGGCGACTCGCCCTCCTTTGTAGCCATGCAGGATCAATGTGGGCGGGTCGCCCACACTCCTTTTTGCGGTCCATGGTTCATATTCAGCCGCCTGTCGCTTGCTTTAAAGGAGGGAGGGCGACTCGCCCTCCTTTGCAGCCATGCAGGATCAATGTGGGCGGGTCGCCCACACTCCTTTTGCGGTCCATGGTTTATTTTCAGTCGCCTGTCGCTTGCTTTAAAGGAGGGAGGGCGACTCGCCCTCCTTTGTAGCCATGCAGGATCAATGTGGGCGGGTCGCCCACACTCCTTTTTGCGGTCCATGGTTCATTATCTCAGTCGCCTGTCGCTTGCTTTAAAGGAGGGAGGGCGACTCGCCCTCCTTTGCAGCCATGCAGGATCAATGTGGGCGGGTCGCCCACACTCCTTCATTTCAGTCGCCTATCCCTAAACAGCGCACGAGGCTGTGCTGTGCGGCGCGTACGGATCGAGCGCGTGTTTGTGTCGTGGCGGTGACAATCGTGTGACGGCTGGGTAAAATCGCTTGAGTCTCTTCTGCCTAAGTGTTTATGCGTTGACGTAGAGCGACTTATTTTCGTTTTAGCGAAATGTGTAAGTGCCCAAAGATCGATCATTGCTTCTCGATGGTGAACGCTTGTTATACATTACTCTTAATTCCATAGTATGCATACTCTTAAAGCCCAGCGTATCCTAGTCGTCGATGATGAGCCTGATGTCACAGAGTTACTGAAGTATAAATTCGAGCAGGAGGGCTATCGCTGTCAGGTATTGAATGATCCTTTGTTATTTGCCAGTACTGCGCGCGACTTTGAGCCTGAGATTATGATTTTTGATATCATGATGCCTGAGCTGAGTGGTTTGCAGCTGTGCCGCATGGCGCGCGCCGATCCGTTACTGAAGAACGTCCCTATCATTTTTCTGACAGCGCGTGGTGAAACCGAAGATCGGATTCAAGGCTTGGAGCTGGGTGCGGACGATTATTTGCCTAAGCCGTTTAACATGAAGGAGCTATCGATTCGGGTGGGGAAGCTTCTAGCACGTAGCGCGACAGTGACTCAGACTACTAAGTCCATGCGTATCGAAATCAGCGGGGTGGTGATTGATGCAGAGTTACATCAGTTGAGTATCGATGGCGTTGAGGTGATCCTGACTGCGACCGAGTTTCGTTTGTTACAACTACTGATGGAGCGCAAGGGGCGGGTGCAGTCGCGGGAGCACTTGCTCGTGGCTGTTTGGAACTATGACACGGATATAGAGACGCGCACGGTCGACACGCACGTACGCCGTGTGCGAGAAAAGTTGGGCCCGTATGCACATTTGATTGAGACCGTTCGCGGGGTCGGCTACCGTGCCGTCGATATCTAATGGTTATTTTTCTGAGTTTGCTGCTGTGTGCGGCTTTGATCGTGCTTTTGACGACGGCGTTGAAGACCCGGCGTATCGCGCGTGAGTTACAGGATGCGGTGCGCCTGAATCGTTGTATGTTGGTGAATGAACCATCTTCGATGTTGAAGCGTTTGGGGTTTGATGGGCTGATCAAGGAGACGAATGGCTTGATTGATCGCTATCGTGGTTATGCCGACGTGGAATCGGGGCATCCGAAACAGTTGGAGGCGATGTTGGGCTCGATTCAGGAGGCGGTGATTATCTTTAATGATGAGCATGTGATCGAGTTTGTGAATGATTCGGCTCAGCGCCTATTTCAACGAGCGCGAGCGCTGAAGGGGGCACGGCTGGAAACCGCGTTGCGCTCTGCTAGCTTGTTGGATTTTTTGAGTGCGTACCGTGGAGATCGCAGTTTAAAGCAGCAGGAGGTGAGTGTGGAGCGGCAGGGGGAGGTTCTTTGGTTTGAGGTGTCGTGTGCGGAGGTGCGTGGGGTATCTGCGCAGGATGCGAAAGTCGACCCTGTTGGTGCTGCATGATATCACGCGGTTGAAGAGCCTGGAGGTGGTTCGTCGTGATTTTGTGGCCAATGTATCGCATGAGTTGCGCACGCCTTTAACGATTATCAAGGGCTTTGCGGAAACGCTGGTGGAGGATCATGCGACCTTACCAGTCGAGACGCGGGCGCGTTTTTTGGATAAGATTGTGAATAATGCACAGCGTCTGCATGTGTTAGTTGAGGACTTGCTGGAGTTGTCGCGCTTGGAGTCACAGTCCGAGCAGATACAGCCTTCGGTGCAGTCGCTACAGCAATTGCTAGAAGAGATGTTAGAGCCGTATCGCTTGCGCCTTAATCCAGAGGGGCAGGTGTTGAAGTTAGACTTTGATGAGCGGGTCGGGGAGTTCGCCTTTGATCGCTTTAGGATTCAGCAAGTGTTTGATAATCTAATCGAAAATGGGTTTCGCTATGCACCTGACTTTACCCTGCTGGCCGTGAGTGTTCGGTATGATGATGCGAATGATTTGATCCAATGTACGGTTGCGGATGATGGGCCAGGAATTCCCGCTAAGGACGTACCACATATTTTTGAGCGTTTTTATCGGGTAGATAAAGGGCGTTCGCGTGACAGTGGCGGCACGGGCCTAGGCTTGAGCATTATCAAACATATTGTGCAACAGCATGGTGGCAGTGTCTCGGTTGAGAGCGAAGCGGGGCAGGGGGCGGCGTTTCATTTTAGCCTGCCCTACGTGCAGTCGTAGCCGGGGGAATAGTCGTAGCGAGCGGGTTGATGCCGCGATCTGGATTAGGGTAGGGGCGGATGCTACGTTTCCTGGCGTAAAGCCAGTCGCTACGGTGAATTGTAGCGAGCGGGTTGATCCCGCGATCTGGATTAGGGTATCGTCGGATGCTACGTTTCCTGGCGTAAAGCCAGTCGCTACGCTAAATTGTCGCGAGCGGGTGATTCCGCGATCTGGATTAGGGTATCGTCGGATGCTACGTTTCCTGGCGTAAAGCCAGTCGCTACGGTGAATTGTAGCGAGCGGGTTGATCCCGCGATCTGGATTAGGGTATCGTCGGATGCTACGTTTCCTGGCGTAAAGCCAGTCGCTACGGTGTCCCCGATCTGTCGATCGAGGCTACATGGTGCACCCCGCTAACAGATCGAGGCTAGATTGTTTGGTGGCCTGTGTGGTGAGACGGGGGATCGGGGGGTCTCAACTGCCTTGACCTTGTGGAGTGTGGCGGTGCATAAACGGGCAATATGGAAATTTCAGCAGCGCATGCCCGTGAATTGGAAAAAATAACAGAGCGTAAAGCCGCATTAAAGGTGGAATGTGACGCTGCCTTTGCAGGAGTGGATCGTATCCTGTTTGAAGCTGGCTGTGGGCATGGGCACTGGCTCACGAGTTACGCAGAAGAAAACCTCGAGCAAACCTGTGTGGGAATTGACCTTATCTCATGGCGGATTCGCAAAGGGCTGGATAAGCGGGATAAGCGCCAGCTGCAGAATCTGCATTTCTTCAAAGCAGAGTTGGGTGAATTTCTAGAAGTGCTGCCAGAGCGGATCCGCTTTGATATGACGGTGCTATTGTTTCCCGATCCTTGGCCTAAAGCGAAGCACCATCGCCGTCGTATGGTGCAAACTGGATTTCTAGATGAGGTGGCGCGGCGCACGGATCTGGGCGGGCGGTTTTGCTTTCGATCAGACGATTTGCCCTACTACGAGTGGACTGTGGAGCATTTGCAGGCGCACCCGGAGTGGGAGATCGACACGGCGGCAGAGTGGCCGCACGAAATGGAGACGTATTTCCAGGAATTGATGGATGGCTACCATTCGGTGGTGGCGCGTCGGGTTTAGTTTGAGTCGGGCAAGGGCAATGAGACGCATGTAAATGTTGGAGGGTTCCGAGCGCAGCGACACTCTTAGAGCCAAGGCTCCGTCATTTCCATGCAGTGATTTAGGCCATTCGTTGATTCGGCGGAAACGACAGAGCGTTTCCCTCCAGACATTAAGCTGTGATCACAACAACTGGAGTATTTACCAGGTAGCAAGCTGTGATCACAACAGCTGGAACATTTACCAGACAGCAAACTGTGATCACAACAGCTGGAACATTTACCAGACTGCAAGCTGTGATCACAACAACTGGAGTATTTACCAGGTAGCAAGCTGTGATCACAACAGCTGGAACATTTACCAGACAGCAAACTGTGATCACAACAGCTGGAACATTTACCAGACAGCAAGCTGTGGTCACAACAGCTGGAACATTTACCAGACAGCAAGCTGTGGTCACAACAGCTGGAACATTTACCAGACAGCAAACTGTGATCACAACAGCTGGAACATTTACCAGACAGCAAGCTGTGATCACAACAACTGAAGTATTGACCAGGTAGCAGCTAAATAATATCCAGCCAGACGATCAGGATCAGCTGGCAGACGGTCGCTATACCTAGCAGCGCGTAGGCAAACAACATGAAGGTATCCGTAGCGAATCGGCGGTCGCTGCTTGGTCTGTTGCGCGGCGCAGGTGGCTTTCGTGCTGGGCGTTGCCCGCTGACGATATCAGAGCCGCCTTTGCGGTCACGAAGGCGTGCGATACTGTCAGTAAGATTGGTGGGACTACTCATGATGAATACTGTTGATTAAAAAAGGATTAGCTGTTGTGCCGCGCGGGGCAAGTTTAGATACGACGCAGTGAGAGTGATAGGATATATAAGCTACTGCTCAATGACTAGGGTACTAAAAAAAGCATTCGGTTATTGACGCAACAACTTTGCGGCGACATGCAAGTTCGCCGTTCCAGTGGTTTCTTAGCCGCAAAAAACAACTCTCTTTTTAAGTTCTTCTTGAACAAACTACTACCAACCTTTCTCTTCCTTTCTGGAACAGTGACATCTCTGCAAGCGGCAGAGGGTGGCGTTAGCGCGTCGCCTTACAATTTGACGGAGATCTTTGGTCTGCCGCTGACGAATTCGATTGCAACGACATGGGCGATATCGATCGCATTCATTTTGCTGATCCGCTGGGCGGTAGGGACTCCGACGCTGATCCCCAGTAAGGGACAAGCGGTCGTTGAAAGTTTGATCGAGGGGCTGCGTGGTTTGTTGCTGCCGATCGTCGGTAAGAAGGCATTTCCGATGACATTTCCGCTGCTGATCGGTCTGTTCATCTACATTTTGCTTCACAATTGGAGTGGCTTGATTCCAGGTGTGGGAGTGTTTGGTCATGTATGATGACCACGGGCACTTCAGTTACTGGATGCGTCCTGCGAATGCGGATTTGAATTCTACCTTGGGTATGGCGCTGGTCGCAATGCTCGCATGGTTGATCATCAGTCTGAAAGTTGCCGGCCCGAAGTTCTTCATCTGGGAGCTCTTCGGTAACAAGGCGGACAAGAAGGAAACACCGGCAGCGATCTATATTCTGCTCGCTCCGATTTTCCTGCTGGTGGGCTGTGATTGAAGTCGTTTCGATCGCGTTCCGCCCGGTTTCCCTTTCGTTCCGTCTGTTCGGCAACGTTTTCGGTGGTGAGAATCTTTTGACTAGCATGACTGGTCTGGCGCCATACATCGTGCCGATTCCTTTTTACTTCTACGAAGTGCTCGTCGGTGTGGTGCAGGCGTTGATCTTCACCTTGCTCGTCGCAATTTATATCGGTCTGATGACCAACCACGACGAAGAAGCACACTAAACTTTCAAAACCTTTCCGCGTTCGGGACCATGTAGCAATTCGTGGACGACGCAGAAAACACTAAATACAAAACTCAATAATACATATTATGTTCGATATTCTCGCAGAAATTACAGGTAAGATTCACGTCGCAGCAGCAGCCCTTGCAGTGCCTATCGGCATTGGCCTCATCGGTCTTAAGGCTTGTGAATCTGTAGGTCGTAACCCAGAAGCAGCCACTAAAGTGCTGGTTCAGTCCATTATCGCAATGGCTTTCGCTGAAGCGATCGTGTTCTTCGCGATCTTCCTTGGCTAATCTGGATACTTAAGTCTTTGCCGGCGGTCTTCGGGCCGTCGGCACTTTCTGACTCTTTTCTTTCCAATCCCGTTTTCTCTATGAAGGCCACTTTCATCACTCTGCTACTAGCACTCTCATTACCACTCGGTCTCGTAGCCGCTGGCGCTGCACACGCTGCACATCGCTGCGATTCAGTTGCCGAGGTGGCTGAGCTCGGTGCACATCCTACCGCGCACGAAATCGCAGAGCACGCTGAGGCCGTTCTTAAACATAGCGAAGCAGTTGCGAAAGCAGAAGGCAACAAGTTGACGAAGATCGCCGACAAGTTCGGGGTGACATGGACCGACTCTAATCGCGCAGATGGTAAATTTCTGCTTGGTTGCGTTCGTCCTGTATAAATTTGCGGTTAAGCCGATCGCTGCGACGCTCGACGAGCGCCAGCAGAAGATCGCTGACGGACTTCAGTATGCTGAAGAAATGAAGACCCAACTCGCTGAAGCTGAGCGCGAACGCGCTGAGAAGATCAAGCAAGCTGCGATCGAAGCTCAAAAAATCCTGACTGAGTCCCGCGAACAGTCGAAGGAGATGATCGAGCAGAAGACACAAGAAGCTGCAGCACAAGCCGAAGCGATCATCCGTAAGGCAAGCGAAGCGACACAGCTTGAGCACAAGAAGATGCTTTCTGATGTGCGTCAAGAAGTTGCCCGTCTGGTGGTGGCCACTTCATCTAAGGTACTTTCTCGTGATCTATCCGATGCTGAGAAACAAACCTTCTCCGATTCTGCTGCCAAGGAATTGGCTGGCACTGCTAGCTAATCCTTAGTTTTTCTATCCGATGAAACGCGACCAAAAGATCACCCGCTTAGCCAAGAAGCTCGTCGAGCTCTCGAAGGACAATGGTGTCGTGACTGAAGCCAAAGTTGGCGAAGTCCTCGCCGGCCTCAAGCAGGTTCAACACCGCCATCATCTTACGGTTCTCAAGACCTTTCTGAACTATCTCCGTCGCGAGATCGCTCTGCAGACGGCCGTGGTGTCGACTCCAGCGGCTTTGAGTGACGAAGCATTGAAGGCAATTGAAGCAACCTATTCCAAAATGTATGGCCGCCCTGTAACTGCGGTCACGAAACAAGATACTTCTCTGATTGCCGGTGTGCGTGTGCGCGTCGGTGACGATGTGTATGATGCGTCCGTCGCCGGTCGCCTTCAGCGCCTCGCCGAGAATGTTAAGTAAGCAACATTCATACCTTCTCACTTTTAAACCTTCCCACTTTTCCTACTTCCTCTCCATTAGTTTCTCATGAGCTCTATAGTCGAACAAATTGAAAACGAGATCGCTAGCTTCCAAGCCGGCGCCGTCAAATCTAACACTGGTAAAATCGTCTCCATCGCTGATGGTGTCGCCAAGCTCGAGGGCTTGTCCGGAGCCATGTATAACGAAATGATCGATTTCGGTCAGGGCGTTTACGGAATCGCCTTGAATCTTGAAGAAGATGAAGTCGGTTGCGTGATCCTTGGTGATTACTCCAAGTTGAAGGAAGGCGACGAAGCCTCCACAACTGGTAAACTACTTTCCGTTCCTGTCGGCATGGGCCTGCTAGGTCGTGTGGTCGACGCGATTGGTAACCCAATCGACGGCAAAGGCCCAATCAACTCGACAGAGACATATCCTGTTGACCAGATCGCACCAGGCATCATCCCACGTAAGTCGGTTGATCAGCCAATGCAGACTGGTATCATGTCGATCGACTCGATGATTCCCATCGGTCGTGGCCAACGTGAGCTCATCATTGGTGACCGTTCCACTGGTAAGACAACCATCGCGATTGATACCATTATCAATCAGGCGAAGATCAATAACCAGCACCGCAACGAAGACGGCACCTTCCCAGAAGGTTTCCGCCCGGTTTACTCGATCTACGTTGCTGTCGGTCAGAAGAATTCTAACATCGCTCGCACCATTGCCGTGCTCGAGAAGGCCGGCGCGATGGAATACACCATTATCGTTTCTGCTTCTGCTGGAGACAATCCTGCCAATCAATACATCGCGCCGTTCGCTGGTGCATCGATGGGTGAGTTCTTCATGAACAATGGCATGGACGCGCTCATCGTCTATGATGACCTTTCCAAGCAAGCGGTTGCCTATCGTCAAATTTCTTTGATTCTGAAGCGCCCATCCGGACGTGAAGCGTATCCTGGTGACGTTTTCTACCTCCACTCCCGCCTCCTCGAGCGTTCGGCTCGTGTCAATGAGGACAATGGTAACGGCTCGCTTACAGCGCTGCCGATTATTGAAACTCAGGCAGGTGACGTGGCGGCTTACATTCCTACCAACGTGATTTCGATCACTGATGGTCAGGTCTTCCTCGAAACTGATTTGTTCAATCAAGGTATCCGCCCAGCGGTATCGGTGGGTCTCTCTGTTTCTCGTGTGGGTTCTGCAGCGCAGATCAAAGCGATCAAGAAGGTTGCTGGTAAGGTGAAGCTTCAACTCGCACAGTTCCGTGAGCTTGCAGCGTTCGCTCAGTTCGGTTCCGACCTCGACGCGAAGACCAAGGCTCAGCTTGAGCGTGGTGCACGTGTGGTTGAGCTGTTCAAGCAGAAGGCATTCAACCCGATTCCTGTCGAAGTGCAGTCCTCATTGATCTATGCCGTTCAAAATGGTTACTTCGATGCGATTGACGTCGCTAAGATTGTTGCAGCCACTTCAAGCCTGCGTGATTTCCTTGAAACACGTGGTGCCAAGGTGATGGACACCATCCGTGCTGAAAAAGCAATTAGTGACGCAACCGAAGCAGCTCTAAAGACATCCCTCGCAGAGTGGGTGGCAGGGTTCTCCGCCTAGTTGTTCGATTCCTAATTCGTAATTCCTAATTTTTAATTCTTAAAAATGGCTAATCTTCGCGACATCCGCCGCCGCATCAAGTCGGTTAAAAATACCCGGCAGATCACGCGTGCGATGCAGCTGGTTTCTTCCTCCAAGATGAAACGAGCTCAGGACGCCGCTGTAGCGGGCCGTCCATACGCGCTGCTCCTCGCTGACTTGCTAGACACAGTCGGCGAAAAGCTCGATCTGTCCGGTGCTACGATTTCGCATCCCTTCTTTGAGAAGCGCGAAGTCAAGACACGCGGCCTCCTTATTCTCTCCACTGACAAGGGCCTGTGTGGCGCACTCAACACCAATCTGTTTCGTAAGATTGTTGAAGAGGTCAAAGGTGATGCAAAATTCATCACTGTCGGGCGTAAGGCGACGCAGTTCATCTCACGTTCCGGTCGCGACCTCGTTGCAGACTTCACTATTTCGGATAAAGCAACGTTCTCTGAACTGCGCCCAATGCTGAAGTTGCTGATCGAAGCGTATAAGAATGGCGAGGTCGACACCATCGAGATCGTATACCCGCGCTTTGTGAACGTCCTCGTGCAAGAGCCTGTGATTCAGTCCCTCCTGCCGATCGTTGATTTGCGCGAAGTATTGGAACAGCTCAAAAAGCGTGTCGCTGATCTTCCTTCACTTGAAGCACGTGGCGACACTCGCGAAATGGTTTTCGAACCAAGCGCGGAAGCCGTACTCGATGCACTTCCTGACCTTTATGTTAAGGTCATCATCCATCAACTCCTTCTTGAAAGCCGTGCGGCCGAATATTGCGCACGTATGGTCGCCATGAAGGCAGCTACAGATAACGCGTCGACACTCGTCGATGATCTCACTCTCGACTACAACAAGGCGCGCCAAGCCGCGATTACTCAGGAAATTCTTGAGATCGCGGCATCCGCATCTGCCTAGTAATTGAACCTTCCCACTTTTTCACATTCAAACTTTTTCACCTTCTAATCACCATGAGCAAAAACGGTAAAATTGTCCAAGTCATCGGCGCCGTCGTCGACGCCTCCTTCCCACAAGATAGCGTCCCCAAAATTTACGACGCCATCACAATCGCCTTCGCTATTGGCGGCGTTGAGAAGAGCCTTACACTCGAAGTGCAACAGCACTTGGGCGAAGGCCTTGTCCGTGCGGTTGCAATGACATCCACCGACGGCCTCGTCCGCGGCATGGAAGTCGTCGGCACTGGGTCTTCAATCTCTGTCCCTGTAGGTGAAGCCGTTCTCGGCCGCATCTTCAACGTCACTGGTGATACAGTGGACGAAAAGGGCCCTGTTGCGACAGACGAGCGCCGCTCGATCCACCGCCTGCCACCAGAACTCATCGACCAAGCAACTGATGCCGAGATCCTCGAGACAGGCATCAAGGTCATCGACCTTATCTGCCCGTTCACTAAGGGTGGCAAAGTTGGTGCTTTCGGTGGTGCGGGTGTTGGTAAGACCGTTGTCATCATGGAGCTGATCAACAACATCGCTAAGGCGCACGGTGGTTACTCCGTATTCGCCGGTGTGGGTGAGCGTTCGCGTGAAGGTAATGACCTTTACCACGAAATGTCTGATGCAGGCGTTATCGACCAAAAAGATATCACCAACTCGAAAGTTGCTCTGGTCTACGGTCAAATGAACGAGCCTCCTGGTGCACGTATGCGTGTCGCGCTTTCCGGTCTGACAATGGCTGAATACTTCCGTGACGAAAAGAACCAAGACGTTCTGCTGTTCGTGGATAACATCTTCCGCTTCTCTCAAGCCGGTGCCGAGGTGTCCGCACTTCTAGGTCGCTCACCATCTGCGGTGGGTTACCAGCCAACACTTTCTCAGGAAATGGGTAACCTTCAGGAGCGTATTACCTCCACTAAGAAGGGTTCGATTACTTCGTTCCAAGCGGTTTACGTCCCTGCGGATGATTTGACTGACCCTGCGCCAGCCAACACCTTCGCTCACTTGGACTCCACCATCGTGCTTGAGCGTTCGATCGCTGAGCTCGGCATCTACCCTGCGGTGGATCCTCTCGCTTCGATCTCCAACGCACTCGACCCAGCGATCGTTGGCGAAGAGCACTACCAATGTGCTCGTGGTGTGCAGAACGTGCTGCAGCGCTACAAGGACCTGCAAGACATCATCGCGATTCTTGGTCTGGACGAGCTATCTCCTGAAGATAAGCAAACTGTTTACCGTGCACGTAAGGTGCAAAAGTTCCTTTCGCAGCCATTTCACGTTGCTGAAATCTTCACCGGCACACCGGGTGAATACGTTTCGACTGCAGACACTATTAAGGGTTTCCAAATGATCCTGAATGGTGAGTGCGACGACCTTGCCGAGAACGACCTCTACATGAAGGGCGGAATCGACATGGCGATCGAAGCTAACAAAAAGGGCTAATCCGAATGTCACTTACACTCGAAATCATTACACTCAGAGCATTTTTTTCTGGTTCCCATTCCTAATTCCTAATTATCAATTCCTAATTGAATAAAAAATGCTTACTCTAGAAATTATTACACCTGACGAACGCGTCCTCAGCACTGAGGCCGATCAGGTCGTATTGCCAACTGAGTCGGGCGAGACAGGTATCCTGACTGGCCACGTCCCGATGGTCACTAAGATCGTCGCAGGTGAGTTACAGGTGATTAAAGGCGGCAACACAGAGTTCATCGCAGTTGACTATGGCTTTGCCAAGGTCATCGGTAACACCATCTCAGTGCTAACTGAAGCAGCGGTTGACGTGAAGGACATTGATCTAGCCGAAGTCGAATCAGCACAAGCACGCGCTGAGGAAGCTCTCCGTATCGCAGCAGCTGAAGGACACGATCCAAGTGAAGTTGACCGTTTAGCGGACAACATACAGTTCTTATTGGCACAGAAGCTCGCCAAGGGCCGTCGACGCTAAGGGTAGATTCCAACACATTTTTCCAAAAACGCGCTTCCGCAAGGGGGCGCGTTTTTTATGTAGCGAAACAGACAACCTTGTCTGTCCTGCCGATGGTGTAATTCAGCAGTTTAACTCCCACATTGCGCCTTTTTAAACCGCGACAGGCGATTGGTCGCCAAACTTAAAAGTATCAGCCACTCGCGCCTTACGGTTGCTGTAGATACCGAGGCAAGGAGCATTGAAGTCACGCCAATAATTTCTACTCTATTCCTGCTCCGTGCCTCCAGCGATAGCGGGTAGTAAAAGCCAAATCTCAGGGCCGTGACAACGAGGCCTTCAGACAAACCTGTGGGAGATCATCAAGGGCAGAGTTGGCATTAGTTCACGTTTAACGACCCATGAATATGGGTTAGATTTTTAGCATGAAGACCAGAATCGAATTGCCAGATAGATTCTTCAAGCGTGCTAAAGCACTGGCGGCTCAGCGTGGCCAGATAATGACCTCATTCGTGCGTTCCGCATTGGAGTCGAAGAGATTTCCTCAGACGAGCGTTCTGCAGAGGAAAAGCCATGGGTGCAGTTTACTAGCGCTTACACTGATACCGCTGAATCCCTGGAGGTGATGGTGTGGGTCTCGAGCCAGTCAGGCCTCTGGCAATGTCTGGGCGACCCAGTGTTTAAAGAATGGGTTGTCAAAGTGGTAGCCGTCCGAGTCTTTCCCAAGCACATCACTTTTGACCAATGTGTTGAAGTGGTAAGCGAGCTTAGAACTGCTGGGCAGGCCGAAGCGTGTAATGGTCGCTTGTGAGCTGATTTCTGTTACGCCGCTGGCGACGACTTTCAAAATGTCTTTTTGAAGGTTAGAAAGGTGATCCCATTGAGGGCGTAGGAAATCGTCTTCTTCACTGACGAGTTGCTGGATGGCATCTGCGACCAGGCTGTCGATTTTTTGCGAGCGCTGGGCGAAGACAAAGCTTTTACGGGCGAGTTTGACGATGTCGCGGGTGCGTGGTCCGGCGAGACGAATACACTCTGCGCCGACGCTGTAGGGTTTGCCAAAGGCTTGTTTGAAGCGCTCGTCGATCCACTCGCCCATGAAAGTTTCGTCAATGGGACCAATGCTCAGAATCTCAAAGAAACGGTAAAAAGCCCGATCTTTCATTAACATTTGATCGATGATCCGGGTCTGTGAACCTGCGTAAATATGATTGAGGTGCTGATGCTGTTGAATCGCACTGCGCAATTGCCACTCGGCCGCCTCTGCACCGAATTCGACCATCTTTTGAAACTCATCGACGATGAGGGTGAGTTTCTTTTTAGCGGCGTAGGCATCCAGCGAATCCAATACCGCCGATAAGCAGGTCAGTTGCTTATCCGCGCTCTCCTTCTTGAGGCTCACATCTAGCGATGGAATGCCTTGTGAGCTAATGGTGAAACTGATCTGAATCTGTCTCAGTAGCTCTATCCAATTGACAGTGCCGCCAGTTTCCTTGTTGAAGGCATGCAGAATGATGTTGGCTACATCGGTGAGGGAGGTGGCGGGCGAGATGTCGGCATACACGACCTGCTCTTTCTCTTTGCGCAAGCGTGCGGCGGCGTTGAGCAGAATGGACGATTTGCCCATGCGACGCTGCCCATAAATCAGCATCTTTTCACCCTGCCCCCGCATGGTCTCAATCACTGCCTGACATTCATCGGCACGATCGATGAAATATTTGCCGGTGACGATACCTGATATTCTGAATGGATTTTCTCTCATGACTCAATTATTATTGAGTCAAATAATATTGAGTCAAGTAAGTTTGAGCCCATGGGGCTGATTTGGACCTGCGTGGTCGCCGCGGTGGCATCGTCTATTTTGCGTCTTATTGCAGCTATCTCATTTGCCGAATTTAGGATCAACCCAGTCGCACCGTTGCGTTCGGTTCGGTGGACCTGCGTGGTCGCCGCGCCTCCGCGTGAGTTAAGCGAGATAGAGCCAATTATCATTTACATAGCTTCGATGGCTGGGATAAATAGGCCAGAAGATGGAGTTAAAACAGGCCAAAGGTAAGCGCTGGGATCATTTGAAGATCGATGGCGATCGCATACATCATGAATGGGACCTCGGACGTGAGAGCGGCAGCCGTAGCACGGCGCTGGTAAATATCGATCCGCACGTCGGGCAGCAGCTTAAAAAAACTGAAGGGAAATTGCCGTATTTAGTCATGGCAACTGTTCTCGCCGGGCTAATGTTTTGGGCGACTCAGGGTGATGCGGTAAACCTGCTGTTCTGGGGGATGATCCCGACTTTTTTCGTCGTGTTTCTAGTGATCGCGTTTCGGATACGTTCCAAGGATGCGCTCTCGTTCGTCTACCTCAGAGATGGTTCAGTCTTTACCATCGTACGTCACGATTGGGTCAGCGATGGGGCTCGCGAAGCGTTTCTCATCGAGTTGAGTATGCGCAAGTAGGCGCGGCCACCGCAGTTGTGGCGTCGTTGCTTGCAACGGCCTTCATGGTGATGTGTATAATTTGAGACAGCCGTTGCAAGCAACGACGCCACGATTTATAGGCAGCCTACGATCAAGAATACACTACAATGCTTCGGCAGTCACTGCGATTTTGGTCGCGGTGACGGCGGCTTTATCAGTTGCCTCAATCTCGATCCAATCGGCCATAATTCGGGCGCTTTCGCGCAAATAAATATCGAAGTCTGATTTGTCTTCTTCTTCGTGCGTCGGGGTTCGACTTCTACAACACCCGCTGTTGGGTCATTGGCAGTCCCGGCGGGGGCGAGTGCGAATGCGACGGCTGCTGTTTCGAGCAGATTCTGCTTCGAGAGAGCATCTTGTTCTTCAGCAATTTTAAGAATAAATTTTTCTTCGGCGTAGTTCGTCTCGCGGAGTGTCTCGTAGGCATCGTCCATGCGGTCGATGACTATCCGATCTTCGATCTTGCGGGCAATACGTTGTTCGAGGTCGAGCGAGATCGCTTTCTCGTTGTAGCGTGCTTTGCGCCACTCGATCTGTTCCTTAAGAAATGCAAACTCTGCTAGGCTCGCCTGGCGCGCCGTGCTGTTGTGCGCGAGCGCGGTCTTCAATCTAGGCTCTTCGGGACTAGAGATGCTGAGTTTCTTCCAGTCGTTGAACCAGTCGACTTCGGGGATTTCATCCCAAGCAAGCGCATGTGGCAGATCGGATTCGCCGATGGGTAGAAACTCGTTCACCGAAGGCAAGGCGATGTCCGAGGGCACGCCTTTCAGCTGAGTGGAGCTGCCGCCGGGCAGGTAGAATTGCTTAATGGTGATTTTCGATGCGACCGGCCGCGCCTGTGGCTCTGCGGTATTCTGGAACCAAGAAAAGGCGGGGCGGGTGTTCATGTGGTAGACTTCCTGGACAGTACCTTTGCCGTGCGTCGAAGTATTACCGACGACGAGCGCACGACCGTGGTCTTGCAACGCACCAGCGACAATCTCGGAGGCGGAGGCGCTGAAGCGTGAAGTCAGTACGATCAGCGGGCCCTTCCATTCGAGGTTAAGGTCGCGGTCGGAGAGCACGTCGGTGCGGCCATCGGGATTACGCACTTGTACCACGGGGCCGATGGGAATGAAGAGCCCGGCCACGCGTACCGCTTCACTGAGCAGGCCGCCACCATTCATACGAAGGTCGAGAATGATGCCTTGGGCCCCAGCTGCACTTAGCTTTTTGAGGAGTTCGGTGACGTCGCCAGCAGTGGTGGTCAAGGTATTGCCGGCGCCAATGTTACCATAGAAAGAGGGTAGCTCGATGACTCCAACAGGAGTGAGTTCGCCGTCGGCGCTGGGGATGTCGATTAACTTCGCAGAGGCTAGGTTGGCGGTGAGTTTGACCTCGCCACGTGTGATCGAGATATCTTTGCGGGCAGATGGATCGCCAGCCGAGCCAGGGCGAATGAGGAGGCGCACGATGCTGCCTTTCTCACCTTTAATTTTGCGCACGACGTAGCGCAGCTGCATGTCAACGACGTCTTCAAATTCGCCGTCTTTACCCTGCGCCACGCCGAGGATTTTATCTTCATCATGCAGCAGGCCAGATTCTTCGGCTGGGCCACCGGGAAGGATTTGTTTAATGGTGCAAATGCCGTCGTCGTCCTCAAGAAGGGCGCCGATGCCAACAAACGAGTTCTGCACGGCAGAGTTGAAGCTTTCGAGCGTGTCGGCGGAGAGGAAACTGGAGTGTGGATCAAACAGTTGAGTCATCGCATTGATGAAGGACTCTTGGACTTCGGCAGCTTCGCGATCGACGATGTAGGTGAGATTGCGCTCGTAACGGCGGCGGATCTTCTCGCGTGCAGCGTCGAGCGCCTCGACCATAAACTCGGCGTCTTCGAGGAGGCGTTGAATCTTGGCCGGGTCAAAGCTGTCGTCCTCTTGATCTTCAACGTTGTCAGGATTCTTTGTTTCACCGTACTCGAGTTGTTCTTCCTGTTCTTCGCCGGCGAGTGAGAGCAGCTCGTTGAGGATTTCGTACTTTAAGCGACGCTCCCAGAGGTCATTGCTCTCTGCAGCAGTGGCGGGCCATTTGGCTTCGCGGCGGTCGGGGGAGAAGTTTTCGTCTACGCTGAAATCGAAGTCTTGAGTCAGGCGTTGGTAAGCCCAATCGGTGCGGGCTTGGACGTTGGCTTGATAGGCCGCGTAGATTTCGAAGGCTGCGTAGAGGTTGCCTTTCTGCAGGAAGTCTTCCATCGCATCGCCGAAGCGGAAGACGAAGTTGTCGACCTCGCTACGCTGGAAATACATGCGCCCATAGTCGAACGATTCGGTGAATGCCTCAACGATTTCAGTGCCGTTGAGCTTCTCCATCTTGCCGTGTAGATAATGGCGGGAATTGATGGTGTTCATCACCCAACGGGTTTGGTCTGCCATCTCCTTAGTCTGCTCAAATCCAGCATAAGCAGAGGCTTGGAGGGTGACAGCGGCGAGTGTGATGCAACTGAGGCGGGCAATGGTAGTAAATATAGAAGTCATTGATGGGAGCGAAATTATATAAGTGGGGAAGTGGGAAAGTGGGAAGGTGGGAAAGTAGGAACGTGTGGTAGGGGGAAGTATGAAAGTAGCCCGAAGTTAGCGAACCGTCTGTGGTTTGCCCCGAATGGGTGACTGAAGCCGGGTGCCCTTTGGGCAAATAAAGGAACAAGGTATGCAGGTGAGGCGACTATTTGCTGAGGATATCTTTGGCTCGGTCGAGGGTCGCTTTCTCTTCAGGATTGAGCGAGCCAAAGCCAGAGGCATTGATTTTATCTAAGATGCGATCGACCTCTTTCTGCAGGTCTTGGTTGCCCGCTGTCGGGCGATTCACTTGGTAGCTGCTCTGAGCCGCCGTTTTTTTACGGCGCTTAAACCATTCTGGCATTTCGATGCTTGGCCGCTTGCTAGTCTCAGCAAAGGAGGATTTGCCATTGTAGACATAGCGGAAGTAGAGCACGCCGACGAGGAAGCCGCCGAGATGGGCGGAATGCGCGACGTGTGCAGTGCCGCCGAGTTCGGTAAAGATTAGCGCGTAAATGGAGTAGCCCAAGAGTCCCCAAAAGAGCCACTTTGGTTTAACCGTTAACGGAATAACGAAGAACAGCAGCAGCGTAATGGGCTGCTCGGGGTGGCGTTGGCAAAAGAAGGCTAGGAGTGCGAATACTGCCGCGGAGGCACCGACGACGCTGTTGTTACCATTAAAGTGAAAAATCAGGTAAGTAAGTGCTCCGACCACTGCGCCACTAAAATAAAGAATCAAAAACTGTTGCTTCCCGAGCAGTGGTTCAAGAATTCGACCGATAAAAAATAGGCCAGCCATATTACCTATGAGATGCAGAATCGTCGTGGTACTGTGTAGAAAAGCATAGCTGCAGACGGTCCAGACTTTGAGCTCTTTGAAATTTTCTGCGCTGAATGCGAACCAGTCCGAGAGAAAAAGGTTTTGGCGGCCGCCGATGCCAGGAAAGCTGACATTTAGCACTTGCTGCAGCACAAAGATGCTAATCGTCACAATGAGGAGAATCCTCACTGCGCTGGTCTGCTCGGCGACAGACTCAGGAGATTGGCGCATGTACGGGCGGTCGTAGAGCATAGTAATTTAAACGTGAAAGGTTATGCGCTCCACTAGACCGCATTAAAAGCCGCGTGTTCCCGTGTGCACAAGTGCAATAAGCAATAGGGATTCTGCTCGGATTGCAATCGAAGCTTCTGATTTGATGCAAATGAGTCTCGTTTGCCTTCCCGCTTGACTCGCAAGGGAAATTCTCGACCTTGGCAGCATGGCAGATATAGACGAAAAATGGCCGGAGAATGTTAAAGGAAAGTATTACGTTGATGAGCAATGCATCGATTGTGACCTTTGCCGCGAAACTGCTCCGGATTTCTTCACCCGCAACGAAGACGGAGGATATTCTTTTGTGCATAAGCAGCGTGAGACGACGAGGGCATCGCGCTGTGCATGGAAGCGCTCGAAGGTTGCCCAGTCGAAGCGATTGGCGAAGACGGCGAAGACTAGTTCTTTGGTTTATTGTCGATGAGTGGCAAAGCCTCGATCGATACGACAGCTCGTTTCATCCGAGAGGCAACGGGTCCCAGGTGGGGTGAGCTTGTTTGAGCCATTCACCGCAAGAGGAGTGTCGGCGAGTCGCCTTCCCTCCTGTGGGCACCCATCGACAAGGATTTTTTTGATCATTGCCTCTGAGCTTAGTCGCTGTGATCCGTGCGCTCGCTTAAGCGACACTGATTTGAGTCCACGCCGCCCCTCGGCTATGAAAAACGTTTCCACGCCGATGGAGAAAACAGGACGAGCACGGCGTAGAGTTCAAGGCGGCCAAGGATCATCAGTAGGGAAAGGAATACTTTGGTGGAATCTCTTAGAAAATGAAAATTCTGGGTGGGGCCGAC
This sequence comes from Opitutaceae bacterium BACL24 MAG-120322-bin51, assembly GCA_905182435.1. GTDB lineage: Bacteria > Verrucomicrobiota > Verrucomicrobiia > Opitutales > Coraliomargaritaceae > Lentimonas. Next base: position 23,336 of record CAJJBN010000029.1, on the reverse strand, counting down.
GGCGTCGAAGCCTGGACCAATATTAAACAAGGTCGCTTGAACTGCCGAGAATGAGCCCACGAAAGTCAGCTCAGGCTCGTTGGATGCGATGAACAGCATCGATGCGACCACTAGAAATAGCATGAGCATTAGAAAGATGATCACGCTGTTAATCGCCCCTTGACTGAGTGTTTGGCCACCCATCCGCATTGGCTTAGTGACATGTGGGCGGAAGGACTGCGTTACGCTTTGCACCGCGGCACGTAACGCGATCACGACGCGCACCACCTTAACTCCGCCGCTGGTCGAACCCGAACAGCCTCCAATTAACATCAAAATAAGCAGCAACATCTTGGCAGAGGGCAGCCAGGTGTCGTAGTCCATGGTCGAATAGCCGGTCGTCGTCATGATGGAAACGGCTTGGAAGGCTGCGGCGCGTATACTGTTATGGTCAGGGAGCTCGCCGGTGAGCTCGACCAAGTAGAGTGTCAGAAGCGCAGTGCTAGTGAGGAGTATCACGTAGAACCAGTAGATCTCATTGTGTTTGGCTAATCCCTTGGTGCGCCCGCGAAGCAGCTGTATGGCGAAGACGAAGGTTGTGCCTGAAATCGTCATAAATACGATCGAGATCCATTCGAGTGTCGGACTCTGAAACTGCTGCATGCTCATGGGCTCGGTACTGAACCCACCCGTGGCGATGGTGGTCATGGCGTGGTTGATCGCTTGGAACCAATTCATTCCTCCCATCACATAGGCGACCATGCAGGTAACTGAAAGGCCCAAGTAATAGAGCATCAGGTAGAACGCGCCGCTCTGGATACGGCCCGTGATCAAAGTCTGCCGAAGTACCCGAAGACTCATTACTAAACAGGATTTTTGCGCCGGCACCAAGCGAGGAAAGGATCGCGACGAAAAATACGACCACCCCTAGGCCGCCGACCCACTGGCTGAGTGAGCGCCAAAACAGTAGACTATGCGGGAACTCGTAAAACTTTGGGAAGGCGGTCGCACCAGTGGTGGTGAGCCCAGAGGAACTCTCAAAGATCGCATCGGAAATAGCTCGCAGTGCTCGACGATGAGGAGATACGGGATCGCGCCAACGATGGTGGCGAGTATCCATGATAGCCCGATGACGCAAAGTGCCTCGCGACGAAAGAGCTTGGCTTGTCCTTTGCGGCCGAGCAGCAGAAAGAGCGCGGCCAGCGCAAAAGTCATCCCGATCGAGGTCGCGAAGGCCTGCAAGGATTGGTCGGCAAAAGTCTCGCCGTTGGCGAGCCCCGCCAAGATGCAGAGGCCGAAGGCTCCGGCCAGAGACAGCAGCACCATGCCTAGCAGCTTATAGATGATTGCGGTATTCACAGTTTAGACGAGGCGCTCAAGTAGTGCTTTTTCATGCTCGTGGTTGACGGCGACGACGACCCGATCGCCTGCAAGAATGACATCATCTGCTGCGGGGACCTTGGCTTTGAATTTGTGTTGTAAGGCGACCAATAGGCTGCCGCGTGGAAATTGCAGGTCTTTGACGCTACGGCCGACGCATGGGCTGGAGTGACTGATGCGCACTTCGAGTATGCGTACTCCCTGACTCGGTAAATCGGCGAGGGTCGCGACGGTTTCTGTGGATAAGGTGCGTAGCATGAATTCGGCAGTGGCACGGCGCGGTGAGACGACCACTTCAATCGCCAGTGTCGTCTTTAGCATGCCGAGTAGCTCGTCATAATCGCCCTTGTTGATTACCAGTTGCACATGTTTGGCACCGAGCTTAGAGGCCTGAATGCAAGTGAGGATGTTTTCCTCATCGTCTTTGGTGCAGCCCACAAAATAGTCGGCGCTGCCGATTTGCTCCTCTTCGAGCAGGCGTAGCGAGGTGGCATCACCATGAATTACTGTGATGTGTGGAAAGCGCTCTGCCAGTGCGCGACAAGTCTCGGGGTTTTTCTCGATTACACGAATTTTAAAGCGTGGATTGGTTAGCAGCTGAATCAAATTGATTGCAGTCTCGCTGGCCCCGAAGAGCACGACTCGAGAGAGGTCGGCTTTGTGTTTTGGATCGAATTTTTGGCGCAGGGCAAACAGGGCTTCAGGATGGCCGAAATGCGTGACGAGGTCGTCCACTTGCATCGTGCTCTCTGCGCTGGCGATCTCGCTCTTACCGTCGCGTTGAATGTAGCCAATCCGCACACGAGGGTCGAATTTCAGGTCCTTGAGTTGCTTGCCGATCAGGCGAGAGCCCGCAGCGACACGCTGTTGCTGCACTTCGATCTGCCCGCGGGCGAAGTTTTCTACAGCCACGCGACCCGCACCACGAATCTCTTTAGCCAGTTCTACGGCGCAGATCGCTTCCGGATTTACTAGAAGATCGATGCCGAAGTGCAGTTGATAGTTAATCACCGAGTTATCGCTGTAAGTCTCGTCATGGATACGGGCGATCGTGTTTTTAGCCCCCAGCCCTTTGGCGAGAGAACAGGAGATGATGTTGGTGCGGTCATCACTAGTCATCGCTAGAAAGGCGTCGCACTCCGCCACATCGACTTCGATCAATTGGCGCGCAGAACTGCCGTTGCCAGAGATGATGCGCGCGTTCTGCTCTTCATCCAGCTTCTCACAGCGTTGTGCAGAGCGTTCGATGAGAGTCACGTCGTGCCCAGAGGCAGCGAGTGTTGTGCAAAGATTGTGGCCGACTTCGCCAGCGCCAACGATGATGATTTTCATAACGGATGTGTCTAAATGACTTTAAACTTCCGACGCATAGTGACGCTGCGGTGGCGTATATCCAGTGTTAATTTTAGGGGCTTTTCTGCCTCATTTTACATGAAAATGAGGCTGCGAACTGACTTTGTGTGAGGCGACTGGGTCCTGATCGTGTTGCCGATCCTTGATTCGCGGCATCAAGCCGCACACTGCAATTTTGCTCGCGACTGGCTAAATGCCAGGCTTCAGTGCGAGAGAGCTGCCGCGTCGATCAAACCGTCACTTCAACAGTGAAGCTGGAGCGCTCGCCAGGCGCCACTGTATGCAGGCCTTTGCCATGCTCGGCGCTGTTGGGCGGGCCCATCCATGGCTCGACGCAGTAAAATGGGCTGTCTTTAAATTCAGTCCAGATCACCATCGCATTTTCCGGTGATGCGGTATCGGTATCCTGCAAAATATTTATGCGGATGTCCTCGTCGCCCTCGTTTGGGCCGAAAGTGGTCGGAGTGCCGTGCAATTTTGTAAAAATACGGTTGCTGTTCTCAGTGTTGCCAAAAGAGCCTTGTTTGGCAAAGGGTTTGACTGGTTCGAGTGACCCGTCGGCGTTGTGGGTGTAACACTCTTTGGCAGGAATCTTAAACTGGTAGTCGCCACGCGTTAATCCGGCACGCCAAGGCAATGTAAAGTAGAAGTGGTGCCCCGCAGACCAGAGGATCGGGCGGTGATCCAAATTCTCCAGCGTCAGTGTGACTCGTAGTGCCAGCTCGCTGAATTCATAGCGTACGGTGAAGCGATAGTCATAAGGATAAGCTTCGTGGTCTGCTTTGCTTGGTTGCAGTTCCGCGGTGAATCCAGCCTCGTTGGTCGCGACCAATGTGAATTTGCCATTGCGCGAGAATCCATGCATCGGCATCGGCCGCACTGTGCCGTCCCGATCAGGCCAATAGCCGATCTCGCCCGCGTGGTAGCTGCGACCGCAGAATGGGAAAAGGATTGGGTTGCCACCGCGCACTTTATCAAAGCGCTCAAAGTCGGCATCTTCGGGCCAGTGGATGACGTCGCGCACGCTGCCGTCAGCCATTTGCAGGTTCCAGTTCATTAGTCGCGCGCCAAGCTCTGGGCGTGCGAGAAAAGTCGAAGGGCCGCAGTGCCAGCGATGCAGCGTGATGCCGTTATAATCAATCGTTTCCATTGGACTAGAGTTGAAAGAACTTTTTTGCGCTTGTCTAGCGCCAGATTGTAAAGAGTGCGGCAGGGGACGGTACGTAATGTGTGGAACAATTGCCGTGGAACATTGCAATCCTCTGTTTTAAGCCTATCTGAGCCAACCTGCGGGGGTGCTGGCCTTGTGGAACAATTGTCGTGGAACAATTGCTAGGAGCCTTACTCGCGTCGACAACGATCGTTTACCGAGCAAGAGAGTTCTGATTGAGCCCTTTTTCGCAGGGCGATGTGGTGCAATTACCAATAAGTTGAGTCGTCCGCACTTGCTTTCTGCCTTTAATTTTTCATTGTTAAAATTCTATGGCGACTTGTCGTTTCTGCCTTTTACTCCTTACGTTATCCTGTTTGCCGCTGGCTGGCTTGCTTGCTCAAAAAGCAACGCCAACAACTGCGATGCCAATTGATGTCTATGTGATTCCGATTACCGGCGCGATTGGCACGCCGAATTTGTATATTCTGCGGCGTGGCCTAAAAGAGGCGATTGTGAACGACGTCGGCATGGTGATCCTCGATATGGATACCCCAGGCGGACGAGTGGACATCACTCTGGAAATGATGGAGATGCTGGATCGTTTCGACGGCATTACCGCGACCTATGTGAATGATGATGCGATCTCGGCGGGCTCTTTCATTGCGGCAGCGACGCAGGAGATTTATTTTTCGCCACGTGGTAAAATCGGCGCTTCGGCAGTGATTCAGGGCACTGGCGAGGATGTTGCAGAGACCGCCAAGCAGAAGATCGAGAGTTATTTACGTGCAAATATCCGCGTGATCACTGAGGACTACCCGTATCGTTCCGACGTGGTGCGGGCGATGCTCGACGCCGACTTCGAGCTGAGAATAGGCGATGAATTGATCAAGCCAGCAGGTGAATTATTGACGTTGACCGCTTCGGAAGCGGTCAAGGAGTATGGCGATCCACCGCATAAACTGTTGGGTGAAGGAATCTTCGATTCGATTGATGATCTGCTCGATGCCCGATTGGGTGCGGGCAATTATGAGATCCGCGACTTTGAAATCAGTTATTCAGAAGAAATCGCGAAGTGGATGAATACCATCGCGCCAGTGCTAATGGGTTTGGGCGCGTTGTTGCTCTTCATCGAATTTAAGACGCCTGGCTTTGGGATCTTTGGCATCGGCGGCTTGATCTTGCTCGGGATCTTCTTTGCCAGTCACTATGTGGCAGGGCTGGCAGGGAATGAGCCAGTGTTCTTCTTCATTCTAGGCGTATTACTGGTGCTGGTGGAGTTGCTGTTCTTGCCTGGTACGGTGGTGTTTGCACTGTCTGGATTGGCATTGATGATTGGTTCATTGCTGTGGACGATGGTCGATTATTGGCCCTCTGGTAGCGAGGGCGATGGCATAGTGCTTTCGCCTGAAATGTTTACTGAGCCGCTGGTGCATCTCATTTTTGGCATTTCAATTGCATTGTTTGGCGCGCTGATTGTGTCGCGGTTATTAAAGGGTTCTTCGATTGAGCGGAAACTAGTGTTGCAGACCGCAGCAGGCGGCAATGGGCCGGCGATCCGTCAAGCGAGGGAATCAACACTGCCGAAAGCTGGCAGCGAGGGGATCGCTCTCACGCCGCTGCATCCTGGCGGTCGAGTCGAGATTGAGGGGCAGCGCTATGAGGCACATTGCTCGGTCGGCATGGTTGAGCGTGGTGCGTGTATTCGAGTCGTCAGCAGTAGTGATTTCGAGCTGATCGTGGAGGCGGTCGCGACATGAGTATGATTTTAGGTTTTACCGCAGCTGCGCTGATTTTGGTTTTTTTCGAAGTGCTGCTCCCCGGCGGAGTTCTGGGCGTTTTATCGGCACTATGCCTGCTCGCAGCCTCTTGGATTGGCTACGATACGTATGGACTGCTGGCGGGTGGTGCGGTTTTCTTTGGCACGATCCTGTTGATGGTAGTACTGGTATTTGTGGAATTCAAATTGCTTGGGAAGACCTCGTTCGGACAGCAGTTTTTCCTAAAGTCTTCGATTGCAGGACATACGCGTGCCGCGGTTGCCGAAGATTCGGTCATCGGCAAGGAAGGCATGACTTTAACTCGCCTAAATCCGTCTGGAAAGATTGCGGTCGAAGGCAAGAGCTACGAAGCTTACTCACAAGATGGCTATATTGAGCGTGATCAGGCGATTGCGGTTGTGGCCCAAGACAATTTCAAATTAATCATTAAAAAACTATGAATACATTCCTCCTCCCTCTCGCCCTAGTTGGCTGGCAACTCGGCGCGGCCGCAATTCTTGCGCTGCTCATTCTCGTTCTCGTGTTGGTCATTGCGACCTTCTTTATGACTTGGCTGCGTGCCAAGCTGTCGGGGGCAACTGTCGGTTTTCCGACTTTGATCGCGATGCGCCTACGTCGTGTGCCTGCTTCCTTGATTGTGGACGCACGGATCACTGCGGTGAAGGCGGGCATCGAGGTCAGCGCGAACGATCTCGAAGCGCACTATCTTGCCGAGGGGAATGTCATTCAAACGGTGCAGGCGATCATCGCCGCAGACAAGGCCAACATCAGTCTCGACTGGCAGCGTGCTTGTGCGATCGATCTTGCGACCAAGGGCACTGGTAAGTCCGTGCTCGAAGCGGTGCGCACCTCGATTAATCCTAAAGTCATCGAGTGCCCCGCGGCAGATAGCGGGCGAGCGACGATTGATGGTGTTGCCAAAGACGGCATTCAAGTTAAAGCGCGCGCCCGTGTGACGGTCCGCTCTAACCTCGATAACTACGTTGGCAGCGCGCTCGAAGAGACGATTATTGCCCGTGTCGGTGAGGGGATTGTGACGACAATTGGTTCGGCCGATTCGTATAAGTCAGTGTTGGAGTCGCCAGATAGTATCTCGAAGGTGGTACTGGAGCGCGGCCTCGACGTCGGCACTGCATTTGAAATTCTCTCAATCGATATTGCCGACGTGGATGTGGGCGAAAATATCGGCGCGAAACTACAAGAGTCTCAAGCGGAAGCCGATAAGAACGTTGCTCAAGCGAAGGCGGAAATGCGTCGTGCGGCTGCGGTGGCACTGGAGCAGGAAATGAAGGCCAAGGTTGAAGAGATGCGGGCGAAGGTCGTCGAAGCAGAGGCAGAGGTGCCACTCGCATTGGCTGAGGCCTTCCGCTCCGGCAACCTAGGAGTCATGGACTACTACAAGATGAATAACATCAAAGCCGATACGGATATGCGCGACTCGATCTCCAAGGGGGACGAGAAGAAATAGAGCATTTGAATGAGTGAGGCGGTCGTTGCGGCCGCCTCACTTCACCCAAGTCCACAGATTATATGGAAAGTTTAGAAGAGATTTTAAAAGTCGTCGGTGGTCTTATCTTTGGGGCAATCTACCTCTTTGGGAATCAGATCTTTAAGAGTAAGGATGAGGATACGCCAGGGCCGTCGACTTTGCCGCGTGAATCTGCTGGCAGTGACGATGATGCCGCGCGTCAGCGCCAGATTCAGGAAGCGATTCGTCGCAAAATCATGCAGCGGCGACAGGCGACGGCTACTCCTACGTCTTCACCAGAACCGGTTGCGGCACATCGTGAGCGACATAAGCAGGTCGTCGAGCGGCACAAGGAAACGCATCAGCGCGCTCCGCACGTGGAGCCGACTCCTCAAGCGTCCGAAGTGGATGATCGTTTCTCTTGGAATACGTCGGACAATGTGTACGAAGAGCAAATGCAGGCTCGCTTGGAACAGATCGAAGCGACCAAGCGTCGCGCTGAAGCACTCAGGCGTCAGGCGGCTCGGTCGACTACAAAAGCTAAGGGTCAAGTTGAGCAGGCCCGTGCGACTCGCGGGAGCTTCCCTGTAGGTTCGGTTCGATCAGTCTTGCGCGATCCCGCGGCAGCTCGCACTGCCTTTGTGTATGGCGAGGTGTTGGGCAAGCCTGTTGGGCTACGGCCGTCCGGGTGCGGAGTGGCGGAGTAGGGGGCGTGGATGGTTTGTAGTCACGGCGCTCTGTTGCCGTGACACGTTTCCCTTAGAGAAATCGTTTAATACCATTTCGCATGTAAATGTTGGAGGGAAATGCTCCGTCATTTCCGTGTATCGATTGTAACGATTCGCAACTAGGTGGCAACGACGGAGCGTTGCCCTCCACGAATCATCTCTGATGCGGCATTGAGCAATTCTCAAGCCCTACAAATCGAATCCTCTATGGGATCGAAATCTTTGCAGTGCCTTCGCCCTTGGGACGAAGCTTCTCGCCGGCCGGATTAACGATGACTAGATTCTCACCTGCAGTGAATAAGATGTCGACAGGACCACTCTTTGCGAGGGTGACGGTTTCGCCACCACTGAGTGTTTTGCGGAAGAGCTCTTGGTTGTCGTTACGCTGCTTGACGAGTACATAAACATTACCACTGGCAATCAGCGAGATGCTTTCTTCGGTGCTGGCCGGATTACTTGCCTCAGTCGATTCAATGGATTCGGTGATCGCAGCAGGATCGCGTAGATCTGGGGTTTCAATCACAGAATCGTCGCCACTACCTAAAATCGCTTTAATTAGGCCGAAGATGACCACGACCAGTGCGAGCGTGCCGACGGCAACTAGGCCCGCTTTGATGTAAAAAATCCTATCACTCTCGTCTTCAAAGTTCGGCTCCTCTTCCTCTGCATCGCCAGCGGGAGTATTCGCGGAAATCCTGCCGTAGGAAGGTTCCTCGTGTTGATTATCCCCTGCTTCAGTAGAGGCCCCGTTGACATCCATGCTGCCGAACAGTTCGGCTCCTTTGGGATTGCTACGGGATTTACTCAGTAAATGTGCACTGTAGTCCGTGAGGATATTTTCGGGGTCGAGCTTGAGATAGCGTGCGTAGTTTTTCAGGAATCCGCGCTTGTAGATCTCTGGAAGATCGAAATTGAACTTGTTCTGTTCGATGTTTCCCAAAAAATCGCTGCGGATTTTAGTGGCCTCAGCTGCCTCACGAAGAGAAATTCCCTTGCGCTTGCGTGCTTCTTCAAATCGTTCGCCAATACTTTGCATTAGAGGTCATTATGTGGGTGTCTTGTTTTATACCGCAAGCACGGAATAGCGCGAAATCCACGGCCCTTCATCTGCTTGTGTTACGACAATACAAACCGCAAATCACCCCATTCGCCGTCTTGGCGGGAATCCACATTGATTGTGTCTTCTGGACGTAGCTCGGCAAATTTGGCTTGGTAGTGCGAGCGCACGAGGTCGAGTTCTTTCACGAGAATACCACTGAGCGCTAGAGTGCCGCCTGATTTGACGCCATGCACGACCGGATCGCAGTGTGGAATCAGCACGTCGGTTTGAATGTTCGCCAGCAGCAAGTCGGCTTGCCGGGCTTTGAGGCCTTTTTCCAAATCGGCGACTTCAAATTCGAGTTTCGTGATGTGTGGATTCTCCTCGGCGTTGCTGTGGCAAACGACGATCGCTTCAGGATCGAAGTCGAAGCCTAGGATCTTTTTGAAGCCAAGCACCGAAGCCGAAAGCGCGAGCACGCCAGAACCGCAACCAGCGTCGATTACTTCGAGCGTGTCGAGTTCGCTGGTGTGCGCGTCGCGATAGTCTTGCAGGCGGCGCGCGCACAGGCGTGTCGTCTCGTGAGCGCCTGTGCCAAAGGCCATACCTGCGTCGAGATAGACGACTGCGGCGTCGGCGGGTGTTTCGAGGTTGTCACGCTCCCAGAGCGGAATCCAGTGCAGCTGACGATCGCTCCATGGCTTGACGAATTCTTTATATGCATTTTGCCAATCCGCATCTTCGATGATGGTTTCGGTAAATGACTCGGGGAGAGTGGGAAACTCGATACGCAGCTCTGCGAGGGCAGCGTGTGCGGTCTCGGCGTCGGCAAAGATGCCGAACACTTCGTAGGGATCGTTTATCTCCTTTTGCATCACACCCCAGTGGGCGGACTCGATTTCGAAGAAGTGACCGTCGAGGAGGTCAGCCATTTCGTTGGGAATAAGGGCGCGGAGTTCGAATTGTGTGCTCATGGTAATCAGTGTGGAAAAATGGAGAACGAGTTAGATGCTGGTGTTGAATAGTGAGCGCAGGCGCATTTAGAGCGCAGCAAGGCGCGCTATCGAGTGGTGCTAAGCCGTTAATGATTACAACGACTTGATCTTACCTTTGCTGAGGCGGGCGACGACGTCGGGGAGCAGTTGGTGTTCAACGATGTGGAGCTTCTTTTTGAGGTGTTCGAGCGTATCCTTTTCTTCGATACGAACCTCTTTTTGGTCGATGATCGGGCCGGCATCAAGTGCTGGTGTGACCCAATGTACGGTGCAACCAGTGAGCTTTACGCCGTGATCGAATGCTTGGGCGATGCCATTCATACCGGGGAAACTTGGCAAAAGGCTCGGGTGCAGGTTGATCATGCGTCCTTCGAAGGCCTCGATGAAGGGGCGATTGATGATCCGCATAAAGCCCGCCAATATGATAAGCTTTGGCGAGAACGATGCGATGCGTTCGATGTAGGCTTGCTCGGCTTCGTCGCTCAGGCGGGCGCCTTTACGCTTCGGATCGATGTAGATCGCCGGCACTTGATACTTTTGCCCTAACTCAAGAATGCCGGCGTCTTCGTGGTCGCTGATGATCGCAGCGATCTTTGCCGCGCCGAGTTGCTTGTTGGCTTCTGCCTTTAGCAATGCCTGAGCGTTGGAGCCGCGGCCAGAGCCGAGAATTACGATTGGATAAGCCATGTAGTTAGAGTTGTTTGGTTATCAGTTAGTTGGTTTACGGTTTTAATTAGTGATCATCTAAAAACTAAAGAACCGATAACTGGTAAACCCGCTTTAGCGGCCTAGCGGAAGAATTGCTTCGCTTTTTCGACGAAGGATTCGCCCATCGGGTTCGCTGGATCGCCACAGGCGTCGGCGTACTCCTCGAGCTTCTTCTTTTGGTCTGCAGAGAGCTTGGTGGGCACTTCCACTTGCATGCGGATCAGTAGATCGCCTTTGGCATTGCCACGTAGGTGCGGGACGCCCTGGCCGCGCAGGCGGAAGGTCGTGCCAGTCTGTGTGCCAGCTGGGATTTTGAGTGAGCCCTTGCCGAACAGGGTCGGCACGTTGATCGAACCACCGAGTGCGGCGAGGGTGAACTTGATTGGCACTTCACAGAAGAGATCATGATCGTGGCGCTCGAAGAGCTCATGTTCTTTGACGTGCACGATGATGTAGAGGTCGCCGGCTTGGCCGCCCATTTGGCCTGCTTCGCCCTTACCCGCAGAGCGAAGTTTCGAACCAGTGGCGACGCCACCAGGAATACGGACCTTGACGGTGCTGGTATCCATCTCGCGGCCTTCGCCGTGGCAGTTGCTGCAAGGCTTCTCGATCGTTTGCCCAGCGCCTTGGCAGCTCGGGCACACTTGACGAAAACTAATAAATCCGCGGTTGGAGGATACTTGCCCAGCGCCACCACAAGTCGAGCAGGTCACCTTTCTGGAGCCGGGCTCGGCGCCTTCGCCGTGACATTTCTTACATTCGATCGGGCGTCGATAGCGGATCTCTTTCTCGCAGCCTTTGACGGCTTCTTCGAGTGTGATCTCTAAATCGTAGCGCAGATCGGAGCCGTGAGCAGCGCCGCCAGCGGACTGTCCGCCACCACCGCCACCGAAGAATTCATCGAAGATTCCGCCACCGCCGCCGCCACCGCCGCCACCGCGACCACCGAAGGCTTCGCGGAACATGTCGAACGGGTCATGGCCACCGCCACCGCCGCCACCGCCCATGCCACCTTGAAAGGCGGCGTGTCCGTAACGGTCGTAGGCCGCACGTTTGTCGGGGTCCTTTAGATTGTCGTAAGCAGAGGAGATCTCTTTGAACTTTGCTTCTGCAGCGGCATCACCCGGGTTTTTATCTGGATGATATTTGACTGCCAGCTTGCGGTAGGCCTTCTTAAGTTCATCGCCGGACGCATCGCGTGCGACGCCGAGGGTTTCGTATAAATCTGCTTGTGCCATGTTGGTCTAGTGGGAGTTATGCTTTTTCAGGGCCGCTGGAAACGATCACGCTCGCGGCGCGAATTAGTCGATCATTTAGGCGATAACCTGCACGGACTGTTTGGATGACGATGTCTTCCGCAACTTCACTCGATGATTGATGTGAAATACATTCGTGGAAATTCGGGTCGAAGGCTTCGCCGTCTGGAATGAGTTCTTCGAGGCCTTGCTCGTTAAGTGCGCGCTTGAGCTGATCATCGACCATCTTAAAGCCGAAGGTAACGTCCTTCGCCTCAGGATGATTTTCGGCAGCCTGCAGGCCGAGCTTCATATTATCAAGTACTGGCAGGAGTGATTCGACCACGCTGGCCCCGGCGCTGCGGATAATGTCCTGCTTCTCGCGGCCGATACGCTTGCGGTAGTTTTCCATATCCGCGACTGAGCGTAACCAGCGAGATTTCATCTCCGCGGCTTCGGCTTCGGCTGTTTCAACGGGCGTCGCTTCGACTACAGGTGTTTCTGCTTCTGTAGCAGTTTCTTCGACAACTTCAGCCGCTACGGCTTCAGTCGTTTCTTCAGATTCTTCGGATGTGTCTGTATGGTTGTCGGTCATTTTCGAAAAGTGTTGGTTTTGGCAGAGCGCTAAAGGCAGGTCTGATTCAAGATTGAGCGCGGCAGTGTGTTGATTCCTTTGCAGAGATCAAGGACGCAGTTTTTGGGCAAAAAGAGCGGGATTTAATTATCTTTGCGAAGTGTGCTAGCGCAGGCGCGTCTGATTCTGCTCGGGTACTCGAGCGTGTCAGATGGCATGGGCGGTGCGTTCCGAGGTGGTACTAAGCAGCCTTGAAAGGCTGCTGGCTTTGCCTAGCGACTAGAACTGATCGGTAATCAGCAGTGTGGTCGCTGATTCGGCGACGAGCTTTGCGCTGGTGACGTAGGGCTGCAGGGTGTTGTTACCGCCCACCAGCGTTTGGCCGGAGATTTCGTCTTTGACGGTGCCGGTGACGATGTGAATCAGGCGCGCCTGCTCGCCAGCGGGTAGTTCGATGGCGGCATCGCCGGGCTGTAACTCCAACTTGCGAATGCGAAATTCGCTGCAATCGGCCAACACTTGTTCGCCCGGAATGATGGTCAACGGGTCTGGCTCAAAGTCTTTGAAGTCGATCGATTGGAGGGACTCCTCGATGTGCAGTTGCCGTGGTGCGCCGTCCAGCCCGACGCGTCCCCAGTCGTAGACGCGGTAGGTGGTGTCGGAGTTTTGCTGGATCTCAAGGATCAGGTTGCCCGCGTCGATGGCGTGCATGCGTCCGCTTTCGACTAGAATCGAGTCGCCGGCTTTCACCGGGAAGCGGTGCACGCAGTCTTCGGCCTGATTGTTGGCGAGGGCAGTCTCAAATTGTTCGCGCGTGACGCCTTTCTTCAGGCCGACAATCAGGGAGGCATCGGCATTGGCATCGGCGACATACCAGTTTTCGGTTTTTGGTTCGCCGCCGAGCGAGGGTGCGATCGCGGCGGGCGGGTGCACTTGCAGGCTGAGGCGATCTTGGCAATCAAGCCATTTGACGAGGATCGGGAAAGGCTTGGCCGGATCGCTGCCAGGGCCGAGGATGTCAGCCGCTGAACTCTCAAGCAGTTCGCGGATCGTTTGACCCGCGAGTGCGCCGGAGGCGACGACGGATTGCTCGTCCGGGCGATCGACGATTTCCCAACTTTCGCCGATGACTTGTCCATCGGGGAGCGTGCGCCCCAGTTTTGCTTCGAGGCCTCGACCGCCCCAAACGCGTTCCATATATAAAGGTGTGAATTCTAGGAGTTGCATTTTTCTCTTCTATACAGGAGTTTGTTTAGATTGCGATACTCAATCGAATTCTTTTTCGATTTAAAGCAACGTATTTAAAACACATTCCATGGCCAGAAAACCGAAGAAAAAAGTCGCGCGAAAGAAAGTCGTCTCGCAACCGCGTAAAATTGGATCGCGGCCAGTGTGGGCACTGCTGTTTTTTACATTAGCAGCGTTGGTGTTTGTTGCGGTGTTTGATTACAACTCAGGCCAATATCATGCGGATCCGCCGACAGACACCAACTTGGTGGGTCAATTCGGTAGCTTTCTGGGTTTTCATGGGTTTCATTATTTCGGTGTCTCGATTTGGCTGTTCCCGCTCTATCTGCTTTGGATGGGCGTGCGTTTCTTGATTCAGCAAGATCCGCGTAAGCGCTTAATCACAGGCTTGGTTGCTTTGGGCTCGTTGATTTGTGCGTCTGGCCTGGCGGCAATGATGGGGGATGTGGGGCAAGCTCAAGGCGGTGTTTTCGAGAATCAGTTATCCAATGGTTTTGGCGGCGTCATCGGAGAGCTGATTGCGCCGGTAATTTTGCAACCATTCATCGGCCCCTTTGGCAGTTTCTTGATCCTGTTGATGGGCTTCGTGGTCGGCTCGGTGATTGTATTTACTGATAATCTCGGCCGTTTTCTTGATTATATACAAAATGTTTATAACGGCTTCCTTGCCGAGCGAGCCGCGTCGAAGGAAGAGCGTAGCGCCCTGCGGGCCGAGCGCGGCGAGGCCAAGCGCCTCGCAAAAGAAGAGGTCGCGGCTGCCAAGGCACAATACAAGGCAGACCGCGCTGCGGCGAAAGCCGGCAAAAAATCTCAAGCAGTGCTTACTGAGGACCAAGAGGACGAAGAGGACGTTGCGGATGACGACGGCCGTCGCCCGTCATTGCTGCCCGCTTCGATGACTTCACCTGCAGGCTTGAAGCGCGAAGTGGCCAACAAGAAATTGCCGGCCAAACCGGTCAAGCCATTGCTGGAAGAGCCCGAGTCGCCGATCGAGCCGATTGAGCCACCGAAGCCGAAGTTTGACCCCTCGATGATCAAGGTGGTTGCAGAAGAGAAGACCGAAAAAGCCGTCGCAAGTATACCAGAGCGCCGCGGCGACTATGTCTTTCCACCGCTCAGTTTATTGGCCGAGCCGCAAGTTGCGGGCACTATTAGCGAAGAAGATCATGCCGGCACGATGCAAGCACTGGTGCGCACGCTCGACGAATTCGGCGTTAAAGTCATTCCCGGTGAGATTCACACTGGGCCAGTGATTACCCGCTACGAGGTGAAGCCCGCGCCGGGCGTTCGGGTCGAGAAGATCGTTAATCTAGACAAAAATATCGCGCTCGGCCTGCAGGCCATGTCGGTGCGTATTTTAGCGCCAGTTCCTGGCAAAGGTACGGTCGGGATCGAGGTGCCCAACAAGATATCTGAGGCGGTCTGCATGCGCGACATCATCGAGTCCAGAGCTTGGGCGGAAGCCAATGCGGAGATCCCCGTGGTGCTGGGTAAGGATGTGACGGGTAAGCCGATGGTGATGGATCTCACCAAGATGCCGCACGTACTGATTGCCGGTTCCACTGGTTCTGGTAAAACGGTCTGTATTAACGCGATTATCGCATCGCTACTCTACCACTCCGGGCCGGATGATTTACGTTTCATTATGGTCGATCCGAAAGTGGTCGAAATGCAGATGTATAATGCGCTGCCGCACATGTTGATCCCGGTGGTGACCGAGGCCAAGAAGGTGCCGGGCGCGCTGAAGTGGCTGATTGCCGAGATGGAGCACCGCTACCAGATCTTTGCCAAGACCAATGTCCGCAATATCGCAGGCTTCAACGCTAAGCTGATGAAGGACAAGGAAGAGCAAGCCAAGGCCGAGGCCATGGATGCCGATATGACTCCGGAAGAGCGCGCTGCCGTGAGTAACATGGAAGTGCCTCGCGATGATGATGCTTTTGAGGTGCCGAAGAAAAAGCTGCCTTACATCGTCTGCATCATCGACGAGCTCGCCGACCTGATGATGGTCGCGCCAGCCGATATCGAGACCTGCATCGCCCGTATCGCGCAGCTTGCACGTGCCGCTGGCATTCACTTGGTGCTAGCAACTCAACGTCCGTCAGTGAATGTCGTCACCGGCGTGATTAAGGCCAATTTGCCCAGTCGTATTTCCTTCAAGGTCGCTTCCAAGATTGATAGCCGCACGATTCTCGATGGTGGCGGTGCGGAGGCGTTGATCGGTAAAGGCGACATGCTTTTCATCCCCCCCGGTACTTCCAGCCTGGTGCGTGCGCAGGGTGCGTTCGTCTCGGATGATGAGATCGAAGCGATTGTCGAATTCCTCAAGGAGAACAACGATCCACCGCAAATTGCTCAAGAAGTGCAGCAGCAAATCGATGCGGGTGGCGACGATGGCGCATCCGGCGGCGATGGTGGCGAAGAAGCCGATGAGCTACTGCCCGATGCGATCGATGTGCTGCGCAGCACCAAGCGTGCGTCCACCTCGATGCTGCAACGTCGTCTACGTGTCGGCTACAACCGCGCGGCTCGCCTGATGGAAGTGCTTGAAGACCGCGGCATCGTTGGCCCTGAAAACGGCTCCAGCCCCCGCGAGATTCTGGTCGATCTGGATGTGATGTAGTAGCTGACATCTTGCCGCTTTGAGTGGGTAGCGCAGGCGCGTCTCGCGGCGCATCGGTCGTCGTGATAGAAGGATGGCTCGTCTTCCAAGATCACACTTTGTGATCTTGGAGTGCATCGCGTTGCTCCCCTTAGATTCGGTGAAGTTCTATCGAGTTCTATTCGATTATATTTAGCTATACTTAATATGTGGTATATTAATGTATAGGTTGGTCTTTCTATTAAGAAATACTGAATTATACTGGGTTATATCATTTTATACTCGATATTTGATATAAGTTGGTAGATCTAAGTAGAGCTAATGGATCCGATACGTAACCCCTTCTCCCCAGGTGCCGGTTCGCCGCCGCCTGAATTGGTGGGGCGCGAGGCAGTTCTGGAGCAAGTGCGGATCCTTTTGGCGCGATTCTTAGAGTCTTTACGATTATCGTGCTCGCGCGGCCTGCGGTGAAACAGATCTATGGGCGGGTGTAGAAGCGACACTCTTGTCGCTTTGCAGATCGACGTAGGGACAGAATAAAGCGACAGGAGTGTCGCTTCTACCCGTCCTCCAGCTCCAGATCGGGGATGTGGCTGAAGGCAATGCGCATCGGGGCGGCTTCGCTGCAGCGCTGTGCTTGATGGGCGTCGGCGTA
The DNA here is from genome assembly GCA_905182435.1 of Opitutaceae bacterium BACL24 MAG-120322-bin51. Classification (GTDB taxonomy): domain Bacteria; phylum Verrucomicrobiota; class Verrucomicrobiia; order Opitutales; family Coraliomargaritaceae; genus Lentimonas. The sequence goes on along the minus strand of CAJJBN010000029.1, from coordinate 6,441 downwards.
GTAAAGGCTGCGACCACCGTGCTGTTGGTTAACCGCGTCCATGGCCTGTTGTAGCTGCATGCGGCGCGGGTGGTTGTCTTCGGGGAAGAGCGACGGCGTGTGGCTGTTGACGTGGGTTAAATGGGTGCAGGTGATGCTGACTTTAGTCGGCTCCGGCAGATCGTGAGGGTGTTGTGACCAGAGATTGTTTAAAAGTCTCCCTAGAGTGACATTGTCTTGCGTGGGGAAGCACTGTGCTGCGCCGTGCCAGTGAATCTCGAAGCCGAAGGTGACCTGTAGATCGAGGTGACCGGTAAAAGTGTCCATTCTGCGCAGGCGGCGGACAACTTTTTGCAGCATACGATGGAGCGTTGCGTGGGCACCCTGAAAGCTGCGCAGTCGTGGCGGGAGCACGTGGGAGTGGCCGATGGTTTGGCGGGTGGTGGTTGCTGGCCGCGCCATTTCGATGCCGCGCAGCGCATACCACATGCGGTCGCCTTCGACCGATTTCCAGATCCGGTGCAATCGATGCCGCGGGGCATCGCACAGTTGTTCCATGCTGGTGATGCGCGCGATGCGCAGCCGCTCTTGCATACGTCGACCGATGCCAGTGATGTCTTCGAGCTCGAAGCGGTAAAGCTTGTCGGGTAATTCGTCGAAATCGAGGGTGGTGAGGCCGTCGGGCTTTTCGAGCTTGCTGGCGAGTTTGGCGAGGAAGCGGTTGGGTGCGAGGCCGATCGAGGCGCCGATGTAGGGGCCGATTTGGGCTTTCAATGCGGCTTTGATTTCGAGAGCTTTGGCGCGCGCGACCGCGGGCGGTTGCCAGTGGGGCGGTAGGCGGCCAAACATTTCGTCAATCGAGAGCACGGCATCGACATAAATGATCTCGTGGATGATCTGGTGTATCTGTTTGTGGGTCTGGATGTAGCGGCTGTTGTTGGCCTGTACAAATCGAATGCCGGGGCAGAGATAACGGGCTTCGCGCACCGGCGTGCCTGTTTTGACGCCGCGTGCTTTGGCTTCGTAGCTGGCGGCGATGCAGCAAGTGGTTTCGACGCCCAGCGAGGGTACGATTCCGACGGGTTTGCCGCGCAGATGGGGTTGAAACTGTTGTTCGACGGAGGCATAGAAGCTGTCGAAATCAATAAATAGGTAGCGCAGGCTCATTATTTTAGGTGTAATTATGTTCACTATTAATTGGAAGTGTAAACTATGCTGGCAGCGACACTTTGGTCGCTTTTTACAGATGGATTGAAGACTGAGCTCAAGCGACAGGAGTGTCGCTTCTACCATATTAGCTTTACCGCTTGCGCTTTGAGGGCGCTTGGCTAGCAATTCCCAGCACTTATGCAAATGACCGCGAATCGCCGCCGCTACATGATGTGGGTGGTGATGTTCTTGATGTTCATCCCGCCGGGGATGTGGGTGCCGTCATTGCCAAATATTCTGCAGGCGCAGGGCCTACGCTGGCTGTTGCCGTATGCAATGGCATTGACGCCCCTGTGTGCGATGCTCTCGGCATTGGTGTTTGGTGCGCTGTCTGATCGGAAGATGAATGCGGAGAAGCTGTTGGGGGCTTTGGCGATCTTTGGGGCGTTCTTTTTGTGGCTGGGTTTTTTCGCATTGGAGCAAGGCTGGCACCCGGGCTGGTATCTGTTCTTTCAAGGCTGTAATGCGCTGATCTCGGGGCCAATGTTTGCGCTGATCACTAAGATTAAGCTGGTGAATCTGCCGAATGCGGCCAAGAGCTTTCCGCTGTATGCGATGGGTGGGACGATCGGTTGGATGTCGGGCGGCTGGATTGTCAGTTGGTTCGCGCTGGATCAGTCAGCAGACACGGGGCAATGGGCGGCCTATATTCGACTCTTCATGGGCTTCCTCTGTTTCTTACTGCCAGCCACGCCGCCGACGGACCATGTGAGCCGGGGCTGGCGGGCGGCCTTGGGATTGACTGCGTTTAAGCTGCTCAAAGTACGCGAGCTGCGAGTGTTTTACCTAGCTTCAGCCTTATTTGCGATTCCCTGTGTGTCTTTTTATATGTTGGTGCCAACAATGTTGATGGAGTTTGGTAGCCTGCATCCGACCGCTCAAATGACGCTGGGCCAGGTGGTTGAAATCGGCTCGATGCTTTTTCTTAGCCTAGTGGCCGGGCGTTTTCGTATTCGCTGGTTCTTGATCGTCGGGATGGTGTTGGGGATCACGCGTTTTGCACTGTTTGCCTTGGCAGGAGACTTGGGCCTGCTGGCGGTGATTTGGCTGGGGATCGCCCTGCACGGACCGATTTATACTTTCACGATGGTGGCCGGGCGGATCTTCCTGGATAAGCGCGTGCCAGACACGATGCGCGGTCAGGCTCAAGCACTCTACCAGTTGTTGGTCGGCAGTGTGGCAGGCGTGGTCGGTAGTTTCTTTTGCGAAACGGTTTACCAACGTCAAGTGACGGATGAGCTCAGTAGTTGGTCCAGTTTCTGGTGGGTGTTAGCCGCTTTCGCGCTGATCCCATTGGCCTATTTCTTTATCGGTGTGATTGGCAAGCCGAGTGAGCAGGAGACCAGTAGCAGCTAGTTTCAGTCGCGATGATTGTGGGCTTATGATCCACCGCTCAGTGTACGTGGGCAGCCTCCGCCGCGGTTGTTACGCGCCAGGTGAGGACTCTCTAAAACAACGCCAGTTGATCGTCTTCGTGGTCAGTGTTTTCGCCGGATGCTTTCCTTCTTCATGCGCTTGCGCAGCAAATTGTGCGAGGAGTCGTCGGCTTCGAGGCGTTCGAGGATGATCTTGGCGCGCTCGATGAGCAGGTAGGAGCCGTGCTGGAGCGGGCGACTTGGATACCATAGGAACGGTCGGCGGCGCCCTTGATCACTTGGCGTACGAAGATGATCTCGTCGTTCCACTCCTTCACTGCCACCGAGTAGTTCTCTAGGCGGGCCTGTGTTTTGGCCAATTGCGTGAGCTCGTGATAGTGCGTGGCAAACAGTGTGCGCGGTCCGTCGGCGTCCTTCGGGTGCAAGTGCTCGATCACCGCCCATGCGATGGAGAGGCCGTCGTAGGTGCTGGTGCCGCGGCCGATCTCGTCGAGGATGACGAGGCTGCGCGGGGTGGCGTTGTTGAGGATGTTGGCGGTCTCGTTCATCTCGACCATGAAGGTCGAGTTGCCGCGAGCGAGTTCGTCGCTGGCGCCGACACGGGAAAAGATGCGATCGACGAGGCCGATTTGGCAGCTCTTCGCGGGCACCCATGCGCCGGTTTGTGCCATTAGCACAATCAAGGCGATCTGGCGGATGTAAGTCGATTTACCGGCCATGTTGGGCCCAGTGATCAGCGCGATTTGTGGGGTGTCGGCATCGACTCCCTGAACTGGAGAGGCTGGTGTCGTTCGGCACGAAGGCATGTGCGCCGGCTAGGCCGAGGCGTTCGGCGCGCAGCATTTGCTCGACCACGGGGTGGCGGCCTTGGTCGATGCGTAGCTGGTCGGAGTGGTCGAGCTGCGGCTTGCAGTAGTCCCACTCGCGGGCGAGTGCGCCCCAACCGATCAGCACATCGATTTCTGCGAGCGCTTCGGCGGTCTCTTTGAGTGCATTCGCGTGTTCGAGGATCGATTTGATCAGGCCATTAAATAGCCCTTCCTCACAGCTGAGGGATTTCTGCTTCGGCATTGAGAATCTCGCGTTCGCGCTCTTTCAACACACTGGTGGTGTAGCGCTCGGCGTTTTTCATGGTCTGCTTGCGCACGTAGTCGTCGGGCACGAGTGCCACGTTGCTCTTGGTGACTTCGATGAAATAGCCAAAGGCGCCGTTGAAACGAATGCGCAGGTTCTTGATGCCGGTGCGTGCTTGCTCGGCGAGTTCGAATTCGCTGAGCCATTGCTGGCTGTCGCGGGTGAGGCCACGGATGCGGTCAAGTTCGGGGTCGAAGCCGTCGCGAATCGTGCCGCCGTCGTCGATCTTGCCCGGCAACTCATCGGCTAGGCCGCGGTTGAGCAGCTCAGAGAGTGGCTCGAAGTCGTGGATGCGCTCGGCGATGGCAGCCACCGGTGTGTCGGGAAATTCGAGCAGTGTGGCGGAGATCGCTGGCAGTGCCGTGAGGGTGTCGCGCACGCCACCGAGTTCGCGCGGGTTGCGCAACCGGTTTTGCAGGCGTCCAAGGATGCGCTCGATGTCGCGAATGCCTTTAAGGTGCTTCTGCAATTCGGTAGAAAGTCCGGGGCCTGCGACGAATTCGGCCACGCAGTCTTGCCGGCGGTGCACTTCGATCAGGTTGAGCTCGGGTGCGCACAGCCAGCGTTCGAGTAAGCGTGCGCCGGGGGCGGTGACGCTGCCGTCCATCGCGGAGAGCAGTGAGCCATGGCGTGTGTTGGCGGCAGATTTGAATATTTCCAGATTACGCAGGGTCGCGGGGTCGAGCAGCAGGGTCTTCTCGGTGCTGTATTCGCTGAGCTTGCGGAGATTCCTCCGGTTTGGCGCAGAGCGTTTCGGTCGAGTAGTGCACCAGCGCGCCCGCGGCGCCGAGGGCAGGAGTGGTCGCGATCGATGCCGAAGCCTTCGAGGTTGAGCACGCCGAGGGTCTCCATCACGGATTGCGCGCCGGCGACTTCGTCAAAGTGGTAGTCGGGGGATTTTAGTCACGGCGCGACCGTCGCACAGATACGTGTAGAGTTCGTTGAACTTGGCGGCGTCCGGATTGTTGCGCCAATTCGAGGAGGCGTTTTCTGGCACGATGATCTCGCGTGGGTCGATGCCCTCGAAAGCGGCGAACAAGTTCTCGGGGCGTGCGTCGGAGGCGACGAAGAATTCGCCCGTGGTTAAATCGAGCCAAGAAGCGTGCAGCTTTTTCTTCTCTAGCGAGAGTGCCAGTAGGAAGTGGTTACGCTGGGCGTCGATTTGCGTGTCGGCGAGGCGAGTGCCAGGCGTGATGATGCGAGTGAGGGCGCGCTTGACCAGTTTGCCGGGCTGCGGCGTCTCGATTTGATCGACGATCGCCACTTTGACGCCTTGATCGAGGAGCTTCTGGATGTAGGTCTCGGAAGCGTGAAAAGGAATGCCAGCCATCGGCATGCCGTGGCGGTGGGTCAGAGTGATGCCGAGCAGTTGCGCACCGCGTTCGGCATCTTGTAGGAAGATTTCGTAGAAGTCCCCAAGGCGGAACATCAACAAGGTATCATCAGCGAGCTGGCTACGAATCTCGTGCCATTGCTGCATCATTGGGGTTACTTTTTTAGGCTTCTCGGCGGACATATTTTATAAGGAAAGAGCCCATTAATTACGCGGATGAACGCGAATTAAAAATAATGCATAAAAGAGAAAACTGATAGATTTCGGCCCTTTTCATCCTCTTGCGCGTTGTTTAATGGAAATGATTCGTGACAATTCATGCCATTCGTGGGCAAATGCGAGACATATGGCAGCCATAAAGCTCAATTCTCTTCGGTTCGAAAATCCTAAAGCACCCGCATTAGTCATCCTGCATGGCCTCCTTGGGGCGTCGCGCAACTGGCAGACGATCGGTAAAGCGCTGAAAGATCGCTTTGATGTTCACATCGTGGACCTGCGTAACCATGGCAGCTCGCCGCATGCGGAGTCGATGCGTTGGTCGGAGCTTAATGCCGATCTGTCGGCTTATCTTCGGCTGCATGACCTGAAAAACGTCACACTGATGGGGCATAGCCTCGGCGGCAAAATTGCGATGCGGTTTGCCTGCGACTATTCGGCCGTGGTCGCGAAGCTGATCATCGTCGATATCGCCGCGAAGAAGTATCCGCCTTATCACGATGCCGAGTTTCGTGCGATGAAGCGCGTGCCTGCAGGCGCAATCGAGAACCGCCGCGAAGCGGAAGAGCTGTTAAAGCCGCTGATCCCAGATTGGGGCATGCGTCAATTCGTGATGACGAATCTGGTGCGCGGAGAGTTCGGTCTAAAATGGCAGTGCAACCTCGAAGTGCTGCATTCGAGCTTGCAGGTGCTGCGTCAGAATTCGCTCAGCGGGTTTGATAACTTCAAGGGGCCGACGCTGCTCATCACTGGAGGGAAGTCCGATTTTGTTAAAGACGGCGACGCCAAAGCAATGCGCGAATGGCTGCCGAATATTAAACAAGCCAGTATCCCAAAGGCGGGGCACAATGTGCATGTCGATGACCGTAATGGTTTCTTAGATGCGCTGAACAAATGGTTGCAAGGCAGCGGCAGCATCAAAACTGCGAAGTCGAACCGGCCTAAGCCTGCCGATCCTAAACTCAGTAATTAACCACTCAAACGAGTGCGGCACTCAGGCGCATAATAACCCAGGCCATGTCCCTATATTTTTCGCTCACTCCGACCACTTGAATCTGCCGAGTTTTCTCTTTGCACTGTTGGTCTGATTTTAAGTTGTTGGTTGCGCCATGCGCGTTGTTGGATACCGCTAATACTATTTAGAGCCCGTCCCAATTGAGGCACTTTTTCAGCGCGTGTTTTCAAAAGGTGGAT
>CAJJBN010000028.1 GCA_905182435.1 Opitutaceae bacterium BACL24 MAG-120322-bin51 | reverse complement strand
TGGAGCTTAGGCCAGTGGTCGGGGTTGCCTGGGCGAGCGTGCGCGACCGTTCCTATGAGATTGATTACAGTGATAATAATTGGAAAACATTTATCACCAGCGAAACCTTGCTTGGGGGGGGTGGACCGATGGTCTGGATCGATCCGAGCGATGGAACCCTTATTCACAAACGGCAATATCGTGTCCAAGTCGTGGCACAGTAACAGGAGACTTCTTAAAAATGATATATAAAATTACAGTTCTTTGCCTGATGACACTCAGCTCAACTTTTAGCACTCAGAGTAGTGCTCGTGTGGAGCTGGGTCGAGTCGGGAGTCATCAAGTGCGGATCTCAGATCCCAGCACGCGCTCGCAATTGGTCAGTGTGCCGTTCCTTAAGTTAGCGATTTCACGGGGCCGATTAGACGGCATTGCGGGATCGAATTTTCAAGATGTGCAAGGGGCGTTTGCCGCAGTCGATGATCAGTTTACCTATATTCTGCGAGTGGCCGAAGGCAGTGCTGCGGGCGCATGGTTTTTTCTGGGCGCAGCGAGTGCCAACGGCACGTCAGTTGAAGTCCTAGATGATGGTTTTGCTGGCATGTTGAGTGACCTGCAGGGCAACGAATCATTTTCCGTGCATGCACTCTACACAATCAGTGAACTCTTCCCTGAAGATGGTACATTTCTACCCGCGGGTGATATTGATTTCAACGCAATGCAGCTTCATTTCTACGATGGGCGGGAGTTTAAGGAATTCTGGCTGTCAAACGCGACGATAACTGAGCATGTCGGATGGACCACTGCTGAAGGCGGTGAACTTCTTTACGCTGGCGAGACTGCGATCCTGCCGAGGACTAGCTTTTTGGTCATTGATCCACGACCGGGTGCAACCGTGAACATCCGCATTCAAGGTAATATTTTGGATGCGCCGCTTACTGTACCGATGTACCCTGGCTACAATTTCGTTTCTTCTAATTACAACAAGCGATCCGACGGCAATGATGTGCTGATGCTAGGCGGGATGGGGCTCAAGGAGAGCGGCTTCAAGCCCAGTGATGCTCAGGGCGAAGGTGATCAAGTGTTCGCATATAATGCGGCAACCAGCCGCTTTGGTGAGAGCTTTTATCTCGATGCGAACACCGGTGAATTTAATGCACCCTCTGATTTTCAACCGGGCGCTGGCTTTATTGTCTTCAATTCAGGCGAAGCGTACCTGTGGAGTCCTGTCAGGTAGGGCCTACGCATATAACCGACACGATTGAACAGACTTATTAACATGAAAAAAAATATACTCATTCTATTCTTGGCATTCTACTCAGCGCTCGCTTTTGCGAATCTAGATTGGGGCGGTGGGCAAACTAACTTTAGCAGTGAATCAGGCCTAGCGCTGGATCGTGACTCTGGTTACGCGGTGCTGATCTCTGTGCGTGCCGGGCAGTTAATTGATTTTGAGACCTTTGTCGCAGATGCGCCGATCGATCTCGTCACACCTGGTGCTATTTTGACTGAAGGCACGAGCGTGAATTACGTCCTGGCTGCGAGTCGTGAATTTTACTCTGGCTACCTACTCAATAGTGCGATTCCTGATCTGTTACTGGATGAACAACAACTGCTCGGTATCGCCCCTGGCGAAGATCTGTATGTGATCGTCTGGGATGCGCATACTTTCGAGGATGGCTTGCCGACTGATAATAGTTATTTCACCGTCCTGCCGCTCTATCTTGAGGGCAATAGTAATAGTCTGCAGGCACAGACTTCCAGTGGTGCGGTTTCGTTTTTCTCGGATCTTGTCTATCCAGATCAACTTCTGGAGTCACAGGGGCTGCAGTTGCTGGCTCACTACGCAGGCTTTAATACTTATTCGGATTTCGCAGCATGGGCTGAATCGAGCTACGCCATCGCTGATGGAGCTGTGGACGCGGTTAAATATGAAGATTCGAATGGCAACGGTCGCAGTAATATCGAGGAGTATGCGTTCGAGGCACCGCTCACAATGAAGCGTACTTATACTGTTAGCTCAGACGCTGCGGGCAGTGCTGATATTCCGATTCCTTATCAAGCCGAACTGTATGTTAAACTGCGGGCGAATGATCCACTGCTGGCCTATTCATTGGATATCTCGAGTGATCTGAAGACTTGGAAGAGCTGTGCGTTGGGATTTTTGGACAACCAATGGTCCTGTGCGGATGAGGCGGTTGAGGTCACTTCATCGGTCTACCAAGGAAAAGGCGTTTGGTCGATCGCGGTGGTGAATCACCAGGCACCTCAAAGCGCTTCATTCTTTAGGTTTTCGGTACTCGGCAACCAGATCTGATCGTGCATAGGCATGCTCACATGCCGCCATTTCCTGCACCATCGACTCAGGGTTCACCCCGCTGGAGGGAATTCCGTAGGGTCACCCGTATGAAGCTAGTCCGCGGTGCTCTGCAGTGCCCCGCCAGGCAGTTTCGAGGGAGGAGCATCAAGGCAATATTTCAGTCGATGCAAAATTATGCCTTTAATAGTGATCCGGCTGCTTGTGTATCTCAATCGTTGTAATTATTTGTTATTAACATCTGTTAATAACGTGTTTATAAGTAGATGATTATTCAGCTGCTTGGTTCTGAGTCCTTGGCTGTTAGTTTAATTTGCGATCGTGAGGGCACTATTGCAGTAAATATCATCACCGCTGCTTGTGTATTTTAAGTCGTTGAATTATCTTTATTCACATCTGTTAATAACGTGTTTATAAGTGGTTAATTATTATACTTTTATATGTGAATGTGCCGATGCGGTCTTAATCGACTGGGTGTTATCTGTGCGTCGACTCATTGTCTAATTTGGCACTGCCTTTCGATCTCTCCAAACCTTTAGAACTGTGTCATGAGTATAGCAATCGAAAGCAAGATCGATATCGCGCCGTCTGGATGTTATTTCAAGACTAAGCTCAGGGTTGGTTTTACCTACTTCAGTCATTATGCCTCGAATGCAGTCGTATTACTGACGGCGGATGTCATCGGCCTATTGCTGGCATTTGAGCTGGCTGCGTATGCTCGGTTGCTGCTGTTTGGCAGCCCGATGAGCCCAGTATGGCTCTTGTGGCTTACAGTTGCTTGGGCGGTGGGTGCCTTTGCCTGGGGCTTATTGCCAGCATGGGGCCTATCTCCGGTCGAATGCTTGCGGCGCCAGGTCTGTTTGACTGCGATCGTGTTTTCCGGCGTTTCAGTTGCGCTCTTTTTGACTCAGAGTGGTATCGAAACGAGTCGTTTCACGATCTGCGCTGCGTTCCTGCTGGCAGTTCCGCTGATCCCATGCATGCGTATGCTGGCGAAGCGAATACTCATACGCTGGCAGCTTTGGGGGATACCAGTCGCGATTTATGGGGGAGGTGTGGTGGGCCGCAGTATCATCCGCAGTCTGCAGGAAGAGCCGGGGCAAGGTTATTGCCCAGTGTGTATTTTTGACGACAATCCCGCTCTGATGGATTGTGCCATTGAAGGTGTGCCGATTCGTGGGACAACAGATTCCATCGTTCAGGATGTGCCGCTGGCGATCCTCGCGATTACCGAGATCGAGGGCGAACGCATCGTTGAGATGGTCGAAGGTTCTTTATCGAGTTACCTCAAGGTGATGATTATCCCGAATTTGGTGTTCTTACCTTCGCTATGGGTGAATTCACGAGATCTCAGTGGCACTCCCGGCTTAGAATTATCCAATAATCTGTTAGATCCAGGCAAGTGCGTGGTCAAGCGCACCTTTGAGTATTGCCTCACCGTGCTCACGATCCCGCTGTGGGCACCACTCTGTGCTCTGGTGGGCGGTTTGATTTGGCTGGATGATCGTGAAAATCCAATTTTTAAGCAGCAGCGAGTCGGGCAAGATGGGCGCATTTTTAATACTTGGAAGTTCCGCACCATGGTGCCCGACGCGGAAGCAGTGTTGGCACTAAAGTTACAGGAGGATGCCGCGCTTCGCGCCGAATGGGCACATGACTGTAAGTTAAGTCATGATCCGCGGATCACTAAGCTTGGTACATTCTTGCGACGTAGTTCATTGGATGAAATCCCGCAATTAGTGAACGTCTTGCGGGGTGATATGTCTTTGATTGGTCCACGGCCATTGCCGAATTATCATCACGAGCTGTTGCCGCCATCTGTCAGAAAGCTGCGTGAGCGCGTTCGACCAGGCATGACCGGACTCTGGCAAGTCTCTGGCCGCAGTGAAGTCGGCAGTGATGGCATGGTTCGTTGGGATCCTTATTATGTGCATAATTGGTCGTTGTGGCTCGATATCGTGATCCTCGTTCGAACCGTCCGAGTGGTCATACGTGGCAGCGGTGCACGCTGATCTAATTAACCGGTATCGAGTCGTCGCACAGCCATTTAGACTAATTGTGCTGACTTGCCGCTTGTATTTTTTCGCAGCCTAAAGTGATCTAAGCGAATGCGGATTTATTTTATGGGCATTTGCGGGACGGCGATGGGTAATGCGGCGTTGTTGGTGCGCGAGCAAGGGCACGAGGTCTGCGGTGCAGATACCGGCGTGTATCCTCCGATGTCGGATGTGTTGGCAGATGCTGGAATCGAAGTATTTGATGGCTACGATGTGGAACGACTTGCGGCGCTGAAGCCGGACCGTGTGGTCGTCGGTAATGCGATGAGTCGCGGAAATGTCGAGGTGGAGTGGTTGCTCAATCAATCCGCGGTCTCGTTTATCTCACTCCCGCAGCTGCTGCATGATACGGTGTTGCTCGGGCGGCGGCCAGTGGTGATTGCGGGCACGCATGGTAAGACCACTACGTCGACGATCACGACTTTTCTACTCGACGCCGCTGGCACCGAGCCAGGCTGGTTAATCGGTGGTGTGCCGCGCGATTTACCTAGTGGCGCGAAGCTCGGCAGTGGTGACGCGTTTGTGATCGAGGGCGATGAGTATGATACGGCTTTTTTTGATAAGCGCAGTAAATTCATCCACTACCGGCCGCAGATCGCAGTGCTGAATAATCTAGAATTTGATCATGCAGATATTTTTCGAGATTTGCCAGATGTGCAGCGCACCTTTCGGCATTTCTTACGGATCATTCCGAGCCAAGGCTGTGCGATCGTGAATGGCGACGATACCAATATTACAGCGCTGTTACCCGCACCGTGGACGCAGGTCGTTCGTGTCGGTACCGGCGAGATGAATGATTTGGTGATCGCGAATTTTACCGATGCTGAACAGGGCGCGGCGTTTGACTTGATTTGGCAAGGGGTGCTGTGGACACGCGTGAGCTGGTCCATGCATGGCTTGTTCAATGCACGTAATGCGGCGATGGCTGCGCTGGCTGCGGCGTTTTCCTGCGGGCATGCCTCGCCTGTGGAGTTTGATCTAGGGCCGCTGGCACGCTTCCGCGGAGTGAAACGGCGGCAAGATGTGTTGCACCAGTGTGCGAAGTGGACGGTGCTCGAAGACTTTGCTCATCATCCCACTGCGATTACAGGGGCGTTGGAGGGCCTGCGGGCGGCGTATCCAGATCGCAAGCTGTGTGTGAGTTTTGAGCCGCGCAGTAATACTGCGCGCACCTCACTCTTTCAGCAGGCGTTTACTCAGGCGCTTTCGGGGGCGGATCGCGTCTATCTCGGCGCAGTCCATCGCGCCGATTCGATCGCGGCGCATGAGCGTTTGGATACCGAGCGCATGGTGGCGGACCTATCTAAGGATAGCTCGGTGGCGATGACTTTTGCGGACAATGATGCGCTGTTTGAGCAAATTCGGGCAGACAGCACGGCCGCTGAGGGCTGGGTGTTTGTATTTTTCACCAATGGGGCGTTCGACGGTGTGCCGCAGCGAACCGCGGAGTTACTTGGCTCTAAGTAGTCAGAGTGAGCGGTCGGTTTAATCCAAAAAAAATGCACCCGACCTGTTGGTCGGATGCATTCTCGGAAAGAGTGGACTTCGAACGTCTAAGAGATCTTCGCCTTCAGGTCATCCTTGGAAGTGAGCCCGACGATGGTGTCGGACACTGCGCCGTCCTTAAAGACTAGAATGGTTGGGATGGCACGGATTTCGAATTTACCGGCGATCTCGCTGTTGTCGTCGACGTTGACCTTGCAGATTTTGACTGCATCGCCGAGTTCGGCTGCGAGTTCTTCAAGGATCGGCGCAATCGCTTTACAAGGGCCGCACCATGGAGCCCAGAAGTCGACGACGACCTGGGACGGATGCACTTATTGCAGCTTCAAAGTTGCTGCTATTGAGTTCGGTGATGTTTTCAGACATAAGATTTTAATTTTTAATTTAGTTTAAGAAAGGAGAGAGGTCTTGCAGGAGCAACACGGTAAATGCGATAGCAACTGCGGCTGCGATGGCATCGATGATCAGCATCGGCACGTTGATGGATGCTTCTTCGGTGCGAGCGGCGGGGGTGATCGCGACCGGGCGAGCTGCAGGGGTGATCGCGACAGGGCGAGCTGCAGCGGGTGCTGCCGCCGCTGCTGGTCGTGGTGTTGCCGCCGCTGCTGGTCGTGGTGTTGCCGCAGTTGGTGTAGGAGTCGGAGCCGCAGCAGGACGTGGTGCAGCGGGTGCAGCGGGTGCAGCGGGAGGCGCGGCGCGCGGTGTTGCGAGCTTAAGTGCTGGTTGCGCTGGGGTTCGAGGTGACGCTGTGATCGAATCGGTATTGGCGCGTGTGGCCTCTGCTTGCGCGGCTAATTCTGTTGCGGCAGCGGCCTCGGCGGATGGGACTTCGGCAGATGGGACTTCGTCGCTGCCGTTCTGAAAAGGTTTTTTGGGTTGTTCGCTCATAAAGTAGTGGTCGAAATTAGGTGTGTTCGGGGCAAGCTGTCAAGCGGCTCATTTACTTGGGGTGTTTTTGTGGATAATTTCGGCGAGTTCTTGTTGCTCGATTTGATCGAGCGTCTTGTCGCGTCGATCTAGGGTTTCGAAGGTTTTGATGACGGTTTCGGTCATGCGCTCGTGGGTCTCACTGGAGCCACCTACGATCGCAAAGCGATCGGCTTGGGTGATCCGTTTGTGTCCGTCCGTGTTGTCTAAACCGACTCCGAGCAGGTGGGCGGACTGTTTCATTTTGCGCGGCATCTTAAGTGAAGCTGCTGTTAAAGGTAAAACCAGTATTGGTACCGCGTTCACAGCGAATGTCAGAAAAGGCGCGATCTTGTTTAATCAGTATTTCTCCAAGCCGTGTGAGCTCAAGCACGGCGAGAAAGGTAGCGACGATGGTGGTGATCGTTGTGGTCGCTTCGAAAAGCTCTGAAAATAGAAAGTTGGGCTTCTGCTTGAAGCGCAGCAGGATGAACTCCATGCGGTCGGCGACGGTGACTTGCTCGGCATTGATTTCGCCTGTAGTGATGCGCTCTGCGAGCCGCCGAAGCACTTGGTTGAAGGTATTCCACAGGTCGACGCGTTCGACGGGCTTGAGCGGACGTTCGACCGCCTGCAGCGCCTCTTTAGGGCCGATTCGAGCGATCAGATCGTTACTGTTAAGAATGAGCTCCTCAATCTCGGAGGATGCTTCCTTGAACTTTTTGTATTCAAGCAGCTGTTGCACCAGTTCCCAGCGTGGGTCGATGTCGTCGTCTTCGACATCCTGATTGGTGCCTTGGTCCTGTTGCGGCAGGAGCATGCGACTTTTAATGTACATGAGCGTCGCGGCCATGACGAAGAATTCACCTGCGACTTCGAGCTCGAGATTCTCTATTGAGTCGAGGATTTCGATGTATTGCGAGGTAACGTGCTCGATCGGTATATCGTAGATATCGACCTCGTTGCGTCGAATTAGGTAGAGCAATAAGTCCAGTGGTCCCTCGAATGCCGGCAGTCGTATGGCGAAGTCATTTGAGGGGACGAGTGCTTCTTGCATGCTGATCGGTGGTTACTGATTTGCGAGTCGTAGGCGCACGGTAAATTCTAAATCGCTTTCGCGGCTAGAATCCTGGCGGAAGGTGAGCCCGTAAATGATTTCCCATGCGTTGTTGAGCCGCGTGTTGATACCGATCTCGGTGCTGGTAAATTCGCCAGTTTCGGCGTCGTAGCGGGTGTCTGCTAGAAGCGAATAGCGCTCGTTGATGCGATAGATGAAGTCGATGCGGTATTGATCGATCCGATCATCTAGAAAAACAGTTGAGAGCCCGATTTCCCAGATTTCGCCACTTCGTATTGAGGTGCGTGTGCGAAGCTCTTCGAGTGACATGCTCTGGGTTTGAAAGCGGCTGGCCAGGTCGAACTTGAGCCAAGGAGCGGGACTTAATACGAGCTCGATCCATGTGGCGTTGAAGCTGTCTTGCTTGTCGCCATCGTAACGTGTGTTCTTCTCAAACAGAATGTCTTGGTAGAAATTCAATGCGGCGAGTGTGCGCGAGCCATAGCCCTCCGCGCGGGTTTGGAACAGGTTTTCTACGCCGAGACGTGTGAGGTGTGTTTCACTGATGGAGTCGACGTTGCGTAAGTCACTCAGGTCAAGCATCGGACGGTTTAGATCGAAAGCGGTGCGATCGATGGCGGCGATCTCGTCTTTAGCATCTGGATCCGAGTAGTAGCGGTAGCGTAATACGGGGCGCACTAAGTGACGCAGACCGTTGATTTTCCACATTTTGTTTTGAGTGGCGTAGGTGGCGTAGGCGCGCGCTTCGAGGTCGAAACCAAGTTCGTAGATCTCTCGAGTGAATTGATCGTCTTCGAGTTCGCTGGGCGTCGGGTTGCCGTAGGGATTATTGTATCTGCCGAGGGCGAGCGGATCCATCTCTTGATTCTCGTAGTGCGTGACGCGGGCGCCGGCGAGAGGGGTCAAGGTGAGCCAGTCAGTGAGCAGGATGGGGCGCTCGATGCGGTAGGTGAAGTCAAAGCGATCTGATTGACTGTCTTGGTCGATCCCCGGTATGACTTGGCCGAAATCTTCTTCTAAATGCGCATAACTGGCAGAGAAACGTTGGTAGGCTCCAGTCTTAAAAACAGGCACAGGGAGCAGATCGAAACGCACTTCAGGTAAACGCTCTTGCACCAGTTGGAAATCATTCGGGCGGACGCGTCCGAAGGCGGACAGGAAGTAGTTGTCGCCAGCGTAAACGGCTTCGACAAAAGAGTCTGGTTGTTGGTTGTCGCTGAAGTAGTCGTCACGGAAATCGCGTGTCACCTCAGAATCAGACCAATAACTAGCCGAAGCAGTTATATTAATGCGCTCGCCGATGTGGTGTTGGTGACGCCATTCTACAAAGCCACGCTCTGAATCGATCGGTTGATCGTAAAGGCCAGGCTCGGGATCGCCTTGATCGTTGAGATATCCAGTACTCAGTGCGCCAGTGATCGTCTGGCTTTCGGAGTTGTAGGAATATTGAGCTGTCGGGCCAACCAGCACACCGCGTTTGCTGTAGAGGTCGAGATTGGCTCCGGCACGTAGCCATGAATTGACCGGGAACAGAGTCGTTGTTTGCAGGTAAGTGCCGAGTTCGCTATCCGAGCCCGCATCAACCTCGAGGAGCAAGGGGGTTTGATCGATGTAGTGGGTGTAGCTTGGGAGTTTGGCGACTGGCAGGTTGCCGATTCTGAAGGTCGTGGCGCTCATCGTTAATTTGCCGCCTTGTTCGCTGGTGAAATCAATCTGGTCAGAAGAGACATTGGGCGTGAAGCGCCCTGGATTACCATAATAGATCGTCGCTCCCTGAACGGTGGTGTTTTCTGTGGTGCCACCTGCGCTGACGCCAGCAATGTAGATTGGCCATTGCCCAGTGCGCAAGATATCGACTGCGAATACACTTTCTTGAGTATCATAGCTCAATTGGTCGGCGATGAGGCGATAGCCATCTCTTGAGATCGCGACGTTACCGAGGGCATCTGCTAGAGAATATTCCTGATAGTAGGTAATACGATCCGCGTTGAGACGCGTGCCTTGGAAGTCGAGTCGGGCATCGCCGCGGGCGACTAAGCGCTGAGCAGCCTCGTCGAACTCTAAGGGCTCAATCGAGCTCAGTTCAGGCAGAGCCGCAAAAAGCGTCAGCGAAAACTTCGAGATGAGTAACAGGAGGGAGTATAACCGGGCGATTCTAAGCACGGGAGGGGACTATGGGCGGGGTATTTTAGGGCGACAAGTCTTTTATCGCATGAGTGTGAATCAAGTGGGTTTTTTCTGTTTGAATCGTGTGTTACGGCTTAGGTTCTTGCAAATAGTAACGGAAGTGATCTTTTCTTGCATCTGTGATTGTTTCTAAAAACCTCCTCGACTCGGTTACTCAGGTGACATCGAGCCAGCCGCACTCAATATTGGGAATGCATCCGCATACTGCTGGATCAAAGTCTAGCATCGTGGTGCGCGCTTTTTTAGATGATGCGTTGACTTGCGAGGTTGTGGACGTGTCCGAGCCCGAGGGCCCGCGCTACTCATTGAAGCGTTTGACGGACGACGGGTTCTTTGAAGGGGTGATCCCTAAGCGGCAGGATGTATTTGCCTACCGCTTAAGGATCGAGCGCTATAATGGCGAAATTCGTCAGTTCTACGACCCATATAGTTTTCTGCCTAGCTTGTCGGATAATGATGTCTACCTCTTTAACGAGGGCAATGAACACCAGGCCCACAATAAGATGGGCGCTCAGTTGCGTGAGTTAAATGGTGTGGCAGGTGTGTCGTTCGCCGTGTGGGCGCCGAGCGCAACGCGTGTTTCGCTGGTCGGTGACTTTAATCATTGGGACGGTCGCTACCATCCGATGCGCAGTCTCGGTGTATCAGGCATCTGGGAGTTATTCGTGCCTGGGCTAGAAGCTGGAGCCAAGTATAAGTTCGAGATCGGCACGCAGCAGGAAGATTTTCCATTGTTAAAGACCGATCCGTATGGCGCTCGGTTTGAGTCGCCTCCAGGCAATGCATCGATCGTTTGTAAAGTGGATGGTTATGAATGGCATGATGCCGACTGGATCAAGCAGCGCGAATCGACGGATTGGGCGAATGCGCCGGTCTCAATCTATGAGATGCATCTGGGATCATGGAAGCGGGTCGTCGAAGATGCCAACCGCCCGTTGTCTTATCGTGAATTAGCGAGTGAACTAGTCGACTATTTGAAGGACATGCACTACACGCATGTCGAATTCATGCCGCTATCGGAGCACCCCTTTGATGGCTCTTGGGGCTACCAAGTGACTGGGTTCTTTGCGCCGACGTATCGATTCGGCACGCCAGAAGACTTTATGTACTTGGTCGATATACTGCACCAGAATGGATTGGGTGTGATTATGGATTGGGTGCCAGCCCACTTCCCGACGGATAGTTTCGCGCTCGGTCAATTCGATGGCACAGCTCTGTATGAGCATGCCGATCCGCGGCAAGGCTTCCATCAGGACTGGGGTACTTATATTTTCAACTTCGGTCGCAACGAAGTCTGCACTTTCCTGATCGCCAGCGCATTGGCTTGGTGTGAGCGTTATCACATCGATGGCTTACGCGTCGATGCCGTGGCGTCGATGCTGTATCTTGATTACTCTCGCGAAGAAGGGCAGTGGGTCCCGAATCAGTATGGCGGTCGCGAAAATCTCGAAGCAATCGATTTCCTGCGCCGCACCAATGATCTGGTGCATCAAATATTATCCCGGCACGCTGATGATTGCTGAGGAATCGACCGCATTCCCAGGAGTGACTAAGCCGACATCCGAAGGTGGTCTCGGCTTCGACATGAAGTGGAATATGGGCTGGATGCACGATACTTTGGAGTACTTCCAGAAAGATCCGATTTATCGAAAATTCGAGCATCACCAGCTTTCGTTTGCGATGCTCTATCAGTATTCCGAAAATTTCACGCAGGTTTTTTCACATGATGAGATCGTGCATGGTAAGAGCTCGATGATGCTGAAAATGCCCGGAGAGCCGATGTCGCATAAGGCACGTCAGCTCCGCTTGCTGTATGCGTTTATGTGGATGTGGCCAGGCAAGAAGACGCTCTTTATGGGCTGTGACTTTGGTCAATCCGCAGAGTGGGCGCACGATGGTAGTTTAGATTGGCACCTGTTGGATTACTTGGACCATCAAGGTGTGCAGATGGTAGTGCGTGATCTCAATCGTATTTACCAACAGATCCCTGGTTTTGCCGCGGGCGATAATCATCCGGAAGGATTCGAGTGGATTAATAGTTCGGACGCAGATAACAGTGTTTTAACCTTCCTGCGTAATGGCACCGCGAAGACCGATACATTGGCAGTCGTCGGTAATTATACACCCGTGCAGCGAGAAGGTTTCCGAGTCGGTGTGCCGTATCCTGGATTCTGGCAGGAGATTTTGAATACCGATGCCAAAGGGTATGGCGGTCTTGGATTTGGTAATGGCGGTGGCGTCGTTGCCGACGAGGTCGAGTGGGATGGACGTCCGTATTCGATTAAGCTGGAATTGCCTCCAGTGTCGATGACTGTCTTCCGTTTTCAGGGAGAGGCATAGTTGCTGGATACATCCTACACCTCAGTTTATCGAGGGCGCAAGTTGAGAACCCTGACCTTGATGGATATCACCAGATAGGCGGGTGTGGACAGGTTAGCTATGCTAGCCATTGCTCCGGGGGTTAATGACTAAAATATACATGCTATCATTTGCGGGATGGAGGGTGCTGTGGGCGCAAATTTATATTCTATTTGCTAGTGATACTAAGCTGCATTTTGAGTTTATCAAACCTGCTGTTTGTTTGCAGGCATGTTTACTTCGATTCTACGTAGGCTGGAGCAGCCTATAGGCGTGCTGTATCTTGAGTTATAAGGCCCGAACTGCAATACGATGAGTATAGCTGAGTCGGAGCGTACAGGCCCAGATTACCCGTGCTTTTAGCGGGGTTTAGCCCATTTGGGGCGTTCTTCGATCGTATAATCAATGGTGATCATTTTATCGCCCTCGTCTGTTTGGCGCACGAAGTAGAGCTTTATAGGTTGACCAACACCGTAGAGGTAGAGCCAGCGCTGAAACTTGGCAACGGAACTGATCGGGTAATGAGACATCCGAAATAAAATATCATCTTTCTGAATGCCGAGCGCTTGTGCGGGGCCACCTTCCCAGATATGTTCGAGGCCGATGCCGTAGCGGATTCGCCCTTTCATTAATGGGAATGCTATCTGCTCTTCTTCGCTGAGTGTGCGCACCGAAAAGCCGGTCCATGGCGAAACGAGGCTGCCGCGATATTTGATGCTGCTATAGACTGTCATCGCAAGCTTCATTGAGAGTAAGTGAATTTCGTCTTCACTGATGCCAAGTTGAGCCTTTTCATCTTCGTCCATTTCAGGCACGTGGGCGGTGTGCATTGCAAATATCTTGCCATCACCATCCAATATGGGACCTCCGATCGAGCTGGTGGGGAGTTCGATCTCGGTTTTCAACATCGTGGCGGTCAGATTTTCTTGGTAGCACTCGAGTTGATTCATTAGTGTGAATGTGCCATCGATCTTGAGGTACTGGCCGGTGCTATCCTGATGATACGCATACACGGGTTCTTCCGCCAATAGATCGCGATCAGTGTTGTGTTCGAGTATTTCGATTGGGCTGCGGTGATGAATCTTGAGGACGGCGAAGTTGAGCGTGGGCTCTAGGCCGATCACTTGCGCGCGCAGGCTAATTTGCTGGTCACCATCTTGTAGGATCGCATGTATCTTGCCAGATAGCGCCCGGTGTCGGGGTCGATTATCTGTTTGTAGCTCGTGAGTAGATAGCCGTCTGACTCGACCACAAAACCGAGGCAGGATTGCTGGATTGGTGCGGCCTCAGGGCGTTCGAATTCAGTTTGTATAACTACTAGGCCAGCTGGGAATGCATTCGAAGCAGTCGCGATATTGACAACGATTCCACTAAAAAACAGGTAGGCGACAAGTTGTAGTGTTTTTGGTAGCTGCATGATGAATGGGGCTTATTGACTAGTTTTCCTAGCAGAGAAATCCTGTAGATACGGGTTGAACGAGTTACGTTTAATACGGATGTAGTCGTGACTTGAGCTTGCGTGGCAGGTGTTGCAGGTGGTGATTAGGCCATCGTATGCAGTGCTGATATGGTCAAAATACTTGGGTCTGTCCTGAGACGTATCGTATCTCTCTCTGAGCGTTTGATACGCCGGGAGTGCCATACGATCCATATAGAGGGCGACGGGTATGCCTTCATACTCGGGCAAGCTCTCTTGGATATCCTCGATCAAGACGAGTGACTCATGCAGGTAGAATCGAATCAGTGGGCGATTCTTCGCTTCGATCGATAGGCCGAGTTTGTGGGTGAGGACCTGTAGCTCAGCCATATAGGTGGCGAGCTCTTTGCGTCCCTGCTCTTCGTGTTCTAAAAATTCTGCTGCTGAGGTCGTGGCGCAAATTGAAGCGAGCGCAATGAGCAGGCTGAGTGCTTTGGTGAATGAGGAGTGTTTCATCGATTGTATTATTTTCGAGGCGTATCGCTGAGTAAGGCTTTTGAGGTCGTCGATGGCAAAACTAAATAGAATAAGAGATGTATAGTACAAATCCCTGATGTCTAATGATGATCCGTTTGTTATGCTGCGTCAAATTCGCCGCAAGGATCAGTCCTATTTGATGACTTTTAACAAATTACTGTAGTCATCGGTCCAGTGTATCAGACGAGCTTCCGCTCGTTCCCAATCGGTATGCAGGTCTTGGGCTATGATTTTATCAAGCGTCTCGGGTTGGCGAGACATCAGCACCCAGTTTGAGTAATACTCGCCCCTTCGTTTGCGATAGCGCTGGACCCAAATTGACTTTAGAGCGAACACGTCACCGAGCACTCGAACAGGATCACTTAAGTCGAGATGAAGATTAGTGATGTGGACCGACGAGTATCCCATCGGCAGCCAAATGCTTTAAAGTAGGTGTGAAATGCTTCTTCGGTAAATAGATGCATCGGGATGCGAGTCGCCGCTGAAGGCATCGACAAAGAGCAGGTCGAATTGATTGGACTCATCAGCTGCGAGCTCTGCCTCCATCGTAATTCGTGCATCACCGAGTTTGACTGATAGGTCGGCTGGGCATTCTTTTAAGTATGTAAAGTGCTCACGTGCCAATGTTTCAACATCTGGGTTGATTTCGTAGAAGCGTATCGAGTCGCCTGGATTCGCATAGCCTGCAAGTGTGCCAGTGCCTAAGCCCACTACGCCGACGTTGATTGGTTGCTCAGGCTGGGCGAGTCGTTTCGGGTGGAAGTGAAAGGCGAGGCCAGCGCCGCTAAATTGCATGTAGTAGGTCGATGGTTTTGCGCGGATGGTATCATAGTCTAGATACTGTCGGCCGTGGTTAATGCGACCGTGGTAGAGTGCTCGCCAGTGATTGGATTTGCCCACATTGCCATCATACACACGAAGTGAGCCATAAAAGCTACGCTTTGCTGCCACGGTTCCGTCCATCTGATCTTCAATGTGAAGCCATAGGAAAAAGCTCATGGTGAATACGACTTGAATCCAAAATAGGCCGAAGAGTGCCATCCAAAAACGATTTGCGATGACGCCGGATCGTACATCTTGAAAGACGCGATAACTGATCATGAGAGCGACAACCAATAATGAGAGGTGGAGCTCCCACATGCCTGTAAAGATACGCGGTGCGACTTGACTGACGAGGATGCCGCCGATGGCTCCGCCCAAAGACACGACTAAATAAAATGAAGTCAAATAGGTGGGCGGCGGTTTGATGCGCACCATCTCTCCGTGACAGACCATACAGCAAGAAAACATCGCACTGAGGTAAATACTTACTTGGATGCTAATGTGTAGTTCTACGTCTGCATAATCTTGATTGAGTAGATACACCAGCGCTGCCACTGAGACTGTCGTTAGTGGTACCCAGATGCGCGCGGTGATACCAGCGTGCATGATCAAAGCTGATGATAAAGGTGATCAAGTAAAGGCTGAGTGGGAGCACCCATAGGAATGGAACGACTGCCACGTCCTGGCACATTTGGTTCGTTGTCGCCAGCAGCACGATTGAACCGAGTGCGGCAAAGACTCCCCATAAAATACGATTCTGCAAGGTCGGGGAAGGAGAGGAGGTCGTATCCTCTGTAGGTGCTTCTGCTGACGGCTTATTCTGGATGAAGCCCCAGGCGCACAATGTCGCGCAAATACCATAGACGACATATGTGCCAGACCATAGTTGGGTTTGTTGGCGAAGCCCGAAGAGTGGCTCAAACAGGAAGGGATAGCTCAATAGCCCTAGAAGTGAACCGAAATTGGATACGGCGTAGAGCCGATAGGGCGAGGCGCCATTGGAAGCCGAGAAGAACCAATGCTGTATGAGGGGGTCCAGATGCGGAAATTACGATAAAAGGCAGGCCGACTGTTTTTAGCAGTAGATAAAACGATTTCCCCAGGTAGGATCGGCCGCTGTCTCAGGCTTCATTGCATCCGTCGGTGTAATTGGCAGGAATGTCAAAGATACTAGGATTAAGCAGAAATGAATCGCCGCTTGCTTGCGAGGATGATTCCGAAAGCAGGCTACCAACCCGTGAGCATAGGCGTAACCTGCGAGCAGGCCGATTTGAAAACAAAGCATGCAAGTTGTCCAGACTGCGGGTGTGCCCCCATACCAAGGAAGTATGTAACGTGCGAGGATGGGCTGGACTTGAAAAAGTAGGAATGCACTTAAGAAAATGGTAAGGATGTATCGCAGCATGGTATTATTTATGTAGAAAAGGGTTTTCGGTCAAAAGACCAAGTTTGTTTTTTTGTCGTGCAAGTCGAGGTTAGGGATTATAAATTCTCGCCCTCTGATTCTGAGTCCGACCAAGCTTCACGGTGATAGGCTGATAATAAACTGTTAAACTTTTTGAAGATCGTAGTGTTGCTGGGGATTTTTGTGCTGTTGTTGTTGAGAGCATTTGAGACAACGGATGTTTTTTATAAGGTGACTGACCTCACCCGCGGCAGTTGAGGATGCCGGATCGGCAAATGCTTTTGATCCGAGCTATGTGATGGGTCTGCTAGCGGAGTCTGGGAATTTGAATCCACATGGTGGATTGGATGAGACTTTATTGAAATCGCGTACGATTTTACTGACCTCTGATATCAATGCGAATAGCACGAAGCAGGTGGTAGGGAGTTTTATCCTTTTGAATGAGCAGGATGCACATACGCCGATCGATTTATACGTTCGCACCAATGGGCGGTTATTATGATGATGCATTTGCGATTATTGATGTGATGCGGGCGATTGATGCGCCAGTGAATACCTATGCCATTGGTGGATGCCACTCTTCGGGGGCTATAATTGTTGCGAGTGGCACGGGCACACGAGCTGCTTATGCAAATGCACTGCTGATGGTGCACGATAATTTGAGTAAGAACGTTAATGCTTGATAGTATTAATACTAAAGAGAACCAGCGCATGAACACTTTTTGGGCAGCATTTAAGCAAATCCCGAAGACCTGGTTTACGAAAGTAACTGACGAGACAAACTACATCACTGCCGAGGAAGCACTGGATTTCGGTCTAGTGGATATGGTCTTTAGGTCGGAGTGAAATCTTCAGAGGTTGCGTTATTTTTAGCGCATGATCGGGACTGGTGACGGTGCTGGCTGATTGACGTCGATCGAGCCATCATCACAGAAGGGGCAAATCATCATGTGTGATTCGCCGCTTGTGCACATGAAGCACTTTCCACTGCCTCGACAGGCGGGGCAAAGCTCTTTCCCAAATCGTAATCCTTCGCCTAGGCAGGACACGCATATTCCATTGGATGATTCTGCGCAGAAAATACAAAAATCCAAGTAGGTGTCACCACCGCAAATGGTGCAGTCGGTCATTCCTGCATGGTCCTGTTCTGCGATTTCAAGCAACTGTTGGTATTCTGCCCAGTTTTTCTCTAAAATAGCAGTCCATTCGGCATGACGAGCGCCTAGTATGCGCTGCCGGTAATCGGGGAGTTCCTTAGCGGCGATGGCACGTTCCTTTTGACGCTCCTCGAGCTGCGTTAGACGTGTAATACGCCTTTGAGTCGCTGTTAACTCTCGATCTTTTTGTGGAGACCAATCGACCACTTGCACAGTCCGTGTGTCAGCGGTTTTTGCAGCGTCTTCTTCTGCGTCGTTAGTAAAAATTACTTTAATAGCGAGAGTCAGAATGATTGCTCCTATGATGTAGTGTTTGCTGGTGATGATCATTCTCGATGCACGACTCTGAAGGTTTTACCATTGGACCCATCTGTCGCGAGACGATCTAGCGTGTTTGGGTCGTAATTAATAATGGTTTGGCCATTGCCTCCCTTATCTTCAACGAAGATGCCACCGCCGCCAATAATCGAACCATTGAAGTACTGAGTAGAGTCGCCGTTGCGCTCAATTTCTGCAAATACGGGCGAATAAACGACGCCTGAAATATTGACCTCTCGATGTAAATCAGCAATGGCGCTATTGTACATGAGTGCTGGGAGGTCGTCCTTCTTTGTAAACGGTGTAATTGCATTACCGTCAGAATCTTTGGCAATTTTTGATGCATCGACAATATCCTGGGTTATCCCAGAGTAACCGCTTACGAAGGTGTCTGGGTCGTTCGGATCAAGCGCGACAAATTGTTCAGTGGTGATGGGATTAATTTTAAGAGGTAGTTCAAATCTTACTTTGCTGTTCATTGAGATGGTAGGGTCGAAGAGCAAGACCAGTGTCCCGCGTATGTCGATGCCTCCAGGTGGGAAGCTCTTGTCGTCCCATTTGACGTCAATTTTTGTGCCGCCGCCGTCTTTACCATCGTCTTTGCCGTCGTCTTTGCCGTCGTCTTTGCCGTCGTCTTTGCCCTTCTTGTCTTTCTTACCTTCCCGGCCGTATTGGAAATCAAAGTGCTTGGCAGCGAATTGACTGATGCTAAAGCCTTCGCCATTCGTCTGTGATTTCCCTTTTTGTATTGCTAGGAAGATCGTAATGTTCGTGATCATTAGCAAGCACGCCGCAAGGGTATAAATAATACTCAGGGCTGTCTTTGATTTGAGTCGACTTAGGAGTGTCTCTTTCATGGTGATCGTCGGGTTGAGGGCTGTTTTTGCGGTCTCTTAGGATGCTTCTGTTGCCTATAAATCGGCGTAGTTAGTTATGCTGCCGTCGTCGATGTCGATGTCGATTACGATGATGCCTTCGAGGTAGCCCGGGCCGGTCTCATATGCCTCTTTCATCGCTTGTTGGAATTGCTTGACAGTGTAACGCGTCCCCATTGCGTCGCCAACTGCACTAAAGCGCTCAAAGTCAAATAACTGGTTGGTGGAGCTTGGGTCGGTGTAGTTCGGGATCTCATCGTCGGTGCCATATAAATCCGCGTCAATCTGTCCATCTTTCGGCACAAATTTGTCATATATCGTTGAACCGTTAGAGGTTGCCCCCCCTTCGATTGTTATTTTCTCACCTTCGATTACTAACTGCCCCTTCTGAGCGCTCTTTTTACTGACCTCGGTGCTGCCATCTCCTTCGGCAGTGCTGATAAGCGCTGCACCGAAGGCGTAGCTAGCCATGATATGAACTGTGACTGTTTGAGCGACCTCGCCAGAGGTCGCCACTGCAACGACGCGTGCAGTGCCTTCGCTAGAGTCTTTTTTGAGCCAAATTTGTGCACTCACTATCTGGTTAGTAAACGGAGCTCCGATCGTGCGCACATAGCAAAACTCATCCACCGTGCTCAATGAATTACTCAATGCATAGGGGAATTCTTCGTCTTCGGTGAGTCCAGTGGCTATGTCATTAGCGTTTGAAGTGAATGCGCGGTTTAAATCGTATGTGGCGATGGATGCGCCGCCGTCCGCAAACTGATACGCTTTTGCGAGCTGAGTTTGGCGTGATGTAACTTTTGTTTGTTGGGTGACGTGCGTGCCGATGCTACCAATTGTGCCGAGTAGAACCATCGCGACTAGCACATAAACAATAATTGAACCCTGCTGGGATTTCTCGGGGAAATGAGTCTGTGATTTCATGATGCTTGGGCTCGAGATCGGGTTATGTGCCATCTTGGCCATTCAAGCGATAGGCTGAGGTAGAGATGTCGATTTTCTGCGTGCGCCCGTTATTGGCTATTTGATTGAGGAGTCTGAACTGGATGTCGATCTGTCGTGGGTTCTGCCCATTTACCTCGAAAATTGCCGAACTGCCAATTGGTAGGGCGTTGGTGAGTATGGCCTGCGGGGCTACATTTGCGCTGCTTTGGTGTGAGATCGTTCCGCTGCCATCGACATCAGTTGATGCGTATTCAAAGGTCTCTTGATGATCGGTGTCATTATAGAAATTGCCATCTCCATCTGTATCCGTGATATAATCATCATCAAAGCTTAAGACTAAAGTATTGCCGTTATTAGAGACCTCAAAAGTATGGCTGTAGCGGGTGCGTTGGATGATTTTGAAGGTGGTGTTGCTTGCGGCTTTGTTGAATTCGGTCTGTTGGGTAATATCTAGCATCGCGTAACCGCTGAAATTCATTACGCTTACGAATGCCACACTAGCCATCGCCATGACTGTGGTAGCAATCATCAGTTCCAGTATCGTAAAGCCCGCAGTGCGAATCTTCAAGGGCGGTCGGTTATATATGTTTATGACGATGTGCTGGAGTAGTTGTTAATGAGAGTTGTGGTCTCAATCGTGGTGGAATTGTCGTTGTATATGTAGGTCGCCGAAACGGTCACGAGGTGGCCACCGGATGCGACTTTAAAGGTGCTGACTATAGTGACATCAACTGAGGACTCAGTGCCCGATGCGTTCCATGAAACTGATTTTTCTTGTTGCTCACTAATGCCTTCCGCGTCCGAAGTATAGCGAGCACTCGGTGTTGTGTAGCCATCGGCTCGTATCGCTTCTTGCTTCTGTATGACCAAGGCTAGCACCGAGCTATAGGTGGCTTGGCGACGCGAAATCTGGTGTAGCACTGTGATGGATCCGAAAACACCAATACTCATCAGTATGAACAGCGTGAGGGTAATCATGACTTCCACCAAGGTGAACCCTCGTTGCAGTTTTGTCTTAGTGGACATAGAAGCAGGTGAACTGGTGAGGAGCGAAGGCATTGGATTCATTGAGGATTCAAAAATAAGCTAACTGGATCGAAGGTAGACCTTGAGTCGAGCCAGTCCAATTTATTTAGTAGATTAACTCTTTAATGCTTTTTACTAAATATTTATAATCTGAGGTGGGTTTGCCTTAGAATCAGAGTTACGTGTATTTCCCATGTTGCTTCTTCGGGGGCACTCTGTTCATTAGGTTCCATTATGTCAGACGCAGACTCCATTACCGAACTTCAAACGAAACTTACTCATTTGGAACATCATATCGCCGAGCAAGATGCGGAATTTTATCAATTGGCAAAGCGCCTAGATGTATTGAGCCAATTAGTGCAGGCGCAGAAGACACAGTTATCTGCGTTGTCGTCGGGAGGCGTGGCTGGTGCGGGTGATATGCCTGCTAATGAAAAACCGCCGCATTATTAGGTCTCTGCGGGGCTTCGGGGACCCCGCTTGCCGCTTTTGTGCGTTGTTGGACTGCTGGGCGTGAGTGGCGTTATTCCTTCGCGAGTTCTAGCGAGCGTGCCTTAGCAGCGGCGAGTGCTTTGTCCACGAGTCCGCGAAAGTCATTGTCGCTGAATACCTTGAGTGCGGCAGCGGTAGTGCCGCCGGGGGACGTGACCGCGTCGCGCAGTGCTTCGGGGCTACCTTCACTTTCAGCCATTAGCATGGCTGCGCCTAGGAGGGTGTCGATGGCGAGGGAATGGGCGAGGGACTCGTCGAGTCCGCAATTGATGCCTGCTTCGCGCAGGGCTGCGGCAAACTCAAATACATAGGCGGGGCCACTACCGCTGAGGGCTGTGACGGCGTCGAGGTCGGTTTCTTCGACTTCGTGGAAGTTGCCCAGAGAGCCGAGGATCGCT
Source organism: Opitutaceae bacterium BACL24 MAG-120322-bin51 (assembly GCA_905182435.1). Classification (GTDB taxonomy): domain Bacteria; phylum Verrucomicrobiota; class Verrucomicrobiia; order Opitutales; family Coraliomargaritaceae; genus Lentimonas. Next base: position 71,127 of record CAJJBN010000028.1, on the reverse strand, counting down.
TCGATGATCTCTTGATCCTTCGGGCTGAGCGGGTTCTGAGGTGTAAAGGCAGTCACGCCGGCACCAATTTGTCCCGGAGTATTCGGCATGGTGCGCACGACGTTGCGCGCATTGCTGAATTTTGCACTGAGTCGTGAGAGTGTTGTGCCTGCCAGTACGGAGAGGACGAGTTTGCCGTGCGCGGCTTCGGCCAGTGCATCGTCAATGACGTCCAGTTGGTAAGGCTTGCAGGCAAGCACGATGGTCTCCGTTTTGCGAACCACCTTAAAGATGTCCTTTGCGTATTGGATGCCGGTTTGCTCGGCCAGTTCCGGGCCGCTAGTGCCGTTGCCTCCAGTGCAGGCAATTTCTTCAGGAAGGTAGTGCTCTTCTTCGATTAAGCCGCGGACGATGGCGGCGGCCATGCGGCCGGCACCGATAAATACGATACGAATACTCATTTACAAGGGATGGGTCAGTGTGGCGGTTACGCCGCAGTCTGCGTTGGGTTTGAGGGTGATTTCTCCTTCAAGGTTGCGAATAGTGTGACGTGCTATAGTAAGCCCCATGCCGCGACCGACCGAGGTCTTGGTCGTGATGAAGGGCTCAAATAAAGTGTCTGTGACTTCTGGATCAATACCAGCGCCATGGTCGATGACTTTGATCTCTAGCATGGCAGGCCCATTATCGCGCGAGATACGGGCGGTGAGATGGATGGTTCGGTCAGCATCTGCGGTGCCCTTCGCATAGCTTTCCCATGCGTTGATGAGAAGCTTAACGAGGATGATTTCGAATATTTCTGGATTCGCAGAAATGGTGGCGCTTTCGTCGAGTTGCGAGTCGAGCAAGACTTGAGCGGGGATCTCGTGCTCATTCTTCAGACGGTCAATACTGTTGTTTAGCAGCAAGTCGATCGAATGAGTGGACAGTTCGATGCGTTCGTTGCTGGCGATGGTTCCGAGTTGGCGAATAATACCGACCATGCGGTTGATCGCGTTGTCCATCAGCATGACGCTACGCTTGACCATGTCGGGGCTGTCGTAGCCGTTTTTAATTAGGTCGAGATAACCGACGACGACGCCGAGTAGATTATTTAAGTTATGCGCGATCCCTTGGGTGATAGCTCCCACTGCGGCTGACTTTCGAACCTCGCCGAGGCGTGTTTGTAATTCTAGGTTTTCACGGAAAATCTCTTGCAGGCGAAGCTGTGTGCGTACGCGGGCTAGAGTCTCATCGAGGTCGATCGGCTTTGTGATGTAGTCGACTGCGCCAGCATTCAGACCTTCGAGCTTCCCTTCTTTCGAGGCCTTCGCGGTGATGAAGATAATGGGGATGGCCTCAGTCGCCGGATTTTCCTTCAGATGTTGGCAAGTTTCGATGCCGTCCATTTCGGGCATCATGATGTCGAGTAGAATTAAGTCGGGGAGATCCTGTTCAACAATGTTCAAGCATTCGCGTCCATTGTAAGCGACGAGGATCTCCATGTTTTGTCGTTCAAGTTTGCGTTGCAGCAGCTTGATGTTGATCGGTTGATCGTCGACAACGAGTATTTTGGGCTTACGATTAGTGCTCAAGTGAATGCTTTTTTTGGGGGGGCAGATGAAGGCGGTTGGCTTGTATGCTGCAATATGAAATAAAGTATAGCCTGATTTTTCGGAAGTTAAAACAGCAAAATTAATTAGGATTTTCAGATGAGCTGATAAGCGGCTCGGCCCTCTGGAGTTGAGTTTCGTCAATAACGGCCGTTCGACTCAGTAGATCGTGGCCCATTTGGCGCCGCTTGTTGAACAACAGTGGAATGAGTATCGCTGCCCAGCCAATGATACCAAAGCTAAAGAGCATGATTGTTTTTAGACCCCCACGAACGATGCCACTAAAGATCGTGGGATCTCCAAGTGTAATGGTGCTGATGCTACGCAGCCGACAGCAGCGTTTGCCGAGTGAACTACCGCCGAAGAATGCTTCTCCAGTGGAGAAGTAGAACCAGGCCGCCGTGATCGTCGTGCCTAGGGCATAGGAAATGATTTCAAACAGTTCAGGGTTGGTGCCGTTCATGTCGAAGATCATGCGTTTTGCATAATCGAGGTTTTGCATGGCTACGTTGTAATCTGCCCAAATTGAAGCCGCCTCGGGGAAGCTTTCGAACAGCGTCACTTTTAAAATTAACGCACTGACGCCAACAATCAGCGCTAAATCTAAGCAGAATGCCAGTGCACGAATAACAAAGCGCGCCGGCGGCATCGGCCCACTGTCGCATAACACCGAGTCGAGCGGGTTGCCCGGTTTGATCAATGCTGGCCCTGGAGGAGCGTGCTGTGTGCTCATGCTTGAGTGGCTTGGCTGGCTTTGAAGGCTCGCAGAGTGTTGTGCATCAGCATGGCAACTGTCATCGGTCCCACGCCGCCAGGGACGGGCGTGATGTGTGCTGCTTTGGCGGAGACGGTGGCAAACTCGACATCGCCAACGAGGCGATAGCCGCTCTTCTTACTGGCGTCTTCAACCCGATTGATGCCGACGTCGATGATGTTGACGCCGTCTTTGACCATGTCTGCGGTTACGAAATTGGCGCGTCCAATCGCTGCGATCAGCACATCGGCTTGACGGGTGATGCTTGGTAGGTCGGCAGTGCGAGAGTGGCAGACGGTGACGGTGGCATTGCCCGGGCAAGCTTTTTGCATCATAAGTAATGCGGCTGGTTTGCCGACGATTTGACTGCGGCCGAGTACGACGACGTGCTTGCCTTCGGTTTCGATGCCGCTGCGCTTAATCAGTTGGACGATGCCGGCCGGTGTGCAGGCGACGAAGCCACTGCTGTCTTCTTGGCAGAGTTTACCGATGTTAACGGTGTTGAAGCCGTCGACGTCTTTGCCTGGGAGGACACGGTTAAACGTGGCGGTTTCATTGATGTGCTTTGGCAGTGGCGCTTGAATGAGGATACCATTGACGTCGGAATCAGCGTTGAGTGCGTCAATCTGGGCGAACAGCTCTTCTGATGTAATGCTTTCAGGCAGCAGTGTTAGACGGCTTTCGATGCCGATTTTTTCGGCAGTTTTCTCCTTTTTACGTACATAAGAGACCGAGGCTGGGTCTTCGCCGACGCGAATGAAGGCGACTACTGGCTTTTTGCCTGAAAGTGCGCCGACTTCGACGGTGAGTTCTTCAATAATGGATGCTGCGATTGCGTTGCCGTCGATGAGTTGCATGATTAATTAGTTGGTCAGATTATTTGTTGAACTTTAAAGGTGTGTGAAATTTATTCCGCGAGGCGGATGGTGCGAGCCTGAATTATTAGGTCTTGGCTACCCGCTACGACCGGCCTGACTTCGCCGATGATTTGCACTTTCTTATTTAGTAGGGGGCGGAGATCGTTGATAAATAGTTGAGTCATGTCGACGTAGGTAATTTGTTGGCCAGTCGGCGATTTGAGGCGAACTGGGAAGCGTGGCCCGGTGTGACTCATTTCGCGAACCAGAGTTCCGACCAAATTTCGTAGTGGTAAGTCTGCGTTGAAGTCCGGGCGCTGTGGGAGTTCGGATTCTTGCTGATCGGCGACGCCAGTCATGATGCTGCTCGGCTGCGCTCGTTCTGTTGGCTGTGCTCTCTTGGGTAGCACGGGGGTCGGCGTTCCGGGGGCGGCGGCGCGCCATTTGATATTTTCTGGTCTAAGTGCGTTGGGTGCAAGCTGGCCGACCTTTGCGTTCGGGTCTATCTTGAGGCGCTGGGGGAGGGCGTGCCCCGGCACTTGATCGGCGGTGTAGTTTGGGATGGCGAGTGAGTTGAAATAAACGGGCACGGCCTTGCGAAAACGAATGGTCGACCAGGTGTCGTTGCGGGCGATGATCTCGAATATATCGTGCCGTTGAATCGTGGTCAGCACTTGAGAATGCTGATTGGGTTCTAGGCGCACTAGGCTATTAGGCGCGGCTTCGAAGTTCTTGGAGAGTCGCTGGCTAAGAATGTAGCCGTCGAGTGTGGTGGTGTATTCGAGCCATTTCCAGCCCTGCTGTGCTTTGTCCACTTCTAACACGGCGCGCGCTGCCTGCATCAGCGATGAGTGGGCATCGATTTTGGCAATAATTGCGGCCTCCGCGGATGGCGCTAGTCGGAGGATGACGTCGTTTCCGTGTAGATGCGCTGCGCAGATCAGTGCTGTAAGTGCGAAGGGAGCTATGCGCCAAATCTGCATCATGGAATAATAAAAAGGAAATTCGGTGAGGTTTATTTAGTGAAGAGGCGCTCGATATCTTTTTTGCCGAGTATTTTGATGCCACCCTTAGGGATGTTCCTTAGAATGATACCGCCGATTTGCACGCGAACGAGTTTTTTGACGAAATAGCGGTGGGCTTCGAATAAACGGCGGATTTCGCGCTTTTTACCATGATGAAGGTGCACTTCGAGGCGACGTGCAGAACCTTCGCCTAGGTCGGGGGCGGGGATGACTCGCTCCGCTTTGAGAAAGTCGCCTTCAAATTCAACGCCAGCCAATAGCTTTGGGATATCTATTTTTTTGAAATCTTTGTTGAGCACTACGCGGTAGCGCTTGGTGATTTCGGTGCTCGGGTGGGCGATCTTGTTGGCTAGGTCGCCGTCGTTGGTAATAATGAGCAGGCCCTCGCTGTCTTTATCGAGTCTGCCGGCACAGAAGAGGCGCAGACGCTGAAGGTCGGGTTGAAGGAGTTGAAAGACTGTTTTTTCAGCAAAAGGGTCTGAGTTGGTGCAGACGTAGCCTTTTGGCTTATTCATTACCAGAGTGATAGAGCGCTCCTGTTTGTGTAGGATCGGCTTGTTGTTTACAAAGATCGATGCGTCTGGGAGTGCTTTGTCGCCGAGTTCGGCTCTTTTGCCGTTTACACGTACATTACCATCTTCGATGTGGCGCTCTGCTTCACGACGTGAGCAAATGCCTGCGTTGGCTATAATTTTCTGGATGCGTTGTTCTTCGGGCTTTGACATATATGCACTTGAGCCTACTTCCGACGCTGCTGTCAATATTGCTCGATAAAAGTAACATTCGTGCTTGCCCCGAGTCGAAATAATGGGGAAGACTTTATCGACTATACAAAGTGAACTTAATTTTTTGAATGACTGAAACAATTGATAAGAAAATAGCCCTCGTCACTGGAGCGGGCCGTGGAATTGGCAAAAGCATAGCTGAGCTACTTGCAACAAAAGGGCATCATGTGATTTGCGTGAGCCGTTCTGCTGGATCTTGTGGCGCTGTTGCAGATGCCATTAATGCGGCTGGCGGTTCTGCTCAATCGCTTGCAGTCGATGTCGCGGACAATGCGGCTGTTCTAGCTGCCTCAGAGCAACTCTTGGAAGAGCACGGCAATATCGACATTCTGGTAAATAACGCTGGCATCACCAAAGACGGACTCTTGTTCCGCATGAGTGATGATGCTTGGAGTGATGTGATTGATACCAATCTCACGAGCTGCTTTAGCTGGATTAAGCACCTTGCGCGTCCGATGACCCGCAAACGATGGGGGCGTATTATTAATATTTCGTCAGTCGTCGGTTTGACTGGAAACGCAGGACAGGCTAATTATGCAGCTGCCAAGGCTGGTATGCTCGGTCTCACGAAGAGCCTCGCCAAAGAATTTGCGGCGCGTAACGTCACTGTCAACGCTGTGGCTCCTGGGTTCATTGCAACTGATATGACTGCAGAGCTCAATGAAGATCAGCAAAAAGCCATCGTTGGAGCGATCCCCATGAAGCGTATGGGTAGCGCAGCAGACATCGCACATGCAACAGCATTTCTCGCTTCAGAAGAAGCAGGTTATATCACTGGTCAGATTTTTACAGTTGACGGTGGTATGGTCATGTGATGCTGAAAAGAACTTAATCTTAATCTAAATTTAATATATTATGTCAGAACAAACAATCGAACAACGCGTATCAACAATCATCGTAGACCAGCTCAACGTAAATGAAGAGCAGGTAACGGCAGCAGCGTCTTTCCTTGACGATCTCGGTGCTGATTCTCTCGACACAGTCGAGCTGATCATGGCATTTGAAGAAGAGTTTCAGGACGAGATTGACGGTGAAATCCCAGAAGCTGATGCTGAAAAGCTACAGACTGTTGGCGATGTCGTTAAATACATCACTGAAAAGGCTGGATAAGCCCTTTCTCTACATTTCATAACTTAAGCCGCTTAATCGCGGCTTACTTTTTATCACAGACTATGGACGAATCGTTTAAACGACAGCGAGTAGTGATTACCGGTATCGGAACTGTCACAAGTTACGGCAATGGAGTTGATTCCTTCTGGGATAGTCTCCTTGCTGGCAAAAGTGGTATCGATCGGGTTCAGTCATTCGATACTACTGAATACGCAAGCAAGGTTGGAGCGGAAGCTCTGGACTTTAAGCCAGGTGATTTTATGGACCCGAAAGAGGCTCGTCGAAATGACCGCTTTACTCAGTTCGCAGTCGCTTCGTCTAAGCTTGCATTAGCTGATGCTGGCATCGATCCGACAAAGCTGGATGCGGACCGCTTTGGCGTGCTCGTTGGCTCTGGTATTGGCGGGATGTTAACGACTCAGATACAAAGCCGCCGTCTCTTTGAGAAGGGGCCGCGCAAGGTGTCTCCATTCATGATTCCTTCTTTAATCGCAAACATCGCCAGCGGTGTGGTTGCCATTGAGGTGGGTGCTCGTGGTCCCAATTACGGCATCGTCAGTGCCTGTGCTTCTGGCACGCATAGTATCGGCGAGTCTTTCCGAATGTTGCGCGACAATGATGTCGACGTGATGATCGCTGGAGGTAGTGAGGCTGCCGTCACGGAGCTTGGTTACGCTGGGTTCTGTTCGATGAAAGCGATGAGTACAAACTTCAACGACGAGCCTACACGTGCTAGCCGTCCTTTTGATAAGGGTCGCGATGGGTTTGTGATGGGGGAAGGCGCTGGAGTCTTAATTATGGAGACTTTGGAGCATGCGCAGGCGCGCGGTGCGACAATTTACTGTGAAATTGCTGGTTATGGTGCGACTTGTGATGCGTATCACATCACATCTCCCGATCCAGAAGGTAAGGCCCTTTCGTTTGCTATCTCCAAAGTGATCAAGCAAGCGGGCCTGCAGTCGGAAGATGTTGATTATATTAATGCGCACGGCACTTCGACTCCATATAATGATAAGTTCGAGACTGTCGCGATTAAGAAAGCGCTGGGTGATCATGCATACAAGATTCCTGTTACTTCCACCAAAGGCATGACGGGGCACTTGCTCGGCGCTGCAGGTGGTATTGAGTCTGCGGTTTGTGCCCTTGCGATTCGTGATGGTAAGATTCCACCGACGATCAATTACGAAGAACCTGATCCCGATTGTGATCTCGATTGCGTGCCAAACGAGATGCGTGAAGCAGAAGTGAATGTCGCGATTTGTAATAACCTTGGATTTGGCGGGCATAATGCGACGCTTCTATTTAAGAAGTTCGTCTAGTATCGACCGTCGCTATTATTGAGCAAGAAGCCCGCGATTTGTCGCGGGCTTTTTTTGTTTTACCGTTGTCTCTCGGTTCTTGTCATACCTTCTGGATGGAATTGACCTGCATCACTTACTGCAGCGAATCTCAAGCGCCTGCATCGATTTACTCCACGGCACGGAATCACACTGATTAACTGGATTGAGCGCTCTCACTTCTTGACGTCTTGCTACATTCTGTCGCATACTGATTGATCATTCGACTCATGCAGCAACATAAAGCACTTATTCTTCGCAGTAACCGTTTCCTTGGATCGTATTTGGTGAATAAGGGCTTGCTGTCCAGTGCAGATTTGGATTCCGCAAATGAGAAGTTTATGGAGGCAATTCGATCGCCTGAGTTGTTGAAGAATGCTTCGATATTAACGACCCTGCTATACGATTTGAAAGTGTTAGACGAAGCTCGCTTGCTCGATCACATTGTTGAGGAGCATGGCATCGGCCTCATTGACTTAAATCAGGTTCAGCTGGGTTCGCTGCCTTCAACCGAGCTAGATCTATCGCTCTGTTGGGCCTCTTCGACTATACCTTTCGATAAGGTCGAGGAGACTTACATGGTTGCGACTTGCTACTATTTGAGTGCGCCCGTGGTAAAGCACTGGGAAGAGCTTTTGAATGGTAAAGTCGTTTGGTATGGCACTTCAATGGCTTCGATGAGTCGAGGGCTTGAGCGTTTAGAGGATGTATTAGCTGCTGAGAAAGCCGCAGCCGAAGAGGAGTTGTAAGGTGTTAGATAGAAATAAGAGATATGGCTTTTAGCGTTTTAATTTTAGATGACGATGTAGACTTCAATAGCTTATTGACGGATATTTTTGAGCAGGCGGACTACATAGTTACGTCGCTCAAAGATCCAATCGAAGCGATTGAAGTTTTTAAAAATACCGATTATGATCTGGTGGTGACCGATCATCGAATGCCGGAAATGAGTGGAGCTGAATTCATGAAAGTGATTAAGCAAATGAAGCCGGAGGTGCCTGTGATCATGGTTTCTGGTTTTATGGAAAATGATACGATTCGTTCACTGATCAGTGGCGGCGTGGGCGGAGTTTTCCTGAAACCACTCAATATCTTTTCCCTGCTGGATCGGACTGCTGAGCTCATTGACGAGGCAAAACGGTTAAAGCAAAACACTCAGTCGAACGACGTTGCTTTGGCTGGAGCAATTGCGGCAGAAGTCGAGGGGGAGGCGCGTGGTTTTCCTTTTATCTCATTTCCGTGCAAGTCGCAGGCATCCATTGATTTGGCGGAACGTCTTTATCACCTACGTAATTTTAAATCGACTTTATCTTTGATTGGTGAGCCCGGCACGCAATTCCGTCTGATCTGTGAAGACATCCGAAACTTCTACGAGAGTAACAAAGAGCACTTTATTTATTTGAGCCCAGGATCGTTCGATACAGAGCAAGTGCTTTCGATGTTTGAGCAGGCTAAGCAGTCCGGAGCAGAGCGAGTGACCTGTGTGCTGTTGGATGTTGAGTCTATGACCGATGCGCAAAAGCGTCTCGCCACTGTTTTGTCAAAATGTGCGGGGGTATTTGAGTCGATCGAGATACCGTTGAGGACGATATTTTGTGCCAATGGCGATTTAGATGCGCTATTTGATGACGGGCGTATTGATGAGGATTTGTATATCTTGATGGGCACGGCAGAAGTTTGTGTGCCCGCCTTGCGCGATTGTGTATTAGATATTGCGATCTTGGCGCAGCAGATGGTCGTCGATATTATTCGAGAGAAGGGCTTGGCCTCGGTGTCTCGATTTGAAGCCTCGGCTAGGGATTTTCTTAGTAAACAATCATGGGATAATAATTACGAGCAACTACGCATGACTGTACGGCAAGTCATGGAGTCCAATCCCGGGGAGGTATTGATGCTCTCGGCAGTCACTGCTGCGCTGCAGTCCACTGCGCTAGCTTCACCGCGGGCTCGTTTTGAGGCGCGCCTATCACGTGCACGTGTTGATTATGTGCGAGCTACTTCGATTCTTTTGGGGGGCGATAAAGCAAAAGTCGCCGCTTTCTTTGGCACCGATACGACAGTGATCGAGGCAACATTAAAGTAAATTAGGCGACCAACAGACCTTAACCAGAGTAGATACTATGGCTGGACGAATATTAGTTTTAGACGATGAAGAGAACTATGCTGAAATGCTTCAGGATCTTCTGCGTCAACATAACTACCGGGTCGATATGGCAACACGCCCGCAACGGGCAATTGATCAATTGGAGGAGATTCCTTATGATCTGGTCATCTCAGATTATAAGATGCCGGTCATGGATGGTGCCGAGTTTCTTAGGGAAGCTCGTGGGCTGTACCCGAATTTGCCCTTTATTTTAGTCTCTGGGTTGATGAATACGCCCGAGTTGGTCAAGGTGGCTAATATGAGTGTCACTTTGGTGATGGAGAAGCCTTTGGATACGACCGCATTCTTAGCGCACGTGGCGAAGTTTGCAGAGCAGATGACGAGCGAGGAGAAAGAGGCATTTGATCGTGAGCTTACCAGTGATGACGCTCCAGCGGCAGACAAGGATCAGGGTTACCCCGAAGAACCACGTTTCTTTAGTGCAGGCTGTGCAACATCAACACGCTTTATGCAAGCTGCGTGGGCTATCAGTCAGAACGGCACGAGTCTATTTATTCTTGAGCCTGTTGGTGGCGATGCAAGCCTCGCGGTAAAGGATATTTCATCGTGGCGTGGCAACCAGGATAAGCCGATTCAGGAACTAGGCTTTGAAGAGTTCACCGCTGTAGATGCCAGTAAGCTCAAAGAGCTGCTTGCGGATGAGGAGCAGAGTCAGGTCCTGTCGATTCGCTTGACGTCGCTAGATCAAGTGCCAAAAGCGCAAACTCATTTGGCGAAAGTCTTGCAGTCTATCGATTTTGCCAAGAATGCCCTTGTTGTTTATGTGCTGCAAGGCCCAGTGTCGGAGTTGCAGTTTTTACAGCAGGCAGATTCGCTTGGTTGCATTTTGCCGCCGCTTTGTAAGCGTCCGATCGACATCGCTCAATACGCGCATCGTTTTGCTCGTTTGCTAGCTGATCGTACCACCAAGCCACGAGCGGCAGAATTCACTCAAGAGGCGGCATATGCTGTCTTAGCTTACGAATGGCCGAGGAATTACCAACAGATACAGGAAGTCATCTCGGCCGCGGTCGAGGCGAGTGAAGACGCACCCATCGGTCTTGAAGCCTTGAAAGGTGAACTCACCGAAGGCGTGATGCCTGCTCCAGAAATCCGTCTGGCTAAATTTGTTAAAAAAGCTCAAGCTGGGCAACTTAAAGATGAGTTGTTGGCTTCGGGGGATTCTGTGGCGGTTTTGGTGCGTCGACTTGAGCTCGGTTCAAACCTAGAAACTGAGGACGATTTGAAACGGCTGCCCTTACTCAATCCGAACCTATCGAATCTTTAAGACGTCGATTCTGTAAAAACTGAATTCTCACTGACTGACCCCAACCCTGTTCACTTATGGCACTTGCCCGTATTCAAGCCTCGATCGTCAAAAATTTGCTCAAGATGGGGCATCTGTCGGATGCGCAATGCCAAACGATCATCGATACGGATGAGGATTTTTCAGGTTTGGCTTTGGAATCGCTGTTATTTGAAGAGTATAAAATCTCCCCGTTTCAGGTCCTATTTGCAAAGGCGCAAGCATTCGATATGCCGCCGATTAACGTAAAGCATTGTCTGGTCAATGAGGCGACGTTTTCGAAGTTAGAACAGGACTTTTGCCGTGAAAATAGCGTCCTGCCGCTCGGGTTTGCCGGTGATTACATCATCGTCGCCGTGAGTAATCCATTTGATCTCGAGACGATTAACAAGGTGAAAGAGATGGCCGGAATGCCTGTCTCAGTGCTTCTTGGGCTGGAAGGTGCAATTAATGATGCATTGCGCGGTGATGAAGAAGAGCGACAGGCCGTGGGTTTTGGTGATGTGGTCGAAGCGCTCGGTATGGATTTTGCGAGCGAAGAAGATTCGGAAGATGATTTCTCCGACGAAGAGTCTGCGCCGATTATTAAGCTGGGTAATCGGATCATTGAAGAGGCTTATTTTGCAGGTGCCAGTGATATCCATATTGAACCTTTTGAGATGGAGACACGGGTGCGTGTTCGTATCGATGGTATTTTAAAGCATCAACTTTCGATGCCGCCTGCGGCGTCGGGTGCACTGCTGGCTCGTTTAAAGGTAATGGCTGAGCTCGATATTGCTGAAAAGCGATTGCCGCAGGATGGGCGTATTCAGTTTAAGCAATTTAACAAAAAGGGCATCGACGTGGATTTACGTGTAGCGACAGCGCCACTGAATTATGGTGAAGGTGTGGTCATGCGTATCTTGGATAAGCAAAAGAGCACTTTGCCGCTGCCTGCGTTGGGATTTTCGGAAGAGAATCTCAGCCGTTATAGAGAATTGATCACGCGTCCCTATGGTATGGTCTTGCACTGTGGGCCGACTGGTTCTGGTAAGTCGATGACGCTCTATTCTGCGCTCAATGAGATTAATAAGGTCGATGTCTGTATTCGCACCGCGGAGGATCCGATCGAGTATACCTTGCCAGGTCTATTGCAGATGCAAATGCAGCGTAAGATCGGTCTGACTTTCGCTACTGCGCTGCGTGCATTCCTTCGTCAAGATCCGGATGTGATTCTGGTCGGCGAAATTCGTGATAAGGAAACAGCTGGCATCGCTGTTGAAGCGGCACTTACAGGCCATATGCTCTTCAGTACCTTGCACACCAATGATGCTCCGACGACTATTTCTCGACTGACTGAGATGGGCGTGGAACCGTTTATGATTTCAGCTTCTTTAGTGTGTGTGTGTGCACAACGGCTGATGCGACGTGTCTGTAAATCGTGTAAGCAAGTCCACCTACAGACTGGTAACGAAGCTGCGATTATGCAGCGTGCTTTAGGGTGGGCTGGAAAAGTTCCGCGCGCGAGTGAAGATGGCTGCCCGAGTTGTGGCGGTAATGGCTATAAAGGCCGTGTCGGTATTCACGAATTGATGGCGACCAGTGAAGAGCTTGTTCAAGCGATTAATTCCGAAGAAGAGGCGGTCGTGCTCAAACGAATTGCGATGCGTAATGGAATGAAGACTTTGCACCAAGACTGTATGCTGAAGGTCAAGGACGGCTTGACGACTATGCAAGAAGCCTTGGGCGCGGTGCCGCCTGACATGGAGCAATACGAAGTTTCCGCAGGCAGCTAGTATACTTAGCAACTTCTTAGTCTAGCGCTGCTAGGATCGTATGAGCGATCCGCGCGCTGCTACCTTTATTGTCTGCGTGCCAGTCTCTGCCCGCCTGTGACATTGCAGCTCGTGCCTTCGAGTCTTTGGCTAGATCGAGGACGAGTGCTTTGAGCTGGTTTTCATCGTTTGCGTAGAGCGCGGCACCACTATGCACTAAGGATTTTGCCACTGCCTTAAAATTCGTCATGTTTGGCCCCATTAAAATAGGGATGCCGATGCCAGCTGCTTCGATCGGTGTTTGCCCGCCTATATTTGGTTCAAGGCTTTTGCCAACGAAGGCTAGGTCCGCCACTTGCGTGAGGCGAGCGAGCTCACCAGTTGTGTCGGCCAACTGAATACTGACGCTGTTTGGGGTCGCGGTATTTTGTGAGCGTTGATGCCAAGTGAGCGGCTGCTGTTTGAGTAAGCGTATGATTTCCAGAGCCCGCTCTGCATGGCGAGGCACTAAAAGCAGACGGCAATCGATGCCTGTCGCAATGACACTCGCTTGGATGCGCAGGAGAGCCGCTTCTTCGCCTGGCCAGGTCGAAGATCCGAGTAAGATGAACGGTGGCTCTTGCTCGGCCGGGTGTCCAAACCCAAGTTCTTCGCAGAGCGCCCCATGTGCGAGCTGATCGAGTTGCGTCCCGAGAGTGACGTCGAATTTGATGCTGCCAGTGGATACGGTGGTGTCTGCATTGGCTCCCAGCTCAATGAGACGAGCTTGGTCTAGATCACTGGCTGCGAAGACGTAGTCCAGCTTTTGTAGCAGGCGTTTTGCGAATCTCGGTACTTCTTGATAACGTTTAAAACTTCTATCTGAGATACGTGCATTGATTAGAAATGTGGGGATGCGGTTGTTACGCGCTCGATGCAAGTGCTCAGGCCAGAGTTCGCTCTCGGTCATAATAATTGCGTCTGGCTGTATTCGTTGCCACGCCAGTCGTGAAAACAGCCAGAAATCGAGCGGAAATATGCCAATGCTATAAACGTGTTGCTTGTAGCGTTTTTTGGCCTCGGCGTATCCGGTGCTGGTGGTGGTGGTCAGTACGATTTCGATCGTATTGTCTGCCTGTAAGGCTTCGATCAGTGGGCCAATTGCCAGTATCTCACCGACGCTGACTGCTTGCAGCCAGATGCGTTTCTTATTTGGAGCGGGTGGGCTGAGCCGCCGGAATCGTCCGAGCCGATGCTGGAAGTCTTTTGCGTAACCGCCACGCCGCCACATGCGCCAACCGTAGTAGGGCAGCACCACCAATAAGGCGGGGATATACAGTAATCGATAGAGCCAAATCATTTTAGAGGATATCAATCGTCATTCAGCCAGTTTGAAAGTTTAAAAGCGATAAAACTGAGCTGACGCGCATCTGTGCTAAATAAAATAGGCCAGAAGTAAAATGCTTCTGGCCTATCGAGAAAAGAGTATGCGGGAATCTTAGAAAGAATGCGATAGGGCGAACGCGTGCATCTCTAAGCCCGGATTTTCATCTTCCAGTCCTGCATTGGATGTGTGTTGGTAGCGATATTCGACCGCCCAGCGTTCGCACATTTGCCAATTTAAGCCGATGCTGCTGGTGAATTGAATGTTACCGCCAATGTCAAAATCGCCGAATGTATCCTCGGAGTAGAGTGATGGGCCGGATTGAAGGACCAAGACGACTGGTAGGTCCTCATGGGCCAATTCAAGATTCAAGCCAAAGTGTAGGTAGCCCGCAACCTCACCCTCGCCTGCGAGTGCGCCAACTGCTGCTTCGTAGCCGAGGCCAGCATTAAATTTATCCGAAAGATCCCAGTCCCACTGTGGTGCAGATGTTTCATACAGCTCGTAGCTGGTTAGGCTTACCGGAGTACTCGTTTCAACCGCGACACGCAGACCAACGGTATCAAAGGGTGAGCCTAGAGCGTCTGTGGCGCCCATCTCAGCTAGCAGGCTGGAGCTTATAAGTGTCAGTGCAATGCAAGCAAGTGTGTGATTCATACGGCAAGTTTATCAGTTTTGTTAATCAATCGATCTTGATAATTAGAGTCGGTTTAATGATGAGTCAATGGTTCATTTGAGCAAATAATGGTCTAAAAGGTCGATTTCTATTGACCTGAGAGCTACGATTAATTTGTTCAACCACTTCCCAAGGAGAGGTGACAGAGTGGCCGATTGTGCATCCCTGGAAAGGATGTGTGGGGGTAACTCCACCGAGGGTTCGAATCCCTCCCTCTCCGCCATTGGGCGCAGCCCAATTAGGTAAGAGGGATGAGATGCGAACCCGAGCCGAGGGTACGTGCAGCGCAGCGGAACGGACAGCCGCAGGCTGGGGGCGAAAGCCCTGAGCGTAGCCAAGCAATCCGTCCGTGCCTGCCATTTTCGATTGCTCGGTCAGGCTGCCCGCCCGCCTCGACCTGTGTTACAGACAATGGATGACCGCACCGAAAGTGCTGTGTTCTTGGTTGAAACCCAGCGCATGCGCTGCATCGTCAAGTGCACATGATTATTGAATCTCAAGAATTGCCTCCGATCGGCACCAATGCGTTTGCCCTGATTGAACCGACACGCAAGGAGTGTGTGATTGTCGATGCACCCGCCGAGGCCTACGATTGGGCGATGCAAGTTGCGCAGCAGCATGGCTGCCAGATTGTGGCGCTGATTTTAACACATGGACACTGGGATCATATTTTGGATGGCCACAAATTTGCCGCAGCAGGGATTCCGACTTATGGGCATCTGGCCGACACTGAAATGTTTGCGGCTCCTTCGAAAATGGCGAGCTATGCGATTCCCAGGTCTGGAGTTGTTGCCTGTGCCGATTGACCACTGGATCAAAGCGGGCGATACGCTCGATCTACTGGGCGACCAGTTGGAGATCCGTCACGTGCCCGGCCATTGCCCTGGAAATATCTTAGTCTATGTGGCTAGCGCACAGGCGGCGATCGTTGGCGATGTGATTTTTGCTGGAAGCGTCGGGCGTTACGATTTACCGGGCGGCGACTTCTCAGTGCTCGAGCAATCGATCAAAACACAGGTTTATACGCTGCCGGATGCGACGGTTATCTATCCTGGGCATGGCCCAAATACCTCGGTCGCCGAAGAAAAAGGCGGTAATCCATTTGTGCGCGCATGAGTTCAGCTGACCAGTCGCACCAAGCCTTTATGGCGCATGCGCTTAAATTAGCGCAGCGAGCCTGGGGGCAAACGCACCCGAACCCTATGGTCGGCGCGGTGATCGTCGAGCAGGGGCAGATCGTGGCTGAAGGCTGGCATCATGCGTCGGGGCAACCGCATGCTGAGATCGAAGCACTGCAAGCGCTGGGACGCAAGCCGGCCGAAGGTGCGACGATTTATGTGAACTTTAGAGCCTTGCAGCAGCTGTGGCCGCACCGGCGCTTGCACCACTGCGATTCTTGAGTCGGGCCTGCGGAACGTGGTCGTGGGCGCAGTCGATCCGAACCCAGATCATGCCGGGCAGGGGCTCGCGCTGTTACGCGCAGCGGGCGTCAATGTGATCGAAGGGCTGCTGGCGCAGGATTGCACCGATCTGAATTTAATTTTCAACCATTGGATTGTGAGCAACCGGCCGCTGATCGCGGCGAAGATGGCGCTCACATTAGACGGTAAATTTGCGGCGGCTTCGGGGCACTCGCAATGGGTGACGGGTGAGGCGGCACGGGCGGATGTGATGCGTTGGCGGCGCTATTTTCCGGCGATCGCAGTGGGAGCGAATACGGTGCTGCGCGATGATCCGAGCCTGACGAGCCGGATTGGCGAGTCGACCTGGTGTCCGCGGCGTTTTGTGTTTGATCGGAGTTTGCGCACTGTGCGCGAAACGCGCTGGCCGCAGCTGTATACCGACGCGCACCAGGGGCGCACGACTGTGCTGTGTGGCCCGGCAGCGGATGTTGATCTGCGCGGTCAACTCACTGCCCATGGCGTGAGCGTCTGGGAATTGCCAGAAGTCGATGGGCATTTAGATTGGGAGGCTTTTCGTAAGCGTTGCGCAGAGGAGGAAATCTGCGGCGTGTATGTCGAGACTGGGCCGACACTGGCCTCCAGTTTACTGGAGCGGCAGCTGGTCGATTATGCCTTTATTTATCAAGCGCCGAAGTTTATGAGCGATTGCGCGACCCCGGGTATCGGTAGTGCGCGCGATACGCAGTCGATGCGCGACGCGCTGCAGCTCAATCATGTGCGCCACGCAATTTTAGGGGAAGATATTCTCACCCGCGGCAGTTTTTAGTAGTGCTTAGAATAATCAAAAAACTTGGAGGGCAATGCTCCGTCATTGCCATGCGTAGGTTTCGCTCTCTCTGATCGGCGGCAACGACGGAGCGTTGCCCTCCACAAAATTACAGCTTTAAAATTACGAACTACAATTATGACACAACACTCACTCATTATCGCCACTGGCAACGCTCACAAAGTCGAAGAATTCGAACTACTACTCAAGGGACTTCCATTCGAAGTGGTTTCCGCAAAAGCCTGTGGCGGCATGCCTGATGTGGATGAGAACGGTTCGACCTTTGCCGCGAATGCGCAAATCAAAGCCGAAGCACTGCGTAAGCTGGCGCCTGCAGATGCTTGGGTGATGGCGGACGACTCCGGTCTTGAAGTGGATGCACTCGACGGGGCGCCAGGGATCTATTCTGCACGTTACGCCGGGGTGGACGCGAGCGACCAAGACAATGTAGTGAAACTGCTCGACGCATTGAAGGATGTGCCGAAGGCCGAGCGCACTGCACGCTTTCGTTGCGTGTTGTGCGTGATCGACCACGATGGCTACATCACGCATTACGATGGATGTTGCGAAGGTCGCATCGATACCGAAGTCCATGGCGACGGCGGCTTCGGTTATGACCCGATCTTTATTCCGGATGGCTATAGTGAAAGCTTCGCGCAACTCGGTGATGCGGTGAAGAGCCAGCTCAGCCATCGCGCGAAAGCGGTCGAGTTGATGTGCAGTATCTTGGAAAAATAAATGACAAACGGCATCCTTCCGCTGTTAACAGCAGAGGGTGTGACTCTGGTATTTCTGCTTGAATGACTGCTGGCATAAACAGTGCTACGAATAATAGCTAAAGTCGTAGCGAGCGGGTTTAACTCCAGCGATTGAATGGTTTGTGTGCCAGGAATGATTTCTTCACCCTCTCGGTATCTTTATGCTTTGCAGCTGAGGGTGGGGCGGCGTAGCGTACTGGTATGGAATTTGTTTTTGATTCACCACTTGATATGCACTTGCACCTCCGCGAGGGGGCAATGATGGAGCGCGTGACGCCGCTCAGCGCGGAGCATTTTTCCGGAGCGATCATTATGCCGAATCTGGTGCCGCCAGTTGATAATCTGGAACGCCTGCAGGTGTATCGTGATCAGATCAATGTGGCTAAGGGCGACACGGTCTTTGACCCGTTGATGATGTTGTTTTTTCGCAACTACAGTGAGGCCGAGCTAGCCGCTGCGCGTGAGCACATCTTTGGCATCAAGCTCTATCCGGCAGGTGCGACCACCAATAGCGAAGCAGGCGTTAAAGAGCTCAGTGCAGTCGAGGGCACGTTCAAGTTAATGGAAGAAATGGGGATTCCGTTGATGATCCACGGCGAGACGCATGGCTTCGTGATGGATCGCGAGAAGGAGTTTCTCGCCAGTTATGAGTATCTCGCGCAGAAATTTCCCAAGTTGAAAATCACGATGGAGCATATCACGACCCGTGACGCGGTCGAGATGCTGGATCGCTATGAGAATCTACATGCCACGGTCACGCTGCACCACCTAATCATTACACTGAACGATGTGGCGGGCGGCATGTTGCAGCCGCACCTGTTCTGTAAGCCGATCGCGAAGCGTCCGGAGGATCGCGAAGCGTTGTTGGCGGCCGCTTTGCAAGCTCATCCTAAATTGATGTTTGGCAGCGATTCCGCGCCACACCCAATCTCCAAGAAGGAGTGCTGCGGTTGTGCGGCAGGGCTCTTCACCGCGCCGGTTTGTTTGCCGACCTTGGTCGAGCTATTTGAGGAGCACGGTGCGTTGGATAATTTGCAGGCATTTGTCAGTGGCAATGCTCAGCGCATTCATAACTTCACGCCGCTATCGAAAACTGTGAAGCTGGAGAAGGTTGGCATGCTTGTGCCAGAGCGCTATGGCGAGGTGGTGCCGTATCGTGCCGGCGAGACGATCCCTTGGGCAGTGACATCGATTCACTAATAAGTGGCCTCCGTCGTCAGATGGGGGCGTTGGCTAACTCTGGCGCACCTCCGGCATAGGACGGAGGCCGCCCTAAGAGTGATGCACAAAAAAACGGCGGACACGTAAAGCGTCCGCCGTTTTTGTTTATAAAATGTGTCGAGCTGGAGCGCCTAGGCGCGGCCCATGTAGGACTTTTCAGAGGTGCTGATCTTGAGCACGTCGCCTTCTTTGACGAACAGGGGCACTTGCACGACGAGGCCAGTTTCGAGTGTAGCTGGCTTTTGCACGTTGCTGGCGGTGTCACCTTTAATGCCTTCGGCGGATTCGATGACCTTCATTTCGATCGACGCTGGCAGCTCGATTTGGATCGGCTTGTCGTTGACGTGAAGAATGCTGTATACCTGAGTTTCGACGAGGAACTCCTTTGAGTCTTCGACTAGAGAGGTATCGAGGATAATATCTTCGAAGGTTTCGGGATCCATGAAGTGGTAGCCGTCGCCATCGACGTAACTATACTCAAGCTTCACCATGTCGGTGTGCATAATCTCGACGGAGTCCGTGGTGCGGATCTTGGTGTTGGTACTGGATCCAGAACTCAGGTTGCGCATGGTGACTTGCATGAAGCCAGCCTGGCGGCCTTGTGTGCGGTGCTGCACGTCGAGAACCAGGTGCGGAGTGCCCTGGTAGTTGAGGACCTTGCCTTTGCGAACGTCTGTAGGAGATGCCATAAGTATTTGTGGTGTTAAAAAAATAGATCTTCCAGTGCTTTGCGAGCCTGTCAAGCGATTCGGCAGCAGCGCAAAGGGTGGCTACGCGCGGCTTATTGATCGGCACTCAACTTTTTAAGCAAATTCGCGCAGCCATCTTCGATTAGGTCGAGTACGTGTTCGAAGCCTTGGTCACCGCCGTAATACGGATCAGGTACTTCGGTTTGGCGATGAGCGGTGCAATAGTCACAGAAGAGTTGGACTTTGTGATGCAGTTTACCAGAGGGATCGAGGGCGCGCGCATCGATCAGGTTGTCGTTGTCCATCGCCAGAATCAGATCGTAGGCTTCAAGATCGCTGGACTGAAGTTGACGCGAATGGCCGATGATCGGGATATTGCGTGTACGCATGCAGTGCTGCATGCGTTTGTCGGGCGATGAGCCGACGTGAAAGCCGATGGTGCCAGCAGACTCAATTTCGAATTGATCGGCGAGTCCGGCTTGGTCGACTAGATGTTGGAAGACACAGTGAGCTGCCGGGAGAGCGGCAGATGTTGCCCATGCAGAGAAAGAGGATTTTGTTCACTAAGACTGGCTGCTGGCGGAGGTTTGTTCGCCGATGTTAATATCTGTGCCGAATTGTGCGATGTGCTCGGCGGCGACGCGTTCGAGGTCTTGAAAGTGAATGACGTGGCCGAGTGCGCCTCGGATCTGTCGTGAACTTTTCATACTTTTAGTGAGCGCGATCAATTTGGGGCGCATCCATCGTAGATCAGTGTGCTTTTGTTGACGAAAGGGACGTGCCATTAGCCTGCGCGTATAGTCGAGGATGGTTTGCCAGCGCTCGGCGACTGTCGGGGGTTCGGGCACCACGCCGTGCTCGAGGTAATGCTTGATGTCGCGAAAGATCCACGGGTAGCCTAGTGCGGCGCGGCCGATCATCAAGCCGGCACAGTTGGTTTGTTCGCGGATGCGAATTACATCGTGGGCGCTGCGGATGTTGCCATTGCCGATGACGGGGATCGTGAGCTCTGCCGCTACTTCGGCAATCAGTGGCCAATTAGCGTCGCCGCTGTAGCCTTGCATTTTAGTGCGACCGTGAATGGCGAGTGCTTGTGCGCCTTCGCTCTCGACGATGTGGCCGACTTCGCGGGCAACGATGGTATCGTCGTCCCAGCCAGTGCGGATTTTAGCAGTCACGGGAGTGCCGGGAACTGCGCGCACCACGGCGCCGACAACTTTACCGATTTTGGCTGGATTACGCAGCATCGAGGAGCCCGCGTCCATACAGATCACGCGATCTGCGGGACAACCGAAATTAATATCAATAAAGTCGGGTTGCAGGCGATCGGCGAGGAGCCGCGCCGCGTCGGCCATCGAATCCGGATTGGCACCGAAGATTTGCACCCCCATCGGGCGCTGTTGTTCGGTGAAGTCGACGGTTTCCCACAGTTTAGGGTCTTCACGGATGAGCGCATCGGATTGCACGAATTCGGTGACCATGACATCGGCACCTTGCTCTTTACAAAATTGCCGAAAGACGATGTCCGTAACTCGCGCCATTGGAGCGAGATAGAGGGGAAATTGACCGTGTTGAAACCAAGGGAGCATGCAATTATCGAACTTTGTGTGAAAAAATGGGAATAGGAAGAAGTTAGGCGGCTCCAATAGAAAGTCTATCGAAAGATTCGACAAGACGTAGAACTAATGATATACTTCATATCCTAACCATAAATATAAAAATGAAAAAATTCCTACTTATTCCGATTCTGTTAATTGCTGGTGCGATCTCAGCGAGCGCGTGTGGCAGTTGTGCTGCTCATAACGATGCTGATGCAAAAGATGGTGCTGCTGCCAAATCTTGCTGCTCAAAAGATGCTGTTCCAGCGGACGGTGCCAAATCTTGCTGCGCAAAAGATGCTGTTGCAGCGGACGGTGCTAAATCTTGCTGCGCAAAATAGTCTGCCGCAGCCGCTGTAACTGGTGGCAAGCAGGTATGCTGGCCAATAAGGTTAAGCAGTAGACTATCTTTATTCAAAGCCCCGTGGGTCATTCAGATCGCGGGGCTTTTTCGTGCCATAAACAGCGGAGGCCACAGGTCCACGCGGTGTCGATCACGATTAACCACGTCCAACCGAGCGCTAGATTCCTCGTCTCAATCAATGTTAAGAGTGTCGTGTAAGTCAGGCTGCCACTGGGCATTGAAATCAAGTTGCCGCGGTCAGAGCAGCGGGTGGCGGGGATTCCCCGCAGGAAGACACCGAGCATGGCGCCGTAGGTGATACTGCTGATGTTGAAGGTCAGGCATGCAAAGCCCGCAGCATCTTTGAATGCCATGCTGTGAGGGCGAGCGCCACGCCGAAGATCGATACGAAAATGCGTGATAGACGCAGTCCGATTTGGTCGCTGATTTACTTCTTTTAAGACGGGGCGGTAAAGGTTGACCATGGCGGATGAACTGCATTCCGCTCCTAGGGGCGAGGCTCGACATGGCTGCAGTTCGCACGTCCACGAGCAATAGACCTCTGGAGCCGCTGGTAGTTGAGTGCCAATGAACCAAGTAAAGACTTTGTCGGTTTGAAGAGATAAAACCGTCGGCGCCTTTATTGCGACGGGCATGATAGAGCCTAACGCCTGAAATCGCCACGAATTAGAGTAAGACGCTGAGGCCGTCGAGTAGAGTAGGTTTCGCAAATACAGTGAAAATAAAATATGAAATATAGGAGCGCGTGCCTGTGGAGGTCATGTCGAATCGTTTCTGATTATTTCTTCTCGACATTTTATGTAACAATAATGAGATTAGTCTTAATGAGACGTCCTAACACTGCATTGATTGTCGATGACGAGCCCCATATACGCATGTATTTGAAAGCTTATCTTAAAAAAAATTGGATTTAAAGATTTTATTGAAGCGAAGGACGGCCAAGAAGGTATTGATCTCTATAAGTCACGAAATCCTGAGTTGGTAATACTTGACGTGAATATGCCCGTCAAGGAAGGCATGGAGGCACTCGAGGAGATTATGCAGTTTGATTCCAATGCGGTGGTTGTAGTGACTTCTTCAGTGGCGTCGCGACAGGCCGTCGAACAGAGTGTCGAGCTTGGTGCTTCTTACTATATCCGTAAAGATACACCTAAGGAAGAGATCGCAGATCAGCTGAATTCCTTGATCGATGATATTTGGGAGTAATAATGTTTAAGATGAGTGATTCAATAACAGCAGGGGGTAATCAAGATGCGCCAAGTACGGGCAAGAAATATCGTGCGCAGGGCGTGCGTTATTCACTCAATGAGATGTTGGGGGAAGTGGCCGAAGAGCGTAAGCTGCATACTCGTCGTGAACTATTGGATGCCAATGAGATTGGTAAAATGTTTGCCGATAAGCGCCACATCAAAAAAACTATAAAATGAGTCTAACAATACGAGAAGAGTTAGAGGAAAGGCATGTTCTGATTTCAAACGAGGCCTATAGCCTGGCACTGGCAAGTGCGGAGGAGAACTCACTCGAGCTGTTGGAGTCATTGATTGAATCGGAGGCGGTCCCAAAGGATGTGGCTTGTCGTTTATGGAGTAACCGTCTGGGGCGTGCATATGTAAATCCACTTTCGACCATTATCAGCAACGAAGCGATTGCCAACCTGCCAATTGAAATCGCTCGAAAGGGCAATGTTATGCCACTCTATGTGGTGGAAAATGGGCTTACGGTGGCGATGCCTAATCCTGATGATAAGGTGTTAGTGCGTCGCCTTGCTGCGATTTCTGGTAAGGAAATTAGCCCCGTATTTTGTTTGAGTAATGAGGTTCGTGATGCGATCGAGCTACATTATAGCACAGACCAATCTGTTCAGGAACTGATCGCTCAGTTGGAGCGTAGTCAAGGCGCGATTATGGCACAGCTAAATCCCGTAGATCTCGAGGGGATGGGAGGGGCGGAGTCAATCATCGGCTTGTGCAATGCGATATTGTATCTTGCGATTAAAGAGCGTGCATCAGATATTCATATCGAACCGTTAGAGTCGCATACAAATATGCACTTTCGTGTGGATGGTCGATTGCTGCAGGTCTTTCAGGGCGCTTCACGCTCCGATAAATTCACGTATTAAAATTGTGAGTGATCTTAATGTGGCGGAACAGAAGAATAGGAGCATCGCTGTATGAGAGACTGATCCGTACGGAGAGTGTGAGTTTTCGTGTGTCGGTGATCCCGTCTATTTACGGCGAGAAAATCGTGCTTCGTATTTTAGCACTGACCGGCAAGAAGGATTTCCAGTCGTTGGATCAGATGTTTATATCGCAAACAATTTTGGAGCCATTTAAAGAGGTGATTCGTAGTCCGAATGGTATGGTGTTTGTAACGGGGCCGACCGGATCTGGGAAGTCGACGACTTTGTATGCAGCCTTGCACGAGATCAATACGCCGGATGTGAATATTTGCACGATTGAAGATCCAATCGAGGTTCGTATGGATGGTGTGATTCAGTCACAGGTGAATGCGAAGATTGATTTAAAATTTTCGACCCTGTTGCGCTCGTTACTACGTCAAGATCCGGATGTGATGCTGGTCGGTGAAATACGAGATTTTGAGACTGCAAAAATTGCGACTGAAGCAGCTTTGACCGGGCACCTCGTGTTTTCGACACTACATACAAATAATGCGATTCAAGCGGTGGTTCGTCTGATTGAGTTAGGAATTGAACCTTACATGGTGGCACCATCAATTTTAGCGGTCATGGCGCAGCGCCTCGCTGCGAGGATTTGTGTGAATTGTAAACAAGCTTATATGCCGGAGCGTGATGTGTTCGATCGTTATTTTAATGACTGCGAATCGGCGCATCTGCCGTTTCTGTATCATGGAGTTGGTTGTGGGCATTGTCGCCAGACTGGTTACTTCGGTCGCATCGCTTTTCATGAGTTGGCCTTAATCACTGAGGAGATGCGCACGCTCATTTCATCGAACTCGACTGATCATCAATTGGGAGTTGCGGCCCGGCGTGCTGGTTATCGACCGTTGCGTTATGATGCGTTGAAGAAAGCCTTGCTTGGCTTTACCACCCTAGAAGAGGTCGAATCTAAAACCGCGACGGAGTGGATACTTGATGAGGATTAGTCGAGCGGGGCCCTCAGCTATTTAGCAGAATGTGGCCGTAGGATACTTTTCTCGAGCAGCAGAATAGAGAGCATCGCGGTATGACAGACTGATCTGTTGCATCAGCTCAGTTGTCGAATTGTGTCGTATTATCCTGCTGAACTGAATTTCGATCGAAGATCGATTCGATTATACTTCAGAGGCGCTATCCTTAATGTCGTAGATGTAACCAACGCCGTGCACTGTTCGGAACGCATCGAGGCTGAGGTCGTGACGCTTGTAGAGGTCACGAATTTTTACGATGTATTGATCGAGTGATCGACTGCGCACGTCGGCATGAATCCCCCAGACTGAGTGGATTAAGTTCTTACGTGTTAGTACGCTGTTTGGGTGCGCAGCGAGATAAGAGAAAATGCCGAGCTCTTTACGACCGATACTTTCGGCTGCACCATCCGGAAATTGCACTTCCAGACGCTGCGGGTTGACTACCGCACCGCAGAAAGAAAATAGCTCGTCAGTGGTCGTTGCATTCTGCGTGACCTTTGAATCGTTGATCGTTTCGGCTCGACGCAGCACTGCATTGATACGTGCGATCAGTTCGGGATAGCTGAAAGGTTTAGTGATGTAGTCATCGCCGCCCATCTCAAGGGCCTTCACTTTTTTAAGCTCTGCGTTTTCACCTGTTAGGAAAATGACCGGAGTGTAGATTCCACTTTTGCGCAAGTCATCCATCAGGGCAAAGCCAGTCGAGTCGGGCAAGTGCACATCCAGTAGAAGTAAGTTTGCAAAGTTACTTTTTAGGTAACGCTCGGCGTGTGCGGCTTCGTTACAGATCTGGCTTTGCATACCAGCTAATTCCAAGTGAGTAGCGATCACTGTGGCGAGGTCGTTGTCGTCCTCCGCGATGACGATGAGTGGTCTGGGTTGATTGTTCATTATTAAGAGGTTAACCGAGAGAAGTCTTCTAATACTTGGGCGGCATGAGCCTCTGGTTTGACTTTAGGGTAGCTTGTTAGAATGGTGCCGTCTGCTGCGACTAGGAAGGACATTCGGTGGATGCCATCATAGGTGCGCCCCATGAACTTCTTCTCGCCGAATACGCCAAAGGCATTCGCCAATTCAAGCTCAGTATCAGCAATCAGGGGGAAGGGCAGAGCGTATTTGTCTTGGAATTTTTGGTGTGAGCGCTCGGTATCCTTGCTTACGCCAATAACTTTTAGGCCAGCCGCCCCGAAGTCTGCCCAAGCATCGCGGATCGCGCAGGCTTCTTTCGTGCAGCCTGGTGTGTCGTCCTTCGGGTAGAAATAGATGAGGTAGGGGCTAGTTATTTCACTGCTATGAATCGTGGCTTCGCCTTCTGCATAGCTAAAAGCGGGCGTTTTTTGTCCTGAAGTCAGTGGAATCGGAGCGGGCATAATAGAATAACAAAAAGCTATAATTTAAAAATACTGCCAAAAGATTTTTTTACAATTATTTATTTCATTTCTTGTGGCCTGATTAGCTGAAATTTTCCTTGTGCCAGCGACATCCTGCATCAAGTTCACTGTCCTTATGGAAAAGTCACCATTACTTATGCTCGGATTGCCTAAAGGCAGTCTTGAAGATTCCACAATCAAGCTTTTTGCCAAAGCTGGTTTCGGTATTACAAAGAGTTCCCGCTCGTATCGTCCGTCTTTTGACGATGCAGAGTTGGACGGTCGCTTCGTGCGCGCACAAGAAGTGAGCCGTTACGTCGAGCACGGATACTTCGATTGTGGCCTGACTGGACAAGACTGGGTGCGTGAGAACGCTTCTGACGTGGTCGAAGTATGTGATTTGGTTTACAGTCGCGCATCGAACCGCCGCTCGAAGTGGGTGCTTGCAGTGCCAGCAGCCTCCTCAGTGCAGACTGTGCAGGACTTGGAAGGCAAGCGTATCGCCACTGAAGTAATTAATATCACGGGCCAATACTTGAAAGACCAAGGTGTGAATGCCGAAGTCGAATTTTCTTGGGGCGCGACTGAAGTGAAGGTGCCGGATCTGGTCGATGCGATTGTGGATCTTACGGAAACTGGTAACTCGCTGCGTGCAAATAATCTACGTATCGTCGATACACTCCTTTATACCAACACTGTGCTGATCGCCAATAAGGCGGCTTGGGAAAACCCAGCGAAGCGCAAGAAGATTGAAAATATCGCGATGCTGTTGCAAGCGGCTCTGGAAGCCACACTCGAAGGTGGGCTTAAAGCTTAACATCGAGAAAGTGAAGCTCGATGCGCTTCTCGAAGAATTGCCAGCCCTGCGTAATCCAACAATCAACCGCCTTACTGACGAGGCATGGGTCGCGATCGATACGATTATTGACGAGAAGCTCTCTCGTGAGCTAATCCCGGCATTAAAGGCGCATGGCGCGGAGGGGATTATTGAGTACCCGCTGAATAAAGTCGTTTATTAATTGCAGTGTATGGCAGGTGGAACTCCAACTGATCGCACTGTGCGTATCGGACTGATTCAGGTCCGTGAGCAAGGATCCGCAGAGGCCAATCTCAGCTATACGATTGATAAAATAAGGGAAGCTGCTGCTGTCGGCGCGCAGATTATCTGCACGCAGGAGCTGTTTACTTCCCCTTATTTTTGCCGCACTCAAGATCCGGAGCTGTTCGATCTTGCAGAGCCCGTTCCTGGCCCCACCACTGATGTCCTTGCAGCAGTGGCAGGAGAGTTGGGGGTGGTGATCATCGGTTCGCTGTTTGAGCGACGGGCTTCAGGTGTATATCACAATACGGCTGCGGTGATTGACGCTGATGGCTCGTATCTCGGCAAGTACCGCAAGATGCACATCCCGCAGGACCCAGGCTTTGAAGAGAAATACTACTTCACGCCTGGTGACCTGGGTTACCAAGTGTGGGACACACGTTTTGGTAAAATTTCGGTGCTTATTTGCTGGGATCAATGGTATCCGGAAGCCGCTCGCCTCGCAGCGCTCGCAGGTGCGGAGATCCTATTTTATCCGACCGCGATTGGTTGGCTCGCCGAGGAGAAGGCTCAACTAGGTGCAGCCCAACACACTGCCTGGGAAACCGTGCAACGCGGACATGCGGTGGCTAATGGATGCTACGTAGCGGCGGTCAATCGCACTGGCACTGAGGGTGGCACTGAATTTTGGGGGCAATCCTTCGTGTCCGATTTTTATGGGCAGGTGCTGGAGCGCGCACCAGTCGATGCGGAAGCGCTGGTCTTGGCGGATTGCGATTTGAACGCACTGGAAGATATGCGTCGAAATTGGCCCTTCTTCCGCGATCGTCGAATTGATAGCTTTGACGGCTTGACCCGACGTATGATCGACGAAGATTAAGTGCGCGGATCGTTTTGCTTCTGTTATTAATTTGCGTAAAGATACGCATCATTTAGGGATTTTGAAATGAACGCTCCGAGTACGCCCAAAGAATTAGGCTATCGCTTCCCCGCTGAATGGGAGCCGCAGGCAGCTGTCTGGTTTGCATGGCCAACGCGTGACGATCTGTGGGCGGGCGTCTTACCGCAGGTGCGTGAGCAGCTCGCGGCGCTCTATGTGCTCGCCGCTCGTTTTCAACCGGTGTGTGTGCTCTGTCCACAATCCGCGCAAGCCGACCTGCAAGCACTGATGGCACAGGCTGGAGATGCCAGCGACGTGACACTCTACAACTATCAGACAGACGATGTATGGTGCCGCGATTATGGTCCGTTATTTTTACTGAACGAAGACGGCACCGAACTGTGTATCACTGATTGGACTTATAATGCCTGGGGCAACAAGTACCCATTGCAGCAAAAAGATAACAATGCGTCCGCATGGATCGCCGATCAGGTCGGTGTGCGTCGGTTGGTCTTCGATACCGTTCTCGAGGGAGGCGCGATTGAAAGCAACGGTGCCGGGCAAGTGTTGACTACCGAGGTCGTATTACTGAATCCAAGCCGCAACGGTGAAATAGGTAAACAGCAGATCGAAGCACGCCTCGTTGCCGGGTTGGGGATCGACCAAGTACTCTGGCTACAGGATGGTCTGGTCGGGGATGATACCGATGGACATATCGATAATCTCGCACGATTCTATAAGGATGATGGTATCTTGATGGCGTCGGTCACTGATTCTGATGACGACAATTTCGCGGCACTGAGTGAGAACACTCGGCGAATTCAAGCCTTCAGGACGCCGACGGGGCAGCCGTATGCGTCCGTCGCCCTGCCTTTGCCAGAACCGATCTATCTTGATGGTACGCGCCTTGCGGCGAGCTATATGAACTATCTGGTTCTTAATGGCGCGGTGCTCGTGCCGACTTATGGGCAGCCGCAGCGCGATGCCGAAGCCTTGAAGATTATCGCCGATTGTTATCCCAGTCGTGAGGTTGTCGGCTTTGATTGCCGCGACATCGTCCGCGAGGGTGGTGCGATCCATTGCATGAGTCAGCATCAACCGGCAGTGCGGGGTCTAAGCTGAGTTGGCAGCTGTGTGCGGTACGCTGAGTGGGTTTTTCAACAAATCGTATGTTGCCAGCAAATCGATCAATATTGATCAGGCGTATTCGGCGCAGCGATGAAGCGTTGTTTTACGAATAATTCCCGCCGCGTTATTGAGCAGACGTTTGGAGTGCTAACTCTGTCGAGTGAGTCCCATTAGGAATTCGCGGTTGCCATCAGTGCCTTTGATCGGCGAGTCCATTGTGCCGATGAGTGAGGCTCCTGTGAGTTGCTCGAGGGCGAATGCTTGAATGCTTGCCAACACACGCTGTTGGATTGCTTGGTCGCGGATGATACCGCGGGCGGCATCGACTTCGCGCTTTTCGGCTTCGAACTGTGGTTTTACCAGAGCGATCAGTCGGCCTTCGGGCGCGAGGAATTGCCACACTGCTGGCAGTACCTTGGTGAGCGAAATGAAGGAAAGGTCCATGACGATCAGTGGATAATTATCGAAAGGCAAGTCGCCGATCTGTAAGTGCCGTGCATTGGTCTTTTCGATATTGGTGACGCGCGGGTCTTGGATGAGCTGGTTATGCATCTGTGCGCGGCCGACATCGACACAGGTTGCGCTGATTGTGCCGCGTTGCAGGCAGCAATCAGTAAAGCCGCCAGTGGAGGCACCTACGTCGAGGTGGCGCAGTCCGGTGACATCAATTTTGAATTGATCAAGAAAGCCTTCGAGTTTTTCTCCGCCTCGACTGACGAAGCGGGGGGGGGATTCGACTTCAATAGGGGCATCAGCAGGTAGACTGCGGCCTGGCTTATCCAGTCGATCGGTGCCGAGTTTGACTTTACCTGCGAGGATAAGCGCTTTGGCGCGCGAGCGAGTGTCGGCGAGTCCTTGAGCGACGAGCAGTTCGTCGAGACGGATTTTTTTAACGGTAGGCATGTTAATGTGAGGGTCTGTCGTCGGCAGAACGGTCTTAATTGTTTGGGCTGATGGATGGCTCTGTTGAAGACATTACGATATCGCTTGAGCGAATGTGTAGGTCGCTTTGTGGGTAAGGGATCTCGATATTATTTTCTTTAAACGTGTCCCAAATGTTGAGCAGTACCTGACTTTTGACATTAGCCACACCGTTGGTGGGATCTGAGATCCAGAAGCGCAGCTCGAGGTCGATCGAGCTATCACCGAATCCGAGTACATGGCAAACTGGTGTCGGCTCTGATAAGACGCGGTCAATCGACTGTGCAGCAGCAATGACCAGCTTAAGGCATTGATGCGGGTCTGAGTCATAGGACACGCCGATGGGTACTTTCATGCGTACGAGGTTATTGGTAAACGTCCAATTGATCACACGTTGTGTGATTAAATCTTCGTTCGGGATTAGATGCTCAGTGCCGTCGCGTGTGATAACAGACGCATAGCGTGCACGCAGGTTATTGATCCATCCATAGGTGCCGTCGATTTCGATTACGTCGCCAGGTTTGATGGAATTATCGACTAGCAGCAAAATGCCGCTAATAAAGTTGGAAACGACTTTTTGCAGACCGAAACCGAGGCCTAAACCGATGGCACCACCGAGTACGGTAAGGGCGGATAAATCGATGCCCATCGAACTGAGTGAGACGGCGGTGGCGACGACGATGAAAACAATACGAATAATCTTGGCGGTCAGTACTTTCAGCGAGGGGCTCAGACCAGGCACTTTCTGGATTTGAGACTCGATGATCCGTGCCACGGCGAGGCACGCCCACATGGTGAATGCAAAGGCAAGTATACCAGACAGGATTCCCCAGGCGGAGATGGTCGACGTGCCGATTGTAACATGTAGATCTTGTAATGAATCAATGCCATCATCGACCAACGAGAGGCTTAGCATCGCCGAGGTTAAATAGCACACTGCAGCGACGGATTTGGACCAGAACGGTGCACGGATGAGGCTGGTGAGCAGGCCGATGACCAACCATATCATGCCGAGAAAACTGAAGAAACTGAAGACCGGAGCTTCGATTGGTATTAAAATACAAATCCCCCATGCGACGATCAGGGCAGCCCATAGGGCGAGAAAGCTGAGATTGCCCTTGAGCCACAGTGCCGGAGTGCTGTGTGTGATGACAACTGAGTTAGCCTTCGCGCCGAATGTTTTCGTGCTGATAGTAAAGAGGGCGATGACTACGATGAGCTGCCACAGGTCCTGGAGTTGGAAGGTGCCGCTCGGCACGAGCAGCGCGCGCCAGTTGTCGAGTAAAGTCATAGAGACAAGGTAAGTTGCTTGAAGGAGGAGCCGCAATCTTTTTGCATCTACGATTGAGCCGCTGCGCGTGACGGTATAATTTATATGTTAGCTCTAGTTTGGCCTTATCGTTATTACCCCTCTGTCTCTCTGTTTAGGTGGTATTACGTTGGCACGAACGTAGTGTAGGAATTGTGTAATCAACAGTGCGCGAGTCGCTGGGATAAGTATTTTGAAAGTGGTCTTGGATGGTCGTTGATTCCAAGTGTGGGGGTTCAGATTAACTCGAATCCCTGTTCGTCGACTATTTAGAATAGGACTCAGTGGGTGCCGTGACTTTGGAGAATGACTCGACTTAGCGAGTTCGTGCGTTTGGTACCAGTTGATGGAGTGGATTGTATTTTGCACTTGGAGATTTCGCAGCAGCGCAGCAAGGTGAGTCGTATCGTTTTATGAAACTGTCTTCACTCGTATATTTAGATTCTGCGCTACAGGCGACTGCGCAGCAGTGGGCCAATCGGTTTAAACTGCCCTGTGTCGATGGTTGTTCAGTTGCGGCAGCTAAGCCTAAGGTGTTGCAGCGATTCTTGTCGGCTCAGTGCGCTGGCGAAGGTGCGGCGTTTGTTTTTGTGTTGGCGAGTGATGGCTTGGTGTTACACGCCGTGGAAGAACAGCATGGCTTGAGTATTCGGGCGGACTTTCATGGAGCGACGGTGACCTATCGACGCAAACAAGGTGGCGGCAAAGGACAAATGATTGCGAAGGCGGTCGGGGTGCGCAGTGGTGTGTATCCGTGGGTATTGGATGCGACTGCGGGGCTCGGTGGTGATGCGTTTGTGCTCGCGAGTTTAGGTTGTCGGATGACTTTGCTGGAGCGTGTGACTGCGGTGCGCGCATTGTTGGAGGATGGCATGATCCAAGCACGTCGTTTTGGTGTGGCGCAAGATGCAGCCTTAGTTGAGGTGTTGGATCGTATGACTTTAGTCGAAGCGGATTCACTTAATTATTTACGTGAAGTGTCTGAAGCCAAGCGGCCCGATGTGGTGTATCTCGACCCGATGTTTCCGGTGCGCACCAAGAGTGCGATGGTTAAGAAAGAGATGCGTGTCTTCCATTCGTTGGTCGGGCAAGATACGGATGCAGACGGCTTGTTGACCGCGGCGTTGTCGTGCGCGCGTTATCGAGTGGTGGTGAAACGCCCACGGATTGCGCCAGCCTTAGCTGGGCCATCCCCGAGTCATGTCTTAGAGGGGAAGAGTAATCGCTATGATGTCTACACACTCGAAAAACTCCCCGATGGCTTAAATGCGAGTGGCGCGGAGGGAAAGTTATAGCTGTCATTCTGATACGCGAGTGGCCATTGCCAGTGGCGCACTCAAATTTTGTCAGGTCGCGCCCGTTTCGCGAGATGAACATTGGCTCTCTGATGGCTACCACGGAAAATAGCCGCCGAGCATTTTATCAATATATTTAGGATCAATCGTATGGGCTATTGAGATTAGTTCAAATTCGTGATGGCGCTTGATTGGAGAGTTCCTATTTTATGCTGGTATGGATCCTCTCACACAATTCAGCCTCGGAGCGGCGGTTGCTGTCGCGGTTAGCTCGCGTGAACAAGCACGATGGGCGGTGCTCATCGGTGGGGTGGCGGGGGCGGTTCCGGATCTTGATGTGCTGATACGCTCTGCTGCGGATCCGCTATTGACCTTACAATATCATCGGCATTTTTCGCATGCACTGATTGTTGCACCACTGATTGGGCTCTGTACAGCAGTGCTGTTTAAACTTCTGTTGTTTCGATCGAAGCTTCCCTTCCGGCAGTGTGCACTCTTTGCGGTGCTGGGCGCATTGACGCATGGCATGCTGGATGCCTGCACTAGTTATGGCACTATGCTGTATTGGCCATTCAGTAATATTCGTGAGTCTTGGGATATTATTTCGGTGATCGACCCCATTTTTACGCTGCCGCTGGTATTGTTGACCTTGTTTGCGTTTACTTGGCGACGTCCGCGCTTTGCGCAGGCTGCGCTGATCTTCTGCACCTCTTATTTTGGATTCTGTGGCCTCCAGCATGTTAAAGCGACGCAGGTGGCCGAGCATCTGGCTGCAGAGCGCGGCCATCAGCCCGAGCAGTATTCGATTCGTCCATCGTTTGGGAATACCATGCTGTGGCGCATGATCTATCGTTTTGAGGGGCGCTATTATGTCGATGCTGTATGGATTGGCCCGGGGGCAGAGCCGCGACTCTATGAGGGGCAATCAGTCAAAGTATTTACGGTCAAAGATACTGCCGCGCTGGTTGATCCTGATTCGGTAATGGGCAGTGACGTTGAGCGCTTCCGCTTTTTCTCGCAGGGTTATGTGACTCTGCATTCCGATGATCCTCTGGTAGTGGGAGATGTTCGCTATGCGATGTGGCCGGACTCGGTGGTGCCACTGTGGGGGATTCGTATCGATCCTGCACGAGCGGACCAGCACGCCGAGATGATGTATTTTCGAGACTCGTCCAAACTCACACGTGAGCGCTTGTGGGAGATGATTCAAGGTCGGGACGTGGCGCGATTGAGTCGTGTAGAATAGTAGGCCGCTTGCTATTCATTTGGAAACGATCCGTCTGCTAGGACCATCAAAATACTGATTTCTGCTATGTTTATTTATAGCTTATTGCTACGCCTGATGGGTCATCCGCGGTTGATCGGCGTGCTGTTCGCCGAGTATGCCATGCATGCGGTTGGCATGTATGCGTTTCTGGGGCTTAGAAGTTTTTGTGGGCAGCGTAATCTAGCCTGTCCACTCTAACTTTTGCTTAGAGCTGTTGCTTAATATCGGGCACGGGGTAAGCGCGTTGACCGCTTTCTCTGCGCTCAATGTATTTGTCGGGCTTAGTGTCCTGCGGTTGCTCGTCGTCTTCGAACTCATCGTCCTCGATCGGGATGAGTTCATCAAAATAAAGTGAGAGCCGTCGGGCTTCCGGTTCGAGCACTTCGAGCGGATTGGCGACGCGGCCTTTTTTTACAAATAGGAAGCGGGCGGGAGAGAATTGTTTGCGGTAGCCGACTTCGAAGTCTTTGACCCACTTATTGTTCACGCCTTCGCGACGGTTGAGTAGCACGACATCTGAAAAATGAACACAGGCATCGAACCACGCTTTTGCGGTGCTGTTTTCAGAAAGGAAGGCGCAGTGAACGACCGTGATGATTCGTGCGATCTGGCAACTGTTGAGATCCGTCCACGTCTTGATTGCTTCTGCGGCATCCGCTGGATCGCAATTGCCGGGGGCGAGAAAGATGATCTTTTCAGGTGCGGCGTCGATTTGGCCGTGGATGACTGTGGCATCGCTTAGCTTCCAATCGACGATGCTGACAGTGTCGAGGGCTTCGATTTGCTCATCGAAGGGGCTTGCTGCTTCGCCTTCTGGGCGGAAGTAGAGCACCTGCTCTTTACCTTCGAGGCCGCCATCGATCAGGTCAAAGAGGACGTCGCGTCGGCCGCTGTTAGGGATGCCGTAGATGAGATAAACCAGTGGTGCTTGATCGGACATGGGTGGTGGGAAACTGAAACGTGAAACCTGCAGGATAAGATTGGAGGGCTAAAACCTCTGGTTGTTCTATTTGCCTTCGAAGTCGAAGCTCTGGCATTGCGCTTGGTGACGCATCCAGTGATCGACAAGTACCAGGGCGGCCATGGACTCGACGATCGGTACGGCGCGCGGCACGACGCAAGGGTCATGACGCCCGCGGCCCATGAGCTCGGTTTCGTTGCCGCCGGAATCGACGGTGCGTTGATTTTGAATCAGAGTCGCAGTGGGCTTGAAGGCGATGCGGAAGATGAGTTCTTCGCCGTTGCTGATGCCACCTTGGACGCCACCGGAGCGGTTGGTTTCGGTGCCGATTTTACCGTTTTTGTTGATGAAGATGTCGTTGTGCTCGGAGCCAAGTTGCACTGAGCCGCCGAAACCGCTGCCGATCTCGAAGCCCTTGGTGGCTGGGATGGAGAGCATAGCCTTGGCTAGGTCTGCTTCGAGGCGATCAAATACGGGCACGCCGAGTCCGACTGGAAGGTTGCGCACGCGGCATTCGATAATGCCGCCGACTGAGTCGCCGTCTTTACGCACGGCTTTGATGCGCTCGATCATTTTCTCAGCAGTTGCGGGGTGGGGGCAACGCACTGGGCTAGCTTCGACTTGTTCGAGTGTTGGGAATACGCTGGAGGCCGGCATTTCAATATCATGCACGCGTGTGATGTAGGCACGCACGTCGATATCTCCTGCCAGTTTGAGGATCTTCTTGGCCACTGCGCCAGCGGCGACGCGGCCGATAGTCTCGCGTGCGGAGGAGCGTCCGCCGCCTTCATGGTTGCGGATGCCAAATTTAGCTTGATAGGTGAAGTCGGCGTGTGAAGGTCGGAATTTATCCTTCATCTCCGCGTAAGCGGAGGGGCGATGATCACCATTGGGCACATAGATGCCGATTGGGGTGCCAAGGGTCTGGCCTTCGAAGACGCCGGATACGATGGTCGCAGCGTCGCTCTCTTTGCGTGGCGTAGTGATGTCGCTCTGGCCTGGGCGGCGACGGTCGAGTTCGAATTGAATCTCTTCGACTGTAATCGGTAGGCGCGGTGGACAACCGTCGATTACGACGCCGATGCCGCCGCCGTGGCTTTCGCCCCAAGTAGAAATACGAAAAAGTGTGCCGAAGGAATTACCCATGGTTGTCAGAAGTGGTCAGTGGAGAATGCAAAATTGAAAGGAGGTCGCCACCTATGACTGTGGTAGCAGGGTTAAAATGCAACGTGTGGTTGGCCGGAAGTCAATATTACGGCGTCATCGATATTTGGTTGCAATCAGCTTTGCTTTGGTGGCTCGGGACGGCATCGCAGTGGATCATGGCTCCATCACCATCAGCTACCGTTGAGCACAGGATGCGCTGCTGTGTGTCGCGACACCGGCAATATATGCTAGGGTGCTAGCGCAGATTGCTTTTCGAGTATGAGATAGAGGCTTAACTGTAACGCTTGACGATCTCCGTGAACTCGCGGAACTGTGGATGGGCTGCGCCGCCGAGCAGGCTGTAAAAGATCGTCTCGGAGGGCAGAACGTGCGCATCCATGGAGAGGAGTTGTTTGAGCACTGGCTTGCGGTCTTCCGGGCGCCGCTCGCTGATGCAGTCCGAGAGAAGGGTGACGCCAATGTCGTCACCGAGCGCTTGGACGGCGGTTTGATAAATGCAAACGGAAGTTTCGAGACCAATCAGTAGCAAGTGGTCAATTTGGTTGCTTTCGATCCAGCGGCCGAGCCCGTCGGCCTCCATTGCGGAGAAGGTATTTTTGTCAAAGACGGGCGTGTTTTCCGGTAGGATCTGTTTGAGCTCTGCAGTGGTGTTGCCGAGCTTGACTGGGAGTTGTTCAGTGACTGCGAGCGAGCAACCGAGGAGTGCAGCGGCCTCGACCGCGAAGCTGGTGCGCTTGAGCAGGCGCTCACGATCTGGTATGGCGTTGAGGAATGGATCCTGGAAATCAATCAAAAGGAGGCCAAGATGTTGTGCTGGATTAGACATAGTGTCAGTCAACGTCGAACATTGAACTTGCGAGGTCGAACTTTGAATGCGTCAGAGTGAATCTTTTTTAAAAATCTAGATAGCTATAGGAGCGCGGGCGACTCGCCCACATTGAGCTAGGTCGATGGCAACGAGGGCGACTCGCCCTCGCTCCTCTGATCAAGCATTTTGACGGTATCGAACCATCCTAGATTTAGGAGTTCATACCCGTCAGACGGGATCGGCCATATGCTTGCGATGCACATGCGCTTTGCGCGCGCCAACCCAGGCGAATGAGTTATCCTCAAGGATTTAGGCAGTCAGGTGGCCGCCATAGGCACAGCCTTGCCCGTCTCCTGTGGCAATAGTTCGAGGCATAAACGGATTACAATCGCAGGGTCTTAAGTGGTTTAGTTAGTTTTATTTATGGTCGAAATCCTGAAACTAAAATAGCCAGCGAAGGTTGTCGGCAATTTGATTGCATCACAGGCAATCAGCCGCACAGTTTCGGCTTTCATTGTTACGCTCTCATGGAATGGCACTTTAAAAGTATCGCACGCAAATCTTCGCTCTCACAGCTTCCCTTTACCCCGGGGGATCGCGTTGCCTGTTTGATTTTCAAAGATATCGAGGCTGGCGAAATGGGCCGTGCCGATGTGTTGCAGGATGAAGTCGATACTTATGAACTGCCAGGTGAAATTCTTGGGCGTTGGGTGCGCGTGGTAAAAGATCCGGAGGATGAGAGCACGAACGTCCGCGAAACAGTCGCCTCTGCAGAAGACTTTTTTCTGTCGCTGTATGAGCACGATCAAACGGATGGCCTCGCAGAGACCGATGCGTTGAAGCATTTACTGGCGCTGATGCTAGAACGTAAACGCGTGGTGCGTGCACTCGGCAAAAGGCAGACCGCAGGTACTCAACTGTATCGACATGTAAAGACTAAGCAGGAGGTCGAGGTGCCCATCGTGGAAATATCCACCGACTTGATGCTCAAGATTCAGGATACGCTGGGTGATATTATTTCATAATTACAATTCAATACTATGATGTTTCGTAAAAATTTGACCCTCGCGAGTCTATTGATGTCGCTATTCTTTTCGGCTGGCTGCTTTGAGAGCATCGAGGGCTTTAAAAACGAAATTGAAAATATGCAAGTGCCTCGTTTAATGATCGAGGCGCGCGGCATCGACTATGGCGGTGGCAGTGGTAGCAAGGTCACTTTGCCGATTTCAGGCACGGCTATCAAACTCGAGCGCGAGCCAGTCGTCGGTGAATATGATATTATTAATGTCGAGATGGTGAAGGTCGACATGGGGATGGCTTTGCTGATTCAGATTACGGATAAGGGCAGCCGTGAGCTGTACCGTCGCTCTGTGACTCATCGCGGCAGCCGCATCGTCTTAACCAGCAATGGTCAAGCTGTCGGGGCGACACGCTTAGGTGGGACGATCGAAGATGGTCAGTTCTATACTTTTGTGGAAATCCCTGATGATGAACTGGGTCAGTTCGTGATTGATCTAAAGGCGAGCATCCAAGAGCTGCAGTCGCATTATAAGTATTAATCCTGACGAACTGTGGCGTTTATGTATTTAAGACTAGTTCAACGACTGGCAATCGGTGCGGCTGTGTTGCTCTCGCAGCTGTGTCTGCAGGCGGGACTAATTTGGCCAACGCCGAATTCGGCTTTTCAAAAAGGTCAGCCAATCGAGACATTTATCCAAGCGACTGCTTCGGGTGTGCCTGAGTCCGGCTTGTTTGGCTGCGTGCGTAATGGCGGTGGGCGCTTTCACGAGGGCTTGGATCTGTTTCCAGTCGATCGCGATCGGCGCGGCGAACCTACCGATGCGGTGTATGCGGTCTTACCAGGACGTATTGTGCATGTGAGTAAAACTGCCGGGCATAGTAGTTATGGCCGTTATATTGTGGTCGAGCATGATCAACAGGTGCCTGCGTTTCATACCCTCTACGCACATTTGGCGAGTATCGGAACGGGCATCATCGTCGGAGCTCGGGTTGATTCGGGTGCGAAGCTCGGTATCATGGGCCGTTCGGCATCGTATTCGATTCCAAGCTCGCGCGCGCATTTGCACTTTGAAATGGGCTTTCGCCTGACGAATGATTTTCAGGGGTGGTATGATCGACAGAAGTTCGGTAGTAAAAATCGCCATGGCATGTGGAATGGGATGAACTTGGTGAGCATCAATCCGCTCGATTTTTATGAATCGATCCGTCAAGGCCAGGTGAGCAACCTGTATGAATATCTGAAATTGATTCCGGCGATCGCGCGTATTCGGGTGCAGACCGCTGATGTGCCTGACTTTGTTAAAGCGTATCCAGCATTGGTCACGCGTCCGTATGTAGGCAAGCAGTTGGTGGCTTGGGATATCGCATTTTCGCAGTACGGTGTGCCGAAGGAGTGGACCCCGCGTTTTGCGGAGGAAGCCATTGGCGGCCGCCTCGGCGATGTGAAGGTGTTGGCTTACAGCCCGACGCTGTTGAAGCAACAGAATTGCCGTCGTGTGTTGGATGTGGGCGGCACGAAGCCAAAGATTTCCTCTGGCACACTGAGCACATTGAAGAAGCTGTTTGGGTTTAACTAGGGTATTTTGCAAAACTCTTCCGCATTGCAGGGAGGGGCCGCCTCCGTGCGGATCGCTGCTTAATCAGTTCAGGGGCAATGCGGACGACACGGAGGTCGTCCCTCCCGTTTTGAGTGTAGGCACTAAAAACCCTCGGTACTTGAAGCGACCGAGGGCTTTAAAATGTTGCATCCCGTAGGGGATTCGAAGCCCTGGTGCGTTGGAAAACTCTTGCGCATTGCAGGGAGGGGCCGGCCTCCGTGCGGATCGCTGCTTAATCAGTTCAGGGGCAATGCGGACGACACGGAGGTCGTCCCTCCCGTTTTGAGTGTAGGCACTAATACCCTCGGTACCTGAAGCGACCGAGGGCATTAAAATTTTGTCCCGCAGAGGATTGATGCGCTGGTGCGTTGGAAAACTCTTCCGCATTGCAGGGAGGGGCCGCCTCCGTGCGGATCGCTGCTTAATCAGTTCAGGGGCAATGCGGACGACACGGAGGTCGTCCCTCCCGTTTTGAGTGTAGGCACTAAAAACCCTCGGTACTTGAAGCGACCGAGGGCTTTAAAATGTTGTCCCGCAGGGGATTGATGCGCTTGTGCGTTGAAAAACTCTTGCGCATTGCTGTGAGGGGCCGCCTCCGTGCGGATCGCTGCTTAATCAGTTCAGGGGCAATGCGGACGACACGGAGGTCGTCCCTGCCATTTTGAGTCTGTAGGCATTAAAAAACCCTCGGCGCTTGAAGCGACCGAGGGCTTTAAAATGGCATCCCGTAGGGGATTCGAACCCCTGTTGCCTGGATGAAAACCAGGTGTCCTAGACCGGGCTAGACGAACGGGACGTGATGCGAAGTCACGGAAGCTACGTTTCAGCGCACGTCCTGCAAGACTTTTTTAAGAAATGATACATTTTTTCCCAATCTGTAGAGAAACCGTTTGCCCATGGGCATTGAGGAACTAATTAATGTGTTATGAATACTGACTCTTTGCCTTTTCCGTTGCCAGCTGAACCGCTCCTTCAGGTCCAGGGCCTGCCGTATCCGCTGGTCGCCTCGGGTAAGGTGCGTGATGTGTTTGATCTGGGCGATGCCTTACTGATGGTCGCCAGCGATCGTGTCTCGGCCTTCGATGTAATTATGCATGAGGGCCTAGCTGGGAAGGGCGTATTATTGACGCAGATCAGTCTCTACTGGTTCGCTCGTGCGGCAGCGATTACTCCGCACCATTTAGTCGATGAGCATGCGGCGCGGATCGTTGAGCTGGGCAAGGCCCACCCAGAGTTGGAGCACCGTAGTATGATCGTGAAGAAGCTTAAGCCCCTGCCAATCGAGGCAGTGGTGCGTGGTTATCTATCTGGATCAGGTTGGAAGGCCTATCAAGAGACGGGTAAGCTGTTTGAATATAGATTGCCCAAAGGGCTGCAGGACAGCAGCCAATTGCCGAAAGCTCTGTTTACACCGACGACTAAAGTCGCGAGCGGTCATGATATGCCGATCGATTGTGCGGATGCGGGGAAGTTGATTGGCGAGGAGTTATTTCAGCGGGTGCACGATTTGAGTATCGCCCTGTATCAAATGGGAGTCGAGCGGGCGGAGGCGGCCAATTTGATTCTGGCTGATACAAAGTTTGAGTTTGGTCTGGATGAAGCGGGAGAACTCTACCTGATTGACGAGATTTTGACGCCAGACTCTTCGCGTTACTGGCCGCGTGAGGGCTACGCTCCGGGCGGCGCACAGCCGTCGTTTGATAAACAGTTTGTGCGCGATTACTTGGAGTCGTTGGATTGGGATAAAACACCGCCACCGCCAGCATTGCCGGAAGCTGTACTAGCGGGTACTCTACAGCGCTATATCGAAGCTTACACGACCATTGTTTCCAACAATGAGGGAGAGTGAAAAAGTGGAAATTCCCTGTTATACGCTACTTTCATACCTTCGCACATTCCTACCTGCTCACTATCTTAGCGTATGCCCATTTGGCTGATTGATATATTTGCTGCATCTGATCTGGATAGTACGTTCTGGTTCCTTGCGTGTATGACGCTGCCACTGTGGTTCGGTATGATTGTGCTGCCTGATGCGCGGGTGGTACGACTGCTGGCGCAACCTTTGCTAGTGGCACCGCTCTATTGCACGGTGCTTTTTGTATTGTTGTGGGAGTGGTATCACGCTTCGCTGTTTCCAGACCCTATGGCAGAGCTCAGTTATTCAGCAGCACAAGGTTTGACGCGGCATCCTGTCGCATTTCTGTCATTTTATTGTAACTTTCAGATTATGAATTTGGCCCTCGGCAGCATGATGTATCAGAAAAGTCTGCGTTCAGGCTTTCGGGCACCCATCGAGCTACTGCTTTGTTGGTTGTTGGGAGCTCCTGCGTTTATACCCTTTGTAGCGCGTCTACTATTGAGGAGGCAATCGATCCGATGAAGGAGTTGTCTGAATTGGCGATGACCGATATCGGCACTCGCAGTCGAGGCGATCGCCCGTGGCGCTTGGGGGTCTGGTCAGCGTTGCTGGTGTTCTGCTATGTGTTGATTCGCAATTTACTGTATGTGAACGCGGGGATGTTGAGGCCCAATTTTGCAGAGATTCATAAGGCCTATGATTTTAATTTGTGGGAATTGCCGATGACATTATTCGGCGTCGCTGTATTTTTTGCGTTGTTGGCGACGACGTGGCGCGTGCTGCGCAAGGGGCTCATTTGGACTGCGCTACTGTATGCGTTTATTGCGGTCGATTTATTGGCTTTGCGGTATTATGTGACCAACGTAGAGCCGCAGCGCTTGGTTGTGCAGCATGTCCGACTAGAGACGCCAAAACTCACTCAGCCAATACGGCTGCTACATATTTCAGATATTCAAGCAGGTCGTATCACCGACTATGAAGTAGAGATCTTTGAACAGATCAAAGCACTGAGCCCTGATTTAATCATCAACACGGGCGATTTCCTTCAAGTCGTGCCGCCTGCGACTTTTGCCTCTGAATTTCCGAAGTTGTTGGCTCTGATCAAGGACGTGAATCCGCGGCTCGGCACGTATGCGGTGTATGGCGATACCGAGCGTGAACTCTACCGTATTCGCGCGGACCAGTTGGCGCCACTGCAGGTATTGTCGTCGCGCTCTGCACAGATTGAGACCGGCGGGGGAACTGTTAATCTGCATGGCTTAAGTTTATACCAATCAAAGAATCAACTCTGGGCCACGCGTACAGTAGAGCAATGGTTGGATCAGAGCCAGTCGAGTGACTTTCGCATTTTATTTGGCCATGCGCCGGATTATGCGCTGAAGGTCGTGAATTTACCGATCGATCTCTGCCTAGCAGGGCATACACATGGCGGCCAAGTGCGCTTGCCGTGGTATGGAGCGCTGGTGATCGACAGTGAAGTGCCGAAGGAGTGGGCGAGAGGTTTTAGGCGAATTGGCATCCCTTACTTGAATGTCTCGGCTGGCGCTGGTTCGAATCGATTCGAAGGATTGCCGCCACTTCGCTTTAATTGCCCGACTGAGATGACTTTGATTGAGTTGGTGCCGATGCGGTCGATTCGCTAAAGATGCCTTAAAGTAAGTTGGTCGGCAACTGGTCTTCGATTAGATAGGCAGTGGTCGTTGCTGCCTGCGACACACGCCCCGTCACAATGCCATTTGCGATGTGATCAATGCAACCAGTGTTGACGCGCTCATCACACAACTCGGCTTCGATGATCAGCGCAGTCAGTTCCGTCAATCGTTTCCAATTTTCGCGCGCATCGTAGTCCAAGCCAGTCGATAGGTGTTCAGAGAGTTGTTGCCATATCTCTTTCCATTGCGTTGAGAAATGCTCAGTGAGTGGATTGGCCTCCGCCTTGCGCCAACGAAGTATCTGGTGCGTGGCTCGATCGGCACGGATGTGGTGGGTTAACAGGCGAGCGAGTGGATGAATGACCTCAGAGGCAGGCAGATCCGCTTCAAGTTTGAGCGAGTTCAGTAGCTCATCCAGCGAAGGAAGCCATTGTCGACTCTCAGCGACTCGGAGTAAGAGGCCCTGTAGATTCCCAAAATAGCGATAAATCAGCACTTTGTCAGCACCTGCTTTGTGTGCGACTGCGTTGACTCCCAGGGCGCAGCAACCATCATGCGCAACCAACTCCAATACAGCATTGAGAAACTTTTCTTCGGTATTGGCGCGAGATCGTGTGCGGGGCATTTGATGAACTTACTAGAGTTTTACTGCAGGTCGCAAGACTTGCTCGTCCGAAATATCGTTTTTATCGAGCAATAT
This sequence comes from Opitutaceae bacterium BACL24 MAG-120322-bin51, assembly GCA_905182435.1. Lineage (GTDB taxonomy): Bacteria > Verrucomicrobiota > Verrucomicrobiia > Opitutales > Coraliomargaritaceae > Lentimonas. The sequence goes on along the minus strand of CAJJBN010000028.1, from coordinate 27,467 downwards.
CGTCCTGCCCGATGATTTTTAGCTGATGCAGAGTGATCGTTTCAGCTGCGAGTTCGTTATCCTCTAGGCTGATTGCCAGCGCGGAGCGATTATTTGGGCGCGAGACAAAAGGATAGGTGTAGTGGATGTTGATTTCCGCCTGCACGAGTGCCGCAGTGACTTTTTTAATATCTGCCTCACTGGCTAATTCGACTGCGAGGAGTTCACTTTGTACGAATGAGAATTGATGCTCGATGAGTAGCTTTTGTGCTTCTTCGGGGTAGTCGACAATGATGCGAATGATGGAGCTGTCTGTCGTGTCGAGAATCGAAAGTGCCATAATGTGCACTTCGTGGATAGAGAGTAAGCCGATGATTTCGTTGAGCCGGCCGACTTTATTATCGGCGTGGATCGAAAATTGAATGACGGGGCGAAAAGCTCCTGGTCTGCGCATTACTTCTGTCGACATAGTTACATGACAATACGCATCGTGCGTCGTCTTGCACGTATTTTTTTAGGTCCATTCATCGGTGCACGTGCGCTAACGGTTGATGGATTTCAGGTTATTGCTAGTTGCCGTACAGAGCAGGTTTGATCTGGTAGGTATTGTCCAAGTTTGCACTGTTTAGACTCTAAATATAAGCAATTGAACCGCGCAGTCGGGTGGTTTGACTTTTTCAAAAATCCAGTATTGTATGAGTATTAAATCGTAATTTATCTTCGATTCAATACGTCCCTTATCACAAACAGCTGACATCTATGAATACTACGACACGGCCAATGCTTACCCTGGTTTTAGCGACTGCGCTCTGCTCTTGCCAATCTTATGATGCGTCTAAAATTCCCGAGGCTAGCGCCCCGACCGATTCAGGTCTAATGTTACAGGGAGTCAATGACCCGATTGAACCCCTCAATCGCGCTTCTTTTGCGCTGAACACCGTGCTTTTTGAGAATGTTGTTTATCCGACGATGAAAGGTTACCAGTGGCTCATTCCTGAATCAGGGCGGGAGCATATTTCTAATTTTCACGACAATCTGCTCTATCCGGTTCGCTTGGTTAATAATTCCCTGCAATGGCAGTGGCAACAAAGCTGGATTGAAACCAAGCGCTTTGGTATCAATACCACCGTCGGTGTCTTAGGTCTCAATGATCCTGCGACTAACAAATATAACTTACCTCCAAGTAAGGAAGATTTGGGCCAGACCTTTGGTCAATGGGGCTGGAATTCTCAAGTATATGTATTCATTCCTGTGTTAGGACCGAGCTCTGAGCGTGATGTCGTCGGTATGGTTGGAGACTCTTTTCTCAAGCCAACTGCATATCTGGATTCACCATACAACTTCCTCGTTGAAGGCTTTCTGACGTTCAATGATATGACCGCGCATGCGGATACGATCAATGATGCGCTGCTGGAGAATTATGATCCGTATGAACTCACTCGCTTGCTATACAGCGCAAGTCGCGAGGCGGCGGTCAATAACTACGTACACGACAGCGCTCGTGATGACGATGCAGAAACGCAGACGCTGCGTGCGATCTTCGCAAAACCAACCAATCCCAATTTTAAGAGAGAGAGTATAGATGACTCTGCTAAAATCGAAGGTTGGAAGAAGGAATTGCCATATTCACTATGGTTGCAACCAGAAGCCGCACCTTTGATGGTGCAACTTCCTGGTCTGGGCTCGCACCGTAAGGGTAGCATGGACCTCGCGTTGGCTGAATTAGCTTACAGTGAAGGATACAGTGTGCTGATATTTAGTAACACTTTCAATTGGGAGTTTATGACTGCTGCGCCTAAGGGCTATGCACCTGGCTACGTAGAAAAAGATAAGGAAATGATCCGTGTCGCTTATCAAGCGATCATGAAAGACCTGAATGCCACTTACGGTGAAGAAAACTTCCTGCAACGTTCGTTAATCGGTATGTCAATGGGTGCTTGGTATACATTGAATCTGGGTGCCGACCTGAAAGAACGTGAAATGGATCACATGGTTGATCACGTGATCGCGATCAATCCTCCAGCAAATTTGCTCGGCAGTCTGTCTGCCTTGGATCTGCTCTACCGTGCGCCATATAAGAATGGTGATATGGATGAAGCAAAACAGATTATTGATTCCGCTTTAGCTAAAGCACTAATTAGTGCTCAGTCAGGTTTGGAGCCGACAGCGGATCTTCCGTTTACCAATGCGGAAGCCTCTTACTTGATTGGCCTGAACTTCCGGTTGACACTGCACGAAGCCATTATTGCGGGTGCATATGATCAAGAGTTAAGTGTATTCGGTAGCAAGGGCGCGCTGTATAAAGATTTGCAGGCGTTGAGCTTCGAAGATTACTACAACAAGATCACCGTGATGATTCACGAGCGTGAAGGCGTGACCGCAGAGCAGATCAAATATTCTGTTAATTTGAAGAATCGTCAGAAAAGTCTGAAGCAAGTGGATAACCTTCACTTGGTTCTTAGTGACAATGATTTTCTATTGAGCCAGAATGAGTTGAACTGGTTCAAAGAGACATTTCCGGGCAAGACGACCGTCTTTAAGCAGGGGGGGCACTTGGGTGAGCTTTGGCGTCCAGAACTCCAAGCCGCAATTCGTTCGCAGATCAAACTGAACCAGTAGTATTCTAAAGCAGACTACTGCGTATTAATAATAACAAAGGGCTCTGTATTATTTGCCGGGCCCTTTTAAGTCTGCCCAGCACCGCGCATCTGAGACTATGAGCGAAGATTCTTCTCCTGCGGAGCTGGCGATATTTTCTTGCTAGGCATTAGACTGCAGGTATCGAATGCCTAGATCATCTTTTACATAGATGGAAATCGCTCTAGGATCGCGTGTAGACAGGCTCGCGCAATTGTTCGCAGCTAATCACCCAGTGGCGCGCGATCTACGACTTTCATTTCACAGTGAAATTGCTGTCAATGATACGCGCTGTGCACAAAAAAGCGATGACTGTTAATTCATCGCTGTTGGTTGATTGAATTTATTGAGCGCTAGACGGTGACGACTTCGGCGGCTTCCTTTCCGGCTTGTTGGGCGTCGAGCATTGCTTTGCGGCGGGCGCGGACGTCAAACATCGCAGACTGTTCTTCGGCGTGATAGGAGGAGCGGACGAGTGGCCCAGATTCGCAGGCACCGAAGCCGATACTGAAGGCGTATTCTTTCCACTTGGCAAATTCTTCAGGTGTCACCCAACGATCGATTGGTTGGTGCTTCTTGCTGGGTTGCAGGTATTGGCCAATCGTCAAAATGTCGACGCCGATTTTTTGCATATCTTGGAGTACTTGTTTGATCTCTTCTTCCTTCTCACCGATGCCGAGCATGATGCCAGATTTAGTGGTAAAGCCGCGAGACTTGGCATGCTTGAGCACCCAGAGGGAGCGATCGTAGCGGGCGGTCTTACGGATTGGGCGTTGCAGGCGTTCGACCGTCTCAAGGTTGTGATTGAAAATGTCGGGGCAGGCATCGAGCACTACGTCGAGGTATTCCTGCTGTCCTCGGAAGTCAGCAGTGAGTACTTCGACTGCACACTCGGGGGAGCGATGATGGATCGCGCGGATGGTGGCGGCCCAGACCGCGGCGCCGCCGTCTTTGAGGTCATCGCGTGCCACGGAGGTGATCACGGCGTGCTTCAAATTCATTTTGGCAATTGATTCGGCGACACGAGCGGGCTCGCCGAGATCAAGCTCGGTCGGGCGACCTGTGTTAATCGCGCAGAAGGTGCACGAACGCGTGCAGATGTTGCCGAGAATCATGACAGTCGCTGTACCCCGCGACCAACATTCGCCCATGTTTGGGCACTGTGCGCTTTTACAGACGGTGTGCAGGTCGTTGGTGTCAACGATCTCGCGTACTGCCTTGTACTCGACGCTGGTGGGCAGCTTCGCTCGGAGCCATTCTGGTTTACGATTGTTCATTAGGTGCGGCAGTGTTCCGAAATACGTTCTTAAATTCAACTGCTAAACGCGCTTGTACGTCATCTAGGTCTATTGTCCCGCCGAGTTCAGCTTGCATCGAGGTGACGGTGCCGTCGGTGATGCCACAGGGCACGATGCCAGCAAAATGACCCATGTCGGGATTCACGTTGAGCGCGAAGCCGTGGTAAGTCACCCAGCTGCGCACAGCCACGCCGATCGCGCAGATTTTACGCGCGTCGAGCCAGATGCCGGTCTGGCCGTCGCGTCGAGCTGTCTGCAATCCGAAGGTGGCGAGGGTGCGGATGACAACTTCTTCGAGGTCGCGTAGGTAGGCGTGAAGGTCGCGCCGCGCTTGAAGAGAGATAATTGGGTAGCCGACGATTTGGCCGGGGCCGTGGTAAGTAATGTCGCCGCCGCGGTTGCTGCGGATAACTTGCACGCCTTTTGCTTTGAGTTGCGCTTCGTTCCAGATCAGGTGTTGTTCGGCACCCTTGCGCATGCCGATCGTAAATACGGGGGCGTGCTCGGTAAATACCAGTGTGTCAGGCGCCTCGCCAGTTCGCCTAAGGCCGACTAGGGCTTTTTGACGCTCCAGCGCGGCTTGATACTCGGTGCGTCCCCAGTCGATGGTCTCGAGCGCTGGGGTTGAGTTGGAGGGAGGCATTTTGAGAGACTTGAGGGCTGAGACGGGAGACTTGAGGTTTTTTTGTAGGGTCTGCCGCTTGCGGCATGCCGCTGTTATTTGGCTCTGCTACTTCTACGATGGGCGGCGCTCTGCACCCAAGGGCATAATAACAAGCGGAGGCCCTACGTTTTGCTCTACTTTTTTTCTGCGGGTTGGAGCTGGCTGGCTTTGATGGTGCGTTGCCACAGTTCTGCGCCTGCCATGCTCATGACGCGGATGCTGATGGCGCGGTCTTCTTCGGGGCCGGTGAAGTCGAGTAGGGCAAAGTGGCGTTCGAAGGTGCTAGTGCCGGGCATACGGAAGAAGTTTAGCTCATCCTGATTGGCTTCCGAATTGGCCGTGAGCGGTCCGAGTGTGAGGTCGAACAGATTGTAGCTGTTGGCGTGCACGAGTCGGGTGAGCTCGCCATAATATTTGCCGCCGCTGATGAAAAAGAGCCCAGCGATGCGTTCGTTGCGGAGCATTTGCAGGAGTTCCCCATGCTCGCGTTCGGCGTAGCTGAGATTGTTGCGATTGTCCGCAGGGTTGAGAATCGGTGCGCCGGCGATGATGATCTTAAAGGTCGCGCTGCTGTTAATGATTTCCTGCCGAAGCCATTCGATCTGCGTTTTACCGAGCATTTGTGGCAGGCGGTCACTAGCGGGTGCATCGTCGCGATAACTGCGGGTATCGAGCATGAAGAAGTCGACGTCGGAGCGGCGGAAGCGTGTGGTGATACCATCCAAACTTGCGACTTCGACGGGCTTCGGCCAATAGGCGTTGAAGCTGTTTTCGACCTGTTGGCGGTAGGAGTAAAACTTACCAGCGTTTACGGTACCGTAGTCGGCGCTGCTCCAAGTGGCATAGTGTGGGATGCGAGCGAGCAGGGGTTGAAGTTCGGAGACGCTACGTGCTTTAGCAAATCGTTTGAGTGTGCCGCTCTGAGAGGCCCAGTCGCTGTCGCGCAGGTGCGCGGTGTTGCCAGTCCAGATCATGAGTTCTGGCTTTTCGCTAAGAATGCTTGAAAAAATCCCATAGCCCCCGCCGAGAATTTGATAGGGCGGCTCGAAGCCATCTTCGGTGGCGTAGTGTGCGCCGCCGACGGCGATGCGCAGATTGGGGGGCGGGGTGCGGCCAATATAGTTGGTCGGCGTCTTAAAGGTGTTTTGGTCCTCGGTGAGCTTACCGTCGAGCTCGATGCGGTAGTTGTAATTCTTGCCGGGCTCGACTGCGTCGAGTGTGAAGGTCGCGGTGTTATTCAAGGCGTTGCTGGTCTGGACGGCATCGCTCCAGTGCAGCGCATTGGATTGCCCTTGCTCGGCGTAGGCGACGCGGACTTTAGCGGGGGCATCGGTTTGCACCCAGATGGTAGCTTCGCGCATGTCGATATGGCCGAGCATTGGGCCGGCGACGATGTTGGCCTGCAAGTGGGCACTAGCAGTGATGCAGCTAAGGAGCAGCAGTGCGGTGAGGTGTCGGGGTGTTGGAAACATTATAACTTTTACGAGACCTTGATTTTAGAGTGACGTGAGAAATGCACGGTGTTGACCATGCGATCGACGAATGCGGGGCGCTGCATCGAGCTGTCGGCAATTGCGTCGAGTATGTTCGAGAGTAATTGTTCGCGTTCGCATTGGTTGAGCGTATAGCGCATGCGCACTTCGACGAGTTCCGAACGGAGCTCTAGCCAGTGGGCTTTGATCTCCTTGACGCGAGGATAGGCGCTGCTGCGTTTGCAGAGCGATTTGTTGGTACGAATATCTGGGCAGGTGTCGAGTTTGGCGCTGATCGCTTCTAGGCAATCGCGCTCTTCGCATGCGAGTGACTCCCAACTAATACTGCAGAGTTCGCAACGTGCCTCGGAGAGCAGGCGGTGCAGGGCTGCTTGCTTGATGCGCATGATGAGGGCGATCCAGCGCGGCGGCCAGTTACCAAAAGCGTAGGCGAGAAATGCGAAGCGGGACTCTGGGCTTAGTATGCGCAGCTTGATGACAAGCGCTTCAGTTGAGGTGGTGAGGCCTTGGTCGGAGGTGCTTTCGATCAAGGCTTGAGCGAGCATGTACTCGAAGTCGGAGACCCGCTCTGAGTAGGGTAGATTTTGCCACAGCTCATTGAATAGCTGTGTGACGCGTGCGATGCGCAGCTCGGTCGGCTCGGCAAAGGAGCAGCCTAAAAATGTCTGCGCCAGATCGATGTAGTTGGAAGCCAGCGCTAGATATTGCTCTCGATCCCCGCGTTTAGCGGCTTTGAGCTGTGAACGTGCAGCCTTGCGAGCAGGGTCTGAACGCTTGAGCCAACCGAAGAAACGGCTTATGTTAATCATAGCTCTTTTTGAAATTAAGAATTAGTCCTGGTCTCCGCGAGGGCGACGCTGGCACTCAATACGGCAGTCGCTCATCACACGGATCCACATCTCGCGCAGGTCAAATATTCGGATTTGGTTTTCCTGGCGAAAGCTGGCGAGGAATTCAGGGTCCGGATGTGTCACTTGGTCGAGTAGGGCTAAAGTTTGGTTAAGTGCACTCAAGCTATTCTTAAGATGACAAATGGTCAGGCCGAAATCACCAAGATCGATGGCCTGAATGGATAATAGAACGTTCATTTCTGCCTGATGAAGACTGTTGGCGTAGTTCCAGCAGAGCTGCGGCGAAAGATAATTCTGGCTGTGCGCCATGTAGTGTTCCCAGCTCTCGTGCAAATAGCGGTACAGGGCGCGGGTTACCACAATCACAGGGTGGCGATGCAGAGTGTAAGGGGCATTGTCGTTCGCATCGAAACGCGCCTCGGCCTCTTCTGCGGATTCCGGCGTGTTAAATTCGTCGGTCAGCGAGATATCGTCAGCATCCCAGCCCATCTGCACGGCCACTTCATCGAGATGGTTGGACTTGTGCTTGAGCGTGTTGTAGATCGAAAGAAACTTGGCGGTATCTTGGTCGGAACCTTTTAGATACTTTCGCCATTGGTATTCATTCCAATGCGGCTCGCTGGGTGTTTCGTCCCAGTTGCCGTCGGAATGCTCAAAATTTGGATCGCTCATAGTGTTCGGATCAGATCCGATGTCGCTGAATCTGTATTTCTGATTTCAAAAATCAACTCCCTTTTCAGTTTGAGCTGATTTTGCTTTGATTGAACTGCGAAGGCAGGCATATATAATAAGATTTTAACGCAACTGTTGTGCCAATCCTGCACGCTCTCCCCTATTTTCTAAGTATGACTTCAAGTGTTTTCCGTATGAATTGTTGGTTCGAAGGCCACGTCCAAGGCGTCGGGTTTCGCTATCAGACCATGAGCGTGGCGAAGGGCTTCGAGGTGGCTGGCACGGTGCAAAATCTCACTGATGGACGTGTGCATCTCTGTGTCGAGGGTGAGGAGTCTGAAATTCAGGCCTTCCAAGAGGCGGTGGCCGAAGAGTTAAAAAGCTACATCCGCCAGTTTGAGATCAAGACCGACAGCGGCCCACGCACCTGCCAAAGTTTTCGTATTTTACAATAATATGAGTCATCCAGCGATTAGTATTAAGGGCCTGACCAAGGATTTTTCGATCGGTATGCGTGGGGTGAAGCTCCGCGCGGTCGACGATTTGAATCTCGAAGTTGGCGATAACGAAATTTTCGGCCTAATTGGGCCGAACGGTTCGGGCAAGAGTACCACGATCAAGGTCGTCCTCGGTCTGCTCGATGCCTCAGTCGGCGAGTGCCAGATCTACGGCAAGCCTAGCCACACCGTGGCCGCGCGGCATAGTGTCGGCTTTCTGCCCGAAGCACCGTATTTCTACCGCTACTTGTCTGGCCGCGAGCTGGTGCGCTTCTACGCTCGCATTTGTGGCGTTTCGCGTGGCAACATCGCTAAGCAGGTGGATGAGGTGATCGAACTGGTTGGCATGACCGAAGCCGCACATCGCCGTGTCGGCACTTATTCGAAGGGGATGTTGCAGCGCATCGGACTGGCACAAGCGCTAGTGCATGATCCACGCTTGGTGATTCTCGATGAGCCGACGGCTGGCGTTGATCCACTTGGATCGGCAGCGATTGCGGAGATCATCCGCGAGCTGAAACGGCGCGGTAAGACTGTGCTGCTTTGCTCACACTTATTGGCGCAAATCGAAGGGCTGTGCGACCGTGTGGCAATTCTTCATCGTGGCAAGTTGGTTCGCGAGGGCCGCGTCGACGATTTGGTGCAGGAGAAAGATGCGCAGTCGCTGGTGGTTGAAGGTCTGAGCGCCGAGGGGCGAGCAGCTGTGGAGAAGACGATTGCTGAGCAGGGTGGGACGCTTTGTAGAGTGGAGCAGCCGCGATTGAGTTTGGATTCGCTCTTTTTACAAGAAGTCGAACAACGCGAGGCCGCACGCAGCACTGATTCACAGACAGAAGGAGGCACACAATGAGCGAATTAATGAATTCTATTTCTCGTATTCGGCTGATCGCTGGTAATACGTTTCTCGAGGCGGTGCGGCAGAAGTTTTTCAATTCATTGCTGTTGATATCGGTGGCGCTGGTGGCGAGTTCGACCTTCTTTCAACAGTTCGACTTTGGCACGGGCGAGCTCAAGTTCGTCACCGACTTCGGCTTTGGCGCGCTGTTCTTTTTCGGCTCGATTCTGTCGATTGCAGCCACGACGCAGCTGTTCTTTAGCGAAATCGAGAATCGCACGGCGCTGACGATGTTGGCCAAGCCAATCTATAAGCTGGAGTTCCTCGCGGGTAAATTCCTTGGCGCGCATATGCTGATGCTGGTCTTTACCACCGTCATCATACTGGTGCTGAGTGGCATTCTCTATTGGCGTGAAACAATCCTGATGGCGCGGCTCGGTGAGGAATTCGTCGATGGGCGTTTGATCCGCTACGGTGATTTATTTATCTTTGGCCTGCTGCAGTGGATGAAGTTCGGCATCTTGAGCGCGATCGCTCTGTTTATTGCCAGCTTCTCCAATACGAATCTCTACACTGTGGTGGTTTCGTTCTTCATGCTGATTATTTGCCAACTGCAATATATCGCGCGGGATGCGTACTCGTCGATGGAGGCGGGCGTCGGCGCGTGGTTGGTGCGCGTGCTCGGCTTGATCTTTCCGAATTTTCAATTGTTCAATGTCGGCGATCAGTTGGTGTTTGCTTCTAGTACTCCGCTGCCTACCAGCACGGTGCTGCAGATTGTCGGCTACGGACTGATCTATACCGTCGCATTCATCTTGCTTGCGCAGGTGAACTTCAAAAAACGGGAGATCTAGAGGATGTTTGCCAGTAGCTGTCTCACTCATTTTATATTTCTGCGCCTGCGTAGTGTCTGCGCCGTGCTGTTTGTTTTGATCGTGTTGGGCGCAGCCACTCGGCCGATCGAAGCGCCGGCATGGCAGGTCGTCAAGGCACGGCAGCCGGAGATGAATCTGCAGGCGATCGAAGGTGCGCTCGGGCAGGGTCTCATCGTTGGTGTGCTCGGTGGCTTCCGTGCGGTGATGGCGGACTTTCTATGGATTCGCACCAATACGATTTGGGAACGCCGCGATCGCGTGAAGCTCGATGCGATGGTCCGGCTCGTGACAACGCTGGACCCGCGCCCCGAGTTTTTCTGGATCAATGGTGCGCGCATGATTGCTTACGATGTGCCGAATTGGCGGATCCAGGAAGAGGGTGGCTATACGGATGTGCCGGAGAGCCGTCAGCAGGCGCTGGATCGTGAGCAAGCGGAGCAAGCTTTTGCGATGCTGGCACGCGCTCGTGAATTTCACCCCGAGAAAGCGAAGCTCTATTTGGAAGTCGGGCAGATTTATTTGAATCGCTTGAAAGATGCACCCAATGCCGCGAAGTGGTTTCTACTGGCTTCGCAGCAATCCGATGCGCCGTATTTTGCTGCTCGTATTTATGGCGAACTACTACGTCGTGAGGGCAAGAATGCCGAGGCGTATGACTTTCTTAAACAATTGCATACTGACCTGCCGGATGATCCCTATGCTCAGAAGCCGATCATCTACGACCGTATTCGCGAGTTGGAGGACGAGTTGAATATTCCGTTGTGGCAGTGCTTTCAGCCAAAAGCGGCAGTTGAGACCTTGCCAGTAGAGGCGAGCTTGGAAGAGAAGGTCCAGATGCTGGAAAAGGCGCATCGTCACGCCACGACACGACACGCGCATTAGTAATACCCTGATCATTGAAGCTTATTGAGCCGTAGAGTGGCGAGGTCTGAGAACTCATGCCTAATGTTGTTGCCTGTCAAAAATGCGCTGGATTCGCTATCTGCATCGCATCGTTGGCGATTCGTCGAGGTGGTCGCGCAGCCAGTGGCCGTGCACTTCTTGCTTCACTCTGGTAATTGTTAAGATGACGTCGTCGGGGCCTTGCGCGCGAATCTTATTGAGTCGCGTGATCTCTATTTGAGTAAAAATTTCTGGATGTGGCCTTATTCTGCGTCAGCATCGAGTAGTACATCGTCGGCACTGACAGCTACTGTGATCTCGTTGCCGAGGAACTCGAGTAGCACTTGGATGCGGTTGGTCGCGGAAAGTTGTGCGAGCACTTTGCCGTTGAGGCCTTGTAGAGAGCCAGATGAGAACTTAACCTGTGCGCCTGGTACGATACTGAGATCAGGTACTTCGATGATACCTTCGGGCACACTGGCGCGGAGATCTTCGATCAGCTGTTCGGGTAGTGCGCGGCGCTCGCCTTGTTGCACGAGTTGACTGACGCCTTGTGTATGGATGACACGGCGATAATTATCGCGCAGCGAAAACTTAGCGAAGATATAACCCGGAAACATCGCCTCCACAAAGCGTTTTTTGCCAGTCCGGGTTTTCTTGATCTGACTAATACGCGGACAAAAGACCTCAACGGATTCGATTTTTGCGAGAATCGCGGCGGCAATATGCTCACGCTTGGTTTGCGTGCGTAGGCAAAACCAGTCGAGAGGAGCGGCGGGAAGGGAGCTATCTGGCGGAGTCGGCATAATAGGCAGTATCCTCACTGCTACGCTTCGAGGGCATTATGACAACGGTAAATATTTACCGTACCCGCCATTTTGTGAAACCCAGCATCACGGAACTGGTAAAGTAAAAGGCTTTCGTGGCAAAGTGACCGAACTGGCACTGATCGAAGAGCGTGTGCGCGACGACTTAGAGTATATTCGCGGTTGGTCGTTCTGGCTGGATATTTGGATTTCACTGAAGACCGCAGTGCAGGTGATCTTTCCACCAAAATCGGCTTACTTTTTGTCTACCGCCGGCTTCCCCAGCCATGGCCGGAAGAGTGCCATGATTTGGCTGTTTTTAATTGCTCGCGCTCTTTCTCGTTCAAATCGCTATTGTCTAGGTAGTTGGTAAAGCCTTCCGGATCGTCGTTTTTCCAATTGGCGGCGACTTGTTGCATCATCCTATTGCGCATGTTTACGTTATTAATCGACTCTGCCCAGCTCATTGCGGTCGGTGGGTCTTCTTGGGCAGCGCGATACGTGTAGGTGGCGACGGCGCGGTCCAATTCTGGTGAGGCCGGTAGGGAGTTGAGCCACTCGGAGGAGGCCGTCAGGTCGTAGCGGGTCCATTCGCGTGTGATCTGAGTGGTCGCTTGCCTGTAGGCAGGGTCCTCTGCGGATAGGTTGCTCAACCATGCGGCAGCGGCGGCGGGATCGCTCTCTGCCCATTCACCGATTAAGGCGGTCTTCATGCCAGTGCTGGCATCGCTGCCGAGCCCTTGCACATAGGCCGCAGCACTCACAGGGTCAAAGGCGGCCCATTCGTTGACCAGTTCGCGTTGTAAGTTGTCTTTACTGGGACCATCGACCATCAGTGCGATCGTTGCGTGTGCCTCTTCGAGCCCGCCGCCGCGAATCTGTGTTTCGATCACTTCGCTCAGGAGGCGGTTTTTTAGGCGTAACTCGGAGCTATTTGCTTCGCTCATGGCATTCGCATAGTTGAATGCGCCTTTGGGGTTGGTCTCAGCAAACCCCTGGATGATAGCTTCCATCTGTGAGTTGCGCAGGTTGTACGGTACATCCGCTAAGGCGCTGTCAGCCCAAGCCAATGCCGCCATCGGCTCATTGCTCGCCCATACTTTTAAGATATTGTTGCGTGCGAGCTCGGCGTCGCGCCGCGAAGCGATGCTCTCAGTAATCTCAAGTGCTGCCAATGGATCCGAGGCGGCTAGTTGTTCCAGTAGCTGGTTGATCGTCTCTGATCTGCCGGGATCTGAGATCGGTACTGCAAAGGCCGCATTGAGTAACTGACGGGTCATTTCGCTGCTCTGACTGCGCAGCTGCTCAAGCGTCGCTGCCGCTTCCTCTTCGTCCGCAGAGGCCCCAACTGTATCCGCTCGCGCTGGGGCGCTACGCCTGGCCTCTTGTATTTGACCGGCACCCAATGCTTCGGATGCTGTTCGTTCGGTGCGTGCGCCCGTCGATGATAGCGCACGACCAATAAAGAAGGCGAGGGCGATACTGGCGAACCAGACTCCTAGGGTGAGGAAAAGTGACGAGCGTTTCATAATAATGAAAGATGTGGAATATAGGCCGAGGAAGAACTTACTTTATTTTAATTGGCGGTAATTGAGGGGAAGTTTCAAGCCCTGTTGATTTTTGCCATTCTTATGGCCTAGGTGCAAATCCAAATCAGGTCACCCTCTGCCACCGCCTCAAATAGTTCAACCACCTCTGTATTGAGCATCTCGACGCAACCGCCGCTAAAGGGCTCTCCGATCCGGTCCTCGTGGTTGCTGCCGTGGATGTAAATATAGCGCGCGTAGCTATCACAGCCTGTGCCGCTGTTGTCAGGTTCCAACCCGCGCAGGCGGATGATGCGGGTGGTTATCAGGTTGCGCAGTTGCTCGTTCTCGTGAAATTCTGAAAAAATCTGCCCTGTCGGCACGCGGCCCTTAAACACCATGCCGAGTGGTTCGCCAGCGCCGATCTTGTCAGCCATCGCGTGCAGCCCGAGCGGTGTGCCATACGAATCCGCCTTGCAGGAGGGCGTATTCTTCGAGGTCGAGATCGAAAAAACGCGCTGCAGCACGCCATCGAAAATAAGCGCAAGTTCCTGTCGCTGAATCGAAACGATTACTTGACGATGTGTCGGCGTGATTGACAAGGCCTCACAGCTTTGTTTTACACGGCCGTTTTCCTTTATAAAATCAAATGGCATACAAAGTAGGCATACTCGGAGCGACTGGCGCAGTCGGTCAAGAAATCATTCGTCTTCTCCACGAGCGTGAGTTCCCAATTGCGGAACTTCACCTGCTCGCATCTGCACGTTCTGCAGGGAAGACTCAGTCTTATGGCGACAAGTCATGGACCATCGAAGAAGCGACTCCAGAGAGCTTCGACGGACTCGATATCGCGATTTTCAGCGCTGGTGGTGACCAGACCCTGCAATTTGCAGACGAAGCGGTTAAGCGCGGCTGTATCGTCGTGGATAACAGCTCGGCCTTCCGCCAAGACCCGAACGTGCCGCTCGTTATCCCCGAAATCAATCCCGACGCAGTGGACAACCATCAGGGCATTCTAGCGAATCCGAATTGTTCAACCGCAATTTCTCTCATGGGCTTGTATCCACTGCATCAGGCATTCGGCCTGAAGTCTTTCATTGCCTCCACTTACCAAGCCGTATCCGGCAGTGGTGCGGGCGGTTTGATTGAACTCGATCAGCAAGCACGTGCGTGGGCCAAAGATGAGCCGCTGGTTAAGAAAGTGTATCCACACCAGATCGCGTTCAATCTGCTGCCGCACGTGGACGCCTTTCTCGAAGATGGCTACACCAAGGAAGAGATGAAGATGCTCAACGAGGGCAAAAAGATCCTCGGTCTTGATCAGCTACGCGTCACTTGCACCTGTGTGCGTGTACCAGTCTTCCGTGCGCACTCAATTTCGATCAGTGCCGAGTTTGAAAAGCCTGTCAGCGTGGCAGCTGCCAAGGCTGCGATCGAAGCGTTCGAAGGTGTCGAACTGGTAGATAATCCAGCAAATCTGGAATATCCCATGCCGATCGATTACTCCGAGGTCGTTCCTTGTGGCGTCGGTCGCATCCGTAAGGACCAAGTGTTCGAAAACGGTTTGGCATTTTGGGTCACCGGCGATCAGCTCTGGAAGGGCGCAGCGCTCAATGCGATTCAGATCGCCGAGCTGTTGCACACCAAGGGTTTACTGGGCAAGGGCAAGTAGCGAAGGCGACGCCTTTACATTGATCTAGCGGGTGATTCCAATGTGGGACATCCGCTTTTTTGTGCCTGAAGTGCTGCTCTTAGGTTGTGACTGGGTTTATCCCAGAATCACATGCTCCTAGGTCGACTAGTGCATCGCAAACGATCGCGGGGTAAACCAGCTCGCTACAGAAATCCGGGCCTGTTGCGTGTGACTTGGCCGTTTCAGCAATGCTCCGTTATTGCCGTGCGCGGCCCTGCGTTGACTCTATTTGGCGGCAACGACAGAGCGTGCCCTATACTGTAAAGCTATCCTCCTACAATACTTCAAACGCCCGATGCGCAGCGATGTAGAGGGGGTGCTTGGGGCTTTGATTGGCGTTCTTACCGAGACAGGAAATATTTAAGTTCGGGCGTTCGCGGAAAGGCTCTAGCAATGCTAAGATCGCGTTTTGACGATCCATGTGCAGACCGTGATTCCCCCAGCCGCCGACGATGTCCAAGTGCCCATTGTTCAGCTCGTAGGCTTCGGTGATCGCAGCCGTGATCTGCGCGTCATTCTCAGGGCCGATAGGATCTTCGATCGCCATCATATTTTTGGGGTCAGTCGCGCGGTAGGCGAAGATGTTGAGCATCAAGAACTCGTTGGCACCGAGTCGCCCACAAAATGATTTGATCCGCGTAAGTGTCGGGTCGAGCTGATTTTCGTCGGCGGTGGATGGGTTGAGGCAGATGAAGAGCGCACGGCGGCGCTCAAACAGTTCATCCCAGCGATGCAGCAGGGTGTAGCGATAGCTACGACAATCGGAGAAGGTGCAATCGTTTTGCATCGTATCGAGATCGAGTTACTGCAGCTTGCCTAGCTTCAAGTGCAGGGTGCTGATGATCTTGGGCTCTTGCACGTAGCTTACGTCGTATTCTACGAGGTCGCCAGCAATTAGCATTTCATTAAATCCGCCTGGCTCCTTGTGTAGTTTGATCGAAATCGGATGCGCAAACAATGCCGGAATGCCAAGTGCCTTGTCAGTTAGTTGAACTATTAAATGCTTTGGCGCACAACTGAGATTTTGGATTTTAATAGTAGCCACCCCTTCATCTGAGTATGTCAGCTGGAGCATTTCGGGAGACGTAGTGATGCTCGTTTCACTAATCTGTAGCTCACATTGTATTTCGTGGCGCTTACCATCGGTCTGTTCGACTGCGCCGACGCCACGATAGAGGCCAACCCATTCATTGATGTTGGCGTGAGCTGAGTGGCCGAAGCAGCAGAGGAGTGTGAGGGTGAGGACGATTTTGTTGAGCATAATATGAATGGTCTGAATCTTATTTGACGGCATTGGCGGTGATGCCCGGCCAATCATCCGTGCGGAATGGCGTGACTGGCAGGCCGTTGCGATCATAGAGATTTGCCTTTGGGTTGTTGGCCCATGCATAGCGCACCGCGACTGGGCTCGATACATTCGCGTTGGAAACGTGCACTTTATTCTTACCGATGATCTTGGCATCGGCCTGGACGAAGACCTTGTCTGCGCCAGCGATCGTGAAACCAATTGGCTGTTTGATGTCGAAGGAGCAAAGCCCTTGGCCACTGACATGATCGAAGGTGAGGGCGATGGCGCTGTCCTTGACCTGCATGGATGCGTAGCGTGGGCTGAGCGCATCGATTGAATAGCCGTAATCGTTGGCGAGTGCGAGCCGGACCAGGCGATTGGCGACAGTGGTTTTGTCGCGTGGGTGGATATCGCGTCCTTCGCCGGCATCAATGATCACAGCTTGCCCGGTATTGGGTAGGGCGAGCGTCATTGTTTGCGCTTCACGCAGTTCGGCCCAGGCACTGTCGCTTGGCTCGGAGGCTTCTGCCTGGTAGTCGGCGAGTTGCACCCAGTAGAACGAAAAGTCGCCTTGCTGCCAGAGGTCGCGCCACGAACTAATCATTAGCGGGAAGAGGTCACGGTATTGGGTGGCGCGGCCAGCGTTGGACTCGCCTTGATACCAAATGACGCCTCGCATGCCGTATCCAATGGTTGGATTCAATACGCCGTTAAACAGGTTGGCTGGACGATGTTGGCCAGCGCGGAAATCTCTGGGAGAACGCTTTGCCTTCCCTGGTTTACCAGCCTCCAGCCATGCTTTATATTCGGCAACTTTGGCCGCGTGCATCTCGTCTGTATAAGCGGCGACTTTTGCATCCCACGAGTTGAGCAGTGCAGCGTAGCCGCCGTCTGCTTCCAGCGCATTGCGCGGCACCCATGCTTCGGCAGCTGAGCCGCCCCACGCATTGTCAATCAGGCCGACTGGTACGCCGAGTGCGCTGTGGATGCGACTGCCGAAAAGATAGCCGACTGCCGAAAAGTTACCGACAGACTCCGGCGAGCATACGCTCCATGCGCCGTTGAAGTTGTCTTGTGGCTCTTGTGTGCCGACCTGCGGCACGGAGATGAGACGGATTTGCGGGTGGTTGGCGGATGCGATCTCCACAGCTCCATTGTAGGTATTAGTGAGTGACCACTGCATGTTGGATTGCCCCGAGCAAATCCAGACCTCACCGACGAGGACATCTGCAAGTGAGACCTGATTTTTGAGACCTGACACTTGAAGCAGCTGTGGTTGATCATTTGCCTCCATTGGATCCAATTTAACACGCCAGAGTCCATGTTTGTTGGCCGTCGTTTGATGCGATTGACCGCCTATCGATACGGTGACTTGCTCGCCGGCGTCGGCTTTGCCCCATACGGGATTCGCTTGTTCGCGTTGGAGCACCATGTGATCACCAAAAATATTAGAGAGCGTCACATCGGCTTTCAGCACCGAGCTGCCGAGTGCGAGGATGGATGCGAGAAGTAGAGGCGTTTTTAATAGCTGCATGTAGGCAGATAAAAGCCGACTGCAGTTGTTGGGAAGATTAAACGCGGGAGTGAGTCCGATTTAGCGCAAGGGCATAGTATAAAGCCAGTCCCTACAGTTTTTCGTGGCGAGCGAGTTTACCCCGCAATCTTCGATGCTATTGGCGAACCGCGCGCCTGATTGCCACTCACTTCTCACACTCACTTCTACTTACCTTAGGCCCTATCAGTCGCCGAGTGCGCGGTAGCGCTTGAGCACTTTTTGTAGAATCGACTCGGGGTCGATGCCGACGCGCTTGCGCAGTGCGGCCACGGAGTTGCCGTGTTCGACAAATACATCGGGCCAGCCGATACGCTCGACGGGGTGTAGGCAGTGGCCGTCTTGCAGCGCTTCCATGACCGCGCTGCCGAAGCCGCCGCTGATGACGTTGTCTTCCATCGTGACGATCAGCTGACAGTCTTGCGCGGATGACAGGAGTAGCTCGGTGTCGAGTGGTTTGACGAAGCGTGCATTGACCACACCGGCTTGAATGCCGTTTGCGTGAAGCTGTTGGGCGAGTTGCTCTGCATCGGCGATCATCGAGCCGATTGCCCAGATCTCGATTTCGCCTTGTTCTTGTAGGCGTTCGGCTTTGCCGATTTCGAGGGCTTCGGGCATTTCTTTGATCGGCGTGCCAATGGCTTGGCCGCGTGGGTAGCGCACAAAGCTCGGGCCCTGGTAGGCGATGCCGGTGGCCATCATATCGGCTAGTTCGTCTTCGTTCGAGGGAGCCATGACGACTACGCCCGGAATGTTACGCAAATAAGCGAGGTCAAATAGGCCGTGGTGCGTGGCGCCGTCGTTGGGCGAGAGGCCCGCGCGGTCCATACAGAACATCACTGGTAGGTTTTGCAGGGCAACGTCGTGGATGAGCTGGTCGAAGGCGCGCTGCAAAAAGGTCGAGTAGATCGCGCAAACTGGATGAAATCCGGAGGTGGCCATGCCGGCTGCAGAGAGCACCGCGTGCTCTTCGGCGATACCGACATCGATGAATTGATCCGGTAGTTCTTGCTCTAGAATATTGAGCCCAGTGCCGGCTGGCATCGCTGCGGTGATGCCGACGATGCTTTTATCTTTCTTGGCGAGCTTGACCAGAGTTCGGCCCATTACGTCTTGATATTTCGGGGCAGTACCGGCGGCCGATGGTGCACCTTTGCCAGTCTTGACGTCAAAGGGGCTTGCGCCGTGGAAGCGTTCGGGGTTTTGAATGGCGACGTCGTAGCCTTTGCCCTTGGTGGTCAAAATATGCAGTAATACCGGCTGCTCGGATTGTTTGGCAAATTCGAGGTAGTGCTCGACCTGCTTCTGGTCGTGACCATCGATGGGACCAATGTAGCGCACGTTGAATTTCTCAAACAGTGAGGACGGTACGAAGAAGTCCTTGGTCTCCTTCTTCCATTTGGAGCCGAACTGAATGATGGTTTCACCGCCTGGGACTTTCTGTAGTAGCGACTCGAAATCGTCATTCAGCCGGTTGTAGAGCGGGTTGGTGATCAGCTCGTTGAAGTAGCGGGGGAGCGCGCCGACGTTCTTGGCGATCGACCATTTGTTGTCGTTGAGAATGATGATCAGGCGCTTAGTCGAGGTGGCGACGTTGTTGAGCGCTTCCATGGTGATGCCACAGGTGAAGGCGGCGTCTCCACAAAGGGCGACGACATGCTCGTCTGAGCCACGCTTGTCACGCGCAGTGGCCATACCAAGTGCGGCTGACAGTGCGGTGCCGGCATGGCCGGCACCAAAAGCATCGTGTTCACTTTCGCTACGGTTTAAAAAGCCACTGAGGCCGTCGCATTGGCGAATCTTGTCGAACGATGCACCGTTGCGCCCAGTCAGGAGCTTGTGCACGTAGCCTTGGTGGGACACGTCGAAGACAAAGCGGTCTTTCGGGAGTGTTGAAGACCCGGTGCAGGCCGATGGTGAGCTCAACGACGCCGAGGTTGGGCCCCACATGTCCACCGTTTTGCGAGGTGACTGAGATGATGCGTTCACGTATCTCGGCGGCGAGCACTGGTAGCTCGGCTTCGGATAGCTGTTTTACGTCGTCGGGAGATTGAATGCGCTCTAGTAGGGCCATACTCTTACAAAATTCTGCTGGTGCGCGTTGCGCGGTGTGTGCCGTTTGAGACTAGGCCTCGGTGGTAGCGTCTTCGAAGGGCTCGACTTCGCCGGTCTTGATATTGAGCTTTTCGATCTTCAGTTCCGCTTCTTTGAGCTTTTGCTGGCAGTTTTTCAAGAGGTTCGAGCCTTCTTCAAACTTAGCAACCAGATCAGCAAGTGGTGTGTCACCACTTTCCATGGATTCGAGAATGGCTTCAAGGCGGCCAAGGGCGTCCTCAAAGGTGAGTGTGTCGTTTTTCTTTGGCATGTTTAAAAGGGAAGCGAGGAGCTTTATTGGGTCAGGTCTAATGCGTCGAGCAAAGATGCCAGAAGTTTTACGCGCGTTCGGAATGATGATGCTGAGCGGAATAGATACGCTACGCAATATTGCTTTCGATTTGGAAGGCGTTGCGGATCAAATCTAGATCGATGTTTTTTGAAATTAGGTTCTTAATGATCGGAATTTTATCGGTATCACTGGGCTGGGTCTTGACGGTCATTTGGTTGATCTTCGATGCCACGGCATAGCTATCGTCCTGACAGATGATCAAAGGAATGTTCGTTTTTGATATCATCTCCATTAGCTTCGGGTGCGGGAGCACATTGCGCGTGAGAATAATGCCAGAAACGACTTTTTCGCCGGCGATACTCTCTGCGGCGATGGCACCAAGCAGGATGTCTTCGCGGTCGCCCGGCGTGATGATCAGTGAACCTCGCTCGAGCAGGTCGACGAGGCCTTTGGCGGCCATTGCGCCGATCAAGACTTGGTCGACCCGCTCTGTGGCCCCGTGCTCGCGGCCGTTCAGCCAGCGACCATTCACCTCATCGACCACTTGGTTGAGCTTCGGTACGGTCAGTTTCTTTTCCACCGGAATACAGCCGAGCAGTGGGATGCCCATCCGCTTTAGAGCGATTTGGCCGTACTTCTCGATCATCGCCAATTTATCGGCTTCGACTTTGTTAATAATCGCGCCAATCACTTCCACGCCTGCTTGTGCAAACAGGGCTTTGTTGAGCGCTATTTCGTCAATTGGACGGCCGATGCCACCGCGCGCGATGATGATGACTTTGGCTTTGAGTCGCTTGGCGACGTCTGCGTTAGACAAATTAAACACCGAACCTACACCCGCATGGCCTGTGCCTTCGATGATGATATAATCTTTTTTAAAAGCGGCACGGTCGAATGCGCGACACATTTTATCGATGACGGTCGCATGGTTCTTGCACGGGTCGTCCAAGCATTCGCGCGTGAAGGTCGAATGGATCGCAATCGGGCTCATTGCACCGATCGGCACTTTAATATCGAAGATTTTATCGAGCAGCACTGAGTCTTCGTCAATCTGGTGACCTTCGACTTCTACGAAGCGTTGCCCGACCGGCTTAATAAAACCAACTTTCGTAGTAAAACTTCGCAACGCGGCAAACAGCGCTAAGCTGGTGGTCGTTTTGCCATCATTCATCCGCGTCGCGGCAATGAAAATACGCTTGGTGGTCGTATTCCTAGGAGCGGTGAGTAGCTCGGTATCGTCTGACTGAAGCATCGTTTGGTCGGTTTCGGATATCGCAGCGTTCGAGGCATGATCGAAATTAGTCGATCATAGTGACGTCTTCGTTCAGTTCGTCACCTTCAGTGGGATAGAGTAGCTTGTGATCGATCGCCTGCGAGGCGACCATCACGGCAGTGCCGAAGATATCGCTGGCAGTGGCACCGCGGCTGATTTCAGCTGCGGGCTTTTTAAGGCCAGTAAGAATCGGGCCATAGTTGCGTGCGCGAGTCAAAACGTGGACGAGTTTGGAAGCGATGTTGGCTGAGTGTAGATCTGGAAAGATTAGCACGTTGGCACGGCCGACGACAGTGCCTTCGATATTCTTACTGCTCGCCACGATTGGGTCGAGGGCGGCATCGACCTGCAGTTCACCATCGATGTCCATCGGGATGCCGAGCTCTTGGGCTTTTTTGCGGGCCATCATCGTAGCGGCCTTCATCTTGGCCACCGTCGGATTTTTACTGGAAGCACTCTTGCTGGTGTAGCTGAGCAGCGCGACGCGTGGTTTCGTGTTGGTCAGGTGGTAGCTTAGCGCTGCAGTGGTGACCGCGATGTCACAAAGTTGTGCGGCAGTGGGATCTGGAATGACGGCGCAGTCGGCTAGGAAAAGTTCGCGGTCTTTACCGGTCTCAGGGTCTTCGAGGTCGAAGATGTTGAGCGACGACATATTAGCGACGTTCTCGTGCAGAGGTATGATCTGTAGCAATGGACGCAGCGAGCTGGATGCCTTGCTGGTCGCGCCAGATACGATGGCATCTGCCTGTCCGGTGGCGAGCATGAGGGTCGCGAAGTAGTTAGTGTTGTCCAAATAGTCTGCGGCTTTTTTGTCGTTCATCTTCTTGAAGCGACGCAGCCCATGGAATTTACTGACGAAGTTATCCCATTCGCTGCTGCGGCGTGGCTCGATGATGCGGATGTGCTCGAGGCTGATGTCGAGCTTCTCGGCGTTGGACTTAATTTGAGCGCGATCACCTAGTAGGATTGGGATGCCTAGCCCGCGCGTGGCAAATTTACGGGCAGCTTGTAGAATACGAGGATCGGCGCCTTCGGGGAAGACCACCCGTTTCGGGTGGCGTTTGAGGCGTTCGGCAAGTTTAGCGATTAGTGGCATCGTATCTAAATGAGATGGGTTATTGTGAAATTAAATTGGGCGATTGACCCTGTTTGAGAGATAAAAGTTAAAAACACCTTCTTGGTAGAGCATGAAATATACAATTGCCAAAGTTTTTTCTGAGGTAGTTTGTTGTACTTGGTTGGTTTTTTAGTCGCCGACGTCCATTTATGTTCAAAAATCTTAAAAATATCGTAGTCGTCAGTCTTTCGACGGTCGGCTCGCGCTTACTGGGATTGGTGCGTGATATTCTTATTTTTGCGGCTCTGGGAGCGAGTGCTTGGAATGATGCGTTTATCCTGGCATTTACCGTGCCCAACCTGTTTCGCCGTTTACTCGGTGAAGGTGCGCTGACTTCGGCGATGGTGCCGATCTTCTCGGATGTGTTGCATCGCGCTGGTCGTTCCGAGGCCTTTGCCTTTTTTAATCAAGTGCTGCTGCGTCTGTTAATCGTACTGTCGGCAATCGTTGTCGGTGGAATGGTGTTATTTGGCTCGCTGGCTCGCAGCGGAATGCTGTCCGACCGTTGGGCGCTGGGCGCAGAACTGGCGGTCGTGTTGCTGCCGTATATGATTTTCATCTGCCTCGCGGCGATTGTTTCGGCGGGCCTCAATTTGCTCGGGCGTTTCGCCATCGCCGCCAGCACGCCAATACTGCTCAACCTCGCGATGATTACTGCCTTAGCCGCGGGGATCTGGTTGAGTCAGGATCAGGCGCAGATGGTGTACTGGCTTTGTGCTGGTGTGTTGTTTGGCGGATTGTTGCAGTTGCTGATGCCCGCGTGGGATTTGGCGCGTCAAGGCTGGCGTCCACGCATGGAGTCGCGCGGCTCAACTGAAATGAGTGAGCTGTGGCGATTGTTTTTGCCCGGGCTGATGGGGGCGGCCATCTTACAAGTTAATATTTTGGTGTCGCGGCTGTTGGCGTATTCACTTGATGAGTCGGCAGTATCGGTGCTCTACCTCGCCAGTCGGTTGATGGAGTTGCCGTTGGGCATTTTTACGGTTGCGGTGGCCACCGTGTTTTTTCCGCTGTTGGCCCGCGCAGTGTCAGATAAAGATGACCATGCCTTTGCTGGCGCCTTAAATCAAGGCATGCGGTTGGTGGTCGGGATCTCGTTGCCCGCAGGTATCGGGTTAGTGGTTCTGGGAGGGCCGATTTTGGAGCTGCTGTTTCGATGGGGCGCATTTAACACCCAGAACGTCGCGCAAACCATACCGCTGATTGCGATCTATGGCCTAGGGCTGCCGTTTTACTCCGCAGCGACATTTGCCACCCGTGGGTTACATGCCTGTAAAGATATGAAGACGCCGGTTCGTGTGGCGGGACTGTGCTTACTGGTGAATTTAATCTGCGGCGTGGTGCTGATGCAGTTCTACGGCGCGGGCGGCTTGGCAGCTGGCAATGTGCTCGCGGCGGTGGTGCAGTCGGCCTGTCTCTGGCGTGCCTTATCCAAGCGTCGCAGCGAGGTGGGTTTCTCGCAGCTGCGCGGTGCCTTTGCTAAAGTCCTTTGTGCTGGCTTGGCGATGGGCTTGTTCTGCGTGTTGGGCCACGCGCTGGTGCTGAGTTTCGATCTGGCCGATAAATTAAACGCTGCGGTCATCGTCGGTATATTGGTGCCCAGCGGCGCGGCACTCTATTTCGGTCTGTTATATCTATTGAAGTTCGAAGAGTTGGATGCACTTGCCCGAATGCTGCGTCGCTTCATCCCCAAGCGCAGAGCTAGCTAGCTGTGATTCAACAGGAATGCTTTGGTATTTGCCAAATGCGGGGAGGGCGGGAAAAGTCTGCGCTCATATGGCAAACGGACAAAAACAAGCGACATGGGGTGGGCGGTTCTCTGAAGGACCTGCGGAATTGATGCTACGCATCGGCGAATCGGTTTCGTTCGATCAACGCCTGGCTGTGTTTGATGTGCAGGGGAGCAAGGCGCAGGCCTCGATGCTCGCACACGTCGGCATTATCACTGCTGAGGAGCGCGTTGCGATCCATGCTGGGTTGGATGTGATCTTGGTCGAAGTCGAAGCGGGACAGTTTAACTGGGACATGGCGCTGGAAGATGTGCACATGAATATCGAGCATGCGCTGACACTGCGTGTGCCTGCCGCGGCCAAGCTACACACCGCGCGTAGCCGCAATGACCAAGTCGCCACCGATATCCGGCTCTGGTTGCGCCATGCCTGCACCAAGTTGGATGCGTCGCTCACTGCAGTGATCGCGGCGATGGTAGATCTCGCGGATCGCACTCAGGCGGTGATCATTCCCGGCTATACGCACTTGCAACGCGCACAACCAGTGTCGATGGCGCACCATTTACTCGCGTATGTGGAAATGTTTGGTCGTGACCGTAAGCGGATGGCTGAGGTGTTTGAGGAGGCGAATGTGTGCCCACTCGGTTCGGGTGCGATTGCCGGTACGACGCTGCCGATTGACCGCGAGTTCGTGGCTCGCGAGTTGAATTTTGTCGATGCCGATGGCAATCCGAGGATCACACAAAACAGCATGGATGCGGTGAGTGATCGCGATACCTTTATTAGTTTTGCTTCGGTCTGTGCGACGATCGGAGTACACCTCTCGCGTCTGTCGGAGGATTTCATTTTGTGGAGCAGTGCAGAGTTTAGCTTCGTGCGCTTGCCGGATGCCTTTACCACCGGCTCTAGTTTGATGCCGCAGAAGAAAAACCCGGACGCCTTTGAGTTGATCCGCGGTAAATCGGCCCGCCTGACCGGTAACTTGCAGATGCTGCTGACCATGGTCAAAGGGCTGCCGCTGACGTATAACCGTGATTTACAGGAAGATAAGCCGCCAGTGTTTGATTCGTTTGATCAGACTCAGCTGATGCTCGATTGCGTGGCAGCGTGTATGCTAGGTGTCGAAGCGGACGTAGAGCGCTGTGCGAAAGCGGTGGCTGACCCTGCACTACTCGCGACGGATGTGGTCGACTATTTGGTCGAACGCGCGGTGCCATTTCGAGAGGCGCATCATGTAGTCGGCGCGTTGGTGGGACTTTCAGAAAAGCTCGAGACACCGCTCAATGAGTTGCCTTACGATCAAGTCGCGCCGATCCACCCGCAGTTGGGTGAGGATTGGGCCAGTGTGTTTGATCTGAAGCGTGCGCTCGATGCGCGTGAAAAGCCTGGTATGCCTGGGCCGAAGCAAGTTGCGGCACGTATCGCGCATTGGCGCGGGTAGGGTGTATTGATGAGAAGGTAGGGATCTCTCGCCGAGAGGTCCGCTCATCGAATGGGCTTTAAGATCGAGTGAGAATGGATGGTTCTACGATTTCTCTGGTAGAGACGCCTTGGCAAGGCGTCTCTACCAAGGGATTGGAGACCGTGAGTGGAGGTTCAATTTGTTGGTAGCGGATTCCGCAATGCGGTTTCGATTGTGGCGTCGTTGCTTGCCACGGCCAGCGGTTGGAAGTCACGAATGCAGTGAGGCCGCCGCAAGCGGCGACGCCACGGTTCGCGCTACCCAAGCCATAATAACAAGCACAGCCCTTACGGCTTACTTGTCCGCGCTTGGAAGGATTGCCAGTTTTGCCAAGCAAAAAATGCCATGAAGATCGGTAGCAGGAATGTGTTCAAATAGAGGTATGCAAGGATGCCGATGAGCAGGGCCGCAGTTGCGCTGATTAGATGTACGAAGTGGGCACGTTGCGGTCCGAGTGCGGCTGCCATCATTTGGCCGCCGTCCATAGGGTAGACCGGCAAGCAGTTAAGCACTGCCCAAATGATGCTGATGCCTGCTAAGTCAGCTACGAGTGTGTAGAGTAGCGACCCTTTGGGAATCGGAACCAATAAATAGACAGCTAGTAGAATTAGGCCGAGTGCCAGTTGTAGTCCTGGACCTGCGGCAGTAACGAGAAAGGATTGCTTGCGGCTCAGTTTCCCTGCTGGAAACGAGGCGTAGCCACCGAAGGCTTGAAGTGTGATCGCAGTGGGTAGTTTGAACTTACGAACAGTCAGCGCATGGCCGAGTTCGTGCACCAAGATCGAGATGAGACCTGCTAAGATAAATACGAGGACCTTGAGTATGCTTAGAGAATCATTGGCGCCTAAACCGCCGCCGATCAGCGCCATAGTGATCCAGAACCAAGGAAGGATGCGGACGGGAATACCGAAAAGATTAAATGAGAGCATTTTGTAGGAGTGGGAAAGTTGGGATTTTTGAAAGTTCGAAAAATGGGAATGAGCCAAGCTTTGGCTTCGGTCAATTAGGATTAGGAGCAAGCGTAGAGTTCAGCGCTGACTTGGAAACAGTGATTGCTTAAAAGGTTTTAGCCTTTGCGATGTTGTTTTTTCGAGTGATCTGGGATTTTTTCAATAAACATCTGACCATCCCATTTGGAGCGTAAGGTCAGGTATTCTGTTTCAAAGCGATCCGTCACTTCTCCAGCTTTGATCAATACGGCCCACGCTTGCTTGAATGCTTTTTTGCTCATGCCGAAGGTTTCGCGGAGGGATTCTGATGTGCTCTTCTCGTTAAACGGCATGCAACCGTCTGCAGCCATTAGCTTTTCCATGATGACTGCGGAGAACGTTTCGGCACGCTGACGACCAGCGGGATCGCGACGGAGGTCGATGTTGCCGTTGCTATGTACTTTTTTGATGTAGCCAGTAAATTGATCGCCTGCCTCAAGCTTATCAGATGTCTCAGCGTAGTAGAGCAGTCCGCGATGCTGCTTATCGATGATGGCTTTGAAGCCGAGCGGGGACTCGCCGTAGATCAGCACATGCACTGGAGCATTTGGCTCATAGGCGGGCGTCGTGTTTGAAAGATGTCGATGTAAGCGTGTAGATGCGACGATACGATTGGTGTATTCATCCACATAGACGGCGACGATGGCGCCATCGCCGACGGTGAAAGAGAGGTCGCCTTGTTCGCGGAAGGGCAGGAACAAATCTTTACTCAGACCCCAATCAAGGAACGCGCCAACTCGTTCGTTGACGCTGATCACTTCGAGGTAGGCAAATTCACCGGCCTGCGCCAAAGGCGTCTCGGTAGTGGCGACTAGACGATCTTCCGAGTCGTTGTAGATGAAGACCTCGACCTCGTCGCCGATTTTCATGTCGGGCGTGACGTAGCGAGTCGGGAGCAGGATGGTGTCGTGTTCGCCGCCGTCGAGGTAGAGCCCGTGGTCCGAGGGTTCAACGATGCGGAG
>CAJJBN010000027.1 GCA_905182435.1 Opitutaceae bacterium BACL24 MAG-120322-bin51 | reverse complement strand
GATTAGAATTGCGGCGAGTACTCCGACGATTGCGATGACGGTCAATAGCTCGATGAGTGTGAAAGCTGCGCGTTTGGGCGTGGGCGATGTTGGGGCAGTGTACATAATCGTAGGTGGAAAGATGTGTGACTCTTATTTGCAGAATCTGAGCCAGAGTCAAATAAAATTGTAACTAATTACATTTTGGGCGTGGTTGTGCTAGTTCAATTTTCTGTATTACAGTTTGGCTGTTGAGTCTCGAACCAATAGTTCTGGTTCGTAAAGATGGTTACTGATGGATTTGCCTGCCTTAAGATCATCGATCATTTGCATTGTGATCGACGCCATACGCATCAGTGGTTGCCTGATCGTAGTGAGGGTCGGCAAATAGCGCGAAGCCCATTGCAAGTCGTCGTAGCCGGTAATCGATACATCCTGCGGGCAGGATGCTCCGAGTTGCGTGAGTCCGTGTATTAAGCCAAGAGCGACTTCATCGCTTGCGCACGCTACTGCAGTCGCCTCTCCTAGAAGCGATTGTATGTGAGCGGCTAATTCAGTTCCCGATTTGAAGTCGAAGGTGCGTTCAAACATCCATTCGGTACGAATTGGTAAATTGCTTTGTTGCATCGCTAATACGAAGCCCTCTTTGCGGCGTGAGGCGTCGTGGTTGACGGAGGGCCCTCCGATGTATGCAATCTGCTTATGGCCCAGGTCGATCAGGTGTTGTGTGATTAACTGCCCTCCCGCCAATTCATTTAAACCGAATATGGGGACTTTCGACTGGGACTCTTCCATCGTTGATGTTAGGCCGCTCGGCGTGGAAATAAATGGGCGATGCAAGTTGGTCAATTGAGATTGCATGGCTGCAGTCAGTGAATCGGACAGGTAGATGATGGCCTCGCACCCGACTGTGGCTTCATTGAGTTGGTCCAAAAAATCGTCTTTGCGGGGTGTGAAAGAGATCGCGTGTACTGCCTGCCCGCGTTTTGACGCTTCGGCAAGTATGCCCATGAGTAGTTTTGAATAGTACTCGCTCAGGAATAAGCCTTTCTTTTCCCGTAGCAGTACGGCGACCGGAGCCAGTCTCCT
Source organism: Opitutaceae bacterium BACL24 MAG-120322-bin51 (assembly GCA_905182435.1). GTDB lineage: Bacteria > Verrucomicrobiota > Verrucomicrobiia > Opitutales > Coraliomargaritaceae > Lentimonas. Next base: position 77,929 of record CAJJBN010000027.1, on the reverse strand, counting down.
TCGTCTTAATACGCGGGCACCTGCATTCGGTACAAAATTTAATTTGGCAGCCAGTTTCTGGATTTTCTGTCGCGTCTCTGGTTTGACCATCGCGGCAGTTTGCGGGTTCAATGCGCGCGATACCGTCGCTACAGAGTAGCCTGCTTCCTTGGAAAATGTGTGTATGTTTAATCGTTTGGGCATTTAATGTAACTAGTTAACACTTGCCGTGTAAGTGATCAATTGTATTAGCCAAACAAAAGTTAAGTTTTGTTTGTAATTAGTTACATTATAGTGCTAGTTTGTTTATTTTTGAGCATCCGTGAGAAAAAATAGATTCAATTTATGCAAACAAAGCCAAAAAACTTCGACGCGGTGATTCATAATGAAGCCTACTTGGACCGCTATGCTGGCCAACCCATCACCCACGAGTCTATGGTGTCAGATGCGGGCCGTCAGACTGAGTTATTGAGCGGCCAATGGAATTTCACGGTCGATCAATACGACATGGCGCTCCGCTCCGATTGGCACTTGGAAGAAACGGTCGATCAAAGCGGTCGTCCGCTGCCGCTTGATTATGACTTTGATCGCTGGGAAACTGTCGCCGTCCCTTCCTGTTGGAATCTCGCCCGGCGGGAATACTTTTATTACGAAAGCAGCGGCATCTATACACGTACGTTTGGGTACGAGAAACAGAATCAGGATCAGCGTGTTTTCCTCAAAATTGGAGCCGCCGCCTATCATGCCAAAGTGTTTCTGAATAAGAAATTCCTAGGTTCGCACGACGGGGCATCGACTCCATTTTATATAGAGGTTACCGATACGCTCGAAGCCGGCAACCGGATCATGGTCAATGTCGAGAACCGCCGACAGCCTGATCGTGTGCCGATGCACAATACGGACTGGTTCAATTACGGCGGGCTTTATCGCGATGTCGAATTGATCCGTGTCAGCGCCACCTATATTAAGGAATTTTACTGCCAGCTCAAAAAGGGGAGTGGTTTTGCCACTATGGAACTGCGTGCCTCGGTCGATGGCATCGATCAAAACGGGCAGGGCACGCTCGAGATCGAAGAACTGGGTTTGCGGCAAACGGTCACTTTTCAGGATGGGGAAGTCAGCGCCGAGATCATGGTCAAGCCCGAGTTGTGGAGACCGGAGAACCCTAAGCTTTACCAGGTTAAATTCACCTATGGTAATGATAGCTTGGAAGAGGCGATCGGCTTTCGGGAGTTTGCTGTCAAGGGCACCGATGTGTATCTCAACGGCGAAAAAATCCTGCTCAAGGGCATTGCTTGCCACGAGGAATCCGTTCTCAACGGCAAGGCCATCACCGAAGAGGAGATCATCGAGAATTTTAAATTGGCGAAGGAACTGAACTGCAACTACCTCCGCCTGGCGCACTATCCGCACACGGAAAAGGCGGCTCAAATCGCTGATCGGATGGGGCTCATGCTGTGGGAGGAAATCCCCGTCTATTGGTCGATCGCTTTCGAGAACGAATCGACCTACCGCGACGCTGAGAATCAATTGCTGGAAATGATTAAGCGTGACCGCAACCGCGCCTCGGTGGTGATCTGGTCGGTGGGTAACGAAAATGCGGATACGGAAGCGCGCTACACATTTATGAAGCGCCTAGTTGATACCGCCCGTCAGGCCGACAACTCGCGAGCCATCTCAGCCGCATGCTTGAATGATAAAATCGATCTCATCATTAATGATCGATTGGCGCAGCATCTCGATATCATTGGCATCAACCAATACTACGGCTGGTATGATCCGGATTTCTCGAAGCTGGAGAAACTCTTCGCCAATTCTTCGCCCGACAAGCCTGTGCTGATTACGGAATTTGGCGGAGGCGCGCGCGCGGGGCATCGGGGCGGCGTGGATGAATATTTTACCGAAGACAATCAACGCGCACTCTACCAGAAGCAGGTCGAAACGATGGGGCGGATTCCTTATATCAAAGGCATCAGTCCGTGGATACTCTACGATTTCCGTTGCCCGCGACGCACCAATCCGCAGCAAGCGCACTACAACCGTAAAGGACTGCTCAACGAAGATAAAACGCTCTACAAAGAAGCTTTCTATGTGATGCGGGACTTCTATCAGCAATGGCAGTAGCCGACTTTGCCCTATGACGCAGATCAACACCACAGTTTCCAAAGAAGCCATTGCGGCTCAGGTTGCCGAAGAGGATGGGCTTTTCCGCTTTTCGGAGGATGGGTCCACGTTGCATGTGCACACCGCGCAGACTCCGTCCGCGTGGAAAAATTATTTTTTTAACGATCAATATTACCTCGAAGTCGATCAGTGCGGGCAAGGGCAGGCACGGTTGAGCGATGATGGGCTGCGGCATCTGCGTGGAGCGTTTCGATATTTTTATTTGAAGGATGACGCCAGTGGCGAGACGTGGAATTTGAGTAGCCGGCCTTTGAATGTGCCGCTCGACTCGTATGAGGCCGTTCATGGCGTCGGCCATTCGGAATTTCACAGCAGATATTGCAGTATTGCAGCTTCGCTTACTGTCTTTGTTCCACAGGAGGGTAGCCGCGAAATCTGGAAGGTGACCTTACGCAATGAGTCGGAGCGGACCAGAAAGCTCTCTATCTTCTCAGTGTTCCCGTTCGAGGACGAGCCGCTGATGAAAGCGCGCAGTCATTATGACCATTCTGACGGCGTCTGCTACGGAAGCTATTTCCCGCACCATCATATTTACGGCTGCTATGATCGTCTCAAAAGTCGGCAGACGCTTAACTACCTTTTCAGCACGCACAAGCCGGCCAGTGGGGAATCCGGCGAGCGTAAGTTCTTCGGCAGCGATGACCATTCGTGGATTCCGCTGGCGATAAAAAACGGAGTCTGCTCCGGACAGCCCAGCGTAATGGATTTGCCCATCGGTGCGCTACATCACGTTCTGGAAATCAAGCCAGGCGAAAGTATCGAATTAGGCTTTTGCTATGGCGTGGCGAAAGACCCGCCCGCAGTGCGAGCCTTGCTGGCAAAATTTACGATCGATGCCATCGACCAAGCACAGGCAGCCGTCTTCGATTACTATAACCGTATCTCTGCGAATCTGAGCATCGAGACGCCTGATCGGGTGCTGAACGGGTTTGTGAATCACTGGCTGCCGAAACAGATCATTTTTCAGAGTCGTAAAAACCGATTGAGTGGCGCGTTCCCGATTCGTAATCAATTGCAGGATTGCATGGGCTACTCACTGCTGGATCCGGAGGCGGCAGCCGATTATTTGCTGACGCGCGTGCCACTCCAGCGAGCGGATGGATATCTCCGGCAGTGGTGGGCGGAGGGCGACTCTGCGGGCCATGCTTTGTGCGCACTCGATTTTAAAGACGCGGGCATTTGGCTGATCCTTTGCTCAAGTATCATTACCTGCCAAAGCGGTTCGCTCGAACTCATGAAACGGGAACTGCCGTTTTGTGATGATGAACGGACTGCGCCCTTATTTGAGCACCTCATGCGCGCGGCACGCTATCTTGCAAATTGCCGGGGCAGCCACGGTCTTTGCCTCTTCGGCGATGGCGATTGGACAGACCCGATCAATGGTCCTGGCCGCGGCGGAAAGGGCGAATCTACTTGGACGACGTGTGCGCTAGGTTCGGCAACGCAGAAGTTACGCGAGATCGCAGTTTTATTGAATGAAACGGAGGCGGCAACCTGGCTCAGTGATTTGAATGACTCTCTGCAAGCTGCGGTTCAAGCGCATTGCTGGGATGGCGCTTGGTTTGTCACTGGATTCGATGATAACGGACAGCCTTTTGGCACGAGTCAGGATGCCGAAGCAAAGATATTTCTCAATAGTCAGACATGGGCGATCATTGCAGGCTACGTGAGCGAAGAACGAATGGCGCTGACTCATGATACCTGTAGATGTAGCGACCAAAGCAGGCGTGCTGGTCGCAAATGTGCCGGGGGCATGTGTGGAATCCGACCTGGGGGCGCATCAGTTTGAAACTAGCGGGCACGACCGAAAATGGATCGATCTATTGTCATGCCGGAATGTTCAAGGCCTATGCAGCAACTTGCTTAGGTAGCGGCGAAGAGGCACTGCGCGAAATACTGCGCACATTGCCGACAAACCCCGATAACCCGCCGAGTCATAATTTGCAGGCACCGATCTTTGTGCCGAATTACTATTTCGGACTGCAAGATTCTGCTGAGTTCGGTGTTTCCAGTCGTAACCATCACACCGGCACTGCGCCATGGATGCTCTGGCTGCTGGTCGAACACATTATCGGCGTGCGTGCCACGCCCGATGGGCTTATAATCGATCCAAAACTGCCCGCCGCATGGCCAGAGGTAACGGTAGTGCGGCGATTCCGCGATTCGCACTACACCATTACCCTCTTGAATGCTCAATGGGGAGGCGCTCCCAAAGTCACGATTGATGGCGAGCCGCACGCATCGATGACCTTACCCCGCGGCAATCAGAATTATCTAGTAAACGTTACTTTATAGCCTTTTGAACCTAATCATTCCCCATGAGCTCTAAAAAAACTGAAACCACTGTCGCCGCGCAAGATCGCGTCCCTAAATCACAGAAAATAGCCTATGGCGCGGGCACCATGGTCGGTGCCATAATTTGTCTGAATTTTCGGAATAATGTTCAATCCAGTTTTCAATTGTACTAGGGATCAGTCCTGTGGTGATCGGAGTGGTTCTCATGTGTTACCGCCTGTGGGATTCGATTACAGATGTGATTATGGGCAACCTTTCGGATAACGCCCGCACTCGATGGGGGAGGCGCAGGCCCTTCATCTTTTTGGGTTCAATTTTGGCAGGTTTTGTGCTCCCGCTGCTGTGGCAAGCATCTCCAGACTGGAGCGAAACTACTCTGATCGCTTATATCCTAGGGGTCGGGTTGGTGCTCTACACCATGACGACGATATGGGGGATGCCTTACTATAGCTTGGGCATGGAGCTGACGCCAGACTACAACGAGCGAACCCGCATCACTGCGGTTCGAGCGATCTTTGAAAAGTTTGCCGGTATTTTCGCGGGTTGGATGCTGGCGTTGGTCGCACTACCGATGTTTGCCGATCCACTGACAGGGCAGCCCGACCTCGTCAACGGGATGAAGCAAATTTCATGGCTACTCGGACTCTTGATTATCATTTTCGGCGTCCTGCCAGCCATCTTCGTTAAAGAGCGTTACTACAAAAAAGAAGCCTCCACGCAGCCGAAAATCGGACTTGTTAAAAGCATTAAGACGACACTCTGTTGCCGGCCTTTTATGCTCTTGATGTCGGTTTATTTATTGCAAGTTATTGGATCCAGTCTGGTCGGCTCCTTGGGGCTCTATTTGAATATTTATTATGTCCACGGCGGAGATTTGGGGCAGGCCAGTATCGTTCAGGGCTTACAAAGCACCGCGATGCTGGTGCCTGGTATTCTGAGTGTTCCTTTCTGGGCGTGGGTCTCTGAAAAAGTAGGCAAGCGACACGCGCTCGCATTTACGATTATGCTCGGGTTTATCGGTAATATTTTAATCTATTTCTGCTACACGCCCGCTTATCCCTATTTACAAATTCTGCCTGCGGTATTCCTCTCCGCATTTGGATCCGCGATCTGGATGCTCGTGCCATCCATGCAGGCCGACATCGCTGACTACGATGAGCTGCAAACTGGCGAACGAAGAGAGGGGAGTTTCTCCTCGGTCTCGTCATGGTTTTACAAATTTTCGATGACAGCCACCGTCGGCATCTCCGGCTTGATTCTAGCCGGCACGGGCTTTGATGTCGTCAAATACGGCAAGGATCAGCCCCCGGAAGTCCTTGAGCGGATGCTTTCTTGGTATGTTTTCCTGCCGATCGTATTATGGAGTCTCGCGCTGTTTTTACTGTTTCGCTACAAGCTGGATCATGCTGCCGTTCTAAAGATCCGTGAGCAGCTGGAAGAGCGGCGCGGTGTGATCTAATGTGCCCGAACCATGCATATATAGGCAGCGCCGCCTGTAGAAGTTATCCAAATTTAGTTTGACACAGAGTAGAAAGCCTCAAATAATTTTGTTCTATTGTAATTAGTTACATTCAATTCATCCATAACCACACCCCATTATGAAATACAGTACGCAGACATCCCGGCAGCTTATGAGCGCTATCGCACTTACCTCAATCGGGGTATTTTTTAGCGCCTCTCTACAGGCTGACGTGCTCGCTCAATACGACATGGAAACCAGCGGTTCCCGTATCGTGGCCTCCACGGTAATCAGCGACATCACCAGCAGTGATCTTGTGGGCAACAACCTCAATTCGCCGTCTTCATTCACGCTCGCCAGCGTCGACGCCGCGGACGATTACATCGCATGGAGCCGAAATGCTGGCAGTGCTCAAACGACAGCCGTGGGTGTTATTGCTGATAATACTTATTTCAGCTTCACGCTGACTCCTGACCCAGGAAAATCGATCACCATCGATAGCATTTCCTTTGACGTAGCGGCCGGGACTGCCGGCCCGAGTGACCGCCAGTTTTATCTGCTCTCAGATAAAACAACATACACTAGCGGCAATGTCTTGTCTTCGGCATCCACAGTGATCGGATCTCCGCTGCTTCCTTACAACACGACCACCTTCGATCAGAATTTTTCTATCACTTTGAGCGGAAATAGTGCGTTCCAAAACATAACTGATTCGGTCACATTCCGCCTCTACATTGCCACTCCGACAAATTCCCAGAATATTGGTTTCGACGATATTACGGTGAACGGCAGCGTCATTCCCGAGCCCGGTAGCTACGCCTTGCTCGGTGGCCTTTGTGCGCTCACCGCAGTGATGATTGGCCGCCGCCGATAGTGGGGTGTTCCGGCAGCAGTCGGAGGATCGTCTCACTGCAAAAATTAACTTCAAAGCGCATGCCTCGTTTTTCGGGGCGTGTGCTTTTTTTGTGCCGAAGAGGATGCCCATCTTCGGTTTCCAGCAAGAGCCGGTGCGCTAAAACAGCGCCAACTGGTCGTCTTCCTTGGAGGTGTCGCTACCGGACTTTTCCTTTTTCATGCGTTTGCGCAGGAGATTGTGTGAGGAGTCGTCGGCTTCGAGGCGTTCGAGGATGGTCTTGGCGCGGTCGATGACGGTTGTCGGCAGGCCGGCTAAGCGGGCGACTTGAATACCATAGGAGCGGTCGGCTGCGCCTTTGATCACTTGGCGCACGAAGATGATCTCGTCGTTCCACTCCTTCACTGCCACAGAGTAGTTCTCTAGGCGGGCCTGCGTCTTGGCTAATTGTGTGAGCTCGTGATAGTGCGTGGCAAACAGTGTGCGCGGCCCGTCGGCGTCCTTCGGGTGCAAGTGCTCGATGACGGCCCATGCGATGGAGAGGCCGTCGTAGGTGCTGGTGCCGCGGCCAATCTCGTCGAGGATGACGAGGCTGCGCGGTGTGGCGTTGTTGAGAATGTTGGCGGTCTCATTCATCTCGACCATGAAGGTCGAGTTGCCGCGGGCGAGTTCGTCGCTGGCGCCAACACGGGAGAAGATACGATCGACGAGGCCGATTTGGCAGCTCTTCGCGGGCACCCATGCGCCGGTTTGGGCCATCAGAACGATCAGCGCGATCTGGCGGATGTAAGTCGATTTACCGGCCATGTTGGGCCCAGTGATCAGCGCGATTTGTGGGGTGTCGGCATCGACTCCTGAGCTGGAGAGGCTGGTGTCGTTCGGCACGAAGGCATGTGCGCCGGCTAGGCCGAGGCGTTCGGCCCGCAGCATTTGCTCGACCACGGGGTGGCGGCCTTGGTCGATGCGTAGCTGGTCGGAGTGGTCGAGCTGTGGCTTGCAGTAGTCCCACTCGCGGGCGAGTGCGCCCCAACCGATCAGCACATCGATTTCTGCGAGCGCTTCGGCGGTCTCTTTGAGTGCATTCGCGTGTTCGAGGATCGATTTGATCAGGCCATTAAATAGCCCTTCCTCGCAGCTGAGGGATTTCTCTTCGGCATTCAGAATCTCGCGTTCGCGCTCTTTCAACACACTGGTGGTGTAGCGCTCGGCGTTTTTCATCGTCTGCTTGCGCACGTAGTCGTCGGGCACGAGTGCCACGTTGCTCTTGGTGACTTCGATGAAATAGCCAAAGGCGCCGTTGAAACGAATGCGCAGGTTCTTGATGCCGGTGCGTGCTTGCTCGGCGAGTTCGAATTCGCTGAGCCATTGCTGGCTGTCGCGGGTGAGGCCACGGATGCGGTCAAGTTCGGGGTCGAAGCCGTCGCGAATCGTGCCGCCGTCGTCGATCTTGCCCGGCAACTCATCGGCTAGGCCGCGGTTGAGCAGCTCAGAGAGTGGCTCGAAGTCGTGGATGCGCTCGGCGATGGCAGCCACCGGTGTGTCGGGAAACTCCAGCAGTGTGGCGGAGATCGCTGGCAGTGCCGTGAGGGTGTCGCGCACGCCACCGAGTTCGCGCGGGTTGCGCAACCGGTTTTGCAGGCGTCCAAGGATGCGCTCGATGTCGCGAATGCCTTTAAGGTGCTTCTGCAATTCGGTGGAAAGCCCAGGGCCTGCGACGAATTCGGCCACGCAGTCTTGCCGGCGGTGCACTTCGATCAGGTTGAGCTCGGGCGCGCACAGCCAGCGTTCGAGCAAGCGTGCGCCGGGGGCGGTGACGCTGCCGTCCATCGCGGAGAGCAGTGAGCCGTGGCGCGTATTGGCGGCAGATTTGAATATTTCCAGATTACGCAGGGTCGCGGGATCGAGCAGTAGGGTCTTCTCAGTGCTGTATTCGCTGAGTTTACGGAGATTCTCCGGTTTGGCGCAGAGCGTTTCGGTCGAGTAATGCACCAGTGCGCCCGCGGCGCCGAGCGCGGGGTGGTCGCGATCGATGCCGAAGCCTTCGAGGTTGAGCACGCCGAGGGTCTCCATCACGGATTGCGCGCCGGCGACTTCGTCAAAGTGATAGTCGGGGATTTTAGTCACGGCGCGACCGTCGCACAGATACGTGTAGAGTTCGTTGAACTTGGCGGCGTCCGGATTGTTGCGCCAATTCGAGGAGGCGTTTTCTGGCACGATGATTTCGCGTGGGTCGATGCCCTCGAAGGCGGCGAACAAGTTCTCGGGGCGTGCGTCGGAGGCGACGAAGAATTCGCCCGTGGTTAAATCGAGCCAAGAAGCGTGCAGCTTTTTCTTCTCTAGCGAGAGTGCCAGTAGGAAGTGGTTACGCTGGGCGTCGATCTGCGTGTCGGCGAGGCGAGTGCCCGGCGTGATGATACGAGTGAGGGCGCGCTTGACCAGTTTGCCCGGCTGCGGCGTCTCAACTTGATCTATTTCTGCGACTTTGACGCCTTGATCGAGGAGCTTCTGAATGTAGGTCTCGGAGGCGTGAAAAGGAATGCCAGCCATCGGCATGCCGTGGCGGTGGGTCAGTGTGATGCCGAGCAGTTGCGCACCGCGTTCGGCATCTTGTAGGAAGATTTCGTAGAAGTCCCCTAGGCGGAACATCAACAAGGTATCATCCGCGAGCTGGCCACGAATCTCGTGCCATTGCTGCATCATTGGGGTTACTTTTTTGGGCTTCTCGGCGGACATAGTTTGAAAGGAAAGAGCCCATTAATTACGCGAATGAACGCGAATCAAAAATAATGCATAGCAGAGAAAACTGATAGATTTCGGCCCTTTTTATCCTCTTGCGCGTTCTTTAACGGAAATGATTCGTGACAATTCATGCCATTCATGGGCAAATGCGAGACATATGGCAGCCATAAAGCTCAATTCTCTTCGGTTCGAAAATCCTAAAGCACCCGCATTAGTCATCCTGCATGGCCTCCTTGGGGCGTCGCGCAACTGGCAGACGATCGGTAAAGCGCTGAAAGATCGCTTTGATGTTCATATCGTGGACCTGCGTAACCACGGCAGCTCGCCGCATGCGGAGTCGATGCGTTGGTCGGAGCTCAACGCTGATCTGTCGGCTTATCTTCGGCTGCATGACCTGAAAAACGTCACGCTGATGGGACATAGCCTCGGCGGCAAGATTGCGATGCGGTTTGCCTGCGACTATTCTGCCGTGGTCGCGAAGCTGATCATCGTCGATATCGCAGCGAAAAAGTATCCGCCGTATCACGATGCCGAGTTTCGCGCGATGAAGCGCGTGCCTGCAGGCGCGATCGAGAACCGCCGCGAAGCGGAAGAGCTGTTGAAGCCGCTGATCCCAGATTGGGGCATGCGTCAATTTGTGATGACGAATCTGGTGCGCGGAGAGTTCGGTCTAAAATGGCAGTGCAACCTCGAAGTGCTGCATTCGAGCTTGCAGGTGCTGCGTCAGAATTCGCTCAGCGGGTTCGATAACTTCAAGGGGCCGACGCTGCTCATCACTGGAGGGAAGTCCGATTTTGTTAAAGACGGCGACGCCAAAGCAATGCGCGAATGGCTGCCGAATATTAAACAAGCCAGTATCCCCAAGGCGGGGCACAATGTGCATGTCGATGACCGTAAGGGTTTCTTAGATGCGCTGAACAAGTGGTTGCAAGGCAGCGGCAGCATCAAAACCGCGAAGTCGAACCGGCCTAAGCCTGCCGTCGAACCTAAGTAGCTCGACTAACAACTCCCAGCGGGCGTGGCGTCGTTGCTTGCAACGGCCTTCATGGTGATGTCTCATGGCTACGCGATGGCGGTAGGAAAGTTCCAACTAACTGAGCTTTACCTTTGCACCTTCCTACCTTCTGACTTTCATACACGCAATCATGATCATCCGCTCACAGTCCGAGGCCGATTCAGTCGCCGCAGCCGGTTTTTCCGAAGTTTACCAACCGGTAAAATCCTACCTGGATGATCTCGATATCTTCCTGCAGTCGCAGGTTCAGGAGCTGGAGCCGGAGGTGCAGGAGCATGTGCGCTATGTGTTTGGCCATAGCGGCAAGCGTCTGCGGCCGATGTTGGTGGCATACAGCGGCTGGCAGGGGCCAGCGGAAAACTGTGCCGAGGATCTGGTGATGCTGGGGTCGGTGATCGAGCTGGTGCATCTCGCAACCCTAGTGCACGACGATATTTTAGATGAGGCGGACACACGTCACCGGCAGGAGACCGCCGCCAAGAAATACGGTCCGGCAGCGGCGGTATTGATTGGCGATGTGTTGTTTTCGCACGCGCTCAAGTTGGCCTCTGATTTTGATACCAACGAGGTCTGCCGCTCAGTGGCGCAAGCGACTGCGCGTGTCTGTGCTGGTGAGATTGCGCAAACCTATCAGCGCGGTGAGGTGAACTACAGTCGCGAGTTTTACTTCCGCGTGATTCAGCTCAAGACGGCCGAGCTGTTCGAAGTCTCCTGCCGCCTGGGTGCAAAAATCGCGGGTTACCCGGAAGCCTTTAGTGAGGCGGCGGGCTTGTTCGGGCGCCATGTCGGGATCGCCTATCAGATTTTTGATGACTTGGTGGATTTGTATGCCGATGAGTCGATGATCGGTAAGACGCTTGGCACCGATCTGGACAAAGGTAAGTTTACCCTGCCGCTGCTGCTGTTGCTGGAGAAGTTGCCCGAGGAAGAGCGCGACCGTTTGATGGCGCGCTTCAAGGCGGGCGACAAGACGGTGTCGGCTGACTTTACCAAGCGCTTGTACGACTTTCCTATTTTTGACGAGGTGGTCGCAACTTTTGAGGCCGAGCTGAGCAAGGCGACCGCCGCGGTGGCGCCCTTCACGGACCTGCCTCCAGTGGCGAGTCTGCAGCAGATCGCTGAGCTCGTGCGCGCACAGCTCGGGCGGATTCAGTCGGTGTGAGATGTTAATTCAGACTGGTGCGGATTCTAAAACAATCGATAACGCACTTGACTTGCATTAAGCCATGTGGCCCTTTCCACAGCTAATGTTTAAGAATCAACAGTCTCGTAGCGCACTGACCCGATATATATCGGCTGGCCTTGCGCTATTGGTCTTGTTCTTGAACATTGCATTGGTCAGCCCGCAGGTTCACCAAGCGTTGCATACAGATTCCGCAGATCAATCGCATGCTTGCAGTGAGCACCCGCATGAGGTGCCTGCGAATGATTGCGACCACTCCTGTGCCGTGGCATTGTTTGGTCAAGGTGCGATGCCGTTGCAGCCCTTGGTCGAGTTGCCAGAACGTACTGATGTGATTATTGCGATTGTACCGCAGTCTGCGGAAATCGTCTGGTGCGGACAAGCACTGATACGGCGTTGTAGCCGTGCTCCCCCGATTGAAACGATTGTTTAGATAATACTCCGAGTGCTGGTAATTGCCGGTCTCGTTATGCGTGTGCGCTGTTCGCTCACGTCCAAAACAATAACATTTTCAATCAATTCAATGAATCACTTTTTTCTTAAAAGCGGTGCACTCGTATGCATCGCACTGGGCTCAGCCCATATTATTAACGCAGAATCGTCCGAAGAGACGGTCTATCAACTCGACGATTACATCGTCTCCGCAGGTCCCAACCTGCGCTCAATCCGGGATTACGCTGCACCAGTCAATGTCGTGACTGCGCAAGAACTTACCCGCCAAAGTGGCAGCAGCCTGGGTGCCGTGCTCGATTGGCAACCTGGGGTGAGCAGCTCTTCCTTCGGTGCCGGCGCGAGCCGCCCGATCTTACGTGGCTTTGATGGCCCGCGCGTCCGTATTTTGGATGCGGGTCTTGATACTATGGATGTTTCCGATACCAGCCCAGACCATGCAGTGACGCTTGAGCCACTGCTGACTGAACGTGTAGAAGTCCTGCGTGGCCCAAGTACATTGCTGTATGGCAGCTCCGCGATCGGCGGCGCAGTGAATGTCATCGGTAAAGAAATGCCACGCCAACGAGTCGACCCGAAGGGCTACGAAGGTGCCTTGGAGGCGCGCCGCGATTCGGTTTCAGGTGGCGACACGCTTGCGGGTTATGCCACGGTAGGGGACGATGATTGGGCACTGACTATTACCGCTGTAGATCGTGATGCGGATGATTACGAGATTCCTGGCGACGCGCAGGAGGACGATGCAGAAGGCGATACACTCGAAAACAGTTTCGTCGAAACGGAGCAGTTCTCAGTCGGCGCCAGCTGGTTCTTTAGCGAAGAGAATCGTATCGGCTTCAGCTTTTCGAATTATCAAACTCGCTACGGTTTGCCCGGCCACGGGCATGATGATCATGAGGAGGAAGAGGAAGAGGAAGAGGACGAGGATGCACGACGAAGAGGCGGTGGCGATTGACCTGGAGCGCAAGCGCTACGACATGGAGCTGGAGCTGGTCGACGTGAACGATTGGATCGAAGCCCTCCGCTTGCGCCTAGGCTACACTGATTATGAGCACTCCGAAGGCGATACTGTGTTTGAACGTGAAGGTTGGGAGCTGCGCGCAGAGGCTGCGCATACTCCATGGTGGGTGATCGACGAAGGTGTGGTTGGCGTCCAATTTTCAGATGTGGACTTCTCTGCTTTAGGCTCCGAAAGCTTCACCCCCGCATCTACAACCAAGACGCAGGCGCTCTTCGTCAGCGAACATATCCACGGCGATGTCTTGCACTATGAGTTTGGTGGACGTATCGAGCGCACGGACATTAGCGAAGATAAAGAACAGCGTGACTACGACGAGCTAGCGATCAGCCTCGCAGCCGGAGCAACCTGGCACATCGATGAGGCGAACTCGCTGTCATTGGTGCTGCAACGCTCTCAGCGCAACCCGACTTCGACCGAGCTGTATGCCGAGGGCCCGCATTTTGCCACCAGCCAATATGAATTCGGTGATGCCGACTTGAAGCAGGAAACTGCGTATGGCGTGGACCTGACCTACCGTACTACACATGAAAACTGGCAAGCAGAAGTCTCACTGTTCTACACCTACTTCGATGATTATATCTTTTCTGAGGAGCGTGAAGGTGAGAGAGATTGATGAGAACTTGGTTTCGAAGACGAAGAAGCCTTACATACTGATCAATTCGATGCCATCGATGCCCAGTTCTACGGAATTGAGGCGCAGCTGGATTATACACTAATTGAGAGCGAGAGCAATCGTGTGTTGCTGAGCCTGATGGGCGATTGGGTGCATGCGACCAACGAAGATACGGGCGATGATCTGGCTCGGATGCCACCGATGCGCATTGGCTCGCGCCTCAGCTGGGCCACAGGCAACTGGGACTCCGGCGTCGAGCTGCGTTATGCTTTCGAGCAGGATAATACTGGACCGGAAGAAACATCGACGGACGATTACTTGAAATTAAACTTAGATGTGAATTACCGGTTGGACCTAGGGAATGGGATCACTGCAGTGCTTTTCGCACGTGCTGAGAATCTGCTCGACGAAGAGATTCGTCATCACACTTCCTTCGTTAAAGAGGAAGCGGCACTGCCGGGCCGCAATTTCACCATTGGTGCTCGCGTGGAGTTCTAAGCAAACGATTCAATTCTGTTGATTTAGCAACGCGGGGTTCCGAGAGGGCCCCGCGTTTTTTGGTGATTTGATACGGGCGATGTTTCACTATTGATCGATAGCGATCGATGCATTGGATTGATGCTGTGTTAAATCCGAGCATACTTACGCGCATAACTGAGGCACTGAAGAAGAGTGGGGCCCGTATGACTAAAAAGCGCGCCCAAATCCTAACAGCGATCGGGTCATTCAGCCGGCCAGTCTCGGCAGAAGAGATTCGCCAGCAGGCCGGGCTGCCTAATAGTGACTTAGTGACCGTGTATCGAAATTTGGAGGCGTTTGAAGCGATCCAAGTATTGCAACGTATCCCGATGGAAAGCGGCGCGCAGTTATTTGAGCTTACGGAGCCGGGTGCGCATTACCACCATTTGATCTGCCGAGTCTGTCACCAAGCAGAGCGGCTTGACATATGCGTTGGGGCTGAAGTCGAAGATCAGGCAAGCACTCGAGGGTACACTGGAGTGACTCATTTGCTAGAGGTTTATGGAGTGTGCGGGGCCTGCGCCCGGGCTGCATGTTAGCTGTAGCCGGCGGGTCTCAGCAATATCCTCAAGCGCTGTGCTAATGAGCACATGCGCTGCGACGACACAGTCGATAATTACGAACGTGGGCACTTGCGAGGAATAGGCCACCAAGGGTATTGATCCATGCCGCAATGCTCAACGGTTGTGCATCCTCTCCAATCTCACGTACGCAGTGCTGGCAATGTGCGCCCGCAAGCAACTCATCGGCAGGCGTATGCCCGCGTTCATAGATCAAGGCTGCAATGAGTATGCATAGACCAATGGCACTGATAATAAACACCCACTTATCTTTGTGCTGACGGCAACCCATGAAGATCGCAAAACTCGTTGTCGGAATGACCAAATACAGCATCCATAAATGGAAATTTTGATGCACTAAAAAGGAAGTCGCAACAATCGGCAGCAAGACGATAATGATAGGCGTGAGCAGGCAGTGGATCGCGCATACGGTAGCCATACTAATCGCAATTTTGTCTGCCCATCCGTGTGATTTGCACTGTTCATTAAGTCCGCTCATGATTGGGGCCTTTAATGAAAGTTACTTTCGATAGCGTCAACCCCAAAAGAATCAACTCTGAGATTACTGAGGTATTTGTTTGGCAAGCGCCGATTCCCATGCCGTACGACGCTCATCCGAAAAGCCCGAGATACGACCTTCGTCGAAGTCGATCATGTCCATCACGCTGTCGACTACGCCGATCATTTCAGGGTGGCCCATGTTGGTCAGCGATTCGGCGAGGAATTCGCGGCCCATTTTAGTTTGTCCCTTATGGGTGACTTCGCGGTTCCACTCGACGGCCTTGAGGTCGTCAGGAAAGATTTCCCCCAGCAGGCAATCGAGTTCGATTTCGTCGTCACCGGCGGCTTCGACTGCGGCCAGCACTTGTTTCGGATCGATATCTAAGTGCATGGACAAAAACCGGTCAAAGCCGCGGCAGAAATTTTTCTGATAGGACTTAGGCAATTCACCAGCGAGGTGCTTATGGCATTTGGCAATAAAGCGCGGTAAGTAGAGCAGTCCGCAGGGGTGCGCTGCATACGGAGAGGGGAGGTCGAAACATATTTCGCCAGTTGGGCCGAGGTCTTGGTCAGTCATGATGCGTGTATGAAAGTCAGAAGGTAGGAAGGTGCAAAGGTAAAAACTGTAGGGGCTCGGCTTGCCGCGCCCGCGAGTCTGTTGGGTTGTGTGCTGGGCTTCGGCGGGCGTGCCAAAGCTCGCCCCCGCGTAGAATTAGTGCTCGGAGAATAAAACAGTGATTGGAATAAGTTCGGAGTCTGGCATATCTGATTGGATAGTTATGCTGTTACGCTTTATAAAAACACCTGTTGTTCTCCTGGCTTTGTTAATCACTGCTCCAAGTCTGTTGCGCGCGGCGCCTGAGGTCGTCGGGGCTGTCACGGTGGAGTTAATCGCCGAGACGACGGTGGTGGTACCGGGCGAACGCTTTAATGTCGCATTGGATTTTAAGTTGGAGCCGCATTGGCATCTTTACTGGAAAAATCCGGGCGCAAGCGGTCTGCCAGTGGAGGTCGAATGGCAGTTGCCCGCAGGCTTGAGTGCCGGCGAGATTCAGTGGCCGGCGCCTGAGCGAATCGAGTTGGGGGGGCTGATGAACTATGGCTATGAAGATGCGGTCACACTGATTGTGCCGATCGAGGCTGCGCAGGATTTTGAGTTGGGATCTGCAGTGCCGATTCAGGCAGAGGTGTCGTGGTTGGCCTGTGAGGAGTTTTGTATGCCGGGCGATGCGAGCCTGAGCTTGGCGCTAACTGCTGGAGCTGAAGCGGTGAAGAGCGGCGAGGCGCCAGCGTTTGAGGCGGCGCGTGCGCGTTTGCCGGCTCCGATTGCGCCGTGGGGGGTGACTGCGGTGATTGAAGGGCAGTACTTGGTGTTGACGATCGAACAGGTGGACGGCTTGGCGATTCCAAGTGATTTGTATTTTTATGCGGATAAGGAGGGCGTGATTGAGCCGAGCGCCCTGCAGGCCTTAAGTTCGGTCGGTGAGGGGCAGGTGCAATTGCGGGCGGAGTTGGACGTGGCACAGTTGCAGGAGCCGAGTGCTGCTGTTGCGGGTGTGCTGCAATCGCAGTCGGGCAACTGGTCGATCAACCTGAGAATTGGGGCGGACGCCGCTGGCGCTGCAACCGAGTCGTTGGCGGGCCAAGTGCCTGCTGCCACTGGCTTTGAGGGAGTGTTACTCAACCTCGGGCTGCCGGGTTGGTTGCTGTTGGCGTTTCTCGGTGGGCTGATTCTGAATGTGATGCCCTGCGTATTACCGGTGCTGTCGCTTAAAGTGTTTTCCTTGTTGAAGCATTCGGGGCAGTCGCGTGCGCAGGCCTTGCTGCATGGCGGTGCGTATACGGCGGGCGTGGTGGCGAGTTTCTTGGCGCTGGCTGCGGTGTTGTTGGCGCTGCGCGCGGTGGGCGAACGCATCGGTTGGGGGTTTCAATTGCAGAGCCCGAACTTCGTGGTGGTGCTGACGGTGGTTTTCTTCCTGTTTGCGCTGAATTTGATGGGTGTATTTGAGGTAGGCACGAGTCTCGTGGGTGCGGATACCAAGGTGTCGAAGCGCAACGATGCGCTGGGCTCGTTTGGCATGGGTGTGCTGGCTGCTGTGGTCGGTGCGCCGTGCATGGGACCGCTGGTGGCTTCGGTCAGTGGCATCGCAGTGCAGACTAATGCGGCCACAGGCTTGTTGATTTTTGGTGTAATGGGCCTTGGGCTCGCGTCGCCGTTTTTATTTTTGTCGGTCTTCCCGAAGCTGGTCGCCTACTTGCCGAAGCCAGGGGTATGGATGGAGTCGGTGAAGCAGTTCATGGGCTTTCTGTTGATGGCGGCGGTGGTCTTTCTCGCGCTGGTAGCTGGACGTCTCGGTGGAGTGGATGCGGTGATCGCGTTGCTGATCGCCTTGCTGGTCGCTGGTCTGGCGGCGTGGATCTATGGGCGTTGGTCGGTGCCCGTGAAGCCGAAGCGCACGCAGCGAATCGCGCAGGTGATTAGTTTGGCGCTGCTCGTGGTTGCGAGTTATTATGCAATCAGCGAAACCAAAGCTGCGTATGAGAATTTTGAGACCGGTTCATCTGTTTCGAAGAATGGGCAGTGGCAGCCGTGGTCGAGTGAACGGGTCGAGACAGAGTTGGCCGCAGGCAAGCCGGTGTTTATCGATTTCACCGCGAGCTGGTGCCTGATTTGTCAGGTGAACAAAAAAGTGGCGACGCATACGCAAGCGACTGAAGCCTTGTTTGAGGAATATGGCGTGGTCGCCCTTGAGGCGGATTGGACGCGCTATGATTCAGCAATCACTACGGAGCTGGAGCGCTTCGGTCGGTCGGGTGTGCCGCTATATGTTTTGTATGCGCCGGACGGTGAAGTGACCGTGCTGCCGCAGAGTTTGACCAATGGAATAGTGCGTGAAGCAGTTGAAAAAGCGCTGAAATGAGGCTTGTTGAGGGCATCATGAAATTGCTCATATATCTTACGGTTACGTCGCTCGCGTTCTTTAGTACACTGCAAGGCGCAGTCGAGACCGGGGGCACCGCACCGGTGTTTACTTTATCGGACAGCACCGAAGTCGGGCGCAGCTTGTCTGATTTTAAGGGGCAGTATGTCGTACTGGAATGGACGCGGCACAATTGTCCATTCGTGGAGAAGTATTATCAGCACGGGGATATGCAGGCGCTGCAAAAAGAGCTGACTGATACGGGTGCGGTCTGGCTGCAAATTGCGTCGTCTGCGGCGGGCAAGACTGGTTATTTAACGGCTGCCCAAGCCGAGGCGGTGCGCAACGCGACTCAGACGCACTCGACTGCGTTATTGCTGGATGTGGATGGCAAAGTCGGGCGTGCCTATGGCGCTCGCACCACGCCGCATATGTTTTTGATCAACCCTGAGGGCATCGTGATTTATCAAGGCGCGATAGATAGTATCAAGTCAGCCAAGGCCGAGGACATTGCAAGGGCGACCAATTATGTGAAGGTCGCGTATACTAGTGCAACTGCCGGCGAGCCGATTGAAGAATCAACCACCACGCCGTATGGCTGTGGGGTGAAGTATTGATTGAAGAACTTGAGAGTCCAAGCTGGAGCATTCTGGCGAACAAATAGGTCGGAGTTCTAGCTAAGATGGTGTCGCGTAAAAGACACCATCTCACGCGTTATCAGCAATGTTTGTTTTACGTCTGAAGCAGATCCACTCCAAGGTGCGTCGATAGCGGTGCCATTTGTAATACACGACGCTGGCGATGATCGCACCGAGGCTGTCGGCGATCCAGTCGTCCAGTTCGACGTAGCGCCCAGCGGTGAAGGATTGCCGATATTCATCAAGTGCACCAAAAAGTGAGATCAGCGCGATGGTGATGCAGACGCCTTGCCAACCGCTGTTGAAAAAGCGAGGGATACGTAGCACGGCTGTGGCGAGTAGACCGAAGATCAGCAGGTGTGCGAGCTTGTCGTAAGAGAAATCGAAGCCGAGGTCGGGCGCGGTCAGATCTTTGGTGCCGGAAACCATGAAAATGGTCAGCGCGAGTGCAACAGGCCAGAGGCTGTGACGTTCTACTTTCAAATTAATGTGTCGGTAGCCAGAAGCGAAAGGTGCTGCCCGTGGAGGAGGATTCGACGAGCTCGATATCGCCATGGTGGTCACGAAGGATGCGCTTACTGATAGAGAGGCCGAGGCCTGTGCCGCCGGGGCGGTTGGTCAAGAAGGATTCGAAGATATCGGGCTGTATGCTTTCTGGAATGCCGGGGCCGTTATCGCGGATGATGAAGGCTGCTTGTTGGGTATCTTCTGTACTTGAAATATGGATACGCCCGCCTTTGGGCATCACCTGGGTGGCATTGAGGATGAGGTTGAGCATGACCTGCTGGATTTGGCCTTTGTTGACTTCAACAAACAAGGCCCGCGCATCTGGCTCGTAGCCGATCTCGATTTTGCTCTGATGCAGCTTGAGGCGCACCAGTCGCAGGGTGTCTTCGATCAAGTCGTTGAGGTCACAGCGTGCGTGCGTGTCCTGCCGGTTGCGGCCAAAGTCGAGCACGCGACTGACGATCGCTTCGAGCTGATTGATCTTGTCGCCGATCACGGTGATGTCGGTTTGGCGGTCGTCGTCTGCTTCGAACTGTAGGTTGAGCGAATCGAACAGCAGTTTGATCACTGTCAGCGGATTACGAATTTCGTGGGCGATCTCGGCGGCGAGCATGCCGAGTGTGGTGAGCTTTTCGTTTTGGCGCAGCGATTCTTCGGAGCTGAAAATACGTGAATACAGACGGGCGTTTTGGATCGCGATGGCGCCGAGTCGCGCAAGTGTAGCGAAGACTTTTTTCTCGTCGTTGTTGAAGCGGTGCTGGTGGGTGGTGTAGGCGTTGAGCAGTCCGATCACTTCGTTGTTAAAGATGATCGGCGTAGCGAGCATGGAGACGAGGCCTTCGCTTTGCACGAGGTGGATGAAGTCGTTCTCGACGGTAAAGGGCAGGTCGGCGACCTCGACTTGTTTGTGTCGATGGATGGCGGCACCAAAGGAACTCTCCTCGATCGGGAAGCTAACTTGCGCGTCGATCTGGCCGTTGGGGCCAGCCATGGAGTGGAGCTTAAGTTGCTTATGGTCTGGTGTGAGTAGAAACAGCGCGCAACTGTGGCAGTGCATCAGTTGGCGACCTTCACGGGCGAGGCCGCGGAGCACTTCGTCTTGTTCGAGTTCGCCGACGAGGCCTTGCCCCATATTGATGAGTGACTCGAGCTGATGTGCTTTGGCGCGGAGCTGCTGAATCAGCCAGAGCCTGGAGATCACACGGCTGGCTTCGTTGGTCAAGAGGGTGAGGATTTTAAGCGATTGGTCGTCGAAGGCACTGAGTTGTTCGCTATCGATGTTGACCACCCCCATCACGACTCCGCGGTCTTCCATCGGCACCGCCATTTCGGAACGAACGCTTGAGCGGACAGAGATGTAGCGCGGCTCTTGACTGACATCAGGCACGTTAATCGAGCGACCGTGTAGTGCACACCATCCAGTGATGCCTTGGCCGAGGGCGAGGTCCAGATCGTTCCAGTCTTCGGCGAGCCCATGCGAGACTTCCAATTCGAGTCGATGGGTGTCGGGGTTGATCAAAGCGATCGAGGCACTGCTGGGTTGCAGGACGTTGATGATCTCTTGGAGGATCAGGGTGAGGGCTTCTTTGGGCTCTTCGGTATCAGATACTAGGCTACTGATTCGGTAGAGTGAATCGATTGCCGTGCGCTCGGTCTTATTGGCTTTCATCGTATTGGTTGGTTCGACGGTCGCGAATGTCTATTCGTTGATGATTACATTTAGTTTGACGCGTAATTCCGATAGATTTTTGGCGCTGATCGGCTCTTGGCGATTAATCTTATCGATATAGAAGGTGTCGATCGCGAGGCCACGCTCTGTGGCAATTCGTGCGAAGCCAATGTCAAACCCTCTCGAATAAATATGCCGAGCGAGCCCGTACAGGAGGCCGATCCTGTCTTCTGTCTGCACCTCGATAATGGTGTGGTTGAGCGCAGGCTCATGGTAAATGTTGAGCGTTGGTGGAATCGGAGCAGGGAGAATGCCGCGCAGCTTCTTCTTCTGACTTTTTACCTTGGCTTCCATGCGCTCGATTTCGCTGGTGAGACGTCGGCCATGCATGAGGGCATCTTCGATGTGTGTCTTGAAGATACTGTGCGCTTTTTCGTTGGAGACGGCCCCGCCCTCTGGGTCCATGATGTAGAAGGTGTCGATGGAGATGTTGTCGGAGCGGGAGATGGCTTTGGTGCTGACGATGTTGACACCAGCCAGCGTGAGGGCGCCTGCGAGTTTGTAGAAGAGGCCTGCGCGGTCCCAAGTGACGATATTGACGACGGTCATATTGAGGTCGATGTCGTTGCTCCAATCTATAATGGGGGCCAGTGTGCCAGTCGAATCTGCTTGTTGGATTTGAGCGAACAACTGGTTGACCATGCGCAGGTGGAGCTCGATTTCGTTGGGCTTAGTGTTGGTGAAGTAGCGCTCCGGTAAACGGTCGAAGTGCGCTTCGATCTCGTCCTTGGCCACTCCTTCGATCTTGCGTTCGAGCATCTGTTGATGGCGCATCTCCTTACGCTCTTTACGCTTCCGTTCGATGACTTCCTTGCTCTCGAATTGCTCTAGAGTCCGCTGATACAAAGTCCGATGCATGGTGTCTTTGTAGTCGTTCCAGAGAGTCGGCGCGGTGCCGCGGGCATCGCAGTAGGTATGAACATAGAGAAAGCGGAGTTTCTCAGGGTCTTCGATGAACTCGGCAAAAGCGTGTGCGGTCTTTGGATCATCGAGATCAAAACGTTGCCAGATGCGGGACATGGCCAAGTGATGGCGGATGATAAATAGAATTTGCTCCTGCTGCTCGTCGCTGACGTCGAAGCGTGTGAGGATTGGCTGAGCGATGCGGACGCCGTTGACATCGTGCCCTTTAACGCCTTCGGCCTTGCCGATGTCGTGTAGTAGAAGAATCAGATAGAGCAGCAGCGGGTCGTCATTTTTACGTAGTGCGGTCTCGTAGGTAGTGTCGACGGGAGTGTTTTTTTGGAAGACAGCATCGAGATGTTTGATCGTGCGCAAGACGTGCTCATCCGCAGTATAGCGGTGGTAGTATTCATGCTGAACCATGCAAGTGAGCTGGCCAAACTCGGGCAAATAGCGTCCGAGCACGCCAAGTTCATGCATCAGTTTCAGGATCGGATAGACTTCACCAGGATTCCTCAGGATGGAGCAAAAGCTCTTTGCCGCTGAAGGGTGATTGATCATCTCATGGTCAATCAATGGCAGTGAGCGAGAGATGCGAAACTTCAGGTCGGGGTGTAGCTTGGCCCCGAACTGTTGCATTAAGTGAAAGACTCGGATCAGGCGTAAGGGGTCTTCGGTGAAGACAGATTTTTGCTCTGGAGAAAGCACCTTGTCCTGTAAGATGAAGCCATCGACGCGTTTGAGTGGTAGATGTTGATGCGCGCGCAGGGCTTCGCGGAAGGTGATGCCGCCCGAGCTGCGTGCGTCATCTTCGCTGGAGAGAGCGAGTCGTTCTTTGAGCAGCTCGCTGGTATGGTAGATCGTGCGCGCGGCGGTGTAGTAGTCTTTCATGAACGCCTCAACACGCTCGAACATATCTTCCTGCGGATAGCCAAGGCCCGCGGCGATAGTGGGTTGCTGCTCGAGGTCGAGCTTGTCCGTCGGACGTCGATTCTGCAGGTGCAGTTCGGTCCGTGTGCGCAGCAGGAAATCGTAGGCGGCTTCCATTTCGTCGCGCAGGTGCTGGCGTAATAGTTTGGCTTTGTTGATCTCTCGAAACGAGCCATAGCCAAACTTGATATTGGCCATCCACAGGATGTTTTGATAATCGCGCAGGCCACCGACGCCATTTTTGATGTCGGGCTCTTGCAGATAGACTGTGTTGCCAAACTTCGAATGGCGGCCGCGTTCGTCGGCGAGGCGTTGCTGAATGTAGGCCTTGGAGTTTTCCTTTTTACAGTAGCTGGCGAAGCGTTTCTGCATGTCGAGATAGAGTGGGTCGGAGCCGCAGATGATGCGTGATTCGAGGATCGCGTTTTTCGACTGAATTTCGCTCTTCGCCTCTTCGATGGCTTCTTTGGCGTTGCGCGAGGCGTGCCCGACTTTCCAGCCTAAGTCCCAGAGCGGGTAGAGGATCTCTTCGGCGAGCACTTCCTGAAACTTGGCAAAGTGCTTCCCCGAAATCTTCTCGGGGTAGAGAAACATGATGTCGATGTCGCTGTGTGGGTTGAGCTCTTGGCGCCCGTAGCCGCCAGTGGCGAGTACTGCCATCTTGCAGGGTAGTGGGCCATGCTCGGTGGCATATAGATCGAGGGCTGCGAGGAATAGATTCTCAATCACCACATCCACCATCGCGGCGCGCGCTTGGCAGACCTCCAGGCCAGGGTCACCTTTTTGGTGGTAACGCTTGAGCATTTCGCTCTCTAGCTCGATGTAGCGCTTGTAGGCGGGTAGCTGCTTGCTTCGCGAGACACCGGGATCAAACACCAGACGCTTTTGCGCATGCTTATGTAGGCGTCGGAATAGAGGATTGTCTTGAATGGGCATAGGCCGAAAAAGCAGGAAGGCGTCAAAAGTGTGCTGCGTGCGTCTGGATAGAAACCCCATTTTTGGCGCATCCGTCAAGTGAGTTTGCGCGCTGAAGCACTTGAAATCAGTCAGATCGGTCAATCGTTTGGCGAAAATATGTCCCTTTCTTTTTGACGGCACGCGGATATTGACTACTCGTTCTGCTTCGCAATCGCGCAGAAACCACAAATATTACAGATTATGCAAATCGCAGATGGCACAGTAGTCGCAATCGACTACGCCCTTAAAGATGATGAAGGAACTATGATTGATCAGTCCCAACCGGGACAACCAATGGTCTATCTTCACGGTCATCGTAACATCATTCCAGGCCTCGAGGCTGCCCTCGCAGGTAAGCTCGTTGGTGAGACTGCAGAAGTGCGCGTCGATCCAGAAAATGGCTATGGCGAGGTCAATCCAGCATTGGAGCAAGTCGTGCCGAAGGAGCGTTTTCAAGGCGTCGAAGATCTTCAGGCGGGCATGCAGTTTCAAGCCAACACCGATCAAGGCCCGGTCTCGGTTCGTGTGATTAAAGTCGAAGACGACGATGTCACTGTCGACGGCAATCACCCGCTCGCGGGCAAGCACCTTAACTTCAACGTGACGATCCAAGAAGTTCGCGCGGCGACTGAAGAAGAGATCGCACACGGCCAAATTCAGCAGGGTGGTGGATGCTGCGGTGGCGGCGGTGAAGACAAAGAAGGCGGTTGCTGCAATGACGAGCCAAAAGCTGAAGGCGAATGCTGCAGCTCTGAAGAGCCAAAAGGCGACGATCAAGGCGGCTGTTGCTCCCAATAAGAACGGTCGTGCCGTAACGGTGAATCGTTGGTAGCGAATCGCTGCAAATTTCAAAAGCCCCCGTTTTAGGACGGGGGTTTTTTGGGTCTAGATTGTAGGGCCTGTATTTGTCGCAGACCGTGGAGATTCTGAGTCCTGTCTGCGAACAAGTATAACTCGCGATATTGTTTGAGCGATCGCGACGGGCCGGGCGTGGCCTGTATTACTTCGGGCTCTGCGTTGTTTGTATCAACGATCGACTTGACAATATAGCTAGATAGCTAGATCTTTTAGAGATGGAAATGGTTCCCCTTTACGACGCAAAGAATCGCCTCTCTGAGATCTGCAATCAGGTGTCAGAGACTGGGCAACCCTGTGTAATTAGCCGTCGCGGTAAACCTGTGGTCAAATTGGTGCCGATCGAAGAAGAGTGCGCCTCGACTTCCGTATGGGATACCGTTGAAGAGGCACGAGCCCGCTACGGAGCATTGGACGTTGATTTTATTTTGCCGCAGCGCTCGGAGCTGCAGCGTGAAGATCCGCTGGATTAACAATGATCACACACTTACTCGATACTTCGATTTACTCTCAGCGCTTGCGACGCCATCCGCATCAGAGGACGGTTCAGCGCTGGTCGGAGTTGGGCAATGCCTCGCTGGCCATCTCAAGCATTTGCGAAGCGGAGGTGCTCTTTGGTTTGGAAAAAAAGGCGTCGGTCCGTCTCTGGGCAGAGTATGAGCACTATTTGAAAAACCAATTGGTGGTTCTTCCGCTTGATCGCAAGGTGATCGAAACCTACGCACGTATCAAGGCCGGGACCTTGAGGGCTGGCCTGAGCATTGGCGAATTCGACTTGTTGATCGGAGCGACTGCACTCGCTAACAACCTGAAAGTGGCGACCCTCAATACCAAGGACTTTTTAAAAATCCCCAATCTCGTGATTGAGGATTGGAGCTAATGGCTACTTTCGATTTTCTGCGGAGTCGCCTTAGATGCTCCACTGGCGATGACCGACAGGGGAATCCTAATAGCCGCGATTCGGCGAAAGCCACTTTTCGGTCTTCTCCAGATCGAAACCTTTGCGCTGTGCGTAGTCTTCGAACTGGTCTTTGGCCATCGGCCCGACTTGGAAGTATTTGGCTTCGGGGTGGCCAAAGTAGAGGCCGCTGACGGCG
Organism: Opitutaceae bacterium BACL24 MAG-120322-bin51; assembly: GCA_905182435.1. GTDB lineage: Bacteria > Verrucomicrobiota > Verrucomicrobiia > Opitutales > Coraliomargaritaceae > Lentimonas. Next base: position 52,021 of record CAJJBN010000027.1, on the reverse strand, counting down.
CTGCCGGGATTCATGGCGAAGCTTTCAGTGAGGCTTGCGCCGGTGTTGGCTTCGGCTTCGAGTAGCTTCCAAATCATCTCCTTTTCGGTGTGGTCGGGCTGGCTCGGGTAGCCGGCTGCTGGGCGGATGCCGCGGTATTCTTCTTTGATGAGTTGCTCGTTGCTGAGTGTTTCGCTGGGCGCATAGCCCCAGAGCTCCTTACGCACTTTGGCGTGAGTGTATTCAGCGAGTGCTTCGGCAAATCGGTCGCCAATGGCTTTGACCATGATTGAGTTGTAGTCGTCCTGTGCGTCTTCGAACTCTTGCGCAAATGTATCCACACCTTCAATGCAGCATGCGAACGCACCAAAGGTATCGATTTGGCCAGATTCTTTCGGTGCGACGAAGTCGGCGAGCGCGTAATAGGTGTCACTTTTTACTTTCTTCTTTTGTTGGCGCAAAGTGTAGAAGGTGCCGATGGTTTGGCCTGCGTCATCATAGAGTTCGACATCGTCGCCCACGGAGTTGGCAGGAAACAGGCCGACCACGCTGCGGGCACGGAAGCGCTTTTCGTCGATGATACGTTTGAGTAAGGCCTGAGCATCGGCAAGGATGACGCGGGCTTGTTCGCCGTATTTTTTATGCTCAAGAATTTTTGGATACACGCCTTTGAGCTCCCAGGTCCAGAAGAGTGGCGAGTAGTCGAAGTATTGGCTGAGGTCCTGGAGGTCGACATGGTCGGCAACTGTGATGCCTGGAGCGTTGGGTGCCTTGAGCTGCGCATTGGCCCAGTCGCAAGTGAAGCGTTTGGCTTGTGCCGCCGCGAGTGGCAGGAAGTCAGTTGCCTTATTGTTGGCAGCAAAGCGAATACGCTGTTTTTCTTGATCCGCGCTGACTTCGGCGGCGTAGGCTTCGCGTTTCTCAGGGTTGAGTAGATTGTTGCAGACCTCAGTCACGAGGGACGCATCACCGACGCGCACCACGGGTTGGTTGTAGTGCGGAGCGATCTTGATTGCGGTGTGCGCCTTGCTGGTTGTGGCGCCGCCAATCAGCAGAGGCTGGGTGAAGCCGCGCTTTTTCATTTCGTCCGCGTTGAAAATCATCTCATCGAGTGAGGGTGTAATCAGGCCAGACAGACCGATAATGTCGGCGCCCCATTCTTGCGCTTCTTTCAGAATTGCGTCGCAGGAGACCATCACGCCTAGGTCCTTAACCTCGTAATTATTACACGCGAGCACGACGGCGACGATGTTTTTGCCGATGTCGTGCACGTCACCTTTGACTGTAGCGATTAGAAATTTACCCGCAGAGGAGCTCTCGGTGGAATCGCCCTTTTCGGCTTCCATGAATGGCAGCAGGTGAGCGACGGCACGCTTCATCACGCGCGCGCTCTTCACGACTTGTGGGAGGAACATGTCGCCATCGCCGAACAGTTTTCCGACGACCTTCATGCCGGCCATCAACGGGCCTTCGATCACGTGCAGTGGTCGCGGGTATTGGAGACGCGCTTCTTCGGTGTCGGCGTCGATGTGCGCGACGATCCCTTTAACCAATGCGTGGGACAGGCGTTCTTCAACGCTGCCGTTGCGCCAGGCGTCCTTTAGTTCAGCCGTTTTTTTTTCCGCGGCAGCAGGCACTGCACCGCTACCAGATTTGAGAAAAGTTTCGAGGATCTCTGGATTCTTCTCAGCGGTGGCGCGTTCGAACAGGGCGCGCAACACGTTCATGCCTTCGAGCATGGCGGCGTTGATGCGTTCCTCTGCTGTGCCGGTGCCGAGGGTGACGGTGCCAGCCTTAATGGCTTCGGCGAAATCGATGAGTTTCTCGGTGGCGTCGTCGTTGCGGTTTAGCAGCACGTCTTCGACCAACACCTTGAAGGCCGGGTCGATCTTGTCGTAGTCCATCAACATGCCGGGGTTGACGATGGCCATGTCGAGGCCCTTGGCGATGCCGTGATGCAGGAACGCGGCGTGCATGGCTTCGCGCACCGGATTGTTACCACGGAAGCTGAAAGATACATTGGAGAGACCGCCGCTGGTGCGGGCGCCTGGGCAGCGTTTTTTGACTTCCTCCACCGCTTCGATGAAATCGACGGCGTAGTTGTTGTGCTCCTCCATGCCGGTGGCGACGGTGAGCATGTTAAGATCAAAAATGATGTCCTGCGGATCCATGCCCACCTCTTCGGTGAGGATCTTGTAGGAGCGCTCGGCGATGGCGACCTTGTCGTCGCGCGTCGCAGCTTGGCCCTTTTCGTCGAAAGCCATGACGATGGTCGACGCACCATAGCGCATGATCTTTTTGGCCTGTGCGCGGAACTCGTCTTCACCGCCCTTGAGGCTGATGGAGTTGACGATGCACTTACCTTGCACGCACTTGAGGCCTGCTTCGATGACCGACCACTTGGAGCTGTCGATCATGATCGGCACCTTGCAAATGTCTGGCTCGGAGGCGACGAGGTTGAGGAAGCGGGTCATGCAGGCTTCGCCGTCGAGCATGCCTTCGTCGAAATTGATATCGATAATCTGCGCGCCTTTCTCGACTTGCGAGAGCACGATGGCGAGGGCGCCGGTGAAGTCGTCGTTCTTAATCAGCTTCTTAAAGCGCGGTGAGCCGGTCACGTTCGAGCGTTCGCCAACATTCACGAACGAGGTTTCGCCCATGATGATGTTGAAGGCTTCGAGACCGCTCAAGCGCTGTGCAGGCACCGCAGTGGGGATCGTGCGTGGTGCATATTGGCTGACTTCCTGGATGATCGCTGCGATGTGATCGGGCGTGGTGCCGCAGCAACCGCCGACCATGTTAACTAGGCTGTCCTTGGCAAAACCGCCGACGGCGCCGCCAGTGTGGGCCGGTGTTTCGTCATAACCAGTGGCGGCCAACGGATTCGGCAGGCCGGCATTTGGATACACGTGTACGTAGGTGTCGGCCACGCGGGAAAGGTCGGCGAGGAACGGACGCATAAGGTCCGCACCGAGGGCACAGTTTAGGCCGACGCACAGTGGCTTGGCATGGCGAATCGAGTTCCAGCAGGCTTCGACAGTCTGCCCAGAAAGTGTGCGGCCGGAGAGGTCGGTGATGGTGACCGAAATGATCACCGGTAGACGCGCTTCCTGTGTGTCGAAGAAATCTTCGATCGCGTGCAGGCAGGCCTTGAGGTTGAGCGTATCAAAAACGGTTTCTGGCAGGAGCAGATCCACGCCGCCTGCGACGAGGTCTTCAACTTGCTCGTAGTAGGCTTGATACAATTCGTCGTAACTGGTGGCGCGGTATTCCGGACGGTTGACGTCGGGCGAGAGTGAGCAGGTGCGGTTGGTTGGTCCGATGGCGCCGGCGACGAATGTTGGGCGGCCTTGTTCTTCGGAGACGGCATCGGCGACACGGCGGGCAAGCTTGGCGGATTCGATGTTGATGTCACGTACGCGGTGCTCGAGGCCGTAGTCGGCCTGTGCGATGGTGGTGCCCGAGAAAGTGTTGGTCTCGATGATGTCCGCGCCGGCTTCGAGGAACTGGCGGTGGATCGTCTCGATGATGTCCGGGCGGGTGATGCTGAGCAGGTCGTTGTTGCCTTTGAGATCGCCTTTGTCGTTGTCGAACGAGGCATTGCGGAAATCCTGCTCCTCCAGCTTGTATTGCTGGATCATGGTGCCCATCGCGCCGTCAAGAAAGACGATACGCTCTGCGAAGAGGTCGGCGAGGAGCTGACCTTTGGCGGTCAGTGGTTTGTTGGAAGTATTCTGGCTCATAGAATTTAAATATCAACGTATCATCATATATTGATATGTTATGGCAAGCTTTGAATCTGGTATTACTTAGCTGCGATTTCAGCGAGCCAGTCGAAGTGTTTGTCGTTGTGGAAGACCTCGCAGCCGTGGTGCTGGGCGGTTGCGTAGATGAGGATGTCGGTGTTGGGGACTGGCTTGCCTGCGATGCGGCATTTTCTGGCGATCTTATATGCGAGGCTCCAAACTTGAGGCGAATGCTCCAACTTGGGCACGGTTTCGACGATCAGTTCAACGGCTTTGGCTTCTGATTGCTTGTAGCCTTGTAATTCCAGTTGAACTAAGTCGCATAGGGCGGCCTTGCCCTGTTGTATCAGTTTCCGTAATTCTGCATTTTTGGGTGACTGATATTTTGGGTTGATGAAGCTGATCCAGGCGGAGGTGTCTATTAGCTTCATTGCTTTGGATTCTCCATATCGCTCTGCTCCTGTAGCTCCATGTTACGCATGTCTTGTAGTTCGTCTTGAGTCATGAAATCAGGCGAACTGCCTTCTAGGGCGAGGATGGCTTTGACGTTCTCTTGGTAAATGTAGTCTTCGATCGCGGTGTTGATCGCTTCCGTCTTGGTCTTCGCTTTTGTGGCCTTTAGTAAGGCCTTCATGCGTTTGTCGGGAATATTTAAAGTAGTCTTCATAGAATACATAATGTCAGCTAATCGCCTTATGTCAAGTTAGCCTCAAATAGGGATTGGCGTTGGTGCAAGAACTGTTCACTGATGGATGCATGGATGTTGATGCACGAATTTCAAAGGAATGGCGCCGCCGGATGCTGTTTATGCTTTTTATGGTTTCCACGATTTCGGCTTGGTTCTTGTATGACGGTTATGTTGTCTGGCCGAATGGGGCGGAGCGGCATGCGGAATTTGTCGAAATTGAGGCAGCGATGGTTGCGTCTGGTAAGATTGAAGCCGTGGAGCATCAGGCGCACGGCGCTGAGGTGAATGAATACCTGCGCATTGCGTGGGAGCGTCATGCGAAGCAGGCTGGCTACAAGCGCGACATGCCGAAGGAGCGCACCGATGCGTCGATTCGTGAGCAGCGGATGATCGGCTGGGTGATGATGACTGGCTCGGTGTTTTTTGGGTTGTGGGTGCTGTGGAACCACAAGTTGAGCGTGCGGGCGGAGGGCGATGTCGTGATTGGCACGTCTGGGCAACGCGTGGAGTTAGACTCGATCGTGAAGATCGACCGTAAGCAGTGGCAGAAAAAGGGCATCGCCTACGCGATCTATGAGGTCGACGGCAAGCAGAAGCGCCTTTGCCTCGACGACCACAAATTTAAGGGTTGCGAGGCAATTATTCTGGAAGCGGATCGCCGGATCAAAGCGCGAAACGAGTGAGGTGATGGCGCCGTTGTTTAAGTTGAGTGCCTGATAGGATCGAAGTCGGAGCCGTTTCTGCGGTACTTCTGGTCTGGTCAAGCATAGTTGTGTGTATTGCTGAAGTTCATTCAAGTGAACTAAAAAAGCTTTACTCAGATGAAGTTCAGCGCGATAAAGGTTTTGTCTGTGTTGTTTAAAAGCCGCCTATGTTATGAGTGAATTGCCCACAAATCCCTTTCGTTATGAGACGATCGATGCCCGTCCTGAGGTGATCAATCGGGTGTCGGATCGTCAGCGATTGCGTGAGGCGCTCAGTGAGCCTGGGCGGCGACTGCTGATTCATGGCCGTCGGCGGATGGGAAAGACGACACTGTGTAAGTCAGTCGTTGAAGAGCTTAAAGCTGAAGGTTTGGCTGTGATGATGGTTGATTTTTCGACTGCGACGCAACTGGCAGATTTATCGAATGCACTGTTACAGCAGATCACCACTGCCAGTGGCAAGAATTGGCAGGATTATTTGGGGGATTTGATGCGAGCGTTGACCTTGCAGTTGGAGACTGAAGCCGACCCGCTGACTGGTGCGATTAAGGTGCGGCTGAAGCCGGTCGCTCGAACGGCGCCGATTGATGAGCAGCGTGCGACGTTTGTTGGGATTTTAGACCGTGCGAATGAACTTGCGAAGCAGCAAGGGCGCCATTTCGGATTGGTCATTGATGAGTTTCAAGAGCTGGCGCGCTTTGAAGATGAGGCGACTTTGTGGAATTTGCGTGCCGTCATTCAGCACCACTCGAATATGAGCTATGTATTTACGGGGTCGCGTGTGCATTTGATTAATATGCTGATGTCGAGCGATCGTGCGTTTTATAAGATGTTCAGTGCGATCAATTTTGAGCCAGTGCCGTTGCAGGAGATGCGGAATTGGTTGGTTGGTAAATTTAAGGCGAGTGGTGTTTCACAACTAGATGCGCTCGACCGCCTGTTGGAACTCGCTGAGACTTGCACCGTGGATCGTCTGCGTCTGGCAGCGATGAGTTTTCCACTGGCAGCAGCGAGTGGGGAGTTGACTGAACCGATGGTAGATCGTGCATATCGAGCGATTATTGCAGAGGATCAGGCGTATTTTCAGAGCGACTGGCAGCAGTTCACGCAGCATCAGCAGAATATTCTGCGAGCGATGGCAGAGGGGGAGATGAAGCTGGGGAGTGAATCGGTGCGCCGGAGATTTAGTTTGCCAGCAAGCGGTAGTGTCTCGAATACCTTGAAGGCGCTGCTTGAGCGAGGGGTGCTTTACGGTATCGAATCGGCTCCGGGCTATGCGTATGATAATCCATATTTTAAAGAGTGGGTCCATCAACGGAACCGCCTCGACCTAGGCCTTAGTTAAGTGATGAGTGTAGAACAATTAAAAGCGAAATTTCCTAATATTCCTGAAGCGTCCTGGCCTGTGCTGGAGCGCTGGGCGGTGCTGCTGCGTGAGTGGAATGGAAAGATTAACCTGATTTCGCGTAAGGATATCGAGCATCTGGAGGATCGCCACCTCTCGCATTGTCTCGCGATTACCAATCATCTGAAGTTAATGAATGGCACCCGAATCATGGACGTCGGCACGGGCGGTGGCTTTCCTGGGATCATCATGGCGATCTGCTATCCGCAGGCGCATTTCACCTTGATCGATTCGATTGGGAAGAAGATCACGGTGGTGCAGGATTTGATCGCCCAGCTTGGTTTGAAAAATGTTGAAGCTAAGCAGATTCGCGCGGAGGAGGTTAAAAAGCAGTTCGATTTCGTGACCGGCCGTGCAGTGAAAAACCTGCCCGAATTTTTCATGTGGATTAAGAACAACGTGCGTCGCGGCGAAAAGAACACGATCCCGAATGGTGTGCTGTACTGGAAGGGCGGCGAAATGGATGACGAGTTGGAAGTGCTTGGTATTCGCCCGCGCAAGGTGATCAATTTAGAAGAGACGTTTACGGATCCTTATTTTGAGCAGAAATATATCCTACATTTCGATGCCCGCGATGTGCAACGCGCGCGCAAGCCGCCGAGAGTGGAGCAGTAGTTGCGGAACTTTGAAAGTGCTGTGCGCGCTGGTTACTATGCCCTTGAGTGCGAGCCAGGGTGTGGCCTGGCTTGTGAACAACTCTGGCGAAGGCGTCCGACAAGCGGACACGCCACGTTCTCATGTGCTAGACTTTGAATATTTGCTTAGTCGTTTGTCTGTTCACTCGTGGCGGCACGCTTTCGTGGCAGGCCTAAAACCAGCACGATGAATAAAGGTAGGCCGACTAGGAAGCCGAGCAGTGTGCTGCCAGTTAATTCGGCGAGGCCGAAGCCGGCTAGATAGGCGAGTAGCAGCGCGACTCCAGGGCATAGCCCCTTGCTGCCGCAACCACCTGTCGAACAATTTGTATTTTGGTGAGTCATACTCGTTAGAGCGCGAAGGTGCCGATTTTATTTCATGCGCTACACTTTCTGTTGGCTGTCATTGAGGGGTTTGGGCGACTTGCCATTGCTTAAATATATTGCGCATTTCGATGCCCGCGATGTACCGAGCGCGCAAGCCGTTGAGAGTGGAGCAGTCATTGCGGCCGCCCGCTTTAGGCTCGTGCCGTATCTTCAGTGTGCGCAGCGTCGCCCATTTATTTTATCAGCGCTACCTTTTTGGTGTTTTTGAATCGGCTTCGCGGCTCGAAAGTAAGCGGTGAGTTGGCTGCTTTAGCGAACTAATCGGGTGGGTCTTTTTTATCTATAGTGGTCAATTTAGAAGAATTTTTCTCGATTTAGATGTCAAATATAAGTCTGTTGCGAACTTTGGCGTGCGTGGCCTTTGGGGGTGCGGGCGCGAAGTGCACTTACCTAAGTGACGTTGGAAGTTGTAGCTGATGGCGGGGCTTTGTCTAAGTATTGTTGTTTTAATAAGTATGGGTGGGGTGCGTCGGCGTCTGCGCTGCAATCGTGATGTATGAAGGGTTGGGCGGAGTTTTTTTATCTCACACCAGGCTTATTGTAATTGATAAATGAATACGTTATTTGAAGGATAATGCGTGCGTTAAATCTCTCAAATTTATTAGTCTGTTTATTTTTATCATAAATTATAGTGAGTCCTTTTTTTTGAAAAAAGAGCCGCACAAATGAAAAATTGGCATGCAGGAAGCTAATAGTGATGCGCTGCAACCATGCAGCGAAAAACAACAAACAAACAAATAATATTATGAAGATGAAAAAAGAACTGCTAGCATCACTTACGAGTGTTGCACTTTTCGGATCTGTTGCGAATGCAGAGATTCCACTCACTGATGATCTGAGCGCCTATGGTTATATTGACGCTTATTACGAAGATACCGATAGAGGAGATAATCTTGAAGGTGGACTTGCTGAGTTTGAGCTCGGATTCAGTTTCACTCCTGCGGAAAGCAAGTGGTCTGCAGTGGCTGAACTTTCATTCCGGGATGGCAGAACCACTGAAGCTGAAGACAGCGATGGGGATACTGTTGAGGTCCCAGACGACTTGGATTTTGAAACAGTTACCATTACGTACGCTGCGAGTGATGCGCTGTCTTTCACGATCGGTAACATCTTGAGCTACCAAGGATTTGAAACCTATGATGCAACTGGACTCTTCCAATATTCGTACCAAGGCGCCGCAAACAGTGTGGTCTATTCTGCGGGTTATGCCTATGGCGCATCTGCTGACTACGCAACAGACGACTTCGCGTTAGGTCTATGGGTCGGAGAGGCAGATGATTCAGCGTCTGTTGAATTCCTTGCTGCCTACACAGGTATTGAAGATTTGACTGTAAAATTCATCTATGCGGATGATCCAGGCTATGAAACAATCAACATCTGGGCTAGCTATGACATCGCTGCTTTCACATTCGCTGCTGAGTATACTAGCAATGACTGGGATGGCACTTTCACGGCTGGTGAAGAGCGTGCAGAAGACACCTACATGGCTCTAGCTTACTACTCATTCGGTAAGGCTGGTTTAACGTTACGCTATTCTGCTGGTGACGTCGAAAACAATATTGAATATGAAAAATTCACAGTTTCTCCTAGCTATGCTTTCTCAGACAATGTGTTTGGTCTGCTTGAGCTTTCCTGCGAAGAAGTGGAAGGCGAAGATTTCACTACACTCGCTGCAGAACTTATCTATAGCTTCTAGATTTAGAATTACTTACATTTAACTCTAAGGAGTCTCATTTCGGTGAGACTCCTTTTTGGCTTATTATGAAAACAAAATATAACACACATCTATTCCTACTGTCGCTATGTGGGGCCGTACTGACTGCTGCACCTGCTATGTCAGTTGCTGAAGCAGTGGCGCAGGAGGAATTCCTGGCATTGCAACAACGCGTTGAGCAGCTCGAAGCTTCCCTTCGATTCGTCAAGAATACGCAGGTCGAAGCGATCGCAACGGAAGCTTTTGCGTCAATGCCGATGACTCCGAAGGATAAAAGTTCGCTCATAGAGAGCGTGGTGCAGACGATCCAAGCGCGCGAAGAAAGCGCGAACTTTCCTTGGATGGACGCCGAAAAGTGGCCTAAGCTTCAGAGGGGCATGACTCCCGAGGAGGTTGTTGCAGTGTTGGACCAGCCGACCCTAAATGAGCCCTCGATGCACAAGCGTGTCGATTTCGTTTACACTTACCAAGGTCGTCGCGTCGCAACGGCAAAAAAAGTGACTGGCATCGTTCGATTTTATAAGGGCAAGGTCATTGAAATCGAAGCGCCTGATTTATAGCCGCTATTTTATTTCGATTTGATTCAACCCTCCAAGCGTTCTGCTGGAGGGTTTTTTATTTTTGTATTAGGGTGCTGCGCTTTGACTTTTGTGCGCTTTTCCTAGGCTGATTTACACTGTATCCACTTTATGATACATCTCCCTAAATCAACCGGCTTTTATTAGCTGTAGTTAATGTTTATTTAGGCGTCCTGCATCAGTTTAAGCCTTTGTTGTGGGTAAAAAGATTTCAGCAGAATAATTGGCATAGAATAAGCTAAATGTTGGTTGAATGCTATCTGGCGAATTAAGCCACGATTCATTTCAAGAAATATAACATACTAATATAGGGGAAAACTACACATGATTAAATCACTCAATAAATTTTCAAAACTGCTCGCTTGTAGCGCGCATTCGCGACAGCATCGTTTGGGATCGCGCAGGCGGCAGACGACACCGTCAAGGTCGGCGTGCTCCACTCTCTCAGTGGTACCATGGCGATCTCAGAGACGTCACTGCGCGACGTGCTGCTTTTTACGTTCGATGAAATTAATGCGAATGGTGGTGTGCTCGGTAAGCAGATCGAGGCAGTCGTCGCAGACGGTGCATCGGACTGGCCAGTCTTTGCTGAAAAAGCAGAGCAGCTGCTCGCTAAAGATAAAGTTGCCGCGACCTTTGGTTGCTGGACCTCGGTGAGCCGCAAGTTCGCATTGCCGGTCTTCGAGAAGTATAACGGGCTGCTATTTTATCCCGTCCAATACGAGGGTGAAGAAGAGTCTCCTAATATTATCTACACAGCTGAAGCAGTTGGCCAGCAGGCGATACCCGCAGTGGATTACTTGCTTGCTGAGGGTTACAAGAAGTTCTATCTAATCGGCACGGACTATGTGTATCCGCAGACCACCAACATTGTTCTTTTCGAATACTTACTCTCTAAGGGTATTCCTGTCGAAAATATCGGCGGTGGTATTCGTTACGAAGGTGATGTAGCAGTCTCAGCAGGTAACTACACTCCATTCGGCCACACTGACTTCCAGCAAATCGTTGCTGAGATCAAGGACTTCTCCGCATCCGGTGAAGCATGCGTGATCAACACAATTAACGGTGATGCGAACGTTCCTTTCTTCAAAGAGATCGCTGCGTCCGGTCTCACTTCGGATGATTGCCCGATCGTTTCGTTCTCACTTTCTGAGGATGAGTTCCGCGGTCTGCCGACCAAGGACCTTGGTTGGTCACCTCGGATGCTGGACATACTTCATGTCGATCGACTCTGCTGCGAATGACAAGTTCAAGGCAGACTTCCAGACCTGGTTGGCAACGAAGGCTCCAGACGCCGTCCAAAAAGAAGGCCGTGTGACATGCTCACCAATGGTTCTTTCGTATGACGGTGTGTATCTCTGGAAGGCTGCGGTTGAAAAGGCCGGCACATTTGAGCCAACCGCTGTTATCAAGGCACTTGAAAGTGGGATCTCGTTTGACGGTCCTGGTGGCACAGTGACTAGTCAGAAGAATCATCACGTAACCAAGACTGTTTACATCGGTGAGACGCTTGAAGATGGGCAGTTCGAAATTCTCGAAGTGATTCCTGATGTGTATGGTGAGCCATGGCTCAAAGGCACTTTTAAATAATTTTTCATAGACAGTCGTTTTGTTTGGCGGGGCTAGCGAGATCTTTGATCTCACTAGCCCTTAGCTTTTGGTTTAAACCCCTTCGTTGGCATGAGATGTGCTAGCTTTTTCATTTTTATGATTTCTGTAGCTAAGTCTGTTTTAATAAGTCCATTCCGGGCGGTGGTTTCACTGCTGCTGTTTGGATTATGTTGTTCGATGTCCTTCGGCGCGTCTGAGCGTAATGCCCGTGTGGTGTTTTCTGAGCTGATACTTGCAGAGAAATTAGATCAGCAAGTCCTGTTGCAGGAGCTTTCTACACTATGGTGATCCAGCAATCGCCAACATCTATGAGGCGTGGCGAACGGGTGGTATCTTTACTTTAACTGACGCCGATGCGGTTCGGTTGCTGCAATTTACCGATGAGCAGTGGTCGCTCGTTGCAACAGGTGAAGCGGTGACACTCTCTGAGGTGGAAGTCGAAGTCGCGGAGAAGACTCGTGCATCGCGTTCCGTGCGTAAGCAGATGAAGGGTCTATTGGATACGCTGGGGCTTAAGGCCGATGATCCAAATGTGCGTATTAATTCCGCGATCAAGATGGGTCGTAGTCTCAAGCCAGAGTTTGTGCCGGCCTTAGAGGCACAGCTGGAAGTCGAGGCAGTGGATGAGGTGCGCGCTGCAATTCGAGAAGCGCTCGCGATCAGTCTCCTCGAGAATGGCGATGCGGCAGAGAAGTTGGCATCGGTTGAGGAGCTAGCAGAGTTGAAATCGGTCGCTTCGCGTGGCTTCATTGAGAAGGTGTTAGAGGCAGAAGTGACTGCCGGACGTGCGGATAGTCCGCTGGCGATCGCATCCTCGACCACGCTGCGGACGATCGCAGAGCATATGAATTTAATGGAGTTCCTCAGTAGCTTTTTCCGAGGGTTCAGTACGGGGTCGGTACTGTTAATCGTGTCCTTTGGCTTGGCGATTACCTTCGGTTTGATGGGTATTATTAATATGGCGCATGGTGAGTTCGTTGCGATCGGTGGCTATACCACTTACATGGTGCAGACCTTTTTCATCAATACATGGGGGCTCAGTAGTGAGGCTTTCGGGTGGTACTTTGTGGTCTCGTTACCACTTAGTTTTCTAGTCGCGGCAGGGTTTGGTTTGGTTTTAGAGAAATCAATTATTCGTTTTCTCTACCGACGTCCCTTAGAATCACTGCTGTGCACCTGGGGGATTTCGATGGTCATGCAACAGTGCTTCCGGTTGATTTTTGGTGCGGCTAATGTGCAGGTGAACAATCCGACATGGCTAATGGGCAACCTCAGCTTTGGTGGATTTAATATGAGCTACACACGTTTGTTCATTATGTTCATCGCCCTAGTAGTCGTGCTGCTGACCTGGTTACTGCTACGTAAGACCAACCTCGGCTTACACATCCGCGCGGTGATGCAAAATCGCGGCATGGCGAGTAGCCTCGGTATTCCGGTGGCTCGTGTAAATTCGATGACGTTTGCGCTCGGTTGCGGTCTCGCGGCGTTGGGTGGTTCAGTGCTGTCGCAGATTGGTAATGTGGGCCCGCTGATGGGCCAGCAATATATCGTCGATAGCTTCATGGTCGTTGTGATCGGTAGTGTAGGGAACTTGCTCGGTGCAGGTCTCTCCGCGATGGGCATCGGTCTGGTGGATCAATTGCTACAGCCAGCACTCGGTCCAGTGATGGGTAAGATTACGGTCTTCTTTGTGATCATCCTATTCTTGCAGTGGCGCCCCGGTGGATTGTTCCCGTCACGCTCCCGCAGCCTAGACGATTAAATTCAAAAACGTTTTATACTATGCTTTCTACTGACACTAAGAAAGAGGCCGGCATCTTCTGTATTGTTGCCGCGCTCCTCATGTTACTCCCCGGCTTAAATGCGTGGGGGCCTGAATCGGGTTTGCTCTCGGTAAGCTCCTTCCAAGTCTCGCTGTGGGGTAAATATCTGACTTACGCCATTCTCGCGATGAGTCTCAATTTACTCTGGGGCTATACCGGCTTGCTCTGCCTCTGCCAGAGTTTGTTCTTCGCTCTGGGCGGTTATGCGATGGGCATGTATCTGATGCTCGCGATTGGGGATGCAAGTGCGGCAGAACGTGTCTTGCCCGACTTCATGGTTTTTATGGGCTATCAAGATCTGCCGACTCACTGGAAGCCATTTGATAGTTTCTGGTTTGCGTCGGGTGCGGTGCTCTGGGTGCCGGGCTTGGTCGCATTGATCTTCGGCATACTTGCGTTTCGTTCCCGCATCAAAGGTGTGTATTTCTCGATTCTAACCCAGGCGCTCACTTACGCCGTGTGTCTATTGTTCTTTCGCAATGACTTTACCTTTGGCGGTAACAACGGATTTACTGACTTTAAGGAAATCCTCGGCCATAGTATTAACGATCCATCGACCACGCGTTGGTTGTATATCGGCTCAGCGTTGTTGTTACTGTTTACCTATCTGATCACTTCTGGCTTGCTCGCATCCAAGCTTGGCAAGGTGCAGCAGGCGATTCGTGATTCAGAAAACCGCGTACTCTTCTCTGGGTATTCCACGACCAGTTTCAAGTTAGTCATCTTCACGCTATCCGCGATGATTGCAGGTGCGGCGGGTGCGTTGTATGTGCCGCAGGTCGGTGGTATCAATCCGAGTCTGATGGAAACCGGTAAGTCACTCGAAGTGGTCGTCTGGGTCGCCGTCGGTGGACGAGGAACCAAGTGGGGCCCTGTGATCGGTGCGATTTTGGTGAATCTGTTTAAGAGTTATACCACGCAGGCGTTCCCCGATTACTGGTTAATTATGATGGGCGGCATGTTTGTCTTTGTGGTGCTGGTGATGCCCAACGGTATCGTCGGTGTTTACCAGCAGGTCAAAGCGAGTATTGCCCAAAAACGTTCACTTCAAACTGCGGAGGCTTAATTGTGATGTCGAATCCTCAACATAATCCACTTTACCGGGATACACCGCTGATCTTGTCGGTTTCCGGTGTGAGTAAATCCTTTGATGGCTTTAAGGCGATCAACGACTTGAACTTCTATCTCGAAGAGGGCGAACTGCGCACCGTAATTGGGCCGAATGGCGCGGGCAAGAGCACCTTTATGGATATCATCACCGGGCGCACCCGTCCCGACCTAGGCACGGTGACACTGCATGACAATGACGGTCACGACATGGACCTTACCAAACTGCGCGAGTATGAGATCAACCGCCTCGGCATTGGTCGTAAATTCCAGACGCCGAGTGTGTATAAGTCGCATACGGTGTATGATAATTTGGTGCTCTCATTGAATCGTCCGCGAGGCGTGTTTAAGACTCTATTTTATAAAGAGACTGCGTCGGATCGTGAACGTATCATGGAGGTGTTGAAAACGGTTCGCCTAGAGTCGCGCGTCAAAGATTTGGCCGGTAGCCTGTCGCACGGCCAGAAGCAGTGGCTCGAAATTGGCATGTTGCTCGCACAAGATCCGCGCATTTTACTGATTGATGAACCTGCAGCTGGTATGAGCGATGAAGAGACTGAGCGCACCGGCGAGCTGCTACTGAGCCTCGAAAAGAAGCACAGCCTGATCGTGATTGAGCACGACATGGAATTTATCCGACAGATCGCGCGCAAGGTCACCGTGCTACACCAAGGCCATGTGTTGAAAGACGGCACCTTTGAGAAAGTGAAGTCTGATCCTCAAGTCATCGAAGTCTACCTCGGCCGCCAAGGTAAGAAGAGTGAAACCAAATAAACACACCGACACGCTATGATTTCTGAATCTTCCACACCTGTCGCTGAGCCGCTGCTGTCCGTCAAGGGCCTCAAGGCAAGCTATGATGAATCTATCATTTTGCGCGGCATTGATATGACCGTAAAGCCAAACTCAGTCGTTGCGCTCTTGGGGCGTAATGGTGTGGGTAAAACTTCGCTGCTGCGTAGCATCATGGGCCAGATGCCAAAGACCGAGGGCAGCATTACTTTTGAGGGTCAATCGATCGAGTCGCTGCGCTCCGATCAACGCGCGCGGATGGGGCTCGGCTACGTGCCACAGGGTCGCGACATTTTTCCGAATCTGACGGTTCAAGAAAACCTCGAAGTCAGTATGAGTATTTCTGGGGCCGCGGGTCGCGATCGACTCGACGAGGTGTATGAGCTGTTTCCAGTGGTCAAAGACATGCTCGCTCGAAAGGGCGGCGTCCTGTCTGGCGGTCAGCAGCAGCAGTTGGCGATTGGTCGTGCGATTTTGACCAATCCAAAACTGCTGATTCTCGATGAGCCGACCGAGGGCATTCAGCCTTCGATTATCGATCAAATTGAGGACGCGATTCATATGCTCAAGAAACGTGGTAATCTGAGTATAATCTTGGTCGAGCAATACCTCGATTTTGCTAAAGCTGCCAGTGATGAATTTTATATTCTAGATCGTGGTAGCGTGGTTCTGTCCGGTCAGTCTGAACAACTGACGTCCGCCGTCATTGATAAGCACCTCACAGTTTAATCTTTATTTCTAAATGCATCTAACTCCTCGAGAACAAGATAAGCTCATGATCGTCGTGGCCGCTGATTTGGCGCGTCGCAGGCTCGGCCGTGGCTTAAAGCTGAACTATCCTGAGTCGATCGCACTCATTTCCTATGAGATCCTCGAAGGGATTCGCGATGGTCAAACCGTGGCGGATCTCATGAGTTTTGGCACCACGATCCTGAAGCGCGACGATGTGATGGCAGGCGTGCCAGAAATGATCCATGAAGTGCAAGTCGAGGGCACCTTTCCCGATGGCACCAAACTAGTCACTGTTCACAATCCGATCCGATGATACCTGGCGAATACAAATACTCCGATCCCGATGCGCTGCTCGCAGGGAATGTTGGCTTAGTGACGATTACCGTGAAGGTGGCGAATCAGGGTGATCGCCCGGTGCAGATCGGTAGCCATTTTCACTTCTATGAGGTCAATGACGCTTTGGACTTCGACCGCGAAGCGTCGAGAGGGTTTCGTCTTAACATTGCAGCGGGCACCGCCGTTCGTTTCGAGCCCGGTGATGTGCGCGAAGTCGAGCTGGTCGCGCTTGCAGGAGAGCGCCGCGTTTACGGCTTGAACAACAAGGTCGATGCGCCGCTCGGTGACGCAGCCTCCTCCCTCAAGCCCCCTACCTCAGGTCTCCCGCCTCAGTCTTCAGGTCTCGAATTTACCCGTCGTCAATACGCCGAGATGTTTGGCCCGACCGTAGGCGACCAAGTGCGCCTCGCTGATACCGAGCTGTTTATTGAAATCGAAAAAGACCTGATCGCCGAGGGTGGTGGTTATGGCAATGAGGTGAAGTTTGGCGGCGGCAAAGTGATTCGCGATGGCATGGGCCAATCGCCGCTGGCACTCGATGCCGACTGTCTCGATTTAATTTTAACCAATGCCACCATTATCGATCCGATCTTGGGCATCATTAAAGCTGACATCGGCGTGAAAGGTGGACGCATCGCAGGTATCGGTCATGGTGGCAATCCCTTGATTCAGTCGGGCGTCTGCGAAAACATGGTGATTGGCGCGGGCACCGAAGTGATCGCAGCCGAGGGACAGATCGTGACGGCTGGTGGTTTTGATTCACACATCCATTTCATTTGTCCACAACAGATTAACGAAGCGCTCACCAGCGGAGTGACGACGATGGTCGGTGGTGGAACGGGCCCCGCGACCGGCACGAATGCCACGACCTGCACGCCGGGCGCTTGGAATATTCACAAGATGCTTGAAGCGGCGGAAGCGTTTCCGATGAATCTCGGCTTCATGGGTAAGGGCAACGCGTCTAACCACGAAGCACTGCGCGAGCAAGTCGCTGCGGGGGCGATGGGGCTGAAACTACACGAAGACTGGGGCACGACTCCGAGCTCGATTGATCACTGTTTAACCGTGGCAGATGAGCTCGATGTGCAGGTGGCGATTCATACCGATACGCTGAATGAGTCTGGCTTTGTTGAAACGACGATTGGTGCGTTCAAGGATCGCGTGATCCATACCTTCCACTCGGAAGGCGCAGGCGGCGGGCATGCACCTGATATTTTAAAAGTCTGTGGCTTGCCCAATGTGCTGCCGTCTTCAACTAATCCGACACGGCCCTATACGATCAATACCATCGATGAGCATCTGGATATGTTGATGGTTTGCCATCACCTGGATTCAAAGATCCCAGAGGATGTCGCTTTTGCGGAGTCGCGCATTCGTCCACAGACGATCGCGGCTGAAGACATTTTGCACGACCGTGGTGCGATCTCGATTATGTCGAGCGATAGCCAGGCGATGGGCCGCGTCGGTGAGGTGCTGATTCGCACCTGGCAGACCGCAGACAAAATGAAACAGCAGTTTGGTAAGCTCGAATCCGAGACGCACGCTGCAGCGGACAATTTCCGCGTGCTGCGTTACATCGCCAAGTATACAATTAACCCTGCGATTGCTTGTGGCTGTGCGACGGATGTCGGTAGCCTTGAGGTCGGTAAGCTCGCAGATATGGTACTGTTCAAGCCGGCGTTCTTCGGCGTGAAGCCTGAGCTCGTGTTGAAAGGTGGCTTGATCGCGACTGCAAATATGGGCGATCCGAACGCGTCGATTCCAACGCCGCAGCCGATGTACTACCGTCCCCAGTTCGCTGCCTTTGGTAAGGCCGTTTCGACGACTTCGATTACTTTCATGAGCCAAGCTGCAATCGATGCAGGCGTAGCTGAAAAACTGGACTTGAAGAAGCAGATCCGTGCCGTTGCGAATACACGCACGATTTCAAAGCACGATATGGTGCTGAATGATTATTTGCCAGACATCGAAATTGATCCAGAGACTTACACGGTGACTGCCGATGGCGAAGTGCTCACTTGCGAGCCCGCTGTAAAGCTACCGATGGCACAGCGCTATTTCTTATTTTAAAAATGAAACTCATTACTAAAGCACTCGCTCATTCACATGCTGGCCGCGCAGTCATTGCCGTATTAGTTGATCGGCATAAGTTGGCACGTCGCCGTTGGCGGGGTGTGGCTGCCGATGGCACCGACTTTGGGTTTGATCTCAACGAGTCGCTGAATCACGGCGACTGTATTTACGAAACGGATACTAAGTCCTATGTGATCGAGCAGACTGCTGAGGACTGTTTTTTGATCGCACTGAAAGGAGCGCAACAAGCAGCCTGGATCGGCTGGATGGTTGGTAACTTACATTTCAAGGCCTCCTTCAGTGATGAGGGTGTGCTGGTGCAGGATGATCTTGCGGTGGAGCAGATGCTGGATCGCGAGCACATTCACTATGACCGCGTGCAGCGCGTGTTCCAACCTGCTAAGCAGGGTGGGCACTCGCACTCGCACGACCATGGGCACAGTCACTAGTATGTTCTCTGCCGATTTATTTTGGAGGGCAATGCTCCGTCATTGCCGCGGTGAAGCAGTGTGGAAACGACGGAGCGTTTCCCTCCACTAAGCGCACTGATGAAGAATCCTTCAAACGCGCTCGATCAGGATACGTCCGCAGCATGGGTGCCTGCATTGTTGCAGATTTCTGACCCATTGTTTCCGACTGGGGCATATGCGCATTCGATGGGACTCGAGCAATGGGCTGGGGCATGCGGGTATACCTCGGGCAAAGACTTAGAGCATTTTTTTAAGACCCATGTAGGGCCTTCGTTGGCGCGTCTAGAATTGCCGTATTTGCGCTTTCTACGCGAAGCCGTAGCGGCAGGCGAGTGGGCAGATGTGCATGCAATCGATGCTGAGATTGATGCATGGAAGTGGGCCATAGAATTACGCGGAGCCAGTGTGACGCAGGGCCGTGGGCGTCTGCGCTTGTTGAACAAGTTGTGGCCAGATTGTGAATTGATCGCTGAGTATGCGCGGGCCTTTGCCGCCAAAGAAGTGCACGGGCATCATTTGGTGGTTTCGGCGATTCAGTTTGAGCGGCTCGGTGTGCCGGCGGATGCTGCCCTGATGGCGTATGGCTATCAGAGTCTTGCTAACTTTGTTTCGGCGTCGGTGAAGTTGCTCCGTATTAGCCCAGAATCGGCGCAAGCGGCTTTGCACGATGGCCTCGAACAGTTGCCTGCTTGGGTAGCCGATTCACAGCAAGTTGAGCGTGCTGAAGCGGGCTGGTTTGCCCCTGCTTTTGATATTCAATCAGCCCGCCACGCGACGGCTTTCTCGCGCTTATTCATCTCATGAAGATTCAATTTAATAGCGTAGAAGCGACACTCCTGTCGCTTTGCTTGCGCTCAAAAAGCGACAAGAGTGTCGCTTCCACATTTTATTATTATGACAGATTCAATTAATTCCCCTCGTCCCGTTCGTATTGGTATTGGTGGCCCCGTTGGTTCGGGCAAGAGCATGTTGTTGCTGCGCCTGATCGAGAAGTTGCACCAGCGCTATCAGTTGGTCGCGATCACCAATGATATTTATACTAAAGAGGATGAGCAATTCTTGGTTAAGAATAGCCAGCTTGAAGCGAGCCGTATTCTAGGTGTCGAGACTGGCGGCTGCCCACACACTGCAATTCGTGATGATACGAGTATGAATGAAATCGCGATCGAAGACCTAATTACGCGTCATCCAGATACTCAAGTGGTGTTGCTGGAGAGTGGTGGCGATAATTTGTCGGCCACGTTTTCGCCGGATTTAGTGGATGCATTCATCTACGTGATCGACGTCGCCGAAGGTGATAAAATTCCGCGCAAGGGCGGGCCCGCGATTCGCTTCTCAGATTTGATGATTATTAACAAGACCGAGCTCGCGCCCTATGTCGGCGCCGATCTCGATGTGATGGATCGCGATTCTAAGATCCAACGTGGTGAGCGTCCTTTTGTTTTCTGCGACTTGAAGAGCTATAAGGGGCTCGATGATGTCGTCGCGTGGCTGGAGCAGGAGTGTTTCTTTGCGATCAAATCATAATGGCCGCGATTTCCACAGAGGCAGCAGCAACGCGTCCCGCAGTATTGGGTGGCGCGCGCTTAGGCTATACGCATCGAGCAGATGTTGGTACGCGTTTGACCCAGCAATGGGTGCGTCCGCCGCTGCATTTGGCGAAGGCATATCACGAAAAGGATTGGGCGATTAGTATTTTAACGAGCCCGACAGCTGGCTTGCTCGATGGCGATCGACTCGAAGTCGTTGCGACTGTTGCCGCGGGCGCGAAAGCGGCGCTGATTAGCCCGGCGGCGTGCCGTGTGCATACGATGGATTCTGGATATGCGCAGGTGGACCAGCATTATACGGTCGAGGCTGGGGGGGTGCTCGATGTGTGGCCAGCGCCGATGATTCTGCAGAAGGCTGCAGCGCTGCGGCAAATCACGCGATTGGATGTTGCTGCGGATGCCACCGTGCTGCTGTGTGAAGTGGTTTCTCCGGGGCGTGCTGCCTTTGGTGAATGGTTTGAATTTTCCGAGTGGCGTTCGAGCCTGCGTATTTATCGAGAGAAGAAGCTACTCTCATATGAGAATTTCACCTGCGTGCCTGAACGTGGCGATTTGTCGGATTGGCGTGAGTTGTATCCATCAGGGAACTACGCTGGTCTGTATTATTTAACGCCTGAGCCGTTGGACGGATTGGTGCAAGCGCTGCATGATCTTAAGATCGCAGATGCGGTGATCGGAGCGAGTCCACTACGTGAGGGTGGGTTAGGTGTGAAGCTTCTGGCGAAAGATGGGATCAGTTTACGCAAAGCTATCTTTTCGGTTCGAAGCCTGTTGATCGCACATTCAAAGCTCGTCTTTCCGCACGCGCTACAACGTGCGCAGACCTTTTTCCATTGAGTGAGATTCATCACCTTCGTTTATGTCGACATATTTGAAAATAAGTTTTGTGCAACATCCTGAGCCACCCCGATAACCAGAGTTTCTGCGAAGGTGGGATCTCGATGAAAAATCTTCACTTCTCGCAAGGTGATGGAGAGATCACGTTCTGTGGTGCGATCGAGATGGCTGGCTATCTTGATATTCGCGTGAGCTAGATCAAGAAGGGCGTTGAGAAATACGGAGTGATTAATCCGATTTTTGAGCCGAGTCCAATGGAGCCTCGCTACAGTAATTATCTGATCTTCGAAGGTATCTCAGTCGATGAGAATGGTAAGCAACATTACTTGGATGTGAATGTCGCTTACCGCCAGGCCTGCCTCAATGCGATCGAGTATATGAAGAAATTCGGATACACGGGAGAGCAAGCATATGCGATCTTGGGCACAGCACCAATCGAGGGACATATCAGTAGTCTTGTCAATATTCCGAAATCGCTGGGTTTTCAATTTCCAAATCGATGGTGCCTATCGCTGCATCTTCAGAAAGTCGCGGCTGGTGCGCTTGATCTTTTTGATACGTGTGGCCATACGCTGCAGGTCGCGCTTGTCCATTTTTTCGATGAAGAGTTCGCCGTTGAGGTGGTCGGTCTCATGCAGGATGCAGCGGCCGAGTAGGCCTGTGGCTTCGAGCACGTGGGTGTTGCCTTCAGTGTCTTGATACTCGCAACGCACGCCAATCGGGCGGGCGACTTTGCCGCGTACGTCCGGAAAGGAGAGGCAGCCTTCTTCGTAAACATCCTCACTTGGGTCGATGATCAGTGACCTTCGGATTTGCCAAGGCCATCGGCATAATCAGGTCGAGTGGCGGCTGTTTGCCGTCGAAGCTGTAATCGAACTCGGGCTTTTCGCCTTCGGGCGGGCGCACGTCCATCACGCAGAATTGGAGTGCGAGGCCAACTTGCTGCGCGGCCAGGCCGATGCCGTCTTCGTCATACATGGTGTCGACCATGTCGTCGGCGAGTTGCGCGAGCGCGGCATCAAATGCTGTGATGGGGTCGCCGACTTTGCGTAGGATGGGTTCGCCGTATTGTGTGACTCTTAAAAGCATATAAGGAAAACTGAAACTGAGACGAGTACTTGTAAAGCTTTAGGGCGAAGGGATTTTCGGCGTGGACTTCGTCGGGTTCGTGGTTTCTCGTGTTTACTTAGATGGATTTTGTTAAAGTGATCGACAGTGTGTGTCGCGCCTTGGATAAGGCGTCGGTCAGATATGCCTTAATTGGTGGCTTTGCGATGGCTCTGCGAGGCGTGCAGCGTGCGACGATCGATTTGGATTTTATCTTAATGTTAGATGATTTGGATCGGAGTGATGAGATCTTCTGCGATTTGGGCTATACTAGGGCGTTTCGTAATGAGAACGTATCCCATTACTCCTCAGATAATTTGAGTTTGGGGCGGATTGATATATTGCACGCATTTCGGGGGCCTACACTTGGCATGCTGGATCGGGCGGATCGGCTTTCGGTCGCAGAGGGCGTGACTTTGCCAGTGGTTCAGGTGGAGGATATTTTAGGGCTCAAGGTGCAAGCGACGGTGAATAACCCTAGGCGGGTGACCAAGGATTGGTCAGATATACGGATGTTGGTCGAAGTCTCCGCTGAGCAGCAATTAGCTCTGGATTGGAATTTGTTGACTGACTATTTGACTCTCTTTGGTTTGACGGACCGAGTTCAGGAGATGAAAGTCTGGTATGGCGAATTTAACGGAGAGTGAGCGTGCGGAATGGTTGCGCGTGGCGAGTGTCCCAGTGGACGAGCCGCCATTGAGCTACAACGAGCGCATCGTTGCTCCGACGACTGAAGCCCGTGAATGCTATGCCCGTTTTGCGACTGAGGCTGCGAAATTATATAAGGGAACGAAGCCTGTTCGCTTTGAAGGAACCCATTGGAAGCTGTAGCTGAGTGCTACTTCTCTTCGGTGGTACTTTTAGTCACAGGGATGTGGACCTCAGAGCGTTTAAAGATGCCAGGCATGAACGGGCTATTCCAATAAATCGCACGGGCGGGACCAGTGGCGATCCATTGATCCTGCTCGGATAGGTACGTGAGCAGCCGTGCTTGGGCGTTGTTGAAGTTTTTGGCGCTGTAGCCGCCGCGCACGCCAAGGCTGAGGACAGTGCGTTCCGGCAGTTCAATGATGGTGACTTGGTCAGTATCTTTGAGCTCTAGGTCGGCGTAGTCCGAGCCGACATAGAAATACATGGTGCCAGGTGCGATTGCCGCTTCGACGGGTGTGGTCATCGCGATGTCGTTGGCTTGAATATAACGAAACAACGGGCGAAAGAGCCCGTTGTTGGACTCGAAGTAGCTGTTGTCGGATTGAGAGGCGAGCAGTCGCGCCGCGGGGATCGTTTTAATCTCGATCGTGCCGACATCGGTTCGGGCGAAAGCGCTTTCGTAAGCAGACATAGGTTGAAAAAGAAGCAGAGTTAGAATTGTGAGTTGAACGAGTTTCATGGGATGGGGTAATCAGGATAGTAGTATGCGGCAGTTTTGTGCAAACCGCACGAACAATAGTATTAAAAAACAGATTTCGGCGGCAAACCTTACAAGTCGCTTTATACTGCCGCGCATAAAGATTTGTGAAAACAGAATGAATGAAGCGGCTCTCAAAGTGGAGCGTATTGGCGAAGTCGTTTCGATCATGAGACTGCGATGGCGGAGAGTGCTGCAAGATGGCTCAACGTCTCTACGCGAGATTAATTGTGGTAGCTCTTGCTCTGCTGTTTTGCTACGCCATCTACGGCAGGCCTCCGTCGCGCGGAGGCGCAGGGGCGCAGGGGCGCAGGGAGCTACGCCATCTACGGCAGGCCTCCGTCGCGCGGAGGCGCAGGGGCGCAGAGCTAGCAGGTTGTGGACTTGGGCATTTTCCTCAGTTATAGTTGTTTTGTGATATTCTTATTATGTTTTGATTTGATTCGTCTTAGGAAACTCTGCGCCTCCGCGCCTCTGCGGGAGACTCCATCGTGGGGTGCTTGTTGGTCTGCGGCTACGTTTAGAGCAAGCTATTCTCTAGCCTTCCAAAATCACGAAATATGATGCGCGCCAGTATATCAATGAGTGTTATCTATGCGGATCCTGTCTGGAGTGAGCGTATGGAATTAATCGTTGCGTTAGTCGTTGGGCTTTTTGTGGGGGCGGGCTTGGTCTTTGCTTTGTTACGGAGTGGCCATATTCGCTCGGATGCTGCGTTGGCCAGCGCGCAGGCGGAGTTACAGGCAGTTCGCAGTGATGGCGCGGCTGCTAAGGAAGCGCTGGCAAGGGTTGAAGCCCAGCGGGAGGCAGAGCTAAAGGCGGCGCGGAGAAGCTTGCGCTACTTGAGGAGGCGAAGACCAAATTGCAGGATAGCTTTAAAGCGCTCTCTGCGGAGGCGTTGTCGAAAAACAACGAGTCCTTTCTGAATCTCGCCAAGACCACGCTGGAGAAATATCAAGAAGGTGCGAAGGGTGACCTCGAGAAACGTCAGCAAGCGATCAACCAGACGGTCGAGCCAGTTGGCGAGGCGCTGAAGATCTTCAATGAGCGTGTTTCCCAGATCGAAGAGCGCCGCACACAGACAGATGCCAGCCTGAAGCAGCAGCTGCAGCAACTGGCCGAGTCGCAGGTGCAGCTGAGCCGCACCACTGGTAGCTTGGTGCAGGCGCTGCGTGCGCCGCAAGTCCGTGGGCAATGGGGCGAAATGCAGCTACGCCGCACTGTCGAGATGGCGGGCATGATCAACTATTGTGACTTCGAAGAACAGGCATCGGTCGAGACTGCCGATGGGCGAGCGTCTGCGGCCGGACATGCTGATTCGCCTGCCGAACGAGCGCGTGGTGGTGGTCGATTCCAAGGTGCCACTGGCTGCCTACCTCGATGCACTGCAATCCGAAGATCCAGACGTGCAGAAGGAGCGCATGCAGGCGCACGCACGGCATGTTCGGGATCATATCAAGGGGCTGTCGGCCAAGACCTACTGGGACAAATTCGACAATGCCCCAGAGTTCGTGGTGTTATTCATTCCCAACGAAACAATTTTCAGCGCTGCTTTGGAGCAAGATCCACAGCTGATCGAGCTGGGTGTACTCAATAAAGTCATCCTTGCGACGCCAACCACGCTCATCGCCCTGCTCAAGGCGATCGCTTACGGCTGGCAGCAAGAAGCCATCGCCCGCGAAGCCAAAGAAATCGCCGCGCTAGGCAAAGAACTCTACGACCGCATCGGTGTCGTTGCTGGGCACTTTGCGAAGGTTGGCAAGAGCCTCGGACAATCCGTGGAGCATTACAATAAGGCCGTCAGCTCGGTCGAAACACGTCTGCTCTCAACTGCGAAAAAATTTCAAGCGCTCGATAGTGCGTCGGCTGCTGAGCCTCCCGAAGTGAAGGTGATCGAGAAGATCCCGGCGTTGCCTAAGGCGGAGGAGTAATCGAGTTATTTAGGGAAAGATGATGAAGAAACTGAAAATCAAGTTCACTAACTGTTACGGTATCCGCGAATTGAACCAGGATCTTCATTTTTAGAATACTGATAATGGACGAGCGATTGCCATTTATGCGCCAAATGGCTCGATGAAGACTTCTTTCGCCAAGTCTTTTTATCAATTGAGTAAAGGACATGAGCCGAAGGACGAACGATATAATCGGGCGTCATCATGGGTGCTTGAAGCGGACGGTCGTGCTGTGGCGCCGGAGTAAATTTATATGCTGTATTCTGCTCCTGATATTGAACGTGAGCCTGAATCGATTACTGCGATACTGGTGAACCCAGCAGAAAAGAAGCGCTTTGATGAAATCTATCTGACACTTGAGAAAAGTAAAAAGAGCCTAGTTAGCCGTTTGAATCGGAAGTCTGGGATAGCCAAAGATGAGATTGAGCAAGTCCTGTTGAGTGATTTTGACGCGACTGATTTGTTTTCACTGTTATCTGGTCTTGGTTTATCGGGAGACGCAGAGTCGTCGGGTTTTAAATATCAAGATATTCTGTCCGAGGATTCACTGGAGATACTGCAAAGTGCTGTTTTTATCGAGAGTGCGCGTGCTTTTGGAGAGGCGTATGGCGATATTTTTGAGCAAGAGAGATCTCCCTTTAAGCGTGGAGTGTTTAATCCAGCAAAGCGGATCAGTTCATTACTGAGGAATCACGCCGTATCCTCGGAGATCCTGATTATTGGTCTACTCAGAAGATTTTCGGTAAAATGTTACCGGAGTATTTTCGGCAGAATCCGATATGCTCACAGAGAACGCGACAAATTCTAGAAAGTGTCAGTATTACTGTGAGCTCGAATATCCATCTAAACTCTTTCATGTTTGAGCCGATTTTGGATTTGAGTCTCAAGCATCTGAGGGAGCTTTACGAAAAAGTATCGCAGTTATCCGAGTCTTAGTAAGTGAACTGAGTTCTTTGATCTGTAAGGAGTATTGTTAGAGGCAGGCTCAACAAAGATGCCCGACAATGAGGCAGTCAGCTCCGTCGAGACGCGCCTCCTCTCGACCGCGAAGAAGTTCCAAGCCCTCGACAGCGCTTCCGCGCCGCCGAGCTGCCCGAAGTGAAATTGATCGAGAAAATTCCGGCACTGCCGAAGACGGAGGGGTAGAAGTGGTATCTTGCCGCCCTGATCGAGCACTCTAGGGCAAAGTCGGCGGGATTCAGCATTTTTTCACTACCGTCCACACTGCACGGAGGTGTTTGTTGAGGTGATTTAATATGTAACTGTCTTGTTGTGTAACTATCCTGTTGGGTATTTTTTCAGGTTAAACTTCAGTTATAATGGACGCATTAATGGACGAATAATTGACGGATTGTTCAACGTCGAATCCGCACTTGCACGGATGAGTGGACGAATGATGGGACTAATCCTGTGCCTTACCAATCCACGGTTTACGATTACGCCCCGTTTGCTCGCATTGGTTGAGCAGATTGCGACATTGCGTGAGCGGATTGTTGGTGCCTCGGTGGAATTGGCTTGGGTGCCTTGCTTTGCAATTGGAGAGTCGGAGTCGTAATAGCCCACGCGTCGACCTCGATAGAGGGCAATCCACTGACCTTGGAACAGGTGAAAGCGTTGGGTGCAGGGCGAAAGCTGGCCGTTGAGAATGGCCGCGCAGAACGCGAAGTGACGAACTATTTGGCCGGGCGCTCAAATATATCGAGGCGCGTGCGCAGCTCGAAGTGGTTCGGCATGATGACCTGTTTTGCTCTGCATCGGATTTTGGCCGAGGGTGTTATGGATCAAGGTGACTCTGGCCAATACCGAACCATTTTTGTCACTATTGGTGATGATACTCCACCGGGGCCGCATGAGGTGTCGCCTCTTATGTTTGAGTTGCTTGGATATGGTTGAATAAAGGCTCGCGTGAGTGGTCGCCCGATTTTGAGCTCTGCCGATTTTTGCATTATCGTTTTGAAGCGATTCACCCCTTTGCGGATGGCAATGGACGGACTGGGCGCGGCTTTGGCACTTTGGGAGCTTTATCGTCGAGGGTTTGATACGCATCACATATTCTCAGTGGATGAATATTACTGGCAAGATCGTCCCGCTTATTATGATGCCTTACGGGCAACGCGGCAGAACGAAGATTTGACGGGGTGGCTGGAGTATTGCGCCGAGGGGCTACGACAGACGTTGGAACGCGTGTGGTTACGCGTGCAAAGTTATCAGCCAGTATCGGCTGAAAAGCTGATTCTGTCATCAAAGCAAGAACTGTTACTACAGTTGCTGCGTGACCATGGAAGTCTCGGGCCATTGAAGATCCGCGAATTGATGGCGATGTCTAAGCAGGGGGTTATGAATCTGCTGAATCCTTTATTGGAGGCAGGTCTTGTCACGAAGGTGGGGAATCATAAACTGGTCGCTATCAATTGAATGCAAGATGACCGACAACGAACCAGATCCGATCGAATTTGAGATCAGCGACGAGCTCGACCTGCATACTTTCCGCCCTGCGGAAGTGGGCGACCTGGTGCCGGACTACATTGAGCTGTGCCTCGAAAAAGGAATCACTCGGGTGCGTATTATCCACGGTAAGGGCATCGGCACGTTGCGCACGACGGTGCATAAGATCCTCGAGCGTGATCCGCGGGTTGCGCGATTTGAATTGGCGGGCGCGACTGAAGGCGGCTGGGGTGCGACGATTGCATGGCTGAAGTAGGAAAGTAGGAAAGTTGAAAGGTGTGAAGGTGGAGTGTTTCAGCGCGTTGTTACTTTCTCACCTTCATACATTTGCACATCCGCACTTTAGTGCGGGAAACGCACTTGCCAGCGGGCGCTAGTTTCACCATTTTCTACTCTTTTTCGCATTTTCAGTGTCCTCTGTGAGCTGAAATCTGCGCATAATCTCATTCAGTAACCGCATACATTAGATCTCATGATCTCAGCCATTCTCAAAAAGTTCTCCGGACGTCACTACAAGAAGTTTCTTAAAAAGTGCCTGCCTATTACCGAACGTATCAACGCATTTGAAGTTGAATATCAATCGCTTACGGAGCAGCAGCTGCGCGCTAAGACCGCCGAGTTTATGCAGCGCCATCAGGATGGTGAGTCGCTCGACGACTTGTTGCCGGAGGCGTTTGCGACGGTGAAGAACGCGGCCCGCCGTATGTGCGGTCAGGAGTTTGACGTATGTGACCATATGTTGCCGTGGAACATGGTGCACTACGACGTGCAGTTTATCGGCGGGATCGCACTGCATGAGCGGCACATTGCTGAAATGGCGACGGGTGAGGGTAAGACCCTCGTTTCAACTTGCCCGCTCTACTTGAACGCGCTTTCCGGCAACAACTGCCAGTTGGTCACCGTCAATGACTACCTCGCGCGTCGTGACTCCGAGTGGATGGGCCACCTGTTCCGCATGCTCGGTCTCACCGTTGGCTGTATTCAAAATAGCCAAGCGCCACAGATTCGTCGTGAGCAGTATGAATGTAATATCACGTACGGCACCGCTTCGGAGTTTGGCTTCGACTACCTGCGCGACAATGGTATGACCAGCCGCAAGGAAGACCAAGTGCAGCGCGACCACTTCTTCTGTATCATTGACGAGGTTGACTCGATCCTGGTCGATGAGGCGCGCACGCCGTTGATCATTTCCGGCCCGATGCAGGATGATAATCCGCTGCCATTCGGCGAAATTAAGCCGAGCATTAAGCAACTGGTCGCCAAGCAACAGGCGTATTGTAATAATTTGGTCGCTGAGGCGAAGTCCGCCCTGGAAGGCGAAGGCTCTGACGAAGATGCCAAGTATGCGGCAACCTCCAAGCTCTTCCAAGTGAAGCTTGGCATGCCGAAGAACAAGCAGTTCCACCGTCTCAATGAGGTGCCGGCGATCCGCCGCGCAGTAGATAAGTTCGACCTCGAGATGAACAGTGATTTCAACAAAAAGGAGCGTTACGCGCTGAAGGAAGGGCTGTTCTATGTGATCGACGAGAAGCAGCAGCAGGCCGATCTGACCGAGAAGGGCCGCACGCTGATGAGCCCAAATGATCCAGATGCGTTCATGCTGCCGGATTTACCGACTCAGTTTATTGAGATCGATAAGGACGAAAAGCTCGCGGATGAGGCGAAGCAGGAGGCCAAGCAGGTCGCCGAAACGGGTTTCCAACAAACCAGCGAGCGCATCCACTGCATCAGTCAGTTGCTCCGCGCATTCAGTCTGTATGAGCGCGATAAAGAATACGTGGTGCAAGAAGGTAAGGTCAATATCGTCGACCAAAATACTGGGCGGGTGATGCCTGGCCGCCGTTGGTCCGATGGTCTGCACCAAGCGATTGAGTCGAAAGAGAACTGCACGATCGAGAAGGAGACTAAGACGTATGCGACGGTGACGATTCAGAATTACTTCCGCATGTATGAGAAGTTGTCTGGTATGACTGGTACCGCGGAAACTGAAGCCTCTGAGTTTCACGAAATTTACGGGCTCAACGTGATGGTGATCCCGACCAACCAGCCTTGTATCCGCATCGATAAGAACGACGTTATCTTCAAAACGCGCCGCGAGAAATTTGCTGCGGTAATTAAAGAGGTCGAAGCAGCGCACCAGAAAGGGCAGCCGGTTTTGGTCGGCACCGCATCGGTTGAAGCCTCTGAAGTGCTGAGCCGCATGTTGAAGCGCTCAAATGTCGGACACAGCGTGTTGAATGCTAAGTTTCACGAGCAGGAAGCGGAGATCGTTGCAAATGCGGGACGTAAGGGCGGTGTGACGATCGCAACCAATATGGCGGGTCGCGGTACCGATATTAAACTTGCCGAAGGTGTACCAGAACTTGGCGGGCTTTATGTGGTGGGCACCGAGCGTCACGAATCGCGTCGTATCGACCGTCAGCTACGTGGCCGTTGTGCCCGTCAGGGAGATCCTGGGATGTCGAAATGTTTCGTCTCTTTAGAGGACGACTTGATGCGTCTGTTTGCCAATGCCGGTCCGATTTCACGTATCCTTGAGAAGTCGATGAGCGAAGGCGAAGAGCTGGAGCACCCAGCCCTGAACTGGTCGATCGAAAATGCACAGAAGAAGGTCGAGCAACAGAATTTCTCGATGCGTAAGCGCTTGCTGCAATTTGACGACGTGCTCAATATGCAGCGCGAAGTCGTTTACGGTATCCGTAATGAAGCGATTCAATCAGACACGCCGCGCGATATCATTTATGAAATGATCGAAGAGGAGCTCGAAGTACGCCTCGATGCACTCGCAGGTGATCGGGAGGGTGATGCAGTCGATCAATTCCTCGCATGGCTCAACGCTTACTTCCCGGTCGCATTGAAGGTCGAAGAACTTGCGGGGCAGGGGCCAGAGGCACAGCAGGCGCTTATTCTTGAGCGTATCCAACAAGCCTACAAGCAACGCGAAGAATTTGAGTCCACCGAAGCACTGGTCGGCCTGGAGCGTTATATCGTGATTCGTTCGCTGGATCGCCGTTGGCAGGACCACCTCACTGAGATGGAAGAGCTTCGCCGCAGTGTGAATTTACGTAGTTACGGTCAAAAGGATCCGCTCAGCGAATACAAGAGCGAGGCCTATGTGTTCTTCGAAGAGTTGATGACGAATGTCCGCACCGAGATTTGCAATGCGGTGTTCCGCACTGCAACCAATCAAGATGCTTTCCAAGGTATGCTCGCCCGCATGTCGCAAACTGCCCAAGTCGCAGGCCCTGGCACTGGGCAGCCGCAACTCGGGGCACTAGCTGGAGCCGCGGCGCAAGCACAAGCTGCACAAGCACCGGCACCGCGTAAGCCAGTGGAGTTACCGAAAGTCGCACCGATCCGCCGTGAGTTGCCTAAGCTTGGGCGTAATGACACAGTCACCATCCGCAAGGGTGCGGAGACCAAGGAGCTAAAGTTTAAGAAGGCGGAAACAATGATCCTCAACGATGGTTGGGAGCTAGTCCAGAAGTAGGTCGTATCGCATACGTTTTTCAAAAAGCACAGGTCGTTTGGCCTGTGCTTTTTTGTGTTTAGAGTGGCCGCTGCAGCCACTTTCGATGACTAAGGGCACTTACTTAAACAGCTCATCCCAAATCTTGTCTTCCATCGATTGGCTGGCTGCGGGCGAATTGCTTTTCGCGGGTGAATTGCTCTTCGTGGGTGTTTGCGCCCACAGATAAGCTGCAAACGCTTGGTCCTCGGCGCAGAGCATTGCGACCGGCAGTTCGAGTTCTGCACCATCGGCTTGGCGGCGGATTTTCAATGAGTCTGCTGTGACTTCCAGAATCTGTGCAACCAGCTTGCGCTCATCCTTATCGAAAAATGTTTGCAGCGTCTCTTCTGCCCGAACTGCAAAAGAATTTTGAACCGGTTGGTCTGTGGCTGCTTGCGGAGCGACTGGCGGCTGGACGCTGCTGTCGGTGAGCTGCTGAATCGGTGCTTGCTCCGTAATGATTGCGGCGGTGAGGGGTGTAGGCGCTGGTGATTCTTTGCCTAGTTTGTAGCCCGCAACGAAGCACAGGGCACAGGTGGCGAGCAGCAGGGGGATGGAAAGGAGTCGGGGCATAATTTTGAGAATATTAAAAATTAATAATTGAAGATGCTAGCATGCTAATAACGATCGATTTGAAAACAATTTTCACGCGATGATTTTTATCAGTGTTGTCATCTTGGTCAGATTGGGGATTCTGCTGACTCAGATATTGAGAAATTTTAAGGCATTGACCGTATGATAAAGCTTGCAGAGGAAACCAATGAATCAAGCGCGGAGGAGTCTCCGAGCGTTGTGCGCTCGCGATGGTGGGGCCTGCTCGCGGGTGCTCTCACTGCGCTATCCTGGGTGCTGTCGATCCCGCCGTTTGAATTCGCGGAGGCCGCTTATATTGCGTTTGTCCCTCTGATTCTGTGGCTCTATACGCAGCCGAGTCGGCGGTTGACCGTAGTGGTGGCATTGGCCGCGGGTTGGATTGCATGGTTTGCGATTTTGGTCTGGCTGCGGCATGTGACGTGGTTTGGCACGGTGGCGCTGTCCGGCATCCTCGCGGCGATCTTCATGCTGTGGGTATTGTTAGCGCGCTGGTTATTGCCGCTAGTGGCGAATCGTTCGTTTCTGTGGCGAGTCGTGGCCTTTGCCGGAATGGCGGGCGCATGGGTGCTACTCGAATGGTCACGCACTTGGTTTCTGTGGGGCTTTCCGTGGGCACCGCTATCGCTGAGTCAATGGGAGCGGCCGGTGGTGCTGCAGATTGCGGCGTGGACCGGAGCTTATGGGGTGTCGTTCTTGCTGATCTATTTCAACTTTTGTATCGCGCAGACCTTGCGTAATCGTGTGGTCATTAAGGAGCGCAAGTTGTGGTCGGGTTGGTTCAGTCTGGATCTGTACGTGGCGATGGCGTTGCTGGGCTTGTGTATTTTTGTGTTTCTCAAAGCGTTACCGCAGCGTGATACGAGTGTGTCATTGTTTACGGCCGCGGTGGTGCAGCCCTATATTGCGCCAGAGCTTAAGTGGGACGAGTCGCAGGAACTGGTGAATTTGAACATTTTGGAGCGGCAGACACAGTTTGTCGCGAGCCTGGAGAGCGATGTGGTACTGTGGCCGGAGGCAGCGACGCCATGGCCAGTCAAAGGTTACCCGCAGATGCAGGCACGAATCGAAGCGCTGGCGGATGCGATTGGTAAGCCAATTTTGATGGGGAATCTCGCCGTGGATCGTGAGGCGGATCTGTGGTATAATGGCGCGTTTCTAGTCGAGCCAGAGGTAGGGCTGTCGGAGATCTTTTATGTGAAGCGCGAGCTAGTGCCGTTTGGCGAGTTTGTGCCGAAGCCGTTTGGCTTTATCTCAAAGGTGGTGCCAGTTGGGGGTGATTTCGTGCCAGGGAGTGATCCGGGCTTGATCGAACTTTCGATTGGCGAAGAAACGGTCAAAATAGGCAGCTTGGTTTGCTATGAAGATGCGTTTCCCGGCTTGGCGCGAGAGAGCGCCCGCGCCGGCGCGCAGGTGTTTTTCGTGGCGACCAATAATGCGTGGTATGGTGAAGAGGGCGGAGCGCCTCAACATGCGGCGCACTCAGTACTTCGAGCGGTGGAGAATCGCCGCCCCGTGATGCGCTGCGGCAATGGAGGTTGGAGCGGCTGGATTGATTGCTACGGCACGGTGCGTGATGTCTTGTATGATGAGCATGGCAGCGTGTATTTCCGCGGCGGCGGGACCTACACAGTGCTGCACTTCGAAGAATGGCTGCGGCAGCAGAGCTTTTACACGCGTCACGGCGATTGGTGTGTGGCGCTCTGTAGTGGCTTGCTGGTGATTGCGCTCGGAGTCGGCCGGGTGTTACAGCGCAAGGCGTCGACTTAAGTGAGTCGGCCTCAGTCCCATCTGTTAGCGCATTGTGCGCCGCGGGCGCCGTGGTATTTTCTAGTGCAGAAAATTTGCCGCAGCCTTTGCTGGTCGTGTGGCTGCGGTCGTTGAGGCACAAAAAAGCCTATCGGCTAAACCGGGCCGAGAGGCTTATGTGCCAATGAAAAGATTAGTTAAATCAATGGTTGGCCGCTTGTTCGGCAAAGAATTCTTGTAAGACCTCCATGCGCTTTTGTTGGATGTGCTCTTGCTGTACTTCAGTTTTGCTACGCTGCCGTTCATTTTCAGTCATGATGCGACGCATCTTGTGAATAGCAATTGTTTGAATCTGGCGCACGCGTTCGCGAGTAATCTTAAAGGCTTCTCCAACTTCTTCGAGTGTGAGTGGATGGTCACCGTCGAGGCCGAAGCGTAAACGAATGATCTCACCCTCGCGTTTATCAAGCAGTGCGATGACGGATTGAATGTCATTGTGAATCGATTTTTGCTGAAGATTTTCCAGTGGTGTCGTCTGGTTATCATCTCCGACGAGATCGCCAAAGCTGGTATTGCCATCTAAGCCGACGGGTGCGTCGAGCGAGGAGGGGCGCACGCTGACCGACTTGAGGTGTGCCACTTTATTGACTGGCATGCCCATGTCGTAGCCAATTTCTTCGTCAGAGGGTTCGCGGTCGAGTTCGTCCGTCAAGCTTGCGGTGATGCGGCGCATTTTCGCGATCTTATCGACGAGATGCACTGGTAGGCGAATGGTTTTGCTCTGATTAGCCAGCGCGCGTTTGATCGATTGCTTGATCCACCATGCGGCGTAAGTGCTGAGCTTGCCGCCTTTAGAGGGATCAAAGCGTTCGACGGCTTTGATTAGGCCAATGTTGCCTTCGCTGATAAGGTCGAGCAGCGGCAGGCCAAAATTATTATAGTCATGAGCGATTTTGACAACCAGACGCAGGTTCGCGGAAATCATGTGGTCGCGGGCGGCTTTGTCTCCTTTTTGGATGCGAGCCGCCAACGCGACTTCTTCCTTTCCAGTTAAGAGCGCGGTCTTGCCAATCTCCTGCATGTATGTGCGCATGACATTGCGATCCTTGGAGGGCAATTCACGTACATCGGTAATGGCTTCAACTGTTTCGTTCTTGGCGCGAGGCACTGTCGAGTGCATCTGGTTTAAACGGTTGATGGGTGACGATTTTGCCAGTTTTGGTGCCATATGTCGCTAAGATTAGATAGTTAGTATTGTAAACGCTATTCTAGTGAGAACAGCTGTCAGAGAATGCTATACTCTGAACGTACAAAACTATCGGTTAATCCTAACGACCCTTACAAAAAAAATAAACTTCTCTAACTTTTAAACATTTCTTCGGCTAAGGATACGGCCTTGAGCATCCCTTTGGCCTTATTTACCGTCTCCATGAATTCATTTTCAGGTACGGAATCGGCCACGATACCAGCGCCTGACTGGATATAGATGTTGCCATCTTTGATCACTGCGGTGCGGATGCCGATACAGGAGTCGTGATTGCCCTCGAAGCCAAAATAACCAAGTGCGCCGCCGTAGACGCCGCGTTGGCTTTGTTCGAGCTCGGCAATAATTTGCAGCGCTCTGACTTTAGGCGCTCCGCTGAGCGTGCCTGCAGGGAAAGTGGCGCGCATCAAGTCGTATGCGGTTTTATCTTTAGAGATCGTTCCGACCACTTGTGAAACAATGTGCATAACGTGTGAATAACGTTCGATTGTCATGTAATCTGGTACCTGTATCGAGCCGTATTCACAGACGCGGCCGATGTCATTGCGCGCTAAGTCGACGAGCATCAGGTGTTCGGCCCGTTCTTTCTCGTCGGCAAGCAGGTCTTTTTCTAACGCCTGGTCTTCCGCTTCGTCCTTCCCACGGTGCCTTGTGCCTGCGATTGGGCGGATTTCTACCTTATTGTCAGTCAGGCGAACATGTACTTCAGGGGATGCGCCGACGACCGAGAAATCGGCATCTTCCATCAAAAACATGTAGGGAGACGGATTGACAGTGCGCAGGGCGCGGTAGAGATCAACCGGGCTGGGCTTGAATTCCTTTTTAAATCGTTGTGATAAAACGGTTTGGATGACGTCTCCTGAGCGAACGTATTCTTTGACGGTATCGACCGCGGCCTTAAATCGTGCTGGTGTGTAGTTGCCGGCTGGTACTGTAATTTCACCGGGATCAGAGAGTTCCCGGTGTGTGAGTGGCTGGGGCTGGTCGAGTTGTTCACAGATGTTCACAATTTCCGCGACGGCTCGATCGTAAGCCACAGTTTCGTCGCCTTCGATGTGGGCATTGACGCAAACGCGTAGCACTTGGCGCACGTGGTCGAAGATCACCACTGAATCCGTGATCAGATAATATAAAATGGGTACTTTCAGCGGATTCTCTGTTGGCTTTGGAATCGTGGGCTCGACGTAGTGCACATACTCGTGGCCGACAAATCCGACAGCACCTCCAGTGAATGGCGGCATGCCAGGCAGATGTACGGGCTGATAGCGGGCCATTTCGGCTTCGATGATCTTGAGCGGATCCTCGGGGGTCTTGAGTGTCTCAACCTTGCCGTTTTTGTGGGTAATGGTGGCCTCGTCCTCAAAGACTCGGATCACCTTACGTGGGTTGCTGCCTAAAAAGGAGAAGCGGCTGACGCGTTCGCCGCCGACGATGGACTCAAATAGGAACGCTGGGCCGTCTTCGCGAATCTTTGAATAGGCCCCCAGTGGTGTTTCGCAGTCTGCGGTCAGGTCAAGATACACCGGCACGGTGTTGCCCTGCTTAGCGAGAGCTTCGAATACGGGTCTGGAAGGTTGGATATTCATGGTGAAGGACTCCGACGCAAGTCTGTCGGAGATGGCAAAGCAACGTTGAACTTTGAACGCGGAACGTCGAATAAATTTTACGATAGGTAGAAGCGACACTTTTGTCGCTTTGCTTCGGGCAGATGCATCGGTAGAAGCGACACTCTTGTCGCTTTGCTTCGGGCAGGTGCACCGGTAAAAGCGACAAGAGTGTCGCTTCTACGGAGATGTTTATTTCCCACTCAGCTGTTTAAAGTGTGCTTCGGCGCTGGCGAGAGTCTGCTCAATGTCGTCGCCGACTACGCAGAAGTGGCCCATCTTACGGCCTGGGCGAGCTTCGCCTTTGTCGTAGAGGTGTAGTTTGACGTGTGGATCGCGGAGCAAGCCAGACCAGTCGGGCTCGCTGCCTTTCCAGACATCGCCGAGTAAATTGATCATGACAGTGGCACTGTGCAGTTCGGTCGAGCCAAAGGGCAAGTCGGTGACTGCGCGGATATGTTGCTCAAATTGGGAGGTAATGCAGCCGTCGATCGTGTAATGCCCAGAGTTGTGCGGGCGCGGTGCCATCTCGTTGATAATTAGGTGGCCATCTTCGTGTAGAAAGAGCTCCACTGCGATCAGGCCGACGACGTCGAGCTTATCGGCAATCTCGCGAGCGAGGGCCTCGCCCGCGTCACGGGTAGCGGGGGTGATACGGGCCGGCACGATTGAGGCGTGCAGGATGTGATGCACGTGCACATTTTCCGACATCGGGAAAGTACTTTTACTGCCGTCAGCCTTACGGGCGCAGACCACTGAAAACTCGCCAATGTGGTGAATCCACTTTTCAACCACCACCCGTGGTGGGCACTCGAGAAAGTTCCAAAGATAATCAGTGTCAGCCGCTTCCTCGGCGTTGTTCAGCTTGATCTGGCCTTTGCCGTCGTAGCCAAAGGCAGCCGTTTTGATCACACAAGGAAAGCCGATGGCAGCGATCGCGGTTTTTAGGCTGTCCGCGGAGTCCGCATATTCGAAAGGCACGCAGGGCAGGCCATTTTCTTTGAGGAAATCCTTCTCGCGTTGGCGATGTTGGCAAATGTGCAGTGCTTCGCGACCTGGTAGCACTGGCTTGATGGCGCTGAGCATATCCAACACCTCGGCTGGGATATTTTCAAATTCCAGGGTGATGATGTCGACCCCTTCGGCAAATGCGCGCAGTGCGGCTTCGTCGGAGTAGGGCGCGTTGACCTCGTGGTCGGCAACCATACCTGCAGTGCAAGGACCAGAGGGCTCAAAGATGTGGAAGCGATAGCCGAGCGAACGGCCGGCGAGGATGAGCATCCGGCCGAGTTGGCCGCCGCCGAGGATTCCAATTGTGCTGCCTGGTGTAATCATACTGAAAAGTTGGTCTCTGATGGTAATCGCGTGGAAATGACGGAGCATTTCCCTCCAGTGTTTAAGAGTTGGAGGGAAATGCTCTGTCATTTCCACCCCATGAGTTAGGCCTCGGGGAGCTCAGTGGCGAGCACGGTGTTGGTCTGGTTTTCACGGAAGGCTTTGAGGCGTTCGCGAACGTCAGCGTCGTGGAGCGAAAGAATAGATGCGGCAGAGAGCGCGGCATTTTTAGCGCCCGCAACGCCAATCGCGAGCGTCATCACCGGGATGCCTGCAGGCATTTGCACAATCGAAAGCAGCGAGTCTTGGCCACTGAGTGCTTTGGATTGCACCGGCACGCCGAGCACGGGGAGATGAGTCATGGCAGCGGTCATACCAGGCAGGTGGGCTGCGCCGCCAGCGCCAGCAATAATAATCTGGATGCCACGCGCCTCGGCGGTTTCGGCATACGAATAAAGCAGTTGCGGCGTGCGGTGCGCACTGACGATCTTCGTTTCGAAGGGTATTTCCAGCTGTTTGAGTAGGGCGGCAGCCTCACCCATAGTGGACCAGTCTGACTGGCTGCCCATGATGATTCCGACGACGGCGTTGTTCGCATTTGCTTGCATGTGGCCAAGAAAAGCGGGTTTCGGCGAGGAATTCAACCACGGATCGAACCATTTCGCTGCTGTATGCACTCGGCGACGAATTGCGCTACTGTCGAGTGTGTTCAGTTTCGCTGCCGTCTTGCTGGTTTGAGGATTTTTAGTTGAACAGAGCTTGTGGGATCTGGGCGTTCAGTTGTTTTTGCCATTCCACGGGGATGGCTGCGCTGCCGTGGGCTGCGCCGAGGAGCATGCCGAGCACGAGTGCTCTGGCGCAGTTGTCGCCGCCAGCCATCGCATTTTCTGCAAAGGCCTTTGGCAAGTTGTCAGCATATTTGAATGCGAAGTAGAGTGCTGCCGGGAGCGCGTTATCAATTGCGCAGGATTGACCAAGCTGGTGGATCGCTTTGATCGTATCGAATTTGAGCACAGCTTTGGCCTGCTGCAATGCCCACGCGGGGGCAGTTGCCTCGAGTGTCGCTTGGAGTTCCGCTCCGTGGATCAAGCGATAGCTGGCGGTTGCGAGGAAGGTGGCAGCCTCGATTGCTTTGGCAGAATGGTGCGTGAGTCTGGTTTGTTCAATCGCAGCTGCAATCACCTGGTCTTCTGGCTCGTTGGCCAGGAATGCGACCAGCGGTGCGATGCGTGCTGGTCCGGCGAGCTCACTCGAGTCGCTGCCAGCTTCAAGTAAGTTGCTGCCTGCTTTGATATTTTCCAATGTCGTTTTGGTCGCGTGGTCGATGTAGTCATCGTAGGCTGGCCACATGGCAAGCCAGTCCTGCATGAAGGATTCAGCTTGCCACGTGTTTTCGCGTGACAGGAAGTCTGCCAGCCTGAGTGCTTGATCGCCGACATGGCCTTGATCACCCGCTTGCTTGTGCGGATGATAGGAATCGCTGCCAGGTGCATGGTAGCCTTTAATGTATCCAAATTTATGTGACAGCAAATCTGTGTCGTAGATCCAGTGCACGCCTAAGGAGAGCGCATCCGCGGTGAATGAGCCAAGGACAAGTCCGGCGCGGTTTTGTGATAATTCAGTCATATTTTTAAACGAGTTTAGCTTGGCTGGCAGTGGGTAGATCGGTATATCCTGCTGCGCCTGCAGGAGTATACCAGTTGGCCATATCCGTGTCTGGGTTGAGCTCAATGCCTTGGGTGTAGCGCTCGACTAGATCCGGTGTGCTGATCAGTGGGCGACCGATTGCAATCATGTCGGCGGCGCCAGTTTCGATCGCGGTGGCGGCAGTTTCAAGTGTGTAGCCGCAGTTGCCCATCAGTGGTGCGCTGAAGACTGCACGGAATTCACTGAGCGTCATCTGTGCTCCGAGCTCATGAAAGCCGAACGCTAGGCCGTCCATCACATGCAAATAGGCTAGGCCATATGCGTTGAGTTGTTGCGCCGCATAGGTGTATTGCTCGCGATAGTCGGGCGAGCCCATGTCGTTAAAGACTCCGTTGGGCGACAAGCGCACCGCGACGCGGTTGGCTGGGTAGACTTCAGTCACTGCATCGACGACTTCCAGTAGTAAGCGTGTGCGGTTTTCGATGCTTCCGCCGTATTGATCCGTGCGGTGGTTGGTTTTTGATTCGAGAAACTGATTGAGTAAATAGCCGTTGGCCGAGTGGATTTCGACACCGTCGAAGCCGGCTGCTGTTGCATTTTGAGCGGCTTGTTTGTAGCTGGCCACCAGCCCTGGGATCTCGTCGGTCTCAAGCGCGCGTGGCACTTCGTAGTCCTGCTTCCCCTCGGGGGTGTGAATCTGGTCGTTTTCCAGTTTAATCGCAGATGCGGATACCGGTAGTTTGCCGTTGTGAAAGTCACTGTGAGAGGCCCGGCCCATGTGCCAGAGCTGCAGAAAGATCTTACCGCCTTTGGCGTGGACTGCCTCGGTGGTGAGCTTCCAGCCGTCGACCATTGCATCGGTGTAGATGCCGGGCGAGTGATTCCAGCCGTTGGCTTGTCGACTGATCGTGGTGGCTTCGGTGATGACGAGTCCGACGCTCGCACGCTGTGCATAGTATTCGGCCATCAGTGTGTTGGGGATGCGTTCTGCGCCGGAGCGCGCGCGCGTCATCGGTGCCATGGCGATGTGGTTCTTGAGGTCAAGGTCGCCGAGTGTTGTTGGATCGAGTAATTTTGTCATAATAGTGGTGTGCCAATGGTGAGTCGTTTTCAGGTTTGATTATTCCCTGATGCGAACAATTAAATAGGGAGGTGTTAATTGTCGCTCAGGAGTATCCATTCTCCTGCGCCTAACCAAGCCCATCGACCACGCTGTCTTCGAAGCGCGTGATCTTGGCCTTGACGAATTCGGTGATGTCGAGTGTGTCGTCTTCGGCCAGCGGCGTGAGATCCATCGCGAACCAAAGTTGATCAATGATATCGATGTTGTGCGAATTGAAAAACGTGGCGTTGGCCTTGCGACGGCCCATCACGGCTTCGGCGTAGTTCTTACCGCCAGCGATTTGCGAGTCGAAGCAGGCGTTGAGCTTCTCGGCGAGCTCGGTGTTGCCGCTCACGTCGAGCGCGATCTTGTCGTCGTCGCTCAACCAGTCAAGATCGCGCCACAGTTCGCAGCCATAGACTTTCTTGGGGCGAGAGAAGGGTGGTACGCGGCGGACTGCTTCGAGCACTGCGCGGCAGACGGCGATGTGCGAGCCATGTTTGTCGGCAGGGTTGTGTGTATACAGTACTTCCGGCTGTGTTTGCAGCAGAATGGTTTCGAGTTGATCCACCAATGTGCTGCGTTGTTCGGGGTCTTTGACCGTCGAGCTGGCGAGCCCGAGTTGGTTGACGAAGCTGTATCCACCGATCTTAGCAGCCTTGCGTTGCTCGTCGATCCGCACCGTCTTCATTTGATCGTCAGTGAAGTCCGCATATTTTCCTGCACGTGAGCTGCCGCCACCATCGGTGCAGGTCACACCGCCGAACCAAAGGCCATCGTCGGCGTAGCACGAGTTGATTCCGTGGAAGGCCATAAACTCGAGATCGTCCTGATGTGCGCCGATTGCCAGATGCGAGCATCGGGCATACGCTTCGGGCTTCACTACGTCGTCTGGAATAAAGAGATCAGAAAAATTGTTGGCTGCAGCAGTCATCATGCGTCTAGCTTGTGGGCAAGTTTGCTCCAGAGGCAAAAGTATTGTCAGCAGCAACTCTGAGAAAGATCAGGCTGGGTCCAGCCGCGAAGTTTGTCGGAGCGCCCTTGCTAGCGCGCGGGTAATTACTTAAGCCAGGTCTTCCAGCTTTCGCGGTAGCTCTCTAGGTTGCGCCAATCGACGACCCGGGGTGAGTTGCGTTGGATTCGCTCTGCTGGAGTCTGTTGCTTGTGCAGCTTGTTGACCAGCGCGGTTACGCTCAACTTGCCCCAGTCGTAGTAGGGGTGGACGATCAGCGCACTGACATAGCCTTGATCGATATACATAAAGGCAGAAGGGGAGGACTGAATGGCGACACACGGCAGTTCGCCCGGTTTCCAGGGCAGCGCGGGCATGCCCAACAGGGGCCAGTCGCCGAGAAAGAGCCAACCTTTAATTAAATCATTACGGTCGGCATCTTGGGTGGCACGAATTGTCTCGATCGCAGATTGGTAGTCGGGCGCGCAGCTGACAACGGCTTCGATACGGCGATAGCCGAGCGCGGCGCGTGCGCCGACCAGGCGGTCCTGCATGCCAGAGCTGGGATGATTGCTGACCAGTATCGCGACTCTGCCTTTGGTGGGAAGTGTTGCGAGCAGTGCTTCTGCGGCGAGGCGCCCAGCAGCGGCCTCGTCGGCGATGTAGGCGGCGAGCGGCTGAATGTCATCGATCTGATTCTCGAAAAAGACGACTTGTTGTCCCTGCTCTAGAGCAAATTCAATCGACGAGCGAATGACTTCGGGCTCGGCTGGGCTGATAATGAAGCCGTCGGCGTCTTCGATGAAGAGGCCGGCAAGCGAGGCGGGCTGACTGCCGCCTTGCTCGACGTTGGGGGTGAAGTCGAGGAGCTCGACGTCGATCGAGTATTGTTCGCTCAGTTCACGCGCGGCATCTTGAGCGCCGAGCTGAGTGGCTTGGTAAATGGCATCGCCTTGGTCGCGACCAACGATGCCGATCCGGTATTCGCCGAGGAGTTCACGGTTTTGTGCCTGGGCTGCAAGCGCACACAGGAATAGCGCTGGGACGATTAGGAGAACTGGAAAATGACGGAGTGGGGACATGGCAAAGTTATGTGGACAGGAATTAACCACAGAAGGCACAGAATACACAAAAGTTTTTTTACGATTCATCGATGGTTGTTGTGCTGAGCAACAAAAAGCGGGCGTCGAATCAACGACGCCCACTTCAGTCGCAGCGACTAGAGTGTCGCTGCGACATTGGCGCTTAGAACGCCATCTGCCAACCCAAGGTGAGCGCGTAGTCGGTCTCTAGCTGGTAGCCGTTGAGGTCTTGCCAGAGTGGTAGACGGAGGTCGATGGCAATACGCTGGCCCTTTAACGAGCCGGTTGGCACATACAGGTTGATGCCGAAGATCGCGTCTAGGCGTTCGCCGCCGGTGTTGCTTTCGTAGGCGGTGGTGACCGATTTACCATTCGGCCCCATGGTGCCGACGTCGTCTTGGCTGCCTTTGAGCTTGCTGGTGTAAGTGTAGTTCAGGCCGGTGTTGAGGCCGACCCATTCGTTTAGGTTGTAGCCGACCCATGTGGTGGCGCCAAAGACGTTGCCGAGTCGGTAGCCGTTGTCGTTCTCACTTTCGAGGCGGATGATGGCGTTGGCCTGTGCGCCGTAGGACCAATCCTCAAACTGTTGCACATAAGTCAGCGATGGGAGTAGGTCGTAGGTGCCGGAGCCGAGCTGCATCGGTGCGGGCAACTGTCGGTTGGCGGGGCCACCCATGCCTGGCGTTGTGTCTTTTTCATCAATCGAG
Organism: Opitutaceae bacterium BACL24 MAG-120322-bin51; assembly: GCA_905182435.1. Taxonomy (GTDB): domain Bacteria; phylum Verrucomicrobiota; class Verrucomicrobiia; order Opitutales; family Coraliomargaritaceae; genus Lentimonas. The sequence continues at coordinate 8,398 of CAJJBN010000027.1, read as the reverse complement.
CCAGTGGGTAGGCTCAGGCTGAGGCCCAAGTGGGCTTTGCGATTTTCCTCCAGATAGAAGCGGTAGAGTCCGCCGATTTTTACATCGCCGAGGCCGCTGGTCTCTGTGGTGAACTTGGTGCTGCCGTTGTTGATCATGTTGGCCGCGCCTTGGGAGAAGATCCTATGATCCATCTCGATGTCGGTGTAGTTGGCCATGAGCATGAGCGTGAGTTTGTCTGTTGGCGCATACATGAGACCGAGCATGTGCATGTCCATCGACATGGACTCAGGTGTGACGCTGTAGCTTTCGGCGAAGACATCACCGGACGAGACACGATCGGTGCCAGTAGCGCATGCCGTCCATGTCCATGTGCATGGTGCGGTAGGACATCATCCAGCCAGATTTGGCGTGGGTGTGATCGCCCATCACGGAGATCGGCGCGTGTTCATCGGGACGTCCCTGATAGCTGTCGTCGGTCGCGCAGCAACTGAAGGACGGCGCGGCGAAGGTGGCGCTGGTGGCCGCAGTGAGTGTGGAGAAAAGAAGTATGTGTTTGGTAAATGTGTTCATTATGTTGCTCGTTGTTTGTTGTTTAGCTGAGTGCTCACAAATGCGATGATGCCTCTTTGTGGCGTCTGAGCTTGCTCAGGCTTTTCTGCGGGTGGGCGGATCAGGTTTTATGCGGGCCCGAGCAAGCTCGGACGCCACGAATGAGCGGACGACATGTAGGTCGTCACTTTCGCCCGCAAAGCGACAAGAGTGTCGCTTCTACTTTTAAATACAGCTCGTTAAACGAGTCGCGGCGGTGGGGTGGGCACGCGTGGGTGCCGCAGTGGTGGTGCCAGTTCGACCATACTGCGCTTGGCAGCTATGAAATGTGTGGGTGCGAACGTGATGCGCGGTGTTTGGCCGAGCATGAGCTTTAGGCTCTTGGTTTCGTTGCTTCGCTGAGTCGGAGTGGATTCTTGCTCGGTATCGACTGCGGTGATGATTTTACAGAGTTCGCAGGGGCGGTCGCCGCCAAACGTTTCGGCAAAGGCTTGCTCTATACTACTTTCTTGCGAGTAACTCGCGACCATCCAGCTCCATGCGCCCAACTGCAGCAGTAACTGTGGCCCAGTTAAGAGCCAGCAGCAGCAAAGCAGTAGTGAGAGCCGACCGAATCGGCGTATGAAGGTGAGCAGGTGCAAGGTGGGAAGAGTTGAGACCTGAGGGCTGAGACCTGAGGGCTGAGACCTGAGGGCTGAGACCTGAGAGTGGTGACGGGGCTGATTCCTAATTTCCGTGTTTCAGCTTTTCCTAAAGGCTGTATTCAAGCGTCTCGCCGTCGTGCACGATGGTGACGTGGTTCTGACCGTCGGTTTTTTGGGTGGCTTCAGTGCGGCCAATGATTTGCGCGGGGATGCCGAAAGCTTCGCTCTTGGCGATGATGCCGGCAGCGGCCTCAGGCTCGCAAAAGATCTCCATGCGGTGGCCCATGTTATAGACGCGGAACATCTCTTCGGAGCTGGTGCCGCTGGCCTTCTGGATCGCTTTGAAAATCGGAGGGATGGGCAGGAAGTTGTCCTTGATGTGGTGGACGCCTGGTGCCGAAACGGATGCACTTGGTTTGACCGCCGCCGGAGCAGTGCACCATGCCGTAGATGCTGTCGCGGTCTTCAGCAGAGGAGTTGCTTGATGATCGGCGCGTAGGTGCGGGTGGGGCTCATGATCGCGTCGCCGACTGTCATGTCGGAGTCGGGGAGCATGTCGGTCATCTTGTAAGGGCCGCAGTAGAGATATTGCTTGTCGGTGGTGGGATCGACGGTCTCGGGATATTTCTCGAGGTAGTAGGGGCTGAGCAAGTCGTGGCGGGCGCTGGTCAGGCCGTTGCTGCCGATGCCGGAGTTCTCGAATGTCTCGTAAGTGGCTTGGCCAGCAGAAGCGAGGCCGACGATGGCTAGGCCGGGCTTGACGTTGGCATTATCGACGACGTCTTTGCGGTCCATGACCACCACCGCGCAGGAGTCGACGGTGACGGTGCCAGTGAGGTCGCCGACGTCGGCTGTTTCGCCGCCGCCGCTGTGGACGCCGACGCCATAGTCACGCATGGTGGCGAGGAAGTCTTCGGTGCCGGAAATGAGTTGGCCGAGTGCTTCGCCGGGAATGGCGCGGGCGTTACGGTTGACCGTGCTGGAGATGAGGATGCCATTGATCGCGCCGACACAGAGCAGGTCATCGATGTTCATGACGAGGCTGTCTTGAGCCGTCTTGCGAAAGCCGGTCGGGTCGCCGGTCTCTTTGTAATGTAGGTAGGCGAGTGTGCTTTTGGTGCCAGAGCCGTCGGAGTGGATAATGTTACACTTGTCGGGGTTGCCGGTTAGGATGTCTGCGCCGATCTTGCAGAAGGCACCGGGAAAGACGCCACGGTCGAGCTTATCCACGACGGCGTGGACTTCGGACTTGGAAGAAGAGACGCCGCGTTGGGCGTAGCGATCATTGGAATTGCTCATGGCTAATTGGTAATGGCTAAATGATTTGTTTGAAAGTGGTTACTTCGCGCGGAGATATTTTGCAAAGCCTGCGAGTTGCTTGGAGATCTCCACGCAGAGTGCTGATCTGTGCTCAACGGTCTCAAGTGAAAGTAAATTGAGGCGTTGGGCGAGTCTATACATGCTGCGCACTTCCCCTGTCGAGCCTTTGGCGATATCTAAGAATCTGGAAAACTCGGTCGAGGTGCTTCGCTCGGCGCCTTCTGCGATGTTATTCGAAATCGAAACGGCGGCTCGTGTGATTTGATCTTTAAAGGAGAAGTCCTTTGAATTTTGAAAGTCTTTATACACTTCGCAGGCAAGAGCTTGAGCATCTTGCCAGACCTTCATGTCTTCGAAATCTTTCAAATCGCTCATGTCTGTTAGCTTTTAGCCATTAAATATTAGATATTCGCATTGCTGGGCGGAAAGCTCTTCAAACTATAGTTTGAACAGGAGCTTGCAGCTCGGCGATGCGTGCCATAATGCGGCGGGAGGCTTCGAGGTAGCGCTCTGGATGCTCTTTACCTGGGTCGATCTCGTCGACTGACATTGGCTTGCCATAGGCGATGTGAATTGGACCGCCAATGGATGGCAGTTTGTGTTGACGGCCGTAAGCCTCAAAGGTGCCGAAGATCCGCGTCGGAATCACGGTGGCCTTGGATTTACACGCAATCATACCAGCGCCGGGCTTGGGCTCGGCGAGCTTACCATCGGCCGAGCGGGTGCCTTCGGGGTAAATCGCGACTGCGCCTTTATTTTTCAGCGCCTTAAAGATGGCTTTGAGCGATTTGATGTCGGCGTTTTCGCGGGCGACCGGAATGGTGTCGAGCTTGTGCAGTGCTTTGCCGAACCAGCCTTTGTAGAGGGTGTCACGAGCGAAGTAATTAAACGGGCGCTGGACTTGGGCGCCGATCGCAGGCGGATCGTAAAAGCTGATGTGGTTGGCGGCGAAGATCGCACTCCCAGTCAGCGGCACGCCGCTCATCCCTGAAGTAGAATAGTCGTAAAACGTGCTGAAAAACCAGTCTGCGATGACGCGGACACATTCGTAAAAAGGTGGAGTTGTTGGGCGTGGGTTGGACATGATACGGCTGCGCCGTGATGGCTAATTAGTGATGAATAATAGCGAATGGCTAAATTTAGGCAGTGATGATTCCGCAGATGTGCTCGACGACGCCTTCGAGGGGCAAGGGCCCAGTGTCGACGCGGATGGCACCTTCGGGGCAGACGAGCGGCGCGGCTTTACGTTGGCTGTCGAGTTTGTCGCGTTCGGCGATCGAGTCGGTCTGGCCGTCCTTCGCACGGCGTGCGGCACGGGTGGCTTCGTCGGCAAACAGGAAGAAACGGAAGTCTGCGTTGGGGAAAATGACGGAGCCGATGTCGCGGCCTTCCATGATCAGCCCAGTGAATTCGGCGTGATCGCGAGCGACTTGAGCTTGGCTGCGTTGATAGTTGAACAGGAATTCGCGGACAGATTCGATCGCTGCAAACTTGGAGACGTTGGCATTGACCTGGGGGGAGCGGATGTCGGCATCGGCAGGCACATGGCCGTTGATACTGAGCAGTGCGCTGCGACCTTTGATGGTGGTGTCGAGTGCCAGCGATGCCAGTAGTGCAGGAATCGCTTCGGGTGTTTCTGAGTCGGCGCCAGCATCGAGCAGCGCATAGGTCAGCGTGCGGTAATGCGCGCCAGTATCGACGTGCATCAGGTTGAGTCGTTCGGCAATGGCGCGGGAGGTCGAGGACTTTCCCGTGGCCGCGCCGCCATCAACGGCGATGATGTTGAATCCAGAACTGTTTGGCATATCCAGTTAAGTAAGGCAGTTAAGGGCGAAGCGACAAGAACGGATTCCGCGAAGTGGCTACTTCGCCTCGCCCCGACGACTGTTTACCTGTCACTTCAGCTACGCTGGTTTGCGGCTGCTGCGGACCACGCGGAGGTGGTCCCTCCCTTGGTGGTAAGCAGGGAGGGTTGACCTCCGTGTCGACCGCCTCGGTCTGCGCGCTCGCATTCGTATGACGCGGACCACGCGGAGGTGGTCCCTCCCTTGGTGGTAAGCAGGGAGGGTTGACCTCCGTGTCGACCGCCTCGGTCTGCGCGCGGAGGAAGGCCTCGTACCACGTGGAGGTGGTCCCTCCTTGAGAATGTAAGCAGGGAGGGTTGACCTCCGTGTCGACCGCCTCGGTCTGCGCGCGGAGGAAGGCCTCGATGCGTGCCTAGTCGGTGATGTTTGACTGGCGAAATGTGGTAGGTCGAGCACTTTAGGGCAGTGAATACCACGTTTAAATACTCGCCCGATCGACTGCTCATTACTCATACCTGATTCAGCTGGCCTCTAGGCTGAATCAGGTGCACATCGCGCTGTGGGAAGGGAATGGTGATCTGCGCTGCTTCGAGGGCGCGGAAGACGGCTAGGTTGACCGCGTAGCGGGTGCGGTGGTAGCGATTGGTCGGCACCCAGACGCGGTAGCCAATGTTGATCGAGGAATCGCCGAAATCGTCGATGCCGACGTCGGGGGCACGATCCGGTGCGACGCCTTCGACGGTTTGGACTGCCTCGCTGATGCAACGAATCGCGGCTTCGGGGTCGGCACTGTAGTCGATGCCGACGACCGCTTCGATGATGCTATAGTCGTAAGAGTTAGTGAAGATTTCGCCGAGGACGTTGCGATTCGGGATGGTGATGCGCTGTTCGTCTTCGTTGAGGAGTTGAATATTGCCCAGATTTACGCAGTCCACCTGGCCGGTGAGGCCGTTGAGTGTCAGGGTGTCGCCGACTTTGAAGGGACGGGTGATGATGAGCACGATGCCCGCGCCGTAGTTGGAGACGGGGCCTTGGACGGCGAGGCTGAGGCCGAAGGCGCTGGCACCTAATAGGGCGATGAAGGGGGTGATTTCGACATTGAGCTTACTCAGCGCCATGATCGTGGCGAAAGCGACGACGACGATCTTCGAAAACCCAGCGAAGAAGCGGGCGAGGGTGACGTCGAGCCCGCGCTTGTCGCAGAGCTTAATGATCAGATTGGCGAGGCGCTTGGCCAACCAAAACCCGAGGGCAATAATGATGATGGCGACCAGTAGACCCGCGCCTTTTTCGGCCAGCCAGAGCATTAGATTATTCTTTAATTCATCCAGTTGCTGTATTTCTTCGTCGATCATGATTTTAATAAAAGGCTGTTCCGAGCTTAGCGACAAGACCGGATTCGACGAAGTCGAAGGGCGGATCGAAGCTGAGAAGCGGAAGTCTAAAATGCGCGTTTAGTCGTCCATGCCCGACCACCAGTCCTCTGACTTTCGTAAATCCTCTGGCGTCTTTCCAGCTTCCTTCAGTTCGCGTAGGCTGAGAGATTTGTGGCGTTTGGCAAGTCGTTGGCCGCTGGAGTCGCAAAGTAGGGGGGCGTGGTAAAATTCCGGCGCGGTCAGCCCGAGGGCTTCGTAGATCAGCAATTGCCGGGCAGTCGAGATCAGCAGGTCTTCGCCGCGCACGACTTCGGTGATGCCCATCGCGGCGTCATCGACCACGACGGCGAGCTCGTAAGCCGGCTGTCCGTCTTTGCGCCAGACCAGAAAGTCACCAAAGTCCTTCAGGCAGTTAAAAGCGCAGGGGCCGAGGCTGAGGTCGTCGAATTGCATTTTTCGATCACCGGGCACGCGGAAGCGCCAATTCGTCTCGCCGGGCGCCTGGGCGGTTTTGCCTGTGCCGATCGGCGGGCGTAAGTGTTCGGGGTAAATCGATTCGCTGCCTTTTTCGTCACCGTGTGGCGCTTGAGTCGCCCAAGCCACATCTTTGCGGGATTGATCGCAGGGATAAATGAAGCCGCCTTCCTTGAGGTGCTTCCACGCATCGAGGAACAGTGGCATACGCTCGCTTTGGCGATACGGGCCAACGGGACCGCCGATATTCGGGCCTTCGTCCCACTGACAACCGAACCAGTGCAGGTCCTCAATCGCGGCTTCGGCAAACTCCGGCTTGCAACGGTCGGGGTCGATATCCTCGTCGCGGTAGATCAATGTGCCGCCGGCCTCGCGGGCACGCTCCATCGCGATCCAGAAGGTGCGCGCATGGCCAAGGTGTAAATACCCTGTGGGGGTCGGTGCGATGCGGCCTCGGTAGGACGATTTCATAGGGAATCACTTAATGAAGTTTGTAGGGTGAGCGCAAGCTCTTGCAGGTGTCGCTTAAAAACGAGAAGCGCGCATTATTCTGATTCCTGCGTCCTTATTAGTAACGGGGGTGATCTCATCGCGTTAGCGAGAAACACTTGGGCAGTAAGATCAAGCAAGCTCCACCGAGCCCGAGCCCTGCCCAGGCGGGTAAGCCAAATCCCGTCGGCAGGAAGCCGAGCACTAGCGCGACCAGCGCAGCAATCAGTGCAAACGGCATTTGCGTGCGCACATGATCCAGCGGTTCGACGCCTGATGCGATCGATGCGACAATCGTGGTATCGCTGAAAGGGCTGCAATGGTCGCCGAATACCGCACCACTGAAGACTGCACCAATCGCAGCGGCGACGGTGCGATCGCGCTCCGCATCCGAGCTCTCACCGCTGACCGCAAAGATGACCGGAATCGCCAGGGGCATCAGCACGCCCATCGTGCCCCACGAGGTGCCGGTGGAGAACGAAATCACCGCGCCCAATAGAAAGATCATCGCTGGTAAAAATCCCGCCGAAATGCGCCCCTCTAATAAGGCACTCAGATGATCCGCGGTGCCAAGTTGGCTAATCGCCGCGCCCAGCATCCAGGCGGCGATCAACACCACCGTCGGTTTTGCGATCTCACGCACGCCCGAAAGAAAGACCCTGCCAGCTGACGATTGTGCGCGTGTTTTTGCGGTCTTCGCAGTCGACATCAGCGCAGCGGCAGCGACTAACGAAGCCAGCACACTAGCGGCCACGAGAATCTGTGGCACATAACTTTCGGCGCGTCCGTAGGCCTGCGCAAATTTGCTCAAGCTGAACGGCAACAGCGACTCCGCACCGATCACATAAGTCAGCAGGGGAATCGAGAATGTGAGCACCAAGATCGGCACAATTGCTAAGCCCCAATGGTTGGCGTGAATGGGCGAGGTATCCTCATCGCGAACTGGCATGTCTGCGGGCCGCGCGTTCGGCCTTGCCCATCGAGCCTGGGTTAAACTCTCGCGTAATTGAGACCAAGGCCAGCAGCAGCGCGAACCAGCAATAGTAATTAAAGGGCAGTGATTTAAAAAAATAGGCATAGGCACTGACCTCACGGCCGACCAAGGCAAAGCCTTCGTGGATCATCGATAGCTGAAAGGCGATCCACGTGGATATAAACGCCAAGCACGCCACCGCAGAGCCCGTCGTATCCGCGAGATAGGCCAGCTTTTGGCGTGAAACGCCGCAGCGATCTGCCGCCGAGCGCAATAGTCGGCCAATGAGCATGGTGTTCGCCAAGCCATCGAAAAACACCAATAGGCCAAATCCAAACACCGTAAATTGCATACGCTTGTGCGGCGCACGCCCAGAGCCGAGCAAGCGGTGGACCAGGCCTTGCAGGCCGCCGCCCGCTTCGACCAGCGCAACGAAGCCCCCCAGGATCAATGTAAATAGAATCGCACTCAGCTTCCAAGACGAACCAAAGATCGGCCAAAACTGTTGCAGCGCCAGCTGCTCAACTGCCGCGAGGGGCGCGCCATTGGACACTAACAAGGCGCCACACATCGCGCCGACTGACAGCCCGATCAAGGCACTGCGGGTAATAAATACCACGAACAGCGCGGCGCAGCTAGGCACCAGCGAAAGCCATGGATTGTCCAGATGGGCGATGCCGCCGCTCAATAGCAGCAGCACAACGACGACACTAATCGTTACTAGATTTCGAGGTGAGCGGAGGCCAGAGCATTTGACGGCCCAAGCTATGGCTTGAGCCGCAGATG
>CAJJBN010000026.1 GCA_905182435.1 Opitutaceae bacterium BACL24 MAG-120322-bin51 | reverse complement strand
TTCCTCCTCGGAGGTAGTGACGCCACAACTAAAGGAAGGGTGTCACGATGAGTCAGCAGGAGTCAGATCGATCCATATTAGTCCGAGACGGTCGGGCCGATCACACGTCTGCACAAGCAGGCATGGCGAAGGAATCGACGGGGCAACAACACGATCAAAGCACTCACGCGAGGGAAAAGAAAGTTCCCACTCGAAGCGTGTCCAGCACCCTGATCGCATTGAGAGATAAGGCGTCGCACGAACCGGGACACCGGTTCGGCGGCTTGTATACGATGATAGATGAGGCGCTGCTGCGTGAGAGCTTCCACCTGCTGCGGCGAGATGCTGCTAGCGGAGTGGATGGTCAAAGCGTGGCCGATTACGAGAATGATCTCGAATCGAACCTCGCTGATCTGTTGGATCGTCTGAAGCGTAAAAGCTATCGGGCGAAGTTAGTAAGACGAAAGTATATACCTAAAAGCGGGGGCAAACTCCGTCCTTTGGGTATACCTGCTGTGGAAGATAAAATCGTTCAGATGGCCGCTCGACGAATACTCGAAGCCATTTACGAAGCAGATTTTCTGGACAGCAGCAGGGGTTACCGCAGTGGCAAGGGCTCGCGTCACGCGAGCCAAATGCTACGGGAATCGTTAGCGACCAAGAAAGTGCACTGGGTAGTGGAAGCCGATATAAAAGGTTTCTTTAACAATCTGGAGCATGAAAAGTTACTGAATATGCTTAGGAAACGAATCGACGATGAAGCCTTTGTGCGACTCATCGGTAAGTGGCTGAGCGCAGGCGTGTTGGAAGAGGATGGGCAAGTTTTGCATCCCACCGCTGGCACGCCGCAAGGGGGAATCGTCTCACCAGTGCTGGCAAATGTGTATCTGCACTATGCGTTAGATATACGGATCGAAGCCGACGTGAAAAGCAAAGCCTATCCCGAGGTGGTGTATCTACGTTACGCGGATGACTTTGTCTGTGGGTTCCATCGTGAAAACGATGCCCGCCGATTCCTTGCATGGTTAAGAGAGCAGTTAGCGTTCTATGGATTAGAGCTAGCCGAAGAGAAAAGCGGAATAGTGAAGTTCAGCCGCTTCAACGTCAAAGCGAGTGGTCGTTTTACCTTCCTCGGATTTGACTTTTTCTGGTCTAATACCCGCAATGGGAAACAGACCGTGAAACGTCAGACAAATCGAAAGAAGATGAGCGCCTCGCTGCAGGCAATGAAGCAGTGGATACGGACGAATCGAAATCGCACACTCAAACAGCTAGCGCCGATCCTTAGGCGTAAATTGCTCGGGCATTACAACTACTACGGTGTGACTGGTAACTCAGATAGTCTGGGGAAGTTCCAATATTGGACCCAACATATCGTATTTAAATGGTTAAACCGCCGCAGCCAAAGACGTAGCTATAACTGGACAGGCTTTAGTCAAATGTGGGAGACTTTGGGGATGCCCAGACCGCAAGTTGTCGAAAAGCCATATCGCTATCAAAGCCGACTCGAACTCTCAAATGTATATGGCTAAACTCTACACTGTGCGCTGCCGCGAGGAGCCCTGTGCGGGAAAACCGCACGCAGGGATCTGCGAGGGGGCCGCTCGGTAACGGGCGGTTCCTACCTCAATGCACCCGGGGGCATAATAAAGGGCCCTGCGGGCGAGATTGGGGAGGTGATGATTAATGTGATCGGACATCAAAGATGGGGCCCAAGAAGCAAAGCTTGAGCACATCTCCCTAGCTTTGCGTCTTTGCGCCTTGAGCGCAGCGGGCGTGAGAGTTCATACGGCATCCTATCTCCCCCGACAAAGAAAATCGCGGGGTAAACCCGCTCGCTACACTTTGTGATTTTTTTTTACCCCGTCCTTAAAATTGCACCCGATAATGCTCATGGTTATAAAAAAATATTGACGAAAGAGCTCACGGATGCATTTATATACATAACACGGCCCTCGCCTCTTCCTTTGTGAACGCGGGGGTTCTTTTTTGCCTGGATGCCTAGATTTTCCATAAATCCCAAGTTTCCCATCCAGCAGGACAGCCCATTTCAGAGCGCGAGCGCAACTGCTTAGCTCCAGCAGGAAAATCCTTCAAATGCTCGCGGAAGCGTTCATGCCAACAACTGTTGGGACATATTTCACGCATCAGCCATTGAAGTAAGCAAAAAAGAATAAACGGACGAGCGGTGCTCTTCGGTTGTCCGATGAAATTCGAAAGATCTCCAGCATCGGCAGCGTCTGGAAGTTTCGGCTGATCGACCATGTTCCGATTCCACAGAAGGCTGTGATGCGCACATAAATTCCTCAAATAATTGAGTGAACGTAGCCAGCTAGCAAAAGTGTTACCGCTTGGAATCTTGTATTTCTGAGCAATGGAGTCCCGATCCTTACGCTTCATCCCTGCGTAAAAGAGCGACATCGCACCAAAGTCCCAGACTTCAATTGCGATCCAGAAAGGCACAGGCAGGCCATATTTGGCTTTAAAGTTTTTGATGAATGGCTCCCGTGAGTAATTAATTAGGCGAGTGTTTTTTTTAAGCCAATCATCATAAGCGCTAGTGGACTTTCCCTTCTTGGTCTTTGTGAATTTACCATCCAGAAAGCTCTTATCCTGATAAGCAAAAGCGTCTCGTTCGCCGAGCAGATGAGCAATATCCACACGAATCGCCACTTCGATGCGTTCTAATGCATCCATCGCAAGCAGTCGCAGTTTTTTGTCGAACACATAGAGATTCAATGCATCGGTGAAATGCGTGCCATCTTCAAACTGGTCCAATCGTTTCTTCGGATCAGTCGAATCGATCTGCCTAAACGGATACCAATAACCACTTAATCGGTAATAGCCGATCCGATCTAAATAATTCTCGGCTGCAACGTCGTCTTCAACAAGCATCCCGCGGTCCTTCAACTGCAGCAGTTGATCGGAGAACGAAATCCATGGTTTATTGTAGGGCATTCGGTGGAGATTCAGGTTTCGATGTTTTAGCGCGAGGTGAAAATGGCACCAAACGTTGAATTTAAATGTCAGTGTAATCGCTGTGGGGTGAGTGTTGGAAGAAGTGGCATGCTGACAAGGATGAGGTGATTTGGGGTGTTTCGGATGAAGCAGCCTTTTGATCGTGCCGATGTTTTTGCTAACGGCAATCAGCGAAACGTGTCTTTCGCACTAATGCTGCTGCGCAGGCAATGACGAATGAAAATTAAAAGGACACCCATAAAAACTCAGGAAGTGTTGACTTGGGCCGATCGGGTGCTCGAACGTTCACGCCGTGACGCAAGCCCGTAGAGTCGTTGTTGTAGCCTATGAAGTCGGCGGGCGGACCTCATCCCGCAAGCTCAAAGAATGAAGGTTGCACTTTTTATGAAGTTGAACGATATTAGCCCCAGAATGAACACACTGGAAGAAACCGTTGAAAAGCTGAAATCCCTGCCTGCCAAGAAGGTCGAGGAAGTTGCTCATTATATCGACAGTCTTTCCGAAGTGCCCAAAGGCCGCTTCGATGACTTGGCGGGATGCTTGAACTCGGACGAAGTCGACCGACTTGAACACGCAATCAACCAGAGCAGTGAGCGAATCGAATCCGTCCATGAAGGTTGGTAATCTCGCCGTCGACACCAGTGCGGTGATCAGTTTGTTCCGAGGCCAAAAAGAGGCTTTGGAGCATTTAATCAGGCTCAGGAAGTCTGGATGCCGGTAACGGTGCTCGGCGAGCTTTATTGCGGTCTTCGCAAGTGCAATAATCCCGAAAAGGAACGGCTTAAGATTAGTGACTTGTGCGAGCGTTGCCTGATCGTTGGCGTGGATGAAGGCACAGCTATCCGCTACGCTGAAATTTACTAGAACTTGGAAGAGAAGGGCACGATGATCCCAACTCTGCACCATGCGCCGCTGGCTGTCGGTCTCTGCCTGCTCGATGGTCATTTTGAGCGCATCTTCAAGCGGCAACCCCGACTGGATCAGGCTTTCCTTTCTAAAAAAGTCTAACTAGTGCGGAAGAAAAGGCACCAAACGTTTAAATTAAATGTCTCCGTGCTCTACGCCTTATTCTGGATGAGGTGACTCATCATCACATACGCGTGCAACTTCCAGCCTCAGTTTTCTCAACGTATCAGTATGATGGGAAATCCCACATACACATATGATGCCTTAAGCCAGTCACCATTCCGAGGCGTTCGCTTCTGTCTTCCATTCCCTCAGGTGGGCAGTTGTCACCCTGACGGCCGTGGGCTACGGTGATGTGACTCTGGTGACTGTCGGCGGCAACGTATTCACCTTCTTTGTGCTGGCCGCCCACTGGTTGCGGAAGGCTTTGGGCGATTATTCATCTTCGCCCACTAGTGTCCAGTTAAGGAGAGGTTGATGTTTTGTAGGTTGTTCATTTTAAGCGGCTAATAAAGATAAAGTAGTGTCCTGCATTTGAACGGACTGGCCGTTCTTAAGTAGTTTCATTCTCAATAAGGGATGAACATCGGAAGACTCGTATTCGCCCAGATTATGGATGTGCTGGATCCCAAGCAATTGACTCGGTGCATTGATCGCTACCCGATGCCGCGTGCAAGCAAAGGTATGACTGCCCGAGATCAATTTCTCGCTATGGCTTTTGCTCAGATCACTTTCAGAGAGAGCCTTCGAGATATTGAAGCCTGCTTGAGAGGATGTTCGCATCTCTATGCGATGGGCATTCGAGGGAACGTCACACGGACTAATCTCGCTTATGCGAACGAGCATCGTGACTGGCGTGTTTACGAAGCACTCGCTCAGGTTCTGATTCACAAGGCGAGGCGACTTTATCGCGAAGACTCCAACGGACTCGACATCGACGAGATGGTTTATGCCGTCGATGCCTCCACGATTGATCTGTGTCTGTCGATGTTTCCGTGGGCTCATTTCCGCAGAACCAAAGCTGCGATTAAGCTCCACACTCAAATTGATCTGACTGGTTCGATACCTGTCTTTATGCATATTACAGACGGATCGGTTCATGACGTTCACTTCATGGATCGGATGCTTTTTGAAGCAGGAAGCATTTATGTCTTCGACCGTGGATACTTGGACTTTGCCCGACTCTTTAGAATCGAAAGCGCGAACGCCTATTTTGTCATCCGGGCAAAAAGCAATATGAGATTTAGCCTGTGTAAGTCTCGTCCAGTCGACAAGTCCTGCGGTCTGCGCTGCGATCAAACCATTCGATTGCGCACTTACAAAAGTAAACGAGACTACCCTAAAAAACTCAGACGTATCAGCTTCTTTGATACCGAGACTCGAAAGCGCCTGGTTTTCCTGACAAATCACTTCGATCTGCCAGCACAGGCCATCGCTGCCATTTACAAACGCCGCTGGCAGATCGAACTGTTCTTCAAGTGGATCAAACAAAACCTGCGCATCAAAGCATTTTTCGGCACAACCGAGAACGCCGTGCGAACTCAAATTTGGATCGCAATCTGCGTTTACCTGATGGTGGCCTGTCTCAATAAGGTGCATGGAATGGATGAAAGTCTCAGTAGAATACTACAAATCTTGAGCGTGAACGTGTTTCAGAAAGTGTCTTTCAATCAGCTACTTGGAGATTTTGCTAATGTAAGAGAGGAGGCTGGGTTTTCTAAACAATTGATTTTCAATGACCTTTAACTGGACGCTAGTGATTTGCTATAAATCCTCATTACCCTTCGAGGCATCTTGGCCTCCGCTCTTTACCCGCTCAATACCAGTGTTCTTGAAGGGATGAACCTAAAAAAGCCCCGCACGAAGCGGGGCTGAGAATGGAACAGTGTATTCTAGGTTCTGTTAAGAACGTTTGGCGTTGTGTGCTTTATGGAGCATGTCAGCTTCCATCAAAAGCTGTGGCTCCATTTCTCTAATGCGGTTTGGCAAGTCCATCGCACCATGCTTGACGGTCAGCACATAGATTTCCTTATCGAACAGTGCGCAGGCTAAAAAATGCTGCTTCACTCTGTAGAAAGAGAGGCTATCGCCAATGGTCTGCTTGGTCCGTAACAATTGCGGGTTTTCACGCAGTAGATTTAATGCGGCCTCAATGCTTTCGATGTAGTCATTGGCTACTTTAGCTCCCCACTTTTCGATGGAGTAGGATTCAATGCCCTGAATGTCGAGAAAAGCGCGGCGCGATAGCGCAAGGTAAGCCATGTTATTTCCAGTCGTCCTGTTCGCGTTTCTCTGCCAATTTTAGCGATGCTCGTAAGTTACCTGTAAATTCTACGAAACGCCCATGGTTTAAATCCTGATAACCTGCCAGCACGCCCTCGCGTAAAGTAGCCAGTTCTTGCCGCTCTTTCTTCTCACGCAGAATGTCGCGTAAGAATTCACTAGGCGTAGAATACAGGCCAGTGTCCCCACAATTACTATCAATGAAAGATCTGAGTTCGTCGGTTAAAGATAGATTGATGCTGCTGCTCATGTATTTGTTCTTAATTAATAATGTAATTCTAGTATAGAGCGATATGTCGAATATTGTCAATATTCGACATGGAATATTGAAGTGGGTTGGGTGAGTGGAGTTTCATTCGATATTCCATGCCTCCGCGTTGGCGAGGGCGTCCGTGGCGCCAGTGAGTTTATAGCGTGTGATCGGGTTGAGTGATTGCTTCAGCTTATCTGTATCGAGTGGTGGAGCCACTTCACTCAAAACGGCTCCGAGCAATGCCCGGGTCGCAGGCGGATATTTGATAGCCAGTTTCATTAAGCTTTGCTGTTCTTTGCTGCTGAGTTGCTGGATCAGGTGCTTGAATCGTTCGCAAGCGCTGCCGATGTCTGTATCCGGGATTTTCTTGATGCAACGTATGGCGTCGAGGATTTGCAGCAGTGGGATCGTCTCTTTCGTAATCGTATTTTTTTGCTTAATGAACGAGATTTTGTAGCGGCCGCGCTGGAAGGCGGGACGTGTTTCATTCTTGCCGATTTGAATCGTATTGCTGACCTGCGTGCAAAGTCCGAGCTCTGGGTAGATGCTCAGTCCACTCAAGTAACCTTCCACCGTTCCGCGCCGTTCAAGCAGGTCCTTGACGACTTGATCCTGAGGTGGCGGCAACTCTCCAAAAGGGCTTTGCTCTGGCTTGTAGAATTTCCCCTGACTTAACTTCGCGATTTTACCAGCCGCAGCCATGCGATTTAAGCCTTTAATCAGCGCTTCCTTCTCCACTGCTTCAGTGGATACCTCCGTATAACTGAATACATAACCACAAGGGATCCGAGCGAGGTAGGACGCTATTTTCTTGCTGACATTCATTCGCTTCGAATGAACGGGATGACGTATCGAATGTCCAGTATATTAATTAAAATACTGGACATTTGTAGGTGCGTGTAAGGTGGATCTTAATGGTTCATTTCTCCGCGTAACCATTGTTGGGGCGATTGGTCGAATTGCTTTTTGAAGGCTGGAGAGAAGTAGTAAGGGAAGAAGAGGGGGCAAACGTTTAAAATTAAATGTCTCCGTGCTCTACGCCTTATTCTGGATGAGGTGACTGACTCGAGTGGGGTGTCCGATATTGAGTCGCTTCCATTTCAAGGAACAGATCGCGCAACTCACCATCAACTGCACAACTCGTCTCAGCGCCAGCCGCTAGAAGCTCGCCCGCGTTGGTGATTAAATGTCGAAGACTGAAGCCGCACTCCCTTCCATGATGGACCGAGCGGCCTTAAGACCGTTCGCCTCGTTGACTTTGCGCAGCGCGCGCCGTCCGATGCGCTGAGTGGATGCCTGCACGTCTACTACCACCAATTACATAAGTAATGGCGCGGTCGCCAAGTGGTAAGGCCGAGGACTGCAAATCCTCTATCGTCGGTTCGATTCCGACCCGCGCCTCCATCTCCTTTTACAAAAAAATCCCGTCGAGTCACGCTCGCCGGGATTTTTTGTATCCATTGCCCGCATGCGGGTTGGGATGAAGCAATAGTTACAGGAAGTAGCGCACGTAACCGTCTTCGCGCACTTGTTGCAGCCAGCGCTCTTGGGTCTCACGGGCAATTTCGCCGACGAGTACGTTTTCAATTGCATCGCGTACTTCGGTTACGGGCTGAATGAGTTCCTCGCGCTTAGCTTCGCAGTAAAGAATGAAGATGGTATTATTTAGCTCCACGGGTTGGCTGTAGCTGCCAGGCTGAAGGTCGAAGGCGACGGTACTGAGTTCTTTACGGATGTCTTGGCGCTCGATCCAGCCCCAGTCGCCGCCTTTACGGCTCATTTCGTCCTGACTGTATTTGCGTGCCAGGTCGCCGAAGTTGTCGCCTTCAGCGAGCTCTTGGATGATCTTGTTGGCGGTTTGATGTAGCAGGGCGGTACCTTCGTCTGCGATGGGTGTCAGGATGATCTGGCGCAGATGCATGGCCTCTTCCTGGTAAAAGCGGATTTTGTTTTGGATGTAGAAGGCTTGGATGCGCTCAGGGCTGATCTCGGACTGAGACTTGCGGTTCTGTTGGCGCATGACGTTGACCACTACCCGCTTGCGGATGTCTTCGCGGAACTCGCGGGCGGTGAGTCCTTGCGCACGTAGATATTCTAAGAAGCGACCACGGTCACCGCTAAAGTCGCGGTTGAGGACTTCGTCGTATTCCTGGTCAATGTATGACTGTGGTAGTAGTAAGCCTTTTTCTTTGGCAGCTTGGACGATCAAAATACGGTCGATCAAGTTTTGCAGCACTTCACGGCTCATGCGGTCGATGCTCTCGGAGAATTCTTTTTCCGAGCGGGCTTCGGCGCGCAGGCGTGGAATGATCGGTTCGAGCTCTCTGCGGAGTTGCTCGATGGTGATGATTTCACCTTCTGCGATGGCGGCGATGCCGTTACCCATGCGGATCAGAGTGGCATCTTGCTGGCTGTACGCATGTTGCGCTAAGCCGAGAAAAGCGAAGAAAGCGAAGAGGAAGGAAAGAGAGCGTTTAAGCGACATGATGCACGTGGCAGATGAGTGAATTTTGGAACAATAAATAACAGTAGAAAGGGATCTGGTCTGGTCAAGCGGCGAAAGTGGCCCTTATCAGGCAGACGACTTTTGGTTGCGGATCAAGTATTTCTGGATCTCTCGCAATCTCTTCAGCGGATCTTTGGCCGTGAGTCTTGGGAAGCGTGCGCCCGTCTTGAGAAATTCGCCGCTTTTGCCGGGTTGTGCGAGGCGGCAAATTAGGCGTTCGCTCTCGCTTTCGACGCGGCGCACACCAGCGCCCTCGGCAAACACGCGCACGCGGCTTACTTCGATCAGCGCTTGAGTGGCGCGGGGCAATGGTCCAAAGCGGTCAGCCATTTCTGCGGCGATTTCCTTAATGATCGCGTCGCTGTTGGCCAGTGCGAGGCGGCGATAGAGGTCGATCCTGAGGCGCGGTTCGGCGACGTAGTCGGCGGGCAGGGCGGCTTCGATCAGTTGATCCGAATGGTCGGTATATTCGGCGTCTTTGATCGCGGCGAAGGCGAAGCTGCCCGTGGTGCGGCGCGAGCGCGAACCACCTTCACCGGTAGCGATGAAGTCGAGCTTCACTTCGGCACGAATACGATCGGCGCCGGGCTCACCCTTGAGGCGGGCGACGCTTTGTTTGAGCAATTGGCAATAGAGCTCGAAGCCGACACCAGCGATGTGGCCACTTTGTTGCGAGCCGAGCAGATTGCCTGCACCGCGAAGTTCGAGGTCGCGCATTGCAATGCGAAAGCCTGCGCCGAGCTGATTGTGCTGCTTGAGCGCGTTCAGGCGCTTTTGCGCGCTATCAACCAGTGCGGCGTGGCGATGCAGTAGCAGGTAGGCGTAGGCTTGTCGTTTGAAGCGACCGACGCGGCCACGAATCTGGTAGAGCTGGGCCAGCCCAAAACGGTCGGCGCCTTCGATGATCAGCGTATTACAATTGGGGATGTCGATGCCTGACTCGATGATCGTGGTGCAGACCAATACATCGAACGCACCAGCGACGAACTGGGTCATGATTTTTTCCAGCTGGCCTTCATCCATTTGCCCGTGGCCGACGGCGACGCGCAACTTCGGGTGCATTTCGCGGACTTGGTGCGCCACGCCTTCGATGGTCGAGACGCGGTTGTGCAGGTAGAAGACTTGGCCGCCGCGATCTGTCTCGGCCTGAATCGCACTTTTGATGAGATCGGCCGAGTAACTTTTAACGATAGTCTCGATCGGGCGTCGATTGACGGGCGGGGTCTCGATCACACTCATTGCTCGGGCTCCTGCGAGCGCCATGTACAGTGTGCGCGGGATTGGCGTGGCGCTGAGTGTGAGGATGTCGACGTTGGCGCGCAGTTGTTTGATGCTTTCCTTCTGCTTGACGCCAAAGCGCTGCTCCTCATCGACGACCAGTAGCCCAAGGTCCTGGAAGTGGACATCTTTGCTCAGCAGTCGGTGCGTGCCGATCACGATGTCGATTCGGCCTTCGGCAAGGTTAGCGATAATTTCTTTGTTCTGCTTCGCGCTGCGGAAGCGACTGACCATATCAATAATGATTGGGTATTCGGCCATGCGCTCGCGAAAGGTGTTGAGGTGCTGTTGGCAAAGCACGGTGGTTGGCACCAGCAGGGCGACTTGTTTGCCCGCGAGCACGGCTTTGAGCGCAGCACGGATTGCGACTTCGGTTTTGCCAAAGCCCACGTCACCGCAAATCAGACGGTCCATCGGCAATGCTGCCTCCATGTCCGATTTGGTGGCTTCGATGGCAGTGAGCTGATCGGGTGTTTCGGTGAACGGGAAGGCCCCTTCGAAGGTCGCTTGCCAAGGGTGATCTGGCGGAAAGGTGTAGCCGCCGTGTTGACTGCGCTCGGCGTGCAGGGTGAGTAGCTCGGCGGCATAATCGAGCGTGGCGACCTCGGCGGCGGCGCGCGTCTTATCCCATGCGGCTCCGCCGATCTTGCCGAGCTTAGGGCTCGATTTGGTCAGGCCGACGTAGCGCGTCAGCAGGTGCGACTCGTGCAGTGGTACATGCACCGTCATTTGATCCGCAAATTCGACGGTGATCACTTCTTTGCTGCCGCCTTGAATCTCTAACTTACTGAGTCCACGAAATCGGCACACGCCATGTTGCAGGTGGACCAGTGGATCGCCGTCCGCGAGCTCTGTGAAATCGAGCAATTGATCGACTTGCGAAATGGTCGGCCGTGCGCGTTCCTGAGTACGGCTGATTTTGCGCCGCTGACGTCCGAAGTATTCAGTGTCGGTAATTAGAACGATGCCCGAGGAGGCCTTCGTCTGCTTGAGTGGCAGCCATGTTGGCGACCCTTGACAGATGAATCCGCCAGAGATGGTGCCGTGCAGATACTTGGGCTTGAGCTTCGCGGTGAGTGGATTCTCGGCCAGTAGCTCTGCGATACGCGCGGCCTCACTCTCGCTGGCAGTGACGAAGTAGAGTGTGCGCTTCTCTTTTTTCGACCAGTCGGCGATACTGCTTTCAAACTTGGTGCGCGCACTTTGCTCGGACTCGAAGCGATCGAATCCGACCTGCACCGCGTCTGTGTGATGGCGGTAATTGGCTGTTGGTTCGGTGGCGAGTTCGACGCGTTGGGCTTGGTCAAACAGTGCGGGATCTGTATCCACTGAGCAAATACCTAGGCGCAGGTCGTTGGCTCGTGCGCGGTGTGCAAAGACTTGCTCGAAGCTACGGGTCTTGCCGTCGCTAGCCGTCAACTTTTCAAAGCGATAAGGATGCTCGCGGACAAGTTGCGAGGGTTCTTCAAGAATCCATGTAATCGGCTGATCGGTTAAATAATCGATCAACTGCCCATCTGCGGCGTTGGTTTCTTTAGCACTTTCGGCGGCCGAGATCGTAATCTTGCCAACCTTTTCTAGTGTGCGTTGAGAGCTGGGGTCAAAGCTGCGAATGCTCTCAATCTCGTCGCCAAAGAAGTCGAGCCGGTAAGGCTGATTGGCATCGTAGGGATAGACATCAATCAGGCCGCCGCGTGTGGCGATCTGGCCGGGATGTTCGCAGAGCGCTTCGGAGTCGTAGTCGAGCTCGCCAGTGAGTGTGTCGACCAGTTGTTTGAAGGAATGCGCTTCGCCAGTGCGTAGTTTGAGTTGGCGGCTTTCAAATTGAGTGCGCTCCGGGCAGCTGCCCAGGATCGCTTCAGGCGTGGCGACGATTAGGCGGGCGTTATTACTGGAGCGCAGCAAGGTGCTGAGCACGGATAGGCGCTCGCAGATGCGGTCTGCGCGACGAGTGGCGTCGATGTCTGGTGGCGGCACTTCTGGAAAGTGCAGCACCTCCAGTACGACCTTCGGTGTAAGCCACTGCGCATAGGTTTCGGCCTCGGTCGCTAATTCTTGTGCGCGGCGTGGATCGGTGACGAGCAGCACGCAGGTGCGCTTGGCCTGTTGCTTGGCGAGGGTGGTGACCAGTGCCGCTCGGGCCTCGGCGCTGACTCCGTGAAAGAGAGTGGCCGCGCCGCTGTTTGTGAGTAGGTCAGGCATTAACCGTTGAGTTGTTGCAGCGCGTGCTCGGCGGCGGCGGATTCGGCGGACTTTTTGGAGCGACCGCAGCCGCGTCCTAGTTCTTGGCCGGCAAGTTGCACGACCGCACTGTAGGTGCGTGCATGCTCGGGGCCTTCCTCTGGCAGTGCTCTATAGTCTGGTACCGCACCGCTATGATGCAATTGCGTCCATTCTTGCAGGCGTCCTTTCGGATTGCCTAATGCGCCGTTGCTTTGAGCTTTCTGTATGGCGTCGCCGAGGGCTTGCAGGATGAAGGTGCGGGCGGCTTGGATGCCGCCGTCGAGATGAATCGCACCAATCAGGGCTTCAAAGGCATCTTCCAGCATGCTGGCGCTTGGCTCGGGGTGGTGTTGGCGCTGTGCTTCGCTAACTTGCAAGAGTGAGCCGAGCCCGAGCCTCTGTGCGTGGGCGGTGAGCGCCTTGCCATTGACGAGGCTGGCACGGCTGTGGTCGAGCGCACCTTCGTCGAAGTCGGGTTTGTTTTGGTAAAGTGTTTCTGCGACGACCAGGTCGAGCACGGCATCGCCGAGGAATTCAAGGCGCTGGTTATCGCCCAGTTCGAGGTCACAGCTTGGGTGGGTGAGAGCAAGTTCCAGCAAAGTAATATCAGCGAAGTGGTAGCCGAGCTGTTGTTCGAAGAGGTTTAATGGGTGCGTCATGGGCAATTTATTCAGGTATCGTGGCTTTCCGCTTGCACGAAATGTTATTTTGGAATTACTCTATGCTTGTCTAAAGCAACGGCTATACAATGCCGAAAATAGAGTCAGCAGCTATTAATAAACTACCTTTGCCTAAACAAAAAACTAAAAAAAACGGGGCCAAAATATTTGTCCTCGACACCAACGTTCTCCTTCACGACCCCCAGTGTCTACATAAGTTTGAGGATAACACAGTTGCCATCCCAGTCGAAGTCCTTGAAGAACTCGACCGCAAGAAATCCGCTCCAGGGGAGTTAGGGTTTTCTGCCCGGAAGATCCATCGAGATCTGCGAGCGCTATTTGACGAGGAGCTCGCCATCCCGCCTGAAATGAAGGGGCAGGGGAATTCCGCGCTCAGTTGCGATTTACCAAATGGTGGTCGCTTGATTGTGGTGATCAACGACTATTTTGTTTCTGGCGATACTCAGAGCGAGGGCATGAATCGCCTGCGTGCAACGCTGGTTGATATGGAGAAAATGGACAGCCGTATTTTGGCGTCTTGCTTTTTTCTCAAGGAAGTGTGCACGGAGTGCCGTGTGATCTTAGTCACTAAAGACGCCAATATGGCGCTCAAGGGCATCGCGCTGGGTCTCGAAGTGCAGGATTACATGAACGATAAGATCAAGACGGCCAATATCGGCGGCGGCATCAAGACAGTTGTCATCGAGGACGCTGAGTATGCGCGCTTCATTGAAGAACATGGAGTCGATCTAACGCCGGAGCTAACTAGTCATCTTTATATCAACGAATATATTTATCTGAGCAACGGTGAGTTTCGCGAACCCGCACGCTACCGTGGAGACGGGCAAATAGACGGGTTGATCCTAGGTAGTGGGGTGGGGATTAAGATTCCGAAGGGCATTCGGATCAATCCGCTCAACGAGGAGCAGCGTATGTTGATGGATGCTTTACTCGACGAAGACATTAAGCTGGTCACTTGTATGGGCAAGGCTGGCACGGGTAAGACCTTGGTTTCGATTGCAATGGCACTGTATCAGGCGATCGGCGAAGATAACCTGTACGAGCGCGTCTTTATTACCCGACCGTTGGTGCATATCGGTAAAGACACCGGTGCGCTGCCCGGCACCTTGGAAGAGAAAATGGCGCCATATATTGCGCCATTCTATGATAATCTGGAAGTGCTCTTTAGTAATCGGAAAGTGATTAAACGTCCGCCAGCAGATCCAGCTCAAGCCAAGTTAGAGCGTATCACCTCGAATCGTAAGCGTAAGAAGGCGATGACGAAAATGGCGAAGCAACCCGCGCATGCCGAACAGCAAGAGGATGATTCCAAGCAAGCGCGCAAGCCGTATCAATTTCTGTTCGACTATGGCATGGTCGAAGTGGAGGCGATGACGTACATCCGTGGACGTTCGCTCGCCGATACGATTTTTATCATCGATGAGGCGCAGAATCTCACGCCACACGAAGCAAAGACTGTCGTGAGTCGCATGGCTGAGGGGTCGAAAGTGATTTTACTCGGTGATCCGTATCAGGTGGATAACATGTTTCTCGATGCCATGTCGAATGGACTGGTGCACACTGCGCAGCGCCTGAAGGGAACCGAAATTACCGCCCACTTGGAGTTGACCACAGGCGTGCGCTCGGAACTAGCCGACCTGGCTGCGGATTTGTTGTAGGGTAGCGCTGCGTGGCTCACGCGGCATTTCGGTTGCGGGACCGTTCATGGGTAGCGCTGCGTGGCCCACGCGGCATTTCGGTTGCGGGACCGTTCATGGGTAGCGCTGCGTGGCCCACGCGGCATTTCGGTTGCGGGACCGTTCCATGGGTAGCGCTGCGTGGCCCACGCGGCATTTCGTTGCATGATCGATCGGTGACGCTGTGATCGTCAGGTGATCGCTGGTGCTTAGTTTTGCCGTCGGTCTGTTTGTCGATGATGCGCTTTGGGCCAAAGCGCGCTACCTGTTTCGTTAGCGGCGCTCTTGTGATTTTACTGTTTGTACGTATCTTTCGAATTTGAGATGGCTGATTTTATTCGAAAGACATTGGGGCATCAACCGCCAGATTGGGTGGATGATGGTTCTACTTTTTTCATTACGGTCTGCTGTAGCCCGCGTGGCTCAGACCATCTGTGTTCCCCTGAGTTGGCGGAGCAGATTTTGGAATCTGTTACGGTTCGACAGGCTCGGGCTGAATGGGCGGTATCTTTATTGTTACTTATGCCAGATCATCTGCATGCGTTGATTTCATTTAACACGCGGGAACATGAAATCTCTAAAGTGATTCAGAATTGGAAACGTTATTTGGCTCGGTTTTCGGGCATTCAGTGGCAACGTGGATTCTTTGATCATCGATTGCGTAGTGCTGATGCATATCGCGAAAAAGGCGCGTATATCCGCCATAACCCGATTCGAGCGGGACTCTGTGAAACTGAAGCAGATTGGCCTTATCTGTGGGATGCGACGAAAATCGAGGAATCAGTGAACAGGTAGCGCTGCGTGGCCCACGCGGCATTTCGGCTGCGGGACCGTTCATGGGTAGCGCTGCGTGGCTCACGCGGCATTTCGGTTGCGGAACCGTTTCATGGGTAGCGCTGCGTGGCTCACGCGGCATACCGGTTGCGGGACCGTTCACTGGCTGTGGCTGGCGTGCAAAGAAGCGTGGCCCACGAATCGGCATTGTTCCAAGAGACTGCGGGAGCCGATGATTATGGGAAGCGCTGCGTGGCCCACGCGGCATTTCGGGCAATGATCGATCGGCTGACGCTGTGATCGTCAGGTGATCGCTGGTGCTTAGTTTTGCCGTCGGTCTGTTTGTTGATGATGCGCTTTGGGCCAAAGCGCGCTACCTGTTTATACCTTCACTGGCTGTGGCTGACGTGCAAAGAAGCGTGTCCCCGAATCGAATTGTTCCAATTGATGGCGGAACCGTTTTATGGGTAGCGCTGCGTGGCCCACGCGGCATTTCCGTGGCAATGATCGATCGGCTGACGCTGTGATCGTCAGGTGATCGCTGGTGCTTAGTTTTGCCGTCGGTCTGTTTGTTGATGATGCGCTTTGGGCCAAAGCGCGCTACCTGTTTATACCTTCACTGGCTGTGGCTGGCGTGCAAAGAAGCGTGCCCCCGAATCGAATTGTTCCAATAGACTGCGGGTGCCGATAATTAGAAAGCCGAGTGTATAAATCAGTAGAAACGGGCCGATTATGTATTTTCCGGCCTGTAGATAGTGAGCGAAGCTGAATGCACAGTAAGCGGCCATCAATAGTTCGAGCGCGGGGAACCAGTTGGCTTTGGTGCGGTAGGTCTTTTTCTTGTCGCCGCTCTTCGGGGTGCGCACGAAAGGACTGGTGATGCCTGCAAAGGCTTCAAAGACTGCGCGTGTATTGGATAAGGCAATGCCGACGCCGATGCAGACCAAGCCTGGAAGGTGTAACAGGCTCCAGCCTTTCGAACGGCCTTGTGAGAATTGGCTGACGCAGTAGAGCGCACTCGGGCCTGTCATAGCGATCAGGATGGCCAATGCGAAGGGCATGAATTGCCACGCCGACAGTGTGATGTTGGTGCTAAGCAATACGGGCAGCGCTAGAATCGCCATCAACGCCATCAGCGGGTGGATGCAGTAGTGCGTCATGTGCAGAAAGGCTTGCACCTTGGCAAACAGCGAGGCGTCGGAGCGCATCACGCGTGGCATGATTTTGAGCGCGGTCTGCACCGAGCCTTTGGCCCAGCGAAATTGTTGGCTCTTAAAAGCGGTGTAGCTTTCTGGCAGCTCGGCGGGCACCACCACGTCTGGGAAGTAGCCGGCGGTCCAACCTGCGAGTTGGCAGCGGTAGGAGAGGTCCATATCTTCGGTTAAAGTATCGTCCTGCCAATTGCCGCCGTCATAGATTGCTGCTTTGCGCCAAAGACCTGCGGTGCCATTGAAATTAAGGAAGAGCTTATTGTAGCCGCGGGCGCACTGCTCGATCATGAAGTGTCCGTCGATACCGATCGTTTGTGCACGGGTGAGGAGCGATTTCTGCGAGTTGAGGTGACCCCAGCGTGCCTGCACGAAGGCGATCTTGTCGTCGCTCTTGAGCGCCGGCACCAGCTTGCGGAGGAAATCGACAGGCGGCACGAAGTCGGCATCGAAGATCGAAATGTATTCACCCTTGCAGATGTCCATGCCGACGCGGAGGGCGCCTGCTTTGTAACCGATGCGGTCGGTGCGGCGGACGACTTCGATGTCGTGGCCTGCGATTTGTAGTTCGCGGGCCAGTGCATCGACGATGTCGCACGTCTCGTCGGTCGAGTCGTCGAGGATCTGAATCTGATGCTTATCAGCTGGGTAGTCCATGGCGACGCAGGCACGGATCACACGCTCGACGACGTTGGCCTCGTTATAGAGTGGGATTTGTGTGGTGACGTGTGGGAGCGTCTCGGGCGTTTCAAAAATCACCTGTCCAGCTTCGATCAGCGCGCTTGCTTTGGCACGCTCGGCTTTGTGGCGACGCAGGAACAAGCCGACCATCACGTAGCAATTCGTGCCGTAAATGAAGAGGCCGGCAGCCGCGAGGATGTAGAGGGCGAGTATAAAAGTCATTCTATGTGGTCTCGCCGGGAGCGAGGTATGTGCGGTGAACTGCTTTAGGCGAAACCAAAAGCAAACAAGGGGGAATGGCCCCTTTCATTTTTAGAGCAACCTTTATTTATTTGAGATCAGCTGCGTTAGGCACTATTGTTGATGGATTTTAGCAACGGCGCTCTGTCGCCGTTTTGAATATGGCGAAGAATCGAGCAGCGACTGCGTTAGCGAGCCTCTACAGCATTTTCCATTCGGCGAAAGTGGCGGCTTGACCAACGTGGTGCCCAGTTTCATCTATTAACGACCAGACCCGGGCGGAATCAATGTAGAAACGCTTGCCCGTGGCACTGACACGAATGCCGCGGTAGTTTTCCGAGTAGCCAAAAGTGGCGACTGCTGATAACAGCTGTTGGCGCTCGTCGCGGTGCATCGCCTCGGCGGAATAGCGTGAGGGCAGGGCAGTTAAGGTGGCCCAGTCCATCTCAAACAGTGCCTGCGCGGCGCTGTTGCCGTAGTTGAAAATCGGGTCGGCCTGCATGCCGTGGGAGAGCACCACGATGGGGGCGACCATCAGTCGATCCGCCTGATGATTCCCTGGTTCGATCAGCTCGGCTGCAAAGCAACGGTAGTAGTTTTTAAGTAGTAACGCGGTATGAGACCGGAGATCCATAGCTGCCATTCGGGTTGATCGTGAGCCGCGTGGATTGAGCGCCTGCGTGTTATTTGACCGGCAACAGGTTGGACTGAATCTTTTGCAACAGCGACTTCTGGCCGCTGGTCAAGGAGGCAGCGTCCTTCAATTGACCTAGATAATTGCTGGCACCCTTGCTGTCGTTGTTTTGTAGCGCGGTGCTGGCTTTGCGAGTGAGGTCGGACAAAGCAGATTTTTTAAAATCAAAATTGCGCTCCAGAATTATTGCGGAAAGCGGATTTTTGACATCGTTCCAAGTCTGCAGTTGAGAGGGCTTGAGACCTGCGGCTTTGATCTGATTATAATAATCAAATGCGCCCAAGTAGTTCTCTGTATTAAAGCTCTTCAGTAGGCCCTTGGCTGCATTCGTCGCGGGTTCGTTACCATTGAACGATTTGAGCAGATCGTTGCCCATCGACAACAGCTCGCTGCCGCCACTGATGGCTTCGGTGGCTTTATTGGTATATTTACCGAGGTCTAGCGCGTTGGCTGCTTGAATGCTGAGCGCGCAGATTGCGAAGGTCGAAAGGATCTGATAAATCTGTTTCATTTTAAATGTCAGTTACGTTGGCGAAGTTTACTTGCCCAACTTCTCGGCGGTCTCTTGTTCGAGGCGAGCGATATATTCAGAAACATTACAGGTGAGCATACGTGTGCTGCCGGGTGAGACTTCGAGCACCTTGTTGACGACACCGTCGAGGAAGTAACGGTCGTGACTGACAAGAATGACGGTGCCTTCGAAGAGGTTGATCGCTTCCTGCAGCACTTCCTTGGATTTAATATCAAGGTGATTGGTCGGTTCGTCCAAAATCATGCAATTCGCCGGGTGCATGAGCATCTTGGCCAGAGCGACGCGATTCTTCTCACCACCGGAGAGTACAGAGGTTTTCTTGAGTGCTTCATCGCCACTGAAGAGCAGTGCACCGAGTGCGCCGCGTGGGTTCGCGTCGTCGTTGCCGATCGCGGCCGTTTCGACTTCTTCGAGCACGGTGTTGGCCGGGTTGAGTTCTTCGGCTTGTGACTGCGCGAAGTAGCCGAGCACGGTGTTGATGCCCTTATCGACGGTGCCGCCTTGGAACACTTCGGTGCCAGCCATGATGCGGGCGAGGGTGGACTTACCCGCGCCGTTGACTCCGACCACGGCGATGCGGTCGCCCTTGTCGATGCGCAGGTTGAGGCCGTCGAAAATAACATTTTCGCCGTAGGCTTTTTCCAGACCGGTGATAGTGATCACCTTGGCGCTGGCAGGGGGTGACTTTGGGAAGCGGAAGAACATCTTCTTCTCATCGCGTGGGATGGTGATGAGCTCCATCTTGTTGAGCGATTTGATCCGGCTCTGCACCATGCTCGCCTTTTTGACGTTGGAGCGGAAACGGGTGATCCAGTCTTTGACCTCCTTGATTTCTTTTTGCTGATTGGAGTAGGCTTTACGCAGAATTTCAAGGCGCTTGTCAGTCTCGGTGACGTAGTAGCTGTAGTTGCCCTTGAAGCTGTTGAGATCGCCCATTTTGAGTTCGAGCGTGCGATCGGTGACTTCGTCGAGGAAGGCACGGTCGTGAGAGATCACGATGAGTGCACCTTGGTAGTGCTTGAGGTATTGCTCGACCCAGTGCTGGGAGATGATGTCCAAGTGATTGGTCGGTTCATCGAGAATGATGAGGCTAGGGTTTTGCAGGAGGAGTTTCGCCAGCGCGATACGCATCTGCCAACCACCAGAGAACTCGCTGGTATCGCGGTCAAAGTCGGTTGCCTTGAAGCCCATGCCCATCAGGATCCGCTCGACGCGGGACTTCATCTTGTGTGGCTCGTGGTCTTCGAGTTGCTGCTCCCATTCGCCCATCTGGTCGATGAGGTCGTAGTAGGCATCTTCGGAGGTGTCCATCTCCGCCATCTGTTCTTCAGCCTGATCAATCTTCTTCTTGAGTTCGAGTACATCGCCAAAGGCACTTTCAGCTTCCTTAAATAGAGTGTTTCCAGAGACGGAGATGCCGTCCTGCGGGAGGTAGCCGATACTGACGTAGTCTGGTTTATCGACGGAGCCGGATTCGGCCTCAAGTTCGCCCATAAACATGCGTAGCAGGGTGGTCTTGCCGGAGCCGTTTGAGCCGACTAGAGCGATGCGATCACGGGCGCCGATGACGGTGTTGATCTTGTTGAAAAGTGTCTTCTTGCCGAAGTGGTGAGAGATTTGATTGATCGTGATCATGGAAAAAGTGGGAAAGTGGGAAGGTGGAACAAAGTGTCGAAAGGCGGAGGATGTAAGCAGGTCGTCTCTGGATGGCAAAGAAAAAGGAGTGTGGCAGTTTTAGGGAATTGATGCTTTTCTCGCGGGAGGGATGACCTCCGTGTCGTCCGCGCTGGGACTAACTAGGGCGCGTGCCAATCTGAATCGGTCCACGCGGAGGTGGCCCCTCCCGTTGTCATTGCCGTCCAGCCACAAAAAAGCCCGAGGCGCTTAAAGCGCTCGGGCTGAGTGAAATATGGTATGATCGGCTTGGAACCTCTTTATGCGGCGTCTGTATCGCAATTGGAGCACTGGCCGTCGCTCTTGGCGCCGCCTTTGCCGCCCTTTCCTTTGCCACCCTTGCCGCGTTTCTTATGTGCGGCTTTGAGCTCGTCTTTGGTCAGTTGCCCGTCGCCGTTGGAATCGATCTTGTCAAAGTGCTTGACGAGTCGTTTCGCACCAGCGCTTTCGACTTCTTCGAGCGAGAGCTGTTCGTCGCCGTTCGAGTCAGTGTTGGCGAAGCGCTCGCCGCGTTCTGCATGGTTGGGTCGGTCTTTGCGTTGGCCATCTTGGTCGCCGCCAGCAGCGATGGATCTGTCTTCGGCTTGAGCGAGTGCAGAAATGAGGCAAGTCGCGAGTGCTGCGAGGAGGAGGCTGTTTAATTTCATAATGTATTTAATTTGTGGTTTCGCAGCGCTTGGTTGGCTGCTTAACGTATACATCGTGAGTATCGCTGAAAAGTTTCAGCGATGAAGTAGAAGCGGCATCCTGCCGCTTTTTATCTAAGACGGGCGGCGACGGACAAGCGGCGGGAAGCCGTTTCTAGTGTGGTGCCCGCCTCACCACTATAATATGCTATCCCTCCAATCCCGCCGCGATAGCGGCGTTTTGCAGTTTGTTGATTTCATTAATGCCTTTGGCGCCGAGGTCGAGTAGGGCGTCGAGTTCCTCACGTGTGTAAGTGGCCTCTTCGCCGGAGCTTTGCACTTCGACGAATTTACCGGTGCCAGTCATGACGATGTTGGCATCGACGGTGGCGTTTTTATCTTCGGGATAGTTGAGGTCGAGCACGGCGGTGCCTTTGTAGACGCCGGCTGAGACCGCGGCCACGGATTCGTTAAACGGATTTTCGGTCAGCTCACCTTTTGCGATGAGTTTCTGGATGGCAATTTGAGCGGCGACATAAGCTCCAGTGATCGATGCGGTGCGAGTGCCGCCGTCGGCTTGCAGTACATCGCAATCGATCCAAATCGTCTTACCTGTGAGTTTTTTGAGGTCGAATACGGCGCGCAGTGAGCGGCCAATGAGACGTTGGATCTCGATGGTGCGGCCGTCGGCCTTACCACTGCTGATGTCGCGTCGCTTACGATCGAGTGTACTGTAGGGAAGCATCGAATACTCGGCAGTCATCCAGCCACCTTCGACCTTTTGAGCGCGCATCCAGCCGGGCACACGGTTGTCGATTGATGCGGCGCAAATGACGCGTGTGTCGCCAAAGCTGACGAGCACTGAGCCGAGCGCATGAGGGGCGATGCCGGTCTCAAATGTAATCGTACGAAGTTCGTCGATTGCGCGGTTATCAGGACGGGCGAAAGGTGTGTTGGTTTGGTTGGACATTTAAATTAGAGGGCTGAGGTCTGAGACCTGAGAGTTGAGAGGATAGAAAGTGAAAGTTTTGGAATCTTAATCCTACTCGTCATCTTGCTCTTAATCAGTCGTCCCGTGTGAGGAAATTAGGATTAGGAGTAAGATTGAGATTAAGATTTTTTAGTCTTTAGGCGTCTGAATGTTTGGAAGTGAGGGCTGGTAAATAGCGTTCACGGGCCAAGCGCCAGAAGATTAATAAAAATGCGGTAAGTGGAATCGCTAGCACCATGCCCATGATGCCACCGAGAGCGACGCCCCAAAAGAAAATGGAAAAGATGATAAGCATTGGCCCCATTCCGGTTTTATCGCCCATGATGCGCGGAGTGAACACGTAGTCGGTGAGCAGTTGGCCGATGATAAAGACGACCGCGCAAAGGCCGATCAAACTGGTGCCGCCATCGTCTTGAAAATAGGCGAGTGGAAGCACGCTAAGTATGCCGAGCATGGTGCCGAGGTAGGGAATGATGTTGAGTAGGCCAAGCACGAGGCCCAAGACGATGCCGAACTTGAGGCCGACCAGCGCAAAGCCGACCGCCAGCACGCCGCCGAGGAGCAGGCCGATAATGATTTGCCCACGGAAAAATGCGACGAGTATCTCGCTAAACTGACGGCAGAGAAAGACGATGTCATGTCGACGCTCATCAGGCAAGAAGCTGAGCTGCGTTTGCAGATCGTTCCACACGTTGCGGTTACCATTCAGAATGAAGAATAGGTAGATCGGGATAATCGCGTAGGCCGCAATTTTCGCAAACATGCTCCCGATAAAGCCGCCGACTGAACCGCCAATCGTGCTGATTTTTTCTGGTAGAGCCTGAAGTCCGCTGGTGATAGTTTCAGAGTGTGTGGCGACGATATTCTGCACATATGCATCGGGTGCTTGGCCGAGCTTGGCATGTAGCCATTGCCATGCGGCCGGCGCCTTTTCTTGCAAGAATTGATAGAAATTGTCGCGTATGCTTGGCACTGCTTCGATGAATTCCGTGACTTGGCGCAATAAAATTGGCAACAGCAGCATCGTAATGGTCGCGATGGCGAGCAGCACTAGCAAGTAGAGTAGAATGATGCCTTGGGTTTTGGAGAGCCGGGTATGTTTCTCGCACAAGGTGATGATGGGGCGCAGCAGTGTGGCGAGGATCGCGGCGATCGCCAGTGGTAGTAGCACGTCTTTGAATGTGAGGATAAACATCTGCAGCACGACGAACAGCGAACAGGCCGTGGCGATGAGTAGTATCAGGGCGAGGGCAGTCGCTCCAGCGGCGATGATTCGTTTCTGTGAGGGAGACAGAGAGGGCGAGTTGGTTTCAGGCATAGCGTTGTGTGTGAGGGTAACGTGTAACGGACTACCTTTTGAAAGTCGAGCGTGGGAGTGGTCGCCGCTTGTCTAAGGGATTAGATAGCCGCCAGCAGCGCAACTGAGTACGACCAGCCACGCAGGGATCTTAAATCGACTCAGCGCGATAAAGGCGCCAGCAGCCAGCACGACATCGGTCCAGCGTTGCACGCCGTGTGCCCAGACCGGATTGATTAAAGCGGCGAGGAGTAGACCGACGACAGCGGCATTCGCACCAATGAGGCCGGCTTGTGCCCAGACTTTGTTTCGAAAGGTATTCCACAGTGGTAGTAGGCCAATGAGTAGCAGCATCCCAGGCAGGAAGATCGCGATTAATGCGATTGCGCCACCGATCCAGTGCGGCGAGGTGGCTTGGCTGGCGGTGCCGAGAAAAGCCGAGAGCGTGAATAGCGGGCCGGGCAGTGCTTGCGCCGCGCTATAGCCAGCGAGGAAGTTGCTTTCCGATACGAGGCCGCTAGGCACCACGCTATCATGCAACAAGGGCAGCACCACGTGACCGCCGCCGAAGACCATCGCACCCGCTCGGTAATTCATCCCATAAATTGCGCTACTTGCATCCGGCGATACCAGCAGTGAGGCGGTTAGCAGCACGCAAAAGCTCGTGAGTGCGATGCACATCGTGCGCATACTGACGAGTTGCTGTGCGCCGTGTAGCTCTGGCTTCTCTTGGCTGCAGTTGCGGAACAGGGCGTTGCCGATTGCAACGCCCAGTAAGATGACGCCGATTTGTATCCATGCGCCAGGGACAGAAAGCGTGAGTGCCGCACCGCCAACTGCGATCGCGATGCGGGGCCAGTCGGGGCATAGTTTTTTGCCTAAATCGAGCACTGCTTTGGCGACCACAGCGACGGCTGCGATGAGGAGTCCGTGAATCAACGGAACGGCACCATCACCAATTACGCTAAGCCCGTAAGCGCAGGCGATCATGATCAGCGCCGACGGCAGCGAGAAGCCCAGCCACGCGGCACATGCTCCGCGTAGTCCGCCGCGCTGCCATGCGATGGCGAAGCCCAACTGACTGCTAGATGGGCCAGGTACGAATTGGCACAGCGCCAGTAGCTCTGCGTAGTGCGACGCGGTTAGCCATTTACGGCAACTGACGAACTCTTCCTTAAAGTAGCCGAAGTGAGCCACCGGTCCGCCGAACGAGAGGCAACCGAGTCGGAGGTAAATCAGAAATATCTTTAGAGCGGAGAGTGGCTGTTGCGTCGACATAGGCTGAATTAGGACCGATCGGATGCTTTTTTCAAGAATTGAAGAGTTGGGTTGAACTTTTGCCGACAACGCGCACTGTGCTGCGATCATGGACATCGAGACTTTCCCAAATCCGAATCAAGAGCGCAACTACACCATCCAGCACATCCAGGAGGAGTTTACTTCCACCTGCCCGATGACTGGCCATCCGGACTACGCGACGGTGGTTTTTAGCTATGCGCCCGATGAGCTCTGCATCGAGCTAAAGGCGATGAAGCTCTACCTGCACGATTATCGCAACAAGGGGATTTTCTTCGAAGCGGCGACCAACAAAATCTTTGAGGATCTGTTTGCCGTGACTAAGCCACGCTGGGCACGTCTCGAAACGATTTGGCGTGGCCGCGGCGGCATTCGATCCAACTTGATCGTTGAGGCGCAGCAAGACGGCTACGACGGTCCAAAGACCGTGCCATTTGCTAGCTAGGCAAAAATGACTGGCAGCACGAAGGTCTGCCGAAGATGGCGCTGCAATGCCTGTTTCACGTCTAATTAAGCAACTTCGAAGATCGCTTGAATTTCGACGGTGGTATCCAGCGGCAGGCCTGTGACAGCTACCGCTGCTCGTGTGTGGCGGCCGCGTTCGCCGAGGATTTCGACCATGCTGTCGGAGGCGCCGTTGATCACGGCAGGGCTGTCAGCAAAGCCGGGCACACCGTTGACGAAGCCGTTGAGCTGCACGACGCGGGAAACTTTATCGAGATCGCCAAGGTGACCTTTGGCGACTGCAAGAAGATTGAGCGCACAGACGCGGGCGGCGGCTTGGCCGTAGGCGATGTCGCGTGTTTCACCGATTTTACCCGTGTGGGTCATCTCGCCGTTGACCAGACAAATGGCTCCGGAAATGTAGAGCAGGTTGCCGACTTGCATGGCCGCGACGTAGTTACCGGCTGGTGCAGGTGCGGTTGGAAGTTCGATGCCGAGTTCGGCTAAGCGTTGGTCAGTAGTCATGTGAGTGTGGTTGGTTGTCAGCTGTTTGTAGACCGGTGAAGAAAAGAGCTAGATGCTTTAACTAACAACTTTCAGTCGGATACGGCTGCTCGCCTTCGCTGCGAGCAATCGCGACGGCGCCGACGGTGTCGCTAAAGACATTAACTGAGGTGCGGCACATATCAAGAATACGATCGGTTACCCAGACCACGCCGATCGCTTCGACGGGTAGGCCGACAGCGGGTAGAATGACGGCAATCGCCACGAGACTGGCTGCCGGAATTCCGGCGACGCCGATACTAGTGGTCAAGGCGAGGAAAACCACCAGCAGCTGATCGCCGATACCGAGTGCGACTTGGCCGGTGGATGCGTAGAGTTGTGCGATGAACAGCACGACCACGCATTCGTAGAGTGCGGTGCCGTCCATATTCACCGTCGCGCCGAGGGGCAGGGTAAAGGAGCTGGTCTTCTTCGAAACCTGGGCACGCGTTTCGACGGTTTCAATGGTGAGTGGCAGGGTGGCGGATGAGCTGGCGGTGGAAAACGCAGTGAGCAGCACCGGAACCATCTCTTTGTAGTGCGTGATCGGGTTGACCTTGCCGATAAACTTGAGCACTAGGGCGAGGTTGATGAAAAAATGAATCGCCAGCGCTAAAACTACAGTGATGAAGAACCAGAAAATCGCGCCGATGAGGTCGCCGATGGGCGCGTTGAACAACACTGGGGTGACGAGGCCGAACACGCCAATCGGTGCGAAACGGATGATGAAGTCGGTGAACTTAAGCATCACTGCTTGGGCACTCTCCCAGAATTTTTGCTGCGTCTCGCGTTGTGTCTCGGGCAGCTTGCCGATGAAGGCGCCAAACAGTAGCGAGAAGGTGATGACTCCGAGCAGTTGGCCATTGTTGGTTGCCGCATCAACGATGTTGGATGGGAACATGCGCAGAAAGATATCAAACAGGTCGCTGCTGCTGCGGCCTTCGACTTTGCTCATTAATCCTTCGTTGAGGGCAGTTTCGCTGCCGCGGCCAAGCATCGCCGTGGCAGTCTCCGCATCAATATTACCGGGGCCGATGAGATTCACCACGACGACGCCGACGATGACTGCAGCGGCTCCACTGCAGGTGTAATAAAGGAAGGTTTTAAACCCCATACGGCCGACACCTTTTTCAGCACCAAGATGCATGACTCCGCTGATGATGGACGCGACGATCAATGGTACGATGACCATCTTCAGTGCGTTCATAAAGAGCGTGCCGATGAATTGACAAAAGACTTCGACGTGACTGCTAAACGCTCCGTCAATGTTGGGCATGAGGGCACATGCGAACAGTGTGGCAAGTGCGAGTGCGAGTAATATCTGCCAGTGCAGTTTCCAGTGAATGGGGTTCATAGAAGACAATTAAGGATTAAGAATTAGGAATTACGAATTCAAAACTTTGAAAGCTTGAAAGTAATGATCCTCGGGGGAAGCCCCGAAGTATTTTTTTTGGAGGGAAACGCTCCGTCGTTTCCATACGTCTGCCCCGCGCAATGGAAACGACGGAGCGTTTCCCTCCAAAAAAAGCAAGCTTAGAGCTATCAGCCCTGTCGTGAATTAAACTGCTTTCAAGTGTTCAGCTCGTGGTCAGTTAATTGTGGCTGACCTAGGGAAGTCGTTTCGCGAGCTCTTGCCAGTATTCGATGGCAAGTTCTTCGGGGCGGACGGTTGCTTTGACTCCGTCTGCGACAATGGAATCGAACCACTCACGTGCTTCGGGTTGCGGGTCGCGTTTGCAGAGTGCACCCAGCTGTTTGCGGCGTTGGGTAAAGATACGACGGATGCATTCGCGTGCGACTTTCGAAAAATGTACCGCGTCCTCGCGTAGATCCAAACGCAGTAGCGCGGAATCGACTTTTGGTGCAGGGTGGAAACATTGTGCGGAAACGAGGTGCTTGCTATGTGCGGTATAGACTGACTGCAGGAAAATTGAAATGGCTCCGAACGCTTTGCTGCCATGCTTGGCGATGTAGCGGTCGGCGGCTTCTTTTTGTAGCATCAGCACCATGCGCTGTGGGAGAGGTCCCGAGATGACGGCTTCCATCCACGGTGTGGAGACTGCATAAGGAAGGTTGGCGACAATTTTAAAGCCAGCGTTGGCTTGTTTGATGGGCAGTTCGGCGCGCGGGTAATCGAGGCAGTCACCTTCGATTAAATGTAAGTTTGGCTGCTCGGGTAGCACGTTCACACGGATGTGCTCGGATAGAGTCCTATCGCGCTCCACTGCCCAGACAGTTGCCCCTGTGCTGAGAATGGCACGCGTGAGGGTGCCAAGCCCTGGGCCGACTTCGACGACATGGCTGCTGGCGTCAATGTCCGCCATCTCGACCGACTTGCGCACGATGTTACCATCAACGAGGAAGTTTTGTCCCAACTTTTTGTTTGGGAAATGCGCGAGCTCATCAAGCAGCGCGCGGGTTTGTTTGGGGCTGAGTGGCATTATTCGGAAAAGTATAAAGGTATAAAAGTATGAAGGTGGGAAGGCGGGAAAGTATTCAAGTATGAAGGTGGTGGATTCTACTTTCTTACGTTTCTACTTTCTCACGTTTCTACTTTAACACCTTTATACTTTCTTAGGCGTTGTGAAACGCTTCGATCAATCTATCGGTGTCTTCGGAGCGCATGAGGGCTTCGCCGACGAGGATCGCATCGGCTCCGCATTCGCTAGCGCGTTCGGCATCTTCAATGTCAAAAATACCGCTTTCGCTGATTTTAATGATATCGTCAGGGATCTGTGGTATCAGTAATTCGGATACGGCTAGGTCAGTCTTGAATCGCTTGAGGTCGCGGTTGTTAACGCCGATTATTTTAGGATCGAACTTGAGTGCTTTTTCGAGTTCACGCTCTTCGTGGATTTCGTAAAGAGCGTCGAGTCCAGCCAGTCCAGCCGCGTCTCGGAGCGCTTTTATTTCGTCGTCTGCGAGTGCGCGCACGATGATTAAAATGCAGCGTGCGCCGCCCTCAGCGGCTTCGACGACTTGCACCGGGTGCACCATGAAGTCTTTGCGTAAACAGGGCACCTTGCGTTCGTGAACTTCGAGAAATTCGACGACATCCCAGAGGTCTTGAAGGCTGCCACCAAAATAATCCGTATCAGTGAGGATTGAGAGACAGTCGGCTTCGGCGTTAATATATTTACGCGCTTGGTCGACGGCATTTAGGCCGGCATCTGAAATTTCGCCAGCCGAAGGGGACTTGCGCTTGATCTCGGCGATTACCGAGAGGCGGTCGTTACGGGCGAGGGCTTTGAGGAAGCTGCCGCCTTGGCGCTGCATGTCGGCGAGTCGTGAGAGTTCCGAATCGCGAATTGGGCGTATCTGGTTGCGTAGTGCGTGCCGCTTGGCGGCCATGATCTCAGCTAGTTTATCCATCTAAGTGAACATCGAACGTTAAACGTCGATCTTTCAACATCGAATTTAGCTTTATTGTATGTTTGGGGGCGGATTTATGTAAAGGAGTGAGGGCGACTCGCCCTGGTTGTTGAATTGATGTGGGCGAGTCGTCCTGGTTGTTGAATTGATGTGGGCGAGTCGCCCACACTCCTTTAACTGATCAGCTCCCTCGCCGAGCGATCACCCAGTCGATAAGTTTCTCGGGTTCGTCTTCGTAGGCCCATGTGGCGCGAAGGAATTCTGCAGGATGAATATTATTGGCTTTGAAGAAACCACGGTCGCCACCACAGCCATACATGCTCTCGGAGGGGAGTTCGCCGCGTAGCTTGGCGATGGCCTTCGGCATGATGCGGGGGAGCCAGACGATGCCGCGTACTTCGAGGTCTTTAGCCGGTAGGGTGCTGCTGTCGAGAATGTGTGTGGAGGCTTGACCGTTTTGCTGGTTAAGAAAGTAGTCGCGGCGTGCGTCGGAGACTAGCAGGAAGGTGGCGAAATCGATCTCGGCACCGCCGAGATGGTCTTCGACCGAGTCGTAGAGATCCATGACGTTGAGGCCGATGGAGGCTAGTTCGGCGAGTGTGACTGCGCCGAAATAGCTGTCGGGTGTGCGGTTACCGTCTTGATATTGAGTGACTGCGTCGTCCCAAATGGCTTGCAGGCGTGTTGAGTAGTTGGAGTGTTGCATGTGTTTATTTTTCGTTTTGGGGGCGAAAGCCGGCTTTCCATTCAGCGACGCTGACACAGATGGGTTGCTCGCCGTTGGCGAAGAACCATGAGTCGATGGCGTAATGAGCGTTATTCGCAATTTCGATGATTGCTGCGCTGTTATGCGGGTATTGTAGGCGGGCGAAACCCCGATGCTGAGGGTGACTGACACGGTGATAACGGATCAGCCCGTCTTGCTGTAGTAGCAACAGAGCGACAGTAGTGTTGGCAGCTTCGGCGATGCAGTCTAGCTGTGGGCCTTGACTGCCTTTTCGTTGGTTCTTGGCAAAGTCGCTCGAGGTGCCGTTTTTCTCGCCGACCAAGGTCTCGATTGCCGCGACGGCGACAAGCAAGCGTTCGCGCTCTTCGGCGGCATTCTGCTGAGCTGGCTCAAAGATGGCGCGGATGCTTTGCCATTCTGGTTCGGAGTAGGATAGGCGAGACAGCTGACGACAACCCGCGGAAGCACAGGTTTCAAAATCGCTAATTTCCGGCGATTTCAACTCGTAATAACTTAGATAGAACTGCGGGTTACGCGTCAATGTGCTGCAGCCAGCGACGAATACGATGCCAATGAGCAGAACGGTCAGCTGCAGGCGGCGCATGACTACTTCTTATACTTCAGAGTTGCTGCAATAAAGTTAGCGAACAGTGGATGCGCTGCGTGCGGCTTAGACTTGAATTCCGGGTGGAATTGCACCCCGACATACCACGGGTGTTCGGCGATTTCAACGATTTCGACAAGGTTACGCTCAGGGTTGATACCTCCAACCCGCAGGCCTTTGGATTCGAGCTGCTCGCGGTAGTCGTTATTAAATTCAAAGCGGTGGCGATGACGTTCATCGATCATTTCAGTGCCGTAGGCGTCGAAGCTGAAGCTATCTTTGCTGAGCTTGCAAGGGCAGGAGCCGAGGCGCATGTTGCCGCCCTTGGTGGTGAGCTCTTTTTGGTCTGCCATGATGGTGATCACTGGATGCGGTGTCTGCGGATCAAACTCAGAGCTGTTAGCGTTTTCCAAGCCTGCGACATGACGCGCATATTCGATCACCGCGATTTGCATCCCTAGGCAGAGGCCAAAGTAGGGCACATTGTTTTCGCGGGCAAACTGTGCCGCAGCTATTTTACCCTCGGTGCCACGGTCGCCGAAGCCACCAGGAATCAGAATGCCATCGAGTGAGCCGAGGAATTTCTTAGGATCTTTTTCGATCTCTTCTGCGTCGAGGCGAACGATGCGTACCGCAGTGTCGTTGGCGATACCTGCGTGAATGATTGATTCGTAAACGGATTTGTACGCGTCTTGCAGCTCGATGTATTTACCGACGACGCCAATTTCGACCTTGTGGCTGGGCGCTTTGAGGCGACGCACGACGTCGTGCCAAATCTTCATGTCGCAGTCGGGGGCATCGAGTCTCAGATGCTCGATGACTAAATCGTCGAGGTTTTCTGCTTTGAGTGCGAGTGGTAGTTCGTAAATCGATGTCTCGACGTCTTGCTCTTCAATCACCGATTTAACCGGCACGTTACAGAACATGGAGAGCTTTTGGCGCATCTCATTGGTCATCGGCTCTTCGGTGCGGCAGACTAGGATGTCGCATTGAATGCCAATTTCGCGAAGTTTGGCGACGCTCTGTTGGCTGGGCTTGGTCTTCAGTTCGCCAGCGGCTTTCAAGTAAGGGAGCAGCGTGCAGTGTAGGAACAGCACATCCTGGCGACCGACTTCGAGGGCGAATTGGCGCATCGCTTCGAGAAAGGGCAGGCCTTCGATATCACCGATGGTGCCGCCAAGTTCAGTAATCAGCACGTCGACGTCCTCGCTGCCACCGTCGTAGATGCGTTGTTTGATTTCGTTGGTGACGTGTGGGATGACTTGCACGGTTGCGCCGAGGTAATCGCCGCGGCGTTCCTTCTTGATGACCCGCTCGTAAACTTGACCTGATGTGAGGTTGTTGAGCCTACTGAGTTTTCCAGAGGTGAAGCGCTCGTAGTGGCCGAGGTCTAGATCGGTTTCCGCGCCGTCGTCCAACACATAGACTTCGCCATGCTGAAATGGGCTCATAGTGCCGGGGTCCACATTTAAGTACGGATCGAATTTCTGGATGCGCACTCGTAAGCCGCGTTGTTCGAGTAGAGCTCCAAGTGCGCCGGCGGTGAGTCCTTTGCCGAGCGAGGAAACCACGCCACCGGTGACAAAAATGTACTTCGTGTTGTTTGACTGCGTCATAATAAAAAAATGGAAAGCTTACGTTTGCTGCCCCGCCTTAGAGTTCGCATTCAATTGATTGCCCTTTTGGTTTGGCAACCCTTTTTGGGCGAATCTTTAAAAGAAGTATGGCAATAAGCGGAACTTCTTTTGTGGTAGGTTTGAATTAGATTTATTTGTTTAGCTGTAGACTGTCGATGTTTGTCTGTTTTTAAAGCGTACAATTCGTGCGAGCGAGATTTTTTGCCCAATTGCTTTTGTTAATCGACATGATTAGTTATGCTAATAGAATGTCTTTTTTGGGCAAGTAGTTTGAAAATGCTGCAACAGTTCTTAGCTATCTAGTATTTATTATGTCTAGAAGATCATGTGCGCACTGTGTAGCTTTCTAAAATCGACCATTGGTCGAAAAATTCTAATGGCCCTCACCGGTCTGGTTCTTGTTTTGTTTGTGCTTGGGCACATGCTAGGCAATTTGCAGATCTTTTTGGGACCTGATGTCATTAACGCCTACGCTTACAAGCTGCACCATGTCATGCCGCTGGCAATGCTCTGGGGGATTCGGCTGTTTCTGCTGGCTTGTATTGGGGTGCACATCTGGGCTGCGATTTCGCTTACTTTAGACAATCGCAAGGCGCGTCCGCAGGGCTACGATCAGAACAAATCGGTGCAGGCGACCTATGCTGCCAAGACGATGCGTATGAGCGGTATTATATTGCTCGCCTTCATTATCTTCCACATCGCGCACTACACCGCTCGCATCGTTCCGGGCAAGGAGTATAATGAGCAGATCGCCGATGTCGCGCTGGTTAAGCACGGCGAGCCAGTGATGCACAATGGCGAAGTGGTGATGACTTTTAATGTCAACGACATGATGATCGGCGGCTTCCACGTCTGGTGGGTTTCGGCCTTCTACATC
Source organism: Opitutaceae bacterium BACL24 MAG-120322-bin51 (assembly GCA_905182435.1). Classification (GTDB taxonomy): domain Bacteria; phylum Verrucomicrobiota; class Verrucomicrobiia; order Opitutales; family Coraliomargaritaceae; genus Lentimonas. Next base: position 7,965 of record CAJJBN010000026.1, on the reverse strand, counting down.
ATCGCGACTGGTTTGCTCTGTATGCACCTGACTCACGGCGTGAGCAGTATGTTTCAAACCGTCGGTCTGCGCAACCAACTTTGGCGGGCACGCTTGGATCGTTTCGCACTCATATATGGTGTGGTCGTTTTCCTTGGTTTCGCAGTGATTCCGGTGGCCGCGATGACTGGTATACTTAAAAAGACTGCTCCGGCTGTTGAAGCTGGTGAAGTAATCGTCGAACAACTTCACCAATAGCACCGAATACTAATGAATCTAGATTCAAACATTCCTGAAGGACCGCTCGCTGATAAGTGGTCGAACCATAAGTTTAAAATGAAGCTGGTGAATCCAGCCAATCGTCGTAAGTACAACGTGATCGTGGTCGGTTCTGGTCTTGCTGGTGGCGCTGCTGCGGCGAGTCTGGCAGAGCAGGGCTACAACGTCTCGTGCTTCTGTTATCAAGACAGTCCGCGCCGTGCGCACAGTATTGCAGCGCAAGGTGGCATCAATGCCGCCAAAAATTACCAGAACGACGGCGACTCTGTGCGTCGTCTTTTCTACGACACCGTTAAAGGTGGTGATTATCGTGCTCGTGAGGCCAACGTCTATCGGCTGGCCGAAGTCAGTAGCGACATTATTGACCAGTGCGTCGCGCAAGGTGTGCCATTTGCTCGTGAATACGGCGGCATGCTTGCCAACCGTTCATTCGGTGGCGCGCAGGTTTCCCGCACATTTTATGCACGTGGTCAAACTGGACAGCAGCTACTCCTCGGTGCGTATTCCGCGCTGAGTAAGCAAATCGGTCTTGGTAAGGTGAAGATGTATAACCGCCACGAAATGCTCGATGTGGTGAAAGTCGAAGGCCATGCCAAGGGCGTGATCGTTCGTAACATGATTACCGGCGAAGTTTCCCGTCATGCCGCGGATGCGGTGGTGATGGCGACTGGTGGTTATGGTAACGTATTCTTCCTCTCAACCAATGCACAGGGATGTAACGTGTCTGCTGCATATCGTGCTTACAAGCGAGGTGCTGGTTTTGCGAATCCTTGCTACACACAGATTCACCCAACTTGTATTCCTGTGCACGGCGACCAGCAGTCTAAGTTGACGCTGATGTCCGAGTCGCTGCGTAATGACGGTCGTATCTGGGCTCCTAAGTCTGCAGAGGTTGCCAAGCAAATTCGCGAAGGGACGCTCGATCCAAATACAATTGCCGAACAAGAGCGCGATTACTTCCTCGAGCGTAAGTATCCAAGCTTTGGCAATTTGGCGCCACGCGATATTTCTTCGCGCGCGGCCAAGGAAGTTTGCGATGAAGGTCGCGGAGTTGCTTCGTCTGGCCTCGGTGTATTCCTCGACTTTCGCGATGCGATTGCCCGCGACGGCCAACCTGCGATCGCCGAGCGTTATGGCAATCTGTTCGATATGTATCAGTGCATCACGGGTGCAGATCCATATTCCACGCCGATGATGATTTTCCCGGCGGTGCACTATACCATGGGTGGTCTATGGGTGGATTATAATTTGCAAAGCTCGATCCCCGGCATGTTTGTGGGTGGCGAAGCCAACTTTTCCGATCACGGTGCCAATCGCCTCGGTGCTTCTGCGCTGATGCAAGGGCTGGCTGACGGTTACTTTGTTCTTCCTTATACGGTTGGCAACTACCTTGCCGAAGAGGGCATCGCCGCGGCAGGCACGGTCACGACTGAGCATCCTGCATTCGCCGCAGTTGAAGCAGAGGTGCAAGGCCGCATTGAGACACTACTGTCGGTCAACGGCACCGAGTCGCCGCGTTCCTTCCATAAGCGCCTCGGTCAGATCATTTGGGATAAGTGCGGTATGGCCCGTGATAAGGATGGCTTGACTGGTGCGATTGAGGAAATTCAAGCGCTGCGCAAGGAGTTCTGGGCCAATGTGCGCGTCGTCGGTGACGCGCGTTCGCTTAACCCAGAGTTGGAGCGTGCGGGGCGCGTGGCTGACTTTTTGGAATTTGGCGAGTTGCTTTGCCGTGATGCGCTGATGCGTGAAGAGTCCTGTGGTGGTCACTTCCGCATCGAGCACCAAACCAGCGAAGGCGAAGCCAAGCGAGATGACGAAAACTTCACCTTCGTGGGCGTCTGGGAGTATAAGGGCGACGATGTTGACCCTGAGCTGCATAAGGAGGACCTCGTCTATGAGGAGGTCAAACTCGCAACCCGCAGTTACAAGTAAGCGAACCACTCAACTAAAGACAGAATTATGAAACTTACACTTAAAGTTTGGCGTCAAAAAAACAGTCAAAGCCAAGGCAAGTTTGTTGAGTATCAACTCGACGATATTTCGGCAGGGTCTTCTTTCCTGGAAATGCTTGATATTCTCTCGGAGCAGCAGGTTGCCAATGGCGAAGAGCCGGTCGCATTCGACCATGACTGCCGCGAAGGTATCTGCGGCAGTTGCTCGCTGACGATTAACGGTATTCCACACGGTCCGGAAAATGGCACCACTGCCTGTCAGTTGCACATGCGCCACTTCCACGATGGCCAGACCATCACGATCGAGCCATGGCGGGCAGCACCGTTTCCGGTGATTAAGGACTTAGTTACCGATCGCACCGCGTTTGATCGGATTATCCAGTCTGGTGGCTTCATCACTGCCCGCGCGGGGACTGCCGTTGATGCCAACTCCAGCCCGATCGCCAAAGGCATTGCGGATTACGCGATGGATGCGGCAGCCTGTATTGGCTGTGGTGCGTGTGTGGCTGCCTGCCCGAATGCATCTGCGATGTTGTTCACTGCTTCGAAGGTCTCGCACATGAACAGCTTGCCGCAGGGTAAACCAGAGAAGGATCGCCGTGCGCTCGCGATGGTCAGCACCATGGACGGCGAAGGCTTCGGAGGTTGCACTAACATTGGCGAGTGTGAAGCAGTCTGTCCGAAGAGTATTTCGCTGGATATGATTGCGCAACTCAATCGCGATTATACGGCAGCCAAGGTGAAGGATTTCTTCTATCTGGTGAAGTAGGCCCGATTTACAGTCTGAATTTTTGATCAAAGGCGATCGTGCACATGCATGGTCGCCTTTCTTATACTCGATAGGGTCGGATCTCATTTTTGGCTAATAACCGTATGTTACTGGTTTAATGAGTGTGTATCTATTTGCAGCTTAATGACTTTGCTGGGTTGTTTGGCTTTGATTTTTGGTCCAGTAATGGGCGGTTTTTTAAAGCATCGACTAGGTTATCGCTATAAAATGATTTTCTATTCGATATATCGTTATTTTTAAATACGCTTTTAAGCTCATCCTTAAAAATGCGGATGAGTGAACACTAGGGTTCATATCAACAAGCTAAAATCTAACCACAACCCACCATCATCATATGAATATAATCAAAAAGCTCATTGGAGCATCTGCACTTGCAGCAATGATTGCCATCTCCGCCGCACAGTTGTCTGCTGAGCGCGAACCAGATCCTGGCAAAAATTTCACGGTATCGGATTCTCCCGAAACCACGGTCTTCAACCTGCAGCATCCGTCGGTTAATCGTCACGTTCACGATTATCGCGAGCACAAGCCTGCACCAGCCGCACCTGCACCAGTCGACGACTGTGCGCCAGGCCGGGTTGCTGACTCGATCGATCAGTATGGTGTAAGCCTGGACAAGTCTGCGCCTGCTACAGTCGCACTGAATGAGCCATATGCTTACAGCTACACCGTGACTGCAAAGCAGGACCTCAAGCGGGTCGTCGTTCAGGAGCAAATCCCTGCCGGTGCTGTTTATGTCTCAAGTAATCCTGAGGCAGAAGTTTCAGGCAGCAACGTGACTTGGACACTGTACAATCTTGCGAACGGCACTCAGGCGCCACTCGAATTGATGGTTAAAGCCACATCGGTTGCGGATCTTAGCAGCTGTGCAACCGTCACGACCTATCAAGATGCGTGCACCACCACAGCTGTTGGTGTCCCTGAGCTGGCGATCGTCAAGACGACTCCAAACGAGCAAGTCTTAGTCAACACTGGTGTGCCTTGGGATATCACCGTGACAAACACTGGAAACTTCTGCGCATACGATGTAGTGGTTACAGATACATTGCCTGCTGGCGTGGTGCATGAAAGCGGTAACAGTCAACTCGTCGCCGAGCTTGGCACACTCGCTCCGGGTGAAAGCCGCGACATCATCGTCAACACCACAGCTGCTGCAACTGGTGAGCACTGCAACGTTGCAGTCGCGAGTTCTTCAAATGCCGGTTCGGTTCAAGACGACGCATGCGTAAAGGTGGTCGAAGCGGGTCTTGAAGTGACCAAGGCAGGCACTCGCATGCAGTTCGTTGGTAAGCAGGCTTCGTATCAGATCGTCGTGAGAAACACAGGTGATGTGCCACTCAGCGATGTCGTGGTTAAAGATACAGTTCCTGCTCAAAACAAGCTGCTTGCAGCTCCATTGGCGCAAATCAATGGCAACACTGCGACCTGGACCACTAGTCTCGATGCGGGTGAGTCGAAAAACTTCGACGTCACAGTAATGGGTCTTGATGAAGGCACATACTGCAACCAAGTCAGCGCTGCATCTGCGGCTTATGGCTTGAGCGGTGCAGATGACGCTTGCACAGAATGGCGCGGTTACCCTGCGCTTCTGATCGAAGTGATCGATACTGAAGATCCACTGCTTGTTGGTGAGGAAACCACATATGTGATTCCAAATCACTAACCAAGGAACAGCTGCTGATACAAACGTCGGACTGAAGGTTCAGCTTCCAAGTGAACTCTCTATTGTCTCCGCTGCCGGTGACGCACCGGGCACTATCTCTGGAAACAATGTGAACTTCGCTCCATACGCGGTATTGAATGCGAAGGAAATCATCCAGTTCCGCGTGGTGGCCAAGGCCGTATCCGTAGGTGATGCACGCTTCCGCGCACAAATGAGCTCTGATCTGCTCAAGACTCCAGTGCCTGAAGAAGAAGCAACTCAGGTCTACTAAGACCCGATACGCTTAAAGTTTGCAGAGGCGTCCGCAGTGCGGGCGCCTCTTTTTTTGGTTCATCGTCGATTAGCGGGAAAGGCATAGATGAAGGGTGGATTTGCTTCTGGTTCTTGGGAGGGACGACCTCCGTGTCGTCCGGTACCGATGCGGGAGAGGCCACGGAGGTCGACCCTCCCCAACAGAATGGCCCAACCCCTAAAGGATCGCGGGATCAACCCGCTCGCTACAGTATTTGCTTCTGTCTCTTGGGAGGGACGACCTCCGCGTCGTCCGGTACCGATGCAGGAGAGGCTGACACGACTAACCGCGCATAGAGAATCTTGGATTTTCATATGATTTCTAAACTGCTGGCGGTCGACACGGAGGTCGACCCTCCCCAACAGAATGGCCCAACCCCTACAAGGATCGCGGGATCAACCCGCTCGCTACAGTATTTGCTTCTGTCTCTTGGGAGGGACGACCTCCGCGTCGTCCGTTACCGATGCGGGAGAGGCTGACACGACTAACAGCGCATAGAGACTCTTGGATTTTCATATGATTTCTAAACTGCTGGCGGTCGACACGGAGGTCGACCCTCCCCAACAGAATGGCCCAACCCCTAAAGGATCGCGGGATCAACCCGCTCGCTACAGTATTTGCTTCTGTCTCTTGGGAGGGACGACCTCCGCGTCGTCCGGTACCGATGCAGGAGAGGCTGACACGACTAACCGCGCATCGAGACTCTTGGATTTTCATATGATTTCTAAACTGCTGGCGGTCGACACGGAGGTCGACCCTCCCCAACAGAATAGCCGCCACATTAGGCTCAGAGTGGTATTTCCCCGGTAAATGACGATGAACCTCTTTTTTTGCTTCTGTCATGCGGGTAGCGCGCATTCATCCAAAGTGCATGTGGCCATAGAACTGCCCGTCGCTGCTCTGATTCATGCCTATCCGATTAGATCGGTGGCTAACAGAATCCACTGACATGGTCAGATTCAAGCGATTCGTCTAGTGTGCTTATCGACCCAAAGCTTGCCTAGTTTAGGAATCGTTATATCTTTATTTCTAATTAGTATTTCAACTGCTCGAATTTAACTCATGGCCCGCCGTCGACTCACCAACTCCCCAGAAGAAGATTTCCCGATGACGCCGATGATCGATATGGTCTTTCTGCTGTTGGTGTTCTTTATGACGGTGAGCACCCTCGCGCAAGCGGATCGTCAAGTGAAACTGGATTTGCCAGAATCTGCATCTAGCGATGTGCCTGAAGACCTTGCCGATCGTGGCACCATCTCGCTCGATGCCGAAGGTCAGATTTTCCTGGGCGCGCGACCACAAACCCTCGAAGCAATGCAGGCCGCGATCAAGGCGTCCTTGTCCGACAACCCTGAGTTGCGTATTCACGTGCGCGCCGACCGTGCCACGCCTTACCATACAATTAAAGAGGTGCTCCGCTCGTGCGCCGAAGTCGGCGCTTACGAAGTGATTTACGCCACCTATCAATCTCGTTGAGGGTCCATTTGAAAAATGGCACAATTAAAAAAACGAGCAGACGAGCAGGGTGGGGTGCCGATCGCGCCAATGATTGATGTCGTTTTCCTGCTGCTGATTTATTTCATGGTGGCGTCCACCTTGGAGCAGCAGGAGGCAGACCTTTCGTTTCAGTTGCCCGGCACGGTCGAGCAGACCTGAACCATTGGATTTGCCTGATGAGCAGATCATTGAAATTCGTCCCGACGGCCAAGTCGTGGTCAACGACTATCCGTATGACGCTCCAGAGGTGTCGCAGCTGAATGAGCTCGCTGCCATGCTAAGCCGCTTTCGCGAAGCCAGTAGCGCCAATAAGGTCGAAGCGATCGTCACCATCTCACCGGCAGATGCAGTGCCGCATGCGCAGATCGTCAAGGTGATGGATGCCTGCTCCCTAGCTCGGATCGAGGCCGTGAACTTCGCCTTGGGCGATGATAGTTGATATCAGTGGATTGCTTTGCCGCTTGATCAGGACGCTTGCAATCGTGCCATTTGAGAGGTTACGCCAGCGCCCTAGAGGTCGAGTTAGTTAATCTCAGTCCTAGCCGCTTTTCACGTTGACCCCAGCCAGCTAGTCATAAATCTAGCCCACTTTGATTTGCTCCCGTAGTTCAATGGATAGAGCGGCGGTCTCCGAAGCCGCAAATGGCAGTTCGAATCTGCCCGGGAGCACCACCTTTGAATCGCTAATACACACGTATTTCGTCGAGGACTTGCTGTTTGGATTGCTGCAGGCTGGGTTGGACGATGGTGGCTGCCAGTGCTGTGGCTTCTGCGCTGCGCCCGAGCTTACCGAGCACGCGCACCTTGTGGAGATCGAGGATCTGGCGGCGCAGTAAGTCATCGTTGGGGCTGTCCTTGCGGACTTTGTTCCAATGCAGCAGTGCTGCCTTCCAGTCGGGGCTGGCGAGGTCGTAGTAGGCCTCGCCGAGGCGCATTTGTGCGTCGAAGTTGTCTGGCTCTAGGCGCACCGCGGTTTGGAAGGCTTTAAGCATTTCGCGGTCGAGGGCGTCGCGGCTAAAGACTGCTTGTTGGATAAATGGCTCGCGAAAAGTGTAGAGGATCTCGCCGAGTGCGTAGTGGTAAGCGGGCACCTCGGGTTCGAGTGTGATGGCGTTGAGGGTGAAGGTGAGCGCCGCTTTGCCTTTGCCAGTCTCGGCGAGGTGATTGCCGATCTGCTGCTTGACCACTGCGATCTGCGGATCGAGCTCGTCGGCCCTGAGGAAGGCTTTAAAGGCCTCGTCGTTTTTACCAATACGGCGGAGTAGTTTTCCGTAGAGTATGAGCGCGCTGAGGTCGTCAGGGTTCTCGGCCAGATAGGTCCGGTACGAGAAGATCAGTTCGTTCAGGTGGCGCTCGAGGTCGTCGCCGGAATAATACTCGGGATCGGCGGCGAGCTGTTGATAGATCTTTTGCTCGCGCTGACTGATGTCGAGCAGGCGCTCGGTATCGAGGTTGGATTGCTTGGTCTGCGCGGCTAAGCCACTGCTGAGCGCGATGGCGCTAACTAAGG
>CAJJBN010000025.1 GCA_905182435.1 Opitutaceae bacterium BACL24 MAG-120322-bin51 | reverse complement strand
GGCAATTGGGGCAGATCTTCTCGCGGGGCCAACACGCCGCCCTTCAACGAGCCTGCAACTCGTAGCTGAGGTGAACCCGAGCCAAGCACCGATGACTTTTTCCGCCGCGGTATCGGGGCCACGTGTGACTCAAGAGGACCTCTCGATTCTAAGCGCAGCCTTTACGCCGAGAGCGCAGCCGGCCGTTGCAACGCCGACGTTATCACGCCCGAGTGCTGTGCGGGGCACAGAGCAGCCTCAGACGGCTCGCGACGCTGGAGTTGATGCGTCGGTAGCCGTACCGCCTGTATGGGCGATGCTGGATGGTCGTGCCACGATCAGTATCGACGAATTTCGCCTCGAGGCGGGACAGGTGATTGAGGCGATTGCGCTCAAGGCAGTCGTTTCTGAGCCGAAGTTGATGGTGGCTCCAATTTCAGCCAAGATCGGCGAGGGCGAGTTGCAGGGCAGTAGTACGGTCTTGTATGCCTCGTCGCAGGCAAAGCCTTACAGTCTCACTGCGGACATTCGTTTCGCAGATATCGACCCCGCGTTTTTCGTTAAACGCCATCAGAGCGCCCCCGTGCAAGGGCGATTCGACGGCGTGTTTCAGCTGACGGGCGTCGGCGAATCCTTAGATGCAGCGGTTGAAGATTCCACGGCAACCCTCAAAATTAGCGCTGAGGAGGGCGTGCTGACGGCGTTTGAAATGGATCAGCGCCAGCAACTCGGTCTCGGTCTTGCGGGACTGCTAGGGCAGAGTCTGGATCGCCCAGGGATTACGGCGCTGTCGCGCACCATTCCGTATTTTAAGGATATTCGCTTTGATCGTTTTGTCTTCGAACTCACGCGCGGCGCGGACAAGCGAGTGATGATCCCGCAGTTGCGATTGACGGGAGACAGTGTTTTGATCGATGCGTCCGGCTCGGTGGGCGCGAGCGGTTTGCGCGAGGTGATGGATCAACCGTTGGATTTGACTCTGTCACTCGGAGCAAAGGGCCGTCTGACTGAGTCTTTAGAAACGCTAGAATTGCTGCAGCCCAGCGCTGCCGAAGACGGCTTTAGGCGTTGGAATCGGGACATTCAAATTACCGGTAGTTTAGCCGATCCAGATACTGGGGAATTGATGGATATTCTTAATGATGCGGCGCAGGGAGCGTTCTCGACCTCGAATAAGCGGAAATCCGTGCCAGCGGAAGCTGATCCGAGTCAGCCACTGTCGACCGAACTTGTACCTCAGGCCGAGGGCACTGGCGGCACCGCAGCTGAATCAGAAGCGCCACAAAAAAAATCTAAGCAAGAGCGCCGCCGCGACGACATTGAGATGGGCCTGGACTTGTTGAATTCCTTCTTCGGGAATTAAGTTATTCGCATAAGTTGCTGTATTTTAGCTATATGCGATTTTACTGTTTTATTTGCATACAAATCCCATACATCAGTCGCCTATTGGCATAACAGAGGCCAGCCATAACATAGCCGGGCATACCGCACTAACCTTTATTCGCTACTCCTCAGAGAGCAGTGTCAGCTCTTCTCTCTGTCTATCGATGACCCACAGCGTCACGGGTAACTTGTAGCTTGTGATGATGCTGTTGACTCGGATCGATTCTTTGGTGTCGTTTGGCGTGTCCATGATTAGAATAATCCCGGCACGTTTATTGGTCAGTAAGGCATAATGGAGCGATTGGCCGATGGCCTCGCCCCATTTGCCGTTCCAGTCAACTTCAATGGCGTGCGTATCGGTTACGATGTCGCATCGTGTGCGATCAGCCATTGTGACTTCAGCTGCGCCGTCTAGCAGTTTGGCGGCTATTGTTTGATAGTGTACTTCGGGTAGCGCTGAGGCGGTCGCAGTGAGGAGTAGGAAGGTGAAGGTAGTTAGTAGCTTCATTCTTATGGCTTCCTGACGCGAATGAACTTTTTCGTGTCGGAAGTATCGAGCGAATGACTGACTGTATCCACCGTAGTCCAGCTAGAGAGATCTTCGGATTCTTCGATGATGAAATCCACTGATAATGAATTACCACCGCTCGGAGTCAGGCTGATCCCACCTAAGCTCAAGCTGTTGTTTTGCGCATCCGTAGACACACCTGGAAATTCTTCCACGAGCGCGATTAATGCAGCAAGACGTGCGGAGGAATCAACTGCGGGGTCAAACCCGAATGCGGCGTGCCTGACTTCGATGCCATCTAGGATAGTATCGTCATCCGAGTCACTGTCGTTCGGATCGGTTAAAGTGGTATTCACCTCCACGAAGTCATTCAGTCCATCGCTATCAGTATCTGCGAGAGATGGATTGGTGTTAGTAATGTTTGACTCCCGATAGTCGGAGAGTCCGTCGCTATCCGAGTCAGCAAAGACGCGGTATTCAAAAGACGCTTCGGTCGACCCTCCATCATTGGTCACCACGACTCTCCATGTGCCATTACTACCAGAAATACCATCTATTGTTAATGACGAAGCAGTGCCCCCAAGAGTAGAAGGGATAATAAATCCATTAAAATACCATTGATAGCTAAAGTTTGTTGGGTAGCCAGCCGTAGGAATTGCACTTACAACGACTGAGACTCCAGCGGAAGATTCATAGAAATCACCAATGTCTAGGACGGGGGATTCAGGAACTGGCGGAGGTCCTTCAGCCGTCGGCACGCCGCCATAGGAAGCCGCATATCCTGTCGCTCCTAGCGGATAATTTATAATTGCAGCACTTGAGATGTGCGAAAATGCATTCGACGCAATTGTCGGGGCGGCCATCGGTTCTAAAAGTATAGAGGCTAAGTTACTGCAGCCACGGAATGCTTCATTCCCGATACTGGTGACGCTGTTGGGAATGGTGATGCTCGTCAGGCCAGTGCAGCTCGAATGCGTAAACCCCGATGCTGGTAACGCTGTTGCGATGGATGCTCGTCAGGCCAGTGCAGCATAGAATGCGCTACTCCCGATGCTGGTGACGCTGTCGGGAATGGTGATGCTCGTCAGGCTAGTGCAGTAGGAATGCGCTAACCCCGATGCTGGTGACGCTGTCGGGAATGATGATGCTCGTCAGGCTGCTGCAGCCAGAGAATGCGCTACCCCGATACTGGTGACGCTGTCGGGAATGATGATGCTCGTCAGGCCAGTGCAGCCAGAGAATGACGCTACGCCCGATGCTGGTGACGCTGTTGGCGAATGGTGATGCTGGTCAGGCCTGTGCAGTCATCGAATACGTATCCCCCGATACTGGTGACGCTGTCGGGAATGATGACGCTCGTCAGGCTGCTGCAGCCAAGGAATGCGTAATCCCCGATGCTGGTGACGCTGTTGGGAATGGTGATGCTCGTCAGGCTAGTGCAGCCAGGAATGCGTCATCCCCGATGCTGGTGACGCTGTCGGGAATGGTGATGCTCGTCAGGCTGCTGCAGCCATCGAAATGCGATAATCCCGATGCTGGTGACGGGAAACCCGTCCTAATCGTAGCTGCGAATCTCAAGTCGCGCCAGTGGCCGATTCGTGTCATAATCGGTAATCGTCACCGACCGTAGAGATTGATCTCGTAGAAGTATACAGGCCAGATACTGCCGCCCCCGCGTTGCCTAAAAGTGCGATCGATAGGAAGATAGTTAAAAGCCGTAACATTTGGCATATGCTTCCGAGCGACAGCATCTACGCAATAAAAAACCACTGCACCTCCAGTTTGTTGTGTGTCGGAGATGCAGTGGCCAGTTTTGTTCTTTTTACTAATAGGCATGCCCAAATCTTACGAATTGGGGAGATCGCTCAAAGCATGTCTTTGAGGCTTTTCTCAGTGTTCTTAGATATCTGACTCAGCAGTTTTATCATTTGGTAGTCGTTTGAATCTTCTCTCGTATTGAACTCTATTTTTGCGATGTGGTAAAAGACTTCAGCCACTCCGAGTGCCACGCCGGCAGCCACTATCAGAATTGCGATCGCGGGTAACAGAGCTGCCATTGGGGTGTTGTCGCTAATGCCTATCCTTAGGCCAACGAAAGCAAATATGAAGATTATCGCTGATAACACACGATATAACTGTGTCAGTATCGGTGCTTTGAGAGTTTCGTTATTCATTTGTAATTCCCCTAAACAGTATTTCGAGGCATCGCCCCCACTCTAACGAATGAAGAACTATCAATGCCATTTAAATAAAACTATATAGCGCGCCGTCAGTTAGCATCAAATCAAATCTACCTAACTAGGCAAAAAAAAGTCGACCTACGGTTCCCATGAGGCGGTCTTGCTATGACTAGGGAACGTTAAATATTGAAGCCCTGCCTAGAAGCTCAGGCAACTAACGTACGCATCCATTCTCGCTCCTGTGGCGGCCTCGTCGTGCCGGGGCGATTAAGCATGTAGTAATAAAGAAAAGAAAAAGGGTCAGTCCAATGTTTCATACATTCAGTGGGGGGTTATTTTACTGTCCGGCTATGTTGTGGCTGGCTTCTGTCGTACCGACTGGTGACTGATCAATTCGATTTATGGGATCTGTATGAACATAAATTGGCTAATTGTATCATTATTCATATTAGTGACTTATATATAAATGAATTCCTTCTTTGGGAATTAAGCAAGCGCCCGATTCGGGCTAAGAGGTGGCAGTGTGGGCGGACTCGCCCACGTTGAGCCCACGTTGATGCCAATGAGGGCGCGCCGTCGCTCCTTAGACACAAAAAAAGACGCTCCGTATGGAGCGTCTTTTTGATTTAAGTGATTCGGCGTTCAAAGTTGAGCGTTTGATGTTGCTTCGCCATCTACGGCAGACCTCCGTCAACGTTAGCGCCAACGACGCTTTAGCCTTGGATCTCTGCGAAGGCCCAGTCGAGCCATGGCAGTAGTGCTTCGATATCTGCGGTGTCGACGGTTGCGCCACCCCAGATGCGGAGGCCGTCGGGTGCGTCGCGGTAGCTGCCGAAGTCGTAGCCGACGTCTTCTTTGTCGAGCATGCTGACGAGCTGCTTAGCCTTGGCTGCTTGCTCCTCGGCGGGCAGGGCTTGATACCAATCCGCAGTGATCTTCAGGCAGATCGAGGTGTTGGAAATGGTGGCTGGGTCTTCGGCGAGGAATTCAATCCAGTCGGTCTTGGCGACCCAATCGGCAATCGCTTGGAGGTTCGCTTCGGAGCGCTCGATCAGTGCGGGCAGGCCGCCAATGCTTTCTGCCCAGCGCAGGCCGTCGACTGCGTCTTCGATGCACAGCATCGAGACGGTGTTGATGGTCGCACCGCTGAAGATACCTTTGATCAGCTTGCCGCCGCTAGTCATGCGGAATATTTTTGGTAGTGGCCATGCAGGCGTGTAGCTTTCGAGGCGTTCGATCGCTCGTGGGCTGAGTACGATCATGCCGTGCGCACCTTCGCCGCCCATGACTTTTTGCCACGACCATGTGACCACGTCGAGTTTCTCGAAATCGATGTCCATCGCGAATACTGCAGAGGTCGCGTCACAAATCGTCAGGCCTTCGCGGTCGTCGGGGATCCAGTCGAGATTCGGCACTTTTACACCTGAAGTGGTGCCGTTGTAAGTGAAAACCACGTCGTTGCTAAAGTTGATCTTGGACAAATCGGGCAGCAGGCCGTAGTCGGCCTCGTGCTTGGTGATGTTGTTGAGCTTGAGTTGCTTGACGGCGTCAGTGACCCATCCCGAGCCAAACGATTCCCATGCACATATTTCAACGCCGCGTGCGCCGAGCAGTGACCACATTGCCATTTCCACTGCACCGGTATCAGAAGCTGGCACGATGCCGCAAACGTAGCCTTCAGGTAGACCAAGAATAGATGCGGATTTGTCGATCACTTCTTGGATGCGCGCCTTGGCTGGCTTTGCGCGGTGAGAGCGGCCGACGAGTGCTTCGTTAAGAGCTTCGAGCGACCAACCTGGACGCTTGGAGCATGGGCCTGATGAGAAGTAAGGACGTGTTGGTTTAACTGTTGGTTTCATGGAAATGTTGAACGTTGGACGTTGTTGTTTGGACGTTGTTGGTTGGACGTTGTTGGTTGGGTGCAATTTTTAAGAACGCTCAACTGACAACCTACAACTATCAACTCTTCTTCGCTTTCTTTTTAGCTGCCTTCTTCACTGGGCGTGGTGCGAATTCAAAGCCGATCTTGCCATTTTCAAAGTCGAGAGTGAGGTGCGCTTTAAAGGGGCGTTTGGTGCGCTTCGAGATGAAGCCGTCGAGCAGTGGAGTCTTACCTTCGGTGAATAGTTGTTCGACCGCCTCGGGATCGAGCTCTTTCTGCAGGATGACCTTGCCGAGACGGAAGCCGTCGGGTGAATCCTTTGGTTTAAACTCGGGTACATGGTAAGCCTTGTCGGTGCCGTAGAATTTCGCTTCGAGTCCGTTTTGTAACGTGACTGTTTTAAGTAATTGATCGTCGGTCAACTCATCCGCTGAGTCGAGGTCGTCGTCGAATACGAAGTTGGTCTTCCACTTGCCGATTTTGCCCGTCTTGGTGACGTTGCGCACCAGCTCCAGTGCGGCGCTGAATGGTTTGTTAAAGCGAGACACGAAGCCTTCCATTTCGGGCAGTGCCTTGGTCGTGAGTAGTTGGACTGCTTCGGTTTCGCTGAGTGAGCGACCAGCGATGTGCTTTGAGATGCGGAAGTCGCATGCTTCTTCGCGACACTCGTAAGTGGCGTCGGTTTGTTTGAGGCGTTCGGTGCCACAAGCTGGGCAAGCGCATTCCAAATCAGGGAAGGTGCGGCTGACCAGCATCTCCATGTGGGCGCGGGCTTTGCTGACCACGTCTTCGGTGAAGGTGGCGATCTCTTGCATGAAGTCGTCGCGCTTAATCTCGCCGCGCTCCATCTTGTTGAGCTTCGCTTCCCAGTCGCCGGTCATGGAGGGTGAGGCGAGCTGCTCGATATGCATCTCTTCACACAGCTCAATCAGGCGCAGGCCTTTGCCGCTGACGTTGAGTTCGCGGCCGTCGCGGGCGATGTATTTCTGGCGGAGCAAGCCTTCGATTGTGGCAGCACGTGTGGCGGGTGTGCCGAGGCCACGCTCGGACATCGCCTCGCGCAGTTCGTCGTCGTCAACAATCAGTTTACCTGCACCTTCCATCGCTGCGAGTAGCGTAGATTCCGTATAGCGGGCCGGCGGCTTGGTTTCTTTGTCCAATACGTCGATCGCTTCGGTCTGCGCGTCTTCGCCTTGAGCGACGGCGACGAGCTCGTCCTTCTCTGCAGCAACGCCTGCCACGCGGCCATAGACGGCGAGGTAACCTGGCTTGACCAGTGTTTTACCATTGGTCAGGAAAGTGTCTTTTTCGTCGCCGTGGTTGATCGTGGTTAGGCGCTTGGTGACTTCGAATTCAGCATGCGGGAAGAACACCGCGATGAAGCGTTTGAGGACCATATCGTAGAGCTTCGATTCCTGCTCGTTGAGTTTGACGACGCGGCCAGTTGGGATGATCGCAAAGTGATCCGAGACCTTGGCGTTATTGAACACGCGCTTGGAGAACTGCACACGGTCATTCTCGATCGCATCGGTGGCCCATTTAGCTGCAGGATGTCCTGAGCTGGCGAGGTCGCGAAAGGTCTCGAAAACCTTGCTCATGTAGTCTTCCGGCAAGTAGCGAGAGTCGGTTCTCGGATAAGTGAGCATCTTGTGACGCTCGTACAGTGCTTGTGCCAACCCGAGTGTATTCTTGGCAGTGAAGGGGGCTTCACGCTGAAGGGTGGTGAGGTCGTAGAGCTGCGGCGCGATCTGTTTAGTCGGCTTAGTCTCTTCGGTGACTGTGCCAGCTTTGCCTTCGCAGCGCTGGTGGATCTTCTCGGCGGTAGCTTTATCCCAAACACGCTCGGCGCGGCCATGTGGCTGCTGTTTGTTTTTCTTGAAGTCGACGTCGATCCATTTGCCTGGGTATTCGCCATTGGCGACGCCGAACTCGGCGTGAACCTCCCAGTAATCTTCTGGGTTGAATGCGGCGATTTCGCGTTCGCGTTTGGCGAGGATGGCGAGGGTCGGGGTCTGCACACGGCCTGCAGCTGTGATGTTGAATCCGCCGTGACGTGAGCGGAAGCAGGTGAAGGCACGAGTGGAGTTGAGGCCGACGAGCCAGTCAGACTCGGAGCGGCATTTAGCGGCGTCGGCGAGGTTCGACATTTGCTCGCCTTCGCGAAGATTGTCCCAGGCTTCGAGGATCGAACCAGTGGTCATCGATTGCATCCACAGGCGCTTGACCGGCTTCTGAATGTTGCCGATGTCCATGATGTATTGGAAGATAAGCTCACCTTCGCGGCCGGCGTCACATGCGTTGATGATGAGGTCGAATTCCTTCTTTTTGGCCAAGCTGAGCACGTGCTTGAGGCGGTTGTGCGTTTGCTCGATGGGTTGCAGCTCGAATTTCTTCGGGATCGCCGGCAGCACCTTAAAGTTCCAAGGGAGGTTTTTACCGTTGGGGCCAGTGGGCATCTTCAGCTCGACCAGGTGACCGACCGCCGAGGTGATGGCGGCATTTTCATTCTCGAAATATTGTGCGTCGCGGGATTTGCCCTTTTTCTCAAATTTGCCCAAGTGCTTGGCCAAGGCTTTGGAGAGGTCGGTGGCGACGGAAGGCTTTTCGGCAATAATTAAATATTTCATGTGTTCGAATCTGTCGGTCTGTAAAGTGCTGAGCCTCCGTGGTGAATGGAGGCTCTTTGAAGCTGGACACTATAAGTGTGTTACTGGGGCGGGGTGTTTAGTAAGTTGGGCAGCCGCGCAAAGTCGATTCGACACGGGTGAATTCCGTGGCTTGTAACTAAGAGATTGCTGGTGCGGAGGCTCATTGAATAAAAAGTGTGAGATTTATCGTGTGTAGAGAGAAATGGAGTTTGGCGATCTCAATCTATTATGCATTGCTTTGACCTATGCAAATCAGAGTCGCTAGGTTTTCGGTAAAACAGGCGAATAAAACCGGCGTCAACCCTGTTTCTCATTTTTGCCATATCTGCCTCAGCACAAAACTCACCACTCGCACTCCTTTTTATGCTCCGTAAATTCCGCGAAGATCTAGCGCGCAAGGCCAATGACTTTGCCCAATTCACTGCGGATGTAATCTACGATCGGCAGCATGGCCGCGCGGCTGAGCTGTTTGGCTCCTTCCTATATGTACTCTCGTTTCTGTTCAGTTTTATCGTGCAGCTGCGCTGGTATCTCTATGAGCACCGTATTCTGCGCAACAAACCACTAGGCTGCCTAGTCGTGGTGGTGGGAAATTTGACGGTCGGTGGCACGGGCAAGACGCCGGTGGTGGAGAAATTTGCCCGCACTTTGACCGAGCGTGGCCGTAAGGTCGCAATTCTCAGCCGTGGATATAAGAGTAAGAAAGAGCCACTAACTAAAAAAATATGGCGTAAGCTGACGCATGGCGAGGAGACACCACCAAAAATAGTCAGTGATGGTAAGAATGTCCTGCTTGACTCGGAAGTCGCTGGTGATGAGCCGTATATGCTCGCGTGTAACTTGCCAGGGGTGGTTGTGCTGTGTGATAAAAATCGCGTCAAGGCCGGTTCGTTCGCGATCCGACGCTTTGGTTGTGACACGCTGATTCTCGACGATGGGTTTCAGTACTTGCCGCTCAAGGGCCGCTTGAATTTGCTGCTGGTTGATAAGACCAATCCATTTGGGAATCAGCACCTGTTGCCGCGCGGCATTTTGCGCGAACCGATCAAGCATCTTTCCCGAGCAAGCTACATTTTTCTGACCAAGTCCGACGGCACTCAAGACGATGCCTTGCTCGAATTGATCCGTGAGCACAACCCGAAGGCGGAAATCATCGAATGCTCTCATCAGCCGCAATATTTACAGGCCATCGATGGCGGCGCGCGCTTGCCGCTAGATACCTTGAAGGGCGCGCACATCGCCGCATTCAGCGGAATCGCCTCTCCGGAGAGCTTTGAGAATATGCTGCGCGGCTACGGAGCCGAGATTCGCTATAATCACCGTTTCCTTGACCATCACCGCTTTTCGCGTGCGGAAATTCAGCATGTCTACGATCAGGCGGCTGAGGCCGAGCTCGATATGATTGTAACCACCGAAAAAGATGCCGTGCGCTTGTTTGAAGATATTAAGCCCAGCATTCCGATTTATTTCCTTCGGCTCGAAATCGACATTCTCTCAGGGGAGGAGGACTTCGAGGGAGCGGCCGCTCGTATTTGCCTGCCTCGAAATACATCTGCGCAGATGACGCGCCCTACCTGAGTTTCGAGAATAGTTGAATGCGCAGTGAATGGGGCTTGAATGCCAGTCACCTTTTCGCCACTTATCTTTGTTTTCCTCTGACATAGACTAACTAATCAATATTATTACAATGGCTTCCACACCAGCCGACACAGTTTCTAAAATCGACAGCAAAAAACTTCATGACCTTGAGGTTAAAGACGCGCAATTTATCTTCCAGTCGGTCTGGGCGGTGCTGGTCGACGAATTTGGTGAGGAAAATCTGCGTTTTCCTAAAGAGATTTTTTGGCTCAATGGTGCGCCTGGTGCAGGTAAAGGCACCAATACTGACTTCATTATGAAGTTTCGCGATTTGACTGCACCGCCAGTGGTCGTCAGTTCGCTATTGGAGAGCGCTGAAGCGAAGCAGATGATCGATGCCGGCATGCTCGTGGGCGACCGCGAAGTGGTCGGGATTATTTTGCGCAAGCTGCTAGAGCCGATCTTTCAGACTGGTGCTGTGGTGGACGGCTTTCCTCGCACCAAAGTGCAGGTGGAGTGTGTCAAGTTGCTGTTTAATAAGCTAGTCGGCTTACGTAATAAGTATGCCGATACGCTATTTGCTCAGTATTTAAAGAAGCCACACTTCCATATTGTGGTGCTCTTCGTCGATGAGAAGGAGAGCGTCCGACGCCAGCTCTACCGTGGCGAGCAGTCGCGCATCCATAACGAGGAAGTGCGCGAGTCTGGTGATGGCGAACTCATGGAAATGCGGACGACGGACCTCGATCCAGTTGCCGCGCTCAATCGTTACCGTACTTTTAAAGAAAAAACCTACGGGGCACTCAAAGATCTTCGAGCGATATTCTTCTATCACTTCATCAATGCGCATGGCACGTTCGATGAAGTGCGGGCACGTATTGATAAAGAGCTGCGCTATCAAGGCTCTCTTGAACTCGACGAAGCCACTTACGACCGCCTTTCTTCCATCCCGATTGCCAGCACGATATCGGCACATGCTCGCCAGGACTTGGTAGATCGCCTCGATACCTACGAGCAACGCCAACAGGAGTTGTTTTCTAAAGTAGTGAATACGATTAATCGTGTTTTTATGCCGATCATTCAGCGCCACGCGATTTCTGGAATGGCTGTGGTGAATACCGAAGATACCACCTTTGGCGATGCGGATGCGCTGACCATGCTCATCGATATTTTCTCTGAGCGTGGTTATCATGCCATCATTGATATCCATCGCGATGAAGTGCCTGATTCGATTGATCCCAAAACGTTCAAAATCAAGACTCGCATCAAGCTCGTATACCGAGTGCGCGTGCAGTTCAAGGGCTCCGAGATCCGACGCGGACGCTAGGCCGTGCAGCGCACGGAGTGAGGCGTGAGTCGGCAACGCCGAATTGTGCGCCAGCGGCGAGTGAGGAGTGAGAAGTGAGAGTGCTACAGACATTGCTGTCTGTTCCTCTACGTGCTGCCTGTTTTTCTCTGGTTGAGGAACAGGCAGCAATGTCTGTTTCACTATCACTAGCTCTCCAGCGCACGAATCAGAGCGATAATGAAGTCGTCTTCGCCGTGGCCGGCGGCTTCTCGGCTTTGGTGCAGGCATGCGCAGCACAGTGTTGAGCAATGGCAGCGGTAACTCGGCTTGGCTGCTCTGTTGGGCGAGGCGCATATCCTTGTGCATGTTCTTGATCGAGAATTGCGGACTGCGATATCATCGGCGTCACGCAGCTTGGGCTCCTTGAGCGCGGCCAAGTCCCGACCATGCGACGTTTTGCTTCATCACGGCGAAGAAGCAGTCGTCTGCGATACCCGCATCACGGCTCATGCTGATGCTTTCGCACAGCGCCTGCGTGATCGCCGCGATTTGCAGGTTCATGGCCAGCTTGATGGTGGCCGCTTGAGCGGGCGTGCCGATCGCGAATTGCTGAGCGGAGATTAGGGCCAGTGTGGGTTGCACGCGTGCGATGTCGGCTGGCTCGCCACCCATAAAAAAGACGGTCTTGCGCACTTCCGCCGCAGGCTTGCTGCCGGTAAACGGGGATTCGACATAAGCTGCACCGGTGGCACGCACTCGCAGTGCAATTCGCTCGGCACTGGCACTGTCGATCGTTGAGGACTGAATCACACAATGCTTCTCAGTGAGGTAGGGGAGTAGTTGGTCCAACACCGATTCGACCGACGCCGCATCGTAGAGGCACACTTGTAAGAGCGTCGCACGCTCGGCGCACTCCGCGAGCGTGGCTTGCATCAGGTCGAGTTCCGGCTTCGACGTGCGATTCCACGACGCGGCCAAGCAGCCATCTGTTTTATAATGATCGGCCCAGATGGAGCCGATGAGCCCGAGACCAATGAGTGCGACAGTTTCAGAATTCATGCGCGAAGCGTAGTGGAGTCGTCGGCTTTTTCCAGCGTAGAAGCGCCGCTCCTGTGGCTGTTGTTTCTAACTTAGTGCACCTGATGGTGTCGCAATGATTGGAATACTTCGTTTTTAGCCCTTGCTGTATTTTGCAATGAGTTCCTTTACACCATTCTGCGACTCATACTCACGTATCAGTTTATCGTCGATATAGACCTTCAGTAGAATCCCCTTAATTGAGTGCTTATTCGTGACTTCCTTGGGATCCTTGTCCTCACCTTGTGGAATGCTTTGAATTGAGGTCGCTTCAATGGCTTCAGAGTAGACATTACGTTTGCTACGAGCCACTATTGTTCCGACGTCGATTGAGCCTTCGATGACCGTATCCTCTGTGACTCTTTCATATTTAACAGTTTTTGCAGTGCTGTTTTCTTCGGGTTTCATCACGCTTCGTTTGATTGGCACGATATAATCAATCCGCACATCCTTAATGTCTTTTTCGGCTGCACAGGAGAGTTCGATTTCAAAAAGGCGCTCCTTCTTGTTTTTTGCAGGAATACGTTCCGACCGAATAGTCAGTGACTTAACTACGGAATAGACCTCATACCAATCGGCGACGATCTGCTGCGAGGCCTTGTCGAGGCGATCGATTCCAAAAGTGACCAGTTTGCCTTGCCCGTTGATACGCACTGACAATTGGTTGTTGCGTGGATTGAAATTATCAATTGCCGCGTGAATGCTGCGCCCATCGGTGCTGTTTAGGGGGGTGAGTTCGGCGGCTGCGCATTCGCTGGCAAATACAGCGCCAGCGAGGGTTTGAATTCCGATTAGGAGAAGGGAGGTGAGATGTCGCATATAATTGAAACGCGGGGGTGGAATGGCTTGTAAGTTGCCAGATGAATAGTTGATTCGGCATGGCTCGCTCAATCCGTTAATCTGAAAACCTTAAAAACTGTTCATATATGAACGCGGGGGATTTACTGCCAGGCAATAAAATGGGGAGTGGTTTCTGCCGCCGATGGGATTACGGGGGATCACTTTGTTCTTCTTGCTGTTCACAACGGTTTGGAACCTTGGATGTTATGCCATGTTCTTTGCCGCGTTCAAATCGGGCGACCTTGGCGGCACGTTTTTTATGATCCCATTTCTTATAGCGGGTGCGGTCACCTTTGGTGTTTTTCTGTATCTGTTGAAGGGCGAGGTCGCGATCTTGATGGATCGGCAGACGGTCACGCTATCGCGCACGATCTTTGGAAAGTCATGGACGAAAGTCCGGCCGTTTGATGCGCTTCGAACTGTCGAGCGGGTAGTTTGTTATAAAAGCAACAACGTGCCAGTCTATGGCATCGGATTGGTATTTGAAGGCGCCAGGGACCTGAAGTTTGGTTCGACTCTAAAAGAAGAAGAGAAGCACTGGATCTTGTCGGAGATCACGCGCTTTTGGAAAGCTGAGGCCTGAGGGCTGAAGAAGAGTGAAGCTGAGGCTTTCCCTCTGGAAAATAGTGAGGAGTGACCAGATGTAGGTTTAAACCACTGAGGGCGTGAGTTCTTCGGTAGGCTCAAGGTGGATAACCAACTGACACGTTGCGTTGGAGGAAACAGTTTTCGTTTTTGTTAGACTTTTGCGCCTGCTTTTAGCATCGCATGTATTCGTGAATACTGAAGGACTTACCCCGGATGAAGTGAACACTGCGCCGACACCTCAATTGTTGGATCTTGAATCGGCTGTTAAGCCAGAGGATTTGATGAGCTTACCAGTTGAGTGTAGTCCATATGAATTTGAGCAAATGTTCAATCTGGATGGCTTTTTTAATAAGCGTCTGGCGAAGTCGAAGCTGAAGCAGCTACAGGTGCTTGATTCAGTGATTCGGGGCATGCTTCAAGAGGGGGAACGTGTCCTCTATCTGACGGATGGCATTAAGCAAAGCAGCCTAGAGCAGTTATTCATCGGTTGGATTATGTATTATTATAATCATAATGCCTTTGTCTTTACTTCTGAGCGTATTCTGTTGATCCACATTACAGGTAAACAGAAACTGGGGAAGTTTGTGAGCGTGATTAATTATGCGGATCTGATCTGTGTGAAATCATCGTTTACGGGATCACTGTCGCTTAAGTTCCGTAATAAGAAATCTGTCGTCTTTGCGCGTATCGCGGGGAAGGATCGTAAGTTCCTTAAAGAATTCTTGAATCCTTTAATCGCAGACAATGTCGATTTGATCGATAAGCGCGCGCCTTCGATTACCAATCTTTGCCCTGCTTGCTATGAGCCTGTCCATTTGAAGAGTGCTCCTAGTTGCAATCATTGTCAGTTGGAATACAAGACGCCTAAGCAGGCGGCGCTTCGTTCATTGCTTATGCCGGGGTTGGGTGATATCTATCTTGGGTCTAAGTTGGGAGTCCTTGAACTGCTCTTTATGCTGTTTTTGTGGTTTTCTATGATCGTTGGAAATCTGGAGCTAATCAATGAAGGCGAGGAGCCCATGGCTGTGTGGATCGGCACTTTTGTATTTCTGGGTGCGATTCATGTGATCGATGCAATCAAGACACATTATACTGCAACAAAGGGGGTTTTTCCCCAAGAGAGTATCACTAAGATTCGCGGATAGAATTCAGTCGCGTGTTAGCCGAAGGTCTTGCCATTCCAGCCCCAGTTGCTGGGGGGTTCGTTGCGGTAGTTGATGTAGATACGATCGGCCTGAATCTCGGTGGTCAGACGAATGCGTTCGCAAAGTTCGGCGGTGAGCCGTTGCGGAGCGTCCTCGGGTAGGCGAATCGCGCGTAGGTCGACGAACATGGTTGGGTGTTCTGTGCCAGCCATGGTCATCTTCGCGCTGATCCAGCTGGTCATGACGAAGTCTTCGGATTTTCCGAGTAGCTCGGAAACTGCCTTGGAAAGCGTCTGTAAGCAGTTGGACTTTTCCACGTCGGTGAGCGCTAGGTTGGAGGTGACTTGAACGAGCGGCATGGTGGGTGAGGAGTGGGGGAGTTGGAGAGCGAGCAGGAGTGCTGCCGTTTGTGAATCTATCTCTGAAGTGTTGTTTGGGCAAGTCGTCCGAGCTTTTGCTTTCTTCTGTGGAAGCGACACTCTTGTCGCTTTAGTTTCCGCAACCTTGCACGATGCAAAGCGACAGGAGTGTCGCTTTAGTTTCCGCAACCTTGCACGATGCAAAGCGACAGGAGTGTCGCTTCTACGTTTCTGTCGTGGCCTCGATCGTTAGATCGGGGAGCTGTTGAGAGGTGTCGAACATTTCTGTCGTGGCCTCGATCGTGAGATCGGGGAGCTGTTGAGAGGTGTCGAACGTTTCTGTCGTGGGCGCCTTGGCGCGGTCTTCGCACCCAAGGGCATCATCACCAGCAAAGCCCCTACGACCAGGGAGACGCGCACAAAAAAGCCGCTACACGATGTGTAGCGGCTTTTGTTAAACAATTATCGAGTACAATCTACTCTTCGGTTGCGTCGCCTTCTGGTGCAGCTGCTTCGGGCGCGGTGCCTGCTGCGGGTGCTTCACCTTCGATGAGTTCGACTTCCTCCTCTTCGCCGGATTCCTCCTCGTCGGAGGCGACCACCTTAGAGATGCCGATCAGGGCGTCTCGGGCTGCGAGGTTGACTAGCTTCACGCCGCTTGCGGCACGACCGGTAACACGAACGGTGTCGATCGGGCTGCGGACCGCTTGGCCCTTCTTGGTGAACATCATGATCTCGTCTTCGTCGGTGACGCTGAGAGCGCCGACAACCTTGTCAGACTTGATTGCGATGATACCGGAGCCACCGCGTGATTGAACGCGGTAGTCGGAGAAGTCAGTGCGCTTGCCGAGGCCGTTGGCACCTGCGATGAGGAGCTTGGCGCCTTCAGTGACGATCTCGATGGCGACGAGCTTGTCTTTCTCAGTCTTGAGCTTGATACCGCGGACACCACGAGTTGCACGTCCTTGATCGCGAAGATCCGTTTCCGGGAAGCGAATGGATTGTGCGTTACTGGTGACGAGCACGATATCGTCGCTGCCATTTGTGAGGCGAGCGCCGATGAGGTTGTCGCCTTCGTCGATGTTGATGCCGATCAGGCCGCCCTTACGGTGGTTGCGGTAGTCGGAGAGCATGGTCTTCTTGGTGACACCCTTTTCGGTGGCGAGGACGATGCGTTGCTCGGACTCTTCGAAACCATCGACGCAAATCATCGCAGCAATCTTCTCACCCTTTTGGAGTTCGAGAATGTTGGCGAGGGCGCGTCCCTTGGCGATACGTGAACCTTCTGGAAGGTTGTAGACCTTTTCGACATACACGCGACCACTGTTCATGAAGAACATAATGTTGTCGTGTGTGCTTGCAGTGAAGAGGTGCTCTACGAAGTCTTCTTCGTATTGGCCTGAGCCGATGACGCCCTTGCCTCCGCGTTTCTGTGAACGGTATTCGTCGAGCGACGTGCGCTTCATGAAGCCCTTATGAGTGATGGTGATCATGCAGCCTTCGTTTGGAATGATGTCTTCCATGCTGAGGTCGCCATCGACTGCGAGGATCTCGGAGCGGCGTGGATTGCCGTATTTCTCGCGCATTTCGCCGAGTTCTTCCTTGATCACTTCGAGTAGGCGATGCTCGTTGTCGACGATGTCGCGAAGGTAAGCGATGAGCTCCATGAGGGCTGCATACTCTTCTTCGATCTTGCCGCGTTCGAGGCCAGTGAGCTGGTAGAGGCGCAGTTCGAGAATCGCGTTGGTCTGCAATTCCGAGATGTCATAGGTCGCCATCAAGTTCTTCTTCGCTTCGTCGCGGTTCTTCGATGCGCGGATGATCTTAACGAAGTCGTCGAGATTATCGAGGGCGATACGGAAGCCTTCGAGGATGTGGGCACGTGCCTCTGCTTTACGCAGCTTAAACTGCGTGCGGCGGTAGATGACTTCGCGGCGGTGATCGATGTAGCAACCGATCATTTCCTTGATGTTCATCTGCTTCGGGCGACGGTTGTCGAGCGCGAGGAGGATGACACCGAAAGAGCTTTCAAGAGCGGTGCTCTTGTAAAGTTGATTGATAATGACGCGAGGGATCGCACCACGTTTCAGTTCGATAACGATACGTGTGGTCTCGGTGGACTCATCGCGCAGATCTGAGATGCCGTCGATCGACTTGTCGGTGATCAACTCAGCGATACGCATGACGAGTGTCGCGCGATTCACATTGTAAGGGATGGCGGAGATGATGATCTCTTCCTGTCCCTTGGTCTCGACGACTTCTGCGATACCACGTGTGCGGACGATACCACGACCAGTGCGGAGGTAACTCTGGATGCCGGCAGTGCCATGCACAAAGCCACCACCTGGGAAGTCAGGGCCTGGGATGATGTCGATTAGGTCATCCAAGCTGATGTTTGGATTGTCGATGATCGCACAAGCGGCGTCGATGACTTCGCTCAAATTGTGCGGCGGGATATTGGTGGTCATGCCGACCGCAATACCCGTGGAGCCATTCATCAAAAGATTCGGCAACGCTGCTGGTAGGACGGTAGGCTCGGTGGTGCTTTCCTTATAGTTGGGGATGAAATCGACGGTATCTTCGTCGATGTTCTTGAGCATCTCTTCGGCGATCGCTTCGAGCTTACACTCGGTATAACGATACGCAGCAGGGGGATCACCATCAATGGAACCGAAGTTACCTTGTGGCTTGATCAGCGGATAGCGCATGACCCAGTGTTGAGCGAGTCGGACGAGGGTGTCGTAAACGGAGCTATCACCGTGTGGGTGGTAGTTCTTTAGGACTTCCCCGACTACACCGGCGCACTTATCGAAGTTGCGATTATGCAGCAGGCCTTCACGGAGCATCGCGTAGAGGATGCGGCGCTGCACGGGTTTGAGTCCGTCGCGTGCGTCGGGCAGGGCGCGACTAACGATAACGGACATCGAGTAATCGATGTATGCGGTCTGCATAATATCGATGATCGATGTGACTTCCGCGCGATCTGCATCGTTTGGGATTTCTGCTGGTAATTCTGGTGGGATTTCTTCGGACATGATCTTAGAAGTGAAAAAGTTGAAATGTGAAAAAGTGGGAAGGTCTGAAGTCTGGGGAAGCTATTTGAATTAAATACTTTCTACTTGGTTACTTTAATACCTTCGCACTCTGAATGCATTAGACGTCTAAGTAAGAGACGTTCAGAGCGTTGTCTTCGATGAAGGCACGGCGGGAAGGGACGTCTTCGCCCATCAGCATGGAGAAGATGCCATCGGCGACTGCGGCGTCGGCGATGTTTACCTTGAGCAGGTTACGTGTCTTCGGATCCATGGTGGTTTCGAAGAGTTGCTTCGGGTTCATTTCCCCGAGACCTTTGTATCGTTGAATACTGAGGCCGCGGCGACCGATGGTGCGGATGTTTTCGATCAGCTCGATGATGGAGTTCAGCTCAATGATGTTCTCCTTCTTTTCGTCGCCCTTGTTTTCGATCAAGTGGTAGCGTGCTTCATCGCTCTTACTGAATGTGTTTACGTCCATGCCAGCATCTGCAAGTTTGCGTAGTAACTTCGTCATCTCCGTGGATTCGTAGATCTCGTGAAGAGATACGCGTTGCTGGACAGTCACGCCTGCGTCGTTCTCAACTTCGCGATTGAGGGTGTCGCTTGCGTCGGCGTCGGCGAGGCCGAATTCCACGTGGAAGGCTGAGCGCTCGTCGTCGTTGCGCAGGTAGCGGAACTCTTCGACGTTTCCGGTGCGGATGCGAGCGATATAGCGCGGTAGCTCTTGAGTCTCTTTATGATGCTGATCGAGATACGTCGCAAAGTCGCAACCGTATCGAGTCACGCCGCGCCCGACCACTTCCATACGTGACAGGATCTGGACGATTTGCTCGATCGTCTCGCTGTCTAGATCCTTTTGATCGCGCACACGGATGAGATTGACATCCTCAGTGCCGAGTTCGAGCAGGATGCGGTTGAGCTGTGCATCGTTGTCGATGTATTGCTCGCGGCGTTTGCGCTTAATTTTGTAGAGTGGCGGTTGCGCGATGTAAACGTATCCCGATTCGATCAGACCGCGCATTTGGCGGAAGATGAAGGTGAGGAGGAGGGTAAGAATGTGCGCACCGTCGACGTCCGCATCGGTCATCAAGATGATTTTGTGGTAACGAGCTTTCGATGCATCAAATGCGCCCGGACCTTCGTGGTCACCGATACCGGTGCCCATTGCGGTGATGAGGCTGCGGATTTCGTTATTGTTGAGCACCTTATCGAGGCGGGCTTTCTCAACATTGAGTAGCTTACCGCGAATTGGCAGAATCGCTTGTGTGGCACGATCACGACCTTGCTTAGCGGAACCACCCGCCGAGTCACCTTCCACAATATAAATCTCGGAGTTGGCTGGATCCTTGGAGGAACAGTCGGCGAGTTTGCCTGGAAGACCGCCGCCAGAAAGTGCGCCTTTACGGACAGTTTCGCGAGCCTTACGAGCCGCTTCACGAGCGCGAGCTGCGTGCAGGGTCTTTTCGATCAGACGTTTGGCGGTCTGTGGGTTGGTCTCGAAATAATACTTGAGTTGCTCGCCGGTGATCTTCTGGACGATGCCATCGACTTCGCCATTGGAGAGCTTGGTCTTGGTCTGACCCTCGAAGCGTGGTTCTGGCACTTTAACCGAAACAATCGCAGTCAAACCTTCACGCGTGTCGTCGCCGCTGAGGCTTGGATCTTTCTCCTTAATCAGATTGTTCTGCTTTGCGTAAGAATTAATCACGCGGGTCAGCGCAGTGCGGAAGCCAGAGAGGTGAGTGCCACCTTCGACATTGTGAATCGAGTTGGCGTAGGCGTAAATTTGGTCGCTGTAGCTGTCGTTATATTGCAGTGCGATATCGACGACGATGTTGGCGTCGAGGTCGGGGTTAGGCGTTGGCGCCTCGCCGTGGATGCTGATTGGGTCTTCGTGTACGACGTTTTTGTTCTCATTGAGGAATGAGACGTATTCGGAGATGCCATCCTTGAAGATGAATGCCGTGGTCTTGTTGACGCGCTCATCGACGAATGTGATATGAATGCCGGGATTCAGGAAGGCGAGCTCACGCAGGCGCTTGCCGAGTAGTTCAGCTTTGAAGTCGCGGGTGGTTTCGAAAATTTCCGGATCGGGGGAGAATGCGATACGTGTGCCGTTGCGCTTGGTATCGCCGATGATTTTCATCTTCTCGGTCGTCTTGCCGCGCGAGAATTCCATCTTGTGAACCTTGCCATCGCGACGGACTTCGACCTCGAACCATTCGGAGACCGCATTGACGCACTTCGCGCCCACACCGTGGAGACCGCCGGACACTTGGTAAGCGCCTTTGCCAAATTTACCACCCGCGTGCAGGTTGGTCATCACCAGCTCAAGTGAGGGGATGTTATACTTGGGGTGAATGTCGACTGGGATGCCGCGACCGTCGTCCTCAACTGAGCAGGAGCCGTCGTTGTGGATGCTGACGGTGATCTGCGAGCAGTAACCGGCGAGGGCTTCATCGATCGAGTTATCGACGATTTCAAAAACACAGTGGTGGAGGCCACGTTCGTTGGTGTCGCCGATATACATATCGGGGCGTTTACGGACACCTTCCAGTCCCTCAAGCTTCTGGATTTTGGAAGAGTCATAGACGTCCTTAGGGGCGTCGTTGGCGACATCTTTTCGAGGCTTTTGAGGCTGTAAATCTTCAGGCTTTTCTTGTTCTGACATAAGCACTTATTTATGCTCTCAAAATAGTGCTCTGACCACAAAAAAGTGACTTTTTAGTGGTTTTTTTTAATGTATCCTATCCGGTTGATATTTAGTTACTTGCGGGCTTTTTGGCGGGACCTTGTGGCGGCCGCAGAGATTCAAGTTTACTTCTTGAGTCAAGAGCCTAACTTAAGCGCTGTGAAACTTTCCCATAAGCTTGAATATGCCTGCCGTGTCTTGGCACAGTTAGCCCGCACTCATGGCCAAGAAAAATTGGCCCATATCGATGAATTGGCTGAGGCGGAAAAAATACCGGCCAACTATCTAGTGCAGATTTTGAACGAGCTGCGCAATGCGGGGTTGATTGTCAGTAAACGCGGCAAGCAGGGTGGCTATGCGCTCGCACGGGCACCTGAGCGAATCCGATTGGACGAGATCGTCACGGCGGTGGATGGTGACCTCCTCGAGCGCACATTCGACGATCAAGGGCATTCTGGTGAACGCGTCGCCAGTATTTGGAGCGATATCGGCGTTGAATTCGAGAAAAAGATCAGCAGCTACACGCTGGAAGCCTTCGTTGTGGAGGATACCAGCTCGATGTATTACATCTAATTCAGTTTATTTGAATTAGATCTAGTGGGAAGGTATGAAGGGTTTGCAAGTTGGAAGGTGGTAAGGCCGAGGATGTGATACGGTCTATTCTTAATCATACTCCTAATCATACTCCTAATCTTGCTCTTAATCCTCCGTCTCACTCGCAGGGAATGATTAAGATAATGAGTCAGAGTAGGATTAAGTCACGTAGGGATTGGAGGGTTTGAAAATGGTGACCTTGGTACTTTTCTACTGTCCGACTCTCATCCTCCAAAATGGCTACACCATTTTAAAAGCTCCAGAATATCGGCACGACAAATACGGTGACGATGAAGCAGATGATATTCAACGGTAGGCCGACCTTGGTGAAATCGAAGAACCTGTAGCCACCGACACCATACACGTAGGTATTGGTTTGGTAGCCGATGGGTGTCGCGAAGCTCGCAGAGGCGGCGATACAGGCGCCGACCACGAGCGGACGAGGGTCGATGCCGAGTGTCGTGGCGATACCGAGTGTAATCGGCACCATCAGCGCGATCGCGGCATTGTTTGAGAGGAACTCAGTGAACGTCGATGTAATGATGTAGACGAACGCGAGCATCATGACGCTCTGTAGATGCTCAGGGGCAAAGTTTTGCACCACACCAATCATATTCTCGGCGATTAACAGGCTGGCGCCGGTGGAGTCCATTGCTTGCCCGAGCGCAAGCATGCCGAAAATAATCATCAAAAGACTCCACTCGACCGAAGAATAAGCATCTTTCGATTTCATGCAGCCAGTCAGCATTAAAATTGCCACGCCTAGTGCGACGGCGGCGACGATGGGCACGATGTTGAGTGTGGCGAGTGTGACAATTGCGATGGTGATGCCGATGGCGATGGGCATTTTCGCGCGGATACTGCGAGCTGGCACGCGTGGCCGATCTAGCAGAATGATCTCGTCGCTGGAGGAGAGCGAGTTGATTGCCTTAGTCGAGCCCATCATCAGCAGAGTGTCGCCGGGCTGTAGGCGTAGGCTGTCGAGTCGGTCGCGCTGATTGTGCCCTTTGCGGTGCACGGCGACGACGACGATACGGAAGCGTTGGCGGAAGTTGATCTCGCCGAGTGTCTTACCGAGGATGGTTGCGTGTGGGCCGACCACACCTTCGACCAGTGCACCTTCATCCGTCGCGATAGTTTCCAGACCGGCGGATATTTCGCTGTGCAAGGCGATACCTTTGATCGAATGTGCTTCGGCAACTCCGGATGGGCGGCAGGCCAGCACCAGTCGGTCACCGACCTCGAGTTTTGTTTTTCTCGGATCGCCTGTGGTGGCTACCCCGTGGCGCACAATTTCAAGTAGGCGGATGCCGCGCCCCTTAAGCATGCCGCTTTCGAGTGCGGTCTGGCCTTTGAGTTCAGATCCAGCGCGCACGAAGGCTTCGGTCATAAACTCCTTGCGCTCTTCATCGCTGAGGATCGAAGTCAGAGTCTCGCGGTGGGGGAGTAGTTTGTCGCCAAACAGAACCAGGTAGAGCGAACCGAATGCTAGGATCGGCAGGCCGACTGCTGCGAGTTCGAACATACCAATCGGCGCATGACCAGATTCGACTAAGATACCGCTGGCGAGTAAGTTGGTGCTGGTGCCAAGCAGGGTGCAGGTGCCGCCAAAGATCGATGCGTAGGACAGCGGGATCAGTAGTTTGGAGGACGCGATCCCCATTTCTCGGGAGAGGGTGAGCACCACGGGCATCAATACAATCACGACCGGCGTGTTATTGATAAATGCAGATACTGCGGCCACACCGATGACCATGATGAAGATGAAGCTCCTGTACGGGAGTTTGACCATTCGCCTTAAATAGCCAGTGATCAGCTCAATCGCGCCAGTGCGTTCAAGGCATCCACTGACGATAAACATCGCCGCAATCGTCAGGGGTGCGGAATTACCAAAAACGCTTAATAGGTTTTCGAGTGTCGGGAGTTCTGGGCTCTTGCTGATCATGCTGACGAAAATCAGCACGCCAAATACAGTGATTGCAGTGAGGTCGGCTGGGATGCGTTCCCAGATGAAACTCGTGATCGCGAAGATCAGGAGCGCAAAAACAAATAATATTTCCCAAGTCATTTTTAATTAGCGCTTTGTGGGGTTTTTGTGGCGGCTGGTGTGGGGATAGGGTCATCCTGTTCTTCACTCTTTGCCCAAAAGTAAAAGGATATTGCAAGAATGGTAAGAGAAAATCCCATATTTACGACTTTCATTATGATACCGCCCAGAATTTGATCATTGAGCGGGTCCAGATCGATGATGCGAGGCGCCCAGGCGTAAGTTGGGTAGATTGCTTCCCCGGCGAAGGTAAGAAAGGCAAACACTGGCAGTTGGCCGACCATGAGTAAGAAGATCGCCAGCATTCGAATGCCATAGCTGCGGCGAGGCACGCGCGTCGACAGTGTCAGGTAGGGCCAAAGCATGAGTATGCCGAGTGAAAACATCGTCCAATGCTCTAAGATGTGAATACGTTTGTCGTGCAGCGCCGCTTCGTAGAGTGCGGGGATGTGCCATGCGGTATAGATGAAGGTGAACAGCAGGCCGCCGCAGGCTGGGTGGGTGAGCAGGTTCATGGTTTTGCGTAACCACTCCGGCTTGAGTAGCCAATCGATCAACCAACTTGGCGTGCCAAAGATGAATAGCACCGGGCTGAAGTAGATCAACAGCATGTGCTGTGTCATGTGTGCGCAAAACAGGAACTGTTCGCCGATCTGGTCGAGCGGCGAGCCGACTGCTAGATAGGCGATGATTAAGCCGAGGTAGAACAAGATCGCTTGGCCGCGGGGGAAGTCAGTGCCGGGGGCGATGCGTTCTCTGAGTGGCCCGATGCCGAGCGCGTAGAGCCAGCCGATCATCAAGAGTGTGATCAGGAGCAGAGGTTCGGTGTGCCAGTGGAGTTGCATGAGTTCGGTGTCTGGTGTCGGTATGCGGAGTGGCGACTCAATCGCTAAAATTCTTCGGCTGAGTGAATGGCAGAAAAAAAGGACGACAATTTCCTGTCGTCCTTAGAAATCTCAACTCTGGTTTGAATCTAGAATGCAGAGATGGCCTCGAAATCGACAAATCCACGATCCATAATGAACATCAGCGCGACCACCGTGCCAGATGCGATCGATAGACCGGTGCCAAACGCCAGAGTCAGGATCAGCTTGTCATACAGTAGATGCATGAACCATGCGATCACGCTGAAAAACTTAAACAGCGAGAGCGAAACGAGCGTAGCGAAGATAAAAGTGCCATTGATCGGCAGGTAAACGAGCACCAATTCGATGCCAGTGATCGCTGCTAAGACCAGTGCCAAATTAATAAAGGCGTGGTACTTTTGTTCTTCGCCGCTGTGGTCAGCGTGGGATGTAGAAAGCGTGTCAGACATGATGGGCGTCCTTATTTAATGAATTCGATCAGGTAGATTACAGTGAAGATGATGATCCAGACGATATCCACAAAGTGCCAGTAAAGGCCAGCGACTTCAACATCAATGGCACTTTCGTGCGGATCCATCTTACCCGTGTAGGAGTAGAAATACATGCAGGTCAGCCAAAATAGACCGATCGCCACGTGCACCCCGTGAGTGCCGGTCAGCATGAAGAAAGTAGAGCCAAAAGTGCCGCTCTTTAGGGTCAGGCCCTCATGGACGAATTCAGTGAACTCAAATACTTGGCAAGCCAGGAAGATTAGTCCGAAGAAGATCACGCCGAGTGTGTTGCGGCGGAATGACTTGATGTCGCCTTTGTGCATCGCAGACACTGCGAGTGCCATCAGGAACGAACTCATTAGCAGGATGAAGGTCGAGAAGGAGGTGAGCTCCAGGCTGAAGAGGCTAGTTGGATCAAACGACTCTGGATATAGCTTACGATATATCAGGTGTGTCGAGATCATGGTGCCAAAGAACATGCAGTCGGAACCAAGAAACAGCCACATGAAGAGCTTCTTGTTGTCGACCATCAAGTTGTGATGGCTGTCGTTGTTGTGGGCGTCGTCGCTCATTATTTTATAAAAACTTAAATGCTGTGAAAAACTGAAGAGCGAGGCCTTAGATTTCGTCTTCCTTCGGGTGAATGTGGTAGCCGCCTGGGCCTTCGATTGCCCAGAGAGTTGCACCGAGTGTTATGATGACTAGGCCACTGATGGTTACGTAGCCCATGTATGCCACACCAGCTTGCATCAGGCAGAGCCCCAAGCCGAGCGGGATAAATCCGAAGGAGGCGACAAATGGCATCCACGATTGGCTTGGCATGTGAATGCCGTGGCTGCCTTCCTCGACATAAGTGATCTTACGGTTTTCTGCGCCGTGCTTGTGCTCCCACAGTGCATCACGTGCTGGAATAATCGGTGTGCGAGCGAAATTGTAGCTGCGCGGCGGCGAGGTGGTTGCCCACTCGAGCGTGCGCGCATCCCATGGGTCGTTACCCGCAGGTTTGCCCTTGGTCATGAGGAGAATGATATCGATCACGAACAGCAAGATCGAGAAGCCGAGGATAAATGCGCCGATACTGCAGACCATATTGTAGCCATCCCAACCGAAGCCGGAGAGGTAAGTGTGTGTGCGGCGTGGCATGCCGATCAATCCGAGGAAGTGCATCGGGAAGAAAGTCACGTTCAGGCCGACCGTCGATAAGATCGCGACCCAGGTGCTGAGCTTACCTGCCCACATTTTCCCGAGGATCTTCGGTAGCCAGAAATAAAGACCACTGATCGAGGCGAGCAAGATGCCACCAATTGCCACGTAGTGGAAGTGGGCGATCACGAAGTAACTATCTTGTTGTTGTGCGTCTGCCGGTGCTGCGGAGTGCATGATCCCGGAGAATCCGCCCATCATGAACATCCAGATGAAGCCGACACTGAAAATCATCGGTGCGTCGAAGCGTACACGACCACCCCAGAGTGTGCCGATCCAGTTAAAGATTTTAACACCAGTGGGCACGGCGATGGCCATCGTCAGCAGCGAGAAGGCTGCTGTTGCAACTTTGCCCAAACCAGTGGTGAACATGTGGTGTGACCAAACAGCGAATCCGAGGAAACCAATCACTGCGCCAGAGAATACCACGATCGAGTAACCAAATAATGGCTTCTTCGAGAAAGTGGGGAGCACCTCGGAGACGATTCCCATTGCTGGGAGCACCAGGATGTAAACTTCCGGATGGCCGAAAATCCAGAACAAGTGCTGCCACAGAATCGGTTGGCCACCTTGTGCCACTTGGAAGAAGCTGGTGTCGAACACTCGGTCAAACATGAGCTGTCCTAGGGCAATGGTGATTGCCGGGAATGCGAAAACGATCAGCAGGGATACGATCAGTGTCATCCAAGTGAATACCGGCAGGCGCATCATCTTCATACCTGGGGCACGCATATTGATGATGGTTGCGATGAAATTCATCGCGGCACTTAAAGATGCGATACCTAGAATTTGCAGACCCATGATCCAGAAGTCGGTGCCAACACCCGTAAATTGGCGCTCGGTCAAGGGCGCATAGCCGAACCAACCCATACCAGGGACGAAATCGGTCATGCCAGCAGTCGGGCCAGACGCGGTGAACCAGCCGAGTTCGCCAAAGGCTTGCATTAACCAACTGAAATTCAATACCAACGCGCCCGCAACGAATGCCCATAGGCTGAAGCTATTAATTCGTGGGAAGGCCACGTCGCGTGCACCGATTTGTAGGGGCACGAGGAAATTGAAGAACGCGGCATTGAGTGGCATGATCGCGAGGAAAATCATGGTGGTGCCGTGCATTGTGAACAACTGATTATAGCGCTCAGCGGAGACTAAGTCATTTTCCGGCACGATTAGCTGTGCACGAATGATCAAGGCTTCAAGGCCGCCGACCAGGAGGAAGAATAACGCCATCGCACCATACATGATGCCGATCTTTTTGTGATCTACAGTCGTGAGCCAATCGATAATCACGCTCTTACTGTGGTCAGGTCGCATTAGACCGAGATTACTTTTCTCGGGTTTGAGCGCGTGATCGTGCGTTGCGGGTGTGGTGGGTGTGGTGGTGTCAGCGTGCTGCTCATGGTAGTGGTCTACTTGAGGGTTTGCAGGTAAAGGGAGATTTTGTGAATTTCGTCGTCAGTAAGCAGCTCGTCGAGTTCGCCGATACCACCGCCATTGGCTTTCCACATGAGGTTACCAGGTTTGACGGTGTTGGGCTCTTTGATCCACTTATAGAAATTCGCGTACTGTTGTTCGATGTCCACCGAGCCGTCTTCGGCACGATGGTTGAGCCAACCTGCTGCAACCGACAGGCGAGAGGCAACCTTAGTCAGGTTTGGTCCTGCGACGCCTACGGCGCGAGGGTTGCCGTTGACTGCGTGGCAAGTTGCGCATTTACCGCGAGACATGAAGAGCTGAAGGCCTTCGTTGATATCGCCAGTGAGTTTTTCCGGAGACTCATCGTTGGCTGCATACCAGTCTTCCCAAGCCATGTCGTCTGGAGCTTGGTGACCGGTTTTGATTTCAGAGACCCATGAGGCAAAGTCGTCGTCACTGACTACGGACGCCCGGAACAGCATGCGTGCATGCGAATCTCCACAATATTCAGCGCACTGACCATAGTAGTAATTGTGAATCTCCTCTTGCAGGTAGCGTGCGTAGGCGGCGCGGAGTTCTTCGTCAGAACCAGTGGCACCTGATTTTTCCTGCCAGTCTTCAATACTGTCGCCCGCTTGAATCCACATTCCATTTGATCGTCCAGGAATCAGATCAACCTTACCCGCGATGCGTGGGAGCCAGAATGAGTGGATGACATCTTTGGAGCGCAGCTCTAGGCGAATGGCCTTGCCTGCTGGAATGATTAACTCGTTGGCTGAAGTGATCCCGAGCTGTGGGTAGGCAAAGCCCCACCACCATTGGTAACCTTCGACTCGGATAGTTAATGGCTTGTCTTCTTCGGCTGCGCTGAGGCCTTCGCCTTGATACCAAGCACCGAGTTTGCTTTCTTCAGTCACGGGGAAGTCGTGAGTATACCAGATCGCACGCAGTGTCGGCACCGCGATTATTACGAGGAGCAGGATCGATGCGCCAATCAGGCCGATTTCGATCAGCGGGTTGCCGTGGCTTTGGACGGGTAGTGGGCGATCGTCGTCCTTGCGCTCACGAAACTTGAACATGGCGACGATGTACACCGCACCAACCAGCCACAAAGATGAACAGACTCACCCAGACCGTTATCATGAAGAGATCAAGTTGTGCCTCTGCAATCGGTCCCTTGGTGTCAAACGTTGACATGCGGGTGTTCGTGTCGCAACCAGCCAAGAGGATGAGTGCGATGAGCGAGGATGCGAGTGCGATAAGGCCGCGGAATGAGTGCTTCACAGTTAGTGAGTGGTCAAGTAAGTTGGAAGGGAAAAAAGAGAGTGTGATTTATTGGAGAATCAATGCAAATTTGATAGGGGCGCGAATGCCGGCTGACAAGATAATCTTCGTATATTAGAATGAATCAGAACCTCCTGTTGGTTGCTATTAGTTGAGGTAATCGGAGCGGTTGTCTAAAACCATTGATAGAGAAAGCAATATACCAGTACGCCAGTGACGGAGACATAATACCAAATCGGGAAGGTCCAGCGTGCCCAGGCGCGGTGTCTCTCGCGTTTACCTTTGATTGCAAGCGTCAGCGTGGTGAGCACCAGTGGCACGATTGCGATGGCTAACACGATGTGCGTCACCAGCATAATGTAGTAAAACGTGCGCCATGCGCCTTCGCCGCCAAAGGGCGTATGCACCCCCTGCACGAGGTATTTGTGTAGCACATAAAACACTAGAAAAACGGCGGAAACGCTGAACGCGGCAGACCATGACAAGCGCGGTGCGCTTTTTCGCGGCCGGTCTTGATGCAGATGAAACCTGCAGTCAGTAGCAACGTAGCACAGCCATTAAGGAGCGCATTGACTGTCGGTAGTGTTTCAGTAAAGGACATATTTATTAACGACTCTCCGTTGCTCTAGACTCCCTTAGAGTAACCAGAGATCGAGCACCAATGGCAGCAGCAGGGCGGGCAAGTAAAAGATCGAGGCAAAGAACAGCTTGCGTGCGGCCGCATCGCGTTGATCATGCTTTGAGGAATGCGATCGCTGGGCGCAGGTAATAAATGCCGGCCGCAATGGCGATGACACCATAGATCCATGTCGCGTAGCCCAATAGTACCGGCAGCAAGGTGCTGACGATCAGGGCCAAGCAAAATACCAAGGATTGAATCGCGAACTTTCTGGCCAGTGCTGTCAGCATTTGAGAGCATCACAAAGCCACCTTGCGCGTAGTCCTTGCGGTGCGTCCATGCGATCGCGAAGAAGTGTGGCATCTGCCACAGAAACAAAATTGCAAATAAGATCCAACCGAGCGTGCTGATCCGACCTTCGGCGGCGGCCCATCCAATCAGTGGCGGCAGTGCGCCGGGGATCGCTCCGACTAAAGTGTTCCAAGTCGTGAAGCGCTTCAGTGGCGTATACAGCAACACATAGGAGGCGATAGTCGCCGCGGTCAATGTGCAAGCCAGTAGATTCGCCCCTTTGTAGAGTAACCAGCAACCGAGAATACTCAGCCCCATCCCATAAATAAATGCGTGTATCGGTGTGATACGTCCAGCTGGGATCGCACGATCCTTGGTACGCACCATTTTGGCGTCGGCTTCGCGCTCCAGCCACTGATTGAGCACTGCTGCCCCACCGGCCGCCAGCGAAGTGCCGACGAGCAGACTAAACAGCACACTAAAGTCTCGTATCGGATCAGCGGACAAATAACCAGCCACTGCGGTGACCACAGACATGAAGCTCAAACGCGGTTTGGTCAGCTCATAGAAGTCATCGATGCGGCCGCGCAAAGAAACGTCTGATTCGGTAGCACCGTTGATAGGAGAGGATTCTGTGGTTTGATGGCTCAACTTGTACGTCAGCGATGGAGTGGTATATTTGTGTGAATCGAAGCTGACTAGATTGTCGGCTTCGGGACCACGGAGCGATGAGCTAGAAAAGTTAAGCCCCACGTGCTGGCAAGTAGAAAAGCACCGACGAGATGGTGAATCGTTGCGACATAAGGATTTCTTACAGTCCAGATAGTCAGGGCGCCGAGATAAACCTGCACAAAGAGAAGGCCTACTACACTTAGTATTCCCACGATCAGAGCCTTTCGTGTGTTTGGGTTTGCCCACAATTTACTTAAATAAACGAGTAGGAAAAGCGTCACAATAACTGCACCAACACGGTGAGCGAAGTGGATGCTCACATCGAAATTCCAATAGCCGGGTAATAAGCTCCCTGGGCTGGCCGTCGGAAATTGGGCGATCGCTAAACCAGCTTCCGCTTGACGCATGATTGCTCCGATTAAAACTTGTAGAAAGATTGCGATGGTGCTGGCGATTCCCCAACGTTTAAGTGAGGCTGGTGCAGGACGAATAAGTCCGCTCTGGCGCTCGATCCAACTCCGGGAACTGCCCAGTGTCAGTGAGATCAGAATCCCGAGCACGATCATAGCGCCGCAGGCGTGGACCACTGCGAAGCTTTGACCAACCAGATTGTGATCCGCCATCGTGTTCAGCGAATCGAAGCGCACGCGGGCTCCACCCAAAACTCCTTGCAAAATGACAACGAGCACTAACACACGGGCGAGCTGGCGCATCCATGCGCGTTCTTCCTTTAGCCACATTAGCAGCAGTAGGCCGAGAGAAAGGAAACCTATAATCATGCCGAGTAGGCGATGGCTGTGTTCAGCAAGCATATCGGATTGGACGATCCAACCTTGTGGGTTCAGCGAGCCATTTGAAAGTGGCCAGTCTAAAAAAGCCATGCCTGCGCGAATCGTTGTCGTAAAACCACCTGCGTACAGCAGCGGTGTAATCCAGCAAAGTGCGAAGATGCAGAAAGCAAAGAGCCAAGGTTGATACTCGGCAGTGCGTTTAGATGTGAGGACGTTCATTGATAGTGTCAGACTGTGCGCATTTCGTAGTAAGGATCAAGTAGAAGATGTAGTAAATTCGGCTACTTGGCTTGTTTTTTTTACGTTAGACTTTGGTCGTCTTGACATGCTTGATTTTTGTTATGGTGCGAACTTCCCCAAGGGATTTTTGTTATCTGCTGCATTCTCGCATCCCAAGCCACGTATCCCGCTCTGCTCCGAATTATTTAATTTGAAATCTATGTTTCAGCCCACGACACTATTCGTTTAACTTATGGATAAGACTTTATTTTTTAATACCTTGATTGATACGTTACGTGTCGAGGCATTGCATGCGGTGAAAGCCTCGCAAGATGCCGCCGAATACGCAACCAGCGAAGAATCTCGGGCAGAATCGCAATGGGATACACAAGGCTTGGAAGCGTCCTATCTGGCCGCCGGTCAGGCTGGGCAAGCGAAGCAGTGGGCCGACGCGGTGGAAGAGCTCCAGTCCGAGCGCGAAGATTTGCTCAAGACGAATACGGATGTCTCGCTTGGGGCATTGTTTAAATGCGACTTCGACGGATCTGAAGAGGTGTTCTTCTTGGCTGGTGTGGCTGGTGGCCAGGTGATCTCAATGGATCACATTGAGGTTACAGTGATCACGGCGCAGTCGCCGTTGGCGGGTCGTTTGCGAGGTTATAAAGTCGGCGATGCCTTTGCGCTGCCAAATGCTAAGTTCGGTAAGATTCTCGCGATTGAGTGAATTGTTAGAGCTTAGAGCTTACCGCAGTTCGTTTTGGTATCACACGCGCTCGCATCGATGGACTCCGCCGGTCTTGCATGTTATCGAGGCCAGCTGTTGCACGGTGCCCTATTCCATTGACTCGTTTGCCTATGAATCAGGTTGTGGCATGTTCTAGCCCACTGATATACTGATGTAAATCCAGCCTACTAATTGATCCGATGCTCTAGGTCGGCGATCAAGTCCAGTAGGAAGGCGTTGTTGCCGCCGAGTGCTTCGGCGTTTTTGAGGGCCGCGGCGGTGTGTTTTTTTGCTTCGCGATGAGCACCGGCGATGCCATGCAGTGCAACGTAAGTGCTCTTGTCGCTGGCGCTGTCGTGGCCAACTGGTTTGCCGAGCTCTTCGGCATTCGATGTAGCGTCCAGTATATCATCGACGATTTGAAAGGTCAGACCGAGGTGGTAACCCACCGCTTCGATCTGCTGCAGCTGCTCCGCTGTGGGGGCGCAAAAACGCAGCCCCATCGTTAATGCGGCAGTGAGTAGGGCGCCGGTCTTGTTTTCGTGAATGTAGCGCAGTGTTTCGGCATCGATTGGTTTACCTTCGTTGTCGATGTCTTCCATTTGTCCTCCGATCAAGCGTTCGCTACTACTGGCGGTGGCAAGGTCGTGGATGAGTCCGGTGGCGAGGCTCGGTTGTTGGGCGTAGTTTCCCGCCAATAGCTGAAAGGCGTAAGTCAGCAGTGAATCACCGGCCAGCACTGCAGTCGCTTGGTCGAACTGCATGTGGCAGGAGGGGCGTCCGCGACGTAGGTCACTGTCGTCGATGGAGGGCAGATCGTCATGGATGAGCGTATAGGTGTGCAGGCACTCGATGGCCACTGCCGCTGCGAGTGGGTCGGCTTGGGAGGGAAATAGTTCACTCGCCGCGATCATCAGCACGGGGCGAATACGTTTGCCGCCAGCCTCCATCGAATAGCGCATGGCTGCGTGTAGCCGCTCGGGGCGTGTCGATGCGGTGGGGAGCAGTTGCTCAATGCCGCGTTCCACTCGTTTTTGATAAGTTGCCAATTTTTCTTTTAATGCCAGATTCACTGCGCTACCTTGACTGAACTTAGCTATGAAGGAAAAGCCCATATTTGAAGAAGTTTTCGCCCACTTAATTCGTCAGCCGAATTTGGGCCGCAAATTATTAATCGGCAGTGCGCTGTCTTTTATCCCGATCGTAAATCTCTTTGCGTTCGGCTATTTGTATCGTTTTGCCGCGCAGTTGCGGCGTACGGGCCAGCTCAGCCTGCCGGAATGGACTGATTGGGCCGGCTTGTTTGCGGATGGGTTGAAATTCGCAGTCGTGTGGTTGGCCTACTGGTTGCTGCCCTTAGTGGTCGGAATGTCCTTAGCCACCGGGTTCTGTGCGCTTGGGCTCGGTGCGTTGGCATACGTATTTATGGCTTCGGTGTTTTTAGTCGCATCGGTGCTATTTTGCGCCGCGCTGTATCGCCTGCAGATGCGTTCCAACTACAGAGATTTGTTGGATGTGATGTTAATTGCTCGGATGAGTTACATGCAGGCAGCTGAGTTCATTCTGCCAGTGCTTGTTTTTGCTGGGATCTGTGCATTCGCTGTGCCGCTTTATGGGTTCGCCTTTTTTGCTGGATTCCTGTTGTCTAGTGACTCAGACCAGCTTGTGTTACCGCTCGCTTGAGTCGGGAAAGTAACTCTCAAGCACCTTAATATTATGTCTGCTGCCAAAACTGCCAAACAAGAAGGGCCCCGCCGTCGCGGGTATCCTCCGTTGCTGCCGTCTTGCTGGCACTCGTCGGTGCCCTTTTAGGCGTTCTATATTTAGCTTCGGTGCCTCCGACTTCCTTTAAATCGGTGGCAGACCTAAATGCCTATCTGGAAAAAACCCCTGAGCTACAGTTGTTAGATCGGTCCTATTTCAAAGGCCCTGTCTCGAGCA
Organism: Opitutaceae bacterium BACL24 MAG-120322-bin51; assembly: GCA_905182435.1. Taxonomy (GTDB): domain Bacteria; phylum Verrucomicrobiota; class Verrucomicrobiia; order Opitutales; family Coraliomargaritaceae; genus Lentimonas. Next base: position 3,410 of record CAJJBN010000025.1, on the reverse strand, counting down.
GTCGTAGTTGGGAGCAAAAACGTGAGGCCTTATTGAATGGCAGTGCGACCACGGTCGAGCTGACTGCGGGAGAGATCAATGCGTGGATGTCAGCTAAATTTCGTAAGCCCAGTGCAGCAGCAGCAGCTGAGGGATGAGCGACTGGTATTGTAATCCTGCCCGGGGTGCCGAACTTTTTTATCGATGCTGCCGCAGGATTTTTTCTCAACTTGCCGACCGAAGTCAGCAATCTATGGGAGCGCACATGATCGGATGATGATTGCGCAAGGGCAGTTTTTCTGCGGGCCCACAGGTGCAGTTCCAAATGAGTGCGCTGCGTGTGAATGATGCTGCGGTTCCTGTGATAGCTGGGCTGGGTAAACAGTTGCTGCAGTCATTATTGCAGGCCTATGCGCAGACCGATGAATTTGTCGCCTGCCAACAAGCATGGGAAAAAGTCGAGTCTGTCGAACTGGTGGCAGACACGATGCGCCTGAAGCTTCGCTGATGAACTCGTGCACTGGTTTCCGATTGTTGCTTTGTCTCGTGCTCGGTTTGCTGCCTCGCTTCGGAGTGGCGCAGCGTGGCGAGTCCTTGGACTTTATTGAGGGTCGCTATTTCGAGGTGGTTGGCACCGACAATCGCTCCGTGTCCTTTGTTAATACGCTTGGTGAGTATGTCGTCGAACTCTGTGCGAGTTACTTGCAGGTAGGCAGCCATGAATTCCCTCAGCGCATCTTTGTGGCGCTGCGCCCCGAAGAGCACGTCGAGTTTGACGGTGCTTATCAAATAAACACTGGGGCGAGGGGGCAGGTCAGTCTCAATTTTCGATGGCAAGCCGCGCTGGATTTGGAGACAGTATGCCGTGCGCTGACTGAGGCTTACATTGTGCGTTATGCGAATTTTAACTATGGTCCAGGCGCGAGTGAGCGCAGCCGTTATTGGGCGATGTCTGCGCTCGGCTCGCAGAGTTATTTGAGCTTACGGCCTGCGCAGCAGGGCCAATATATTCAAGCAGGCACGGCAGGCGGGATTGTTAAAAGTCAGTTCCCTGCTGCCATTAGAATGGGGGATCGGCCGCGAGGGCGAATTGTCTCCGCGGCAGGGCTATTGGGTGCTGTATGCTTTGCGTCAGGGCGGTTATGCTGCGATCTGATATGGGTGTATTGCTTGATCGAGCCGTCGCGGGGCACGACGTGTCCGTGGCACTTAAAGAGGCGATTCAACCGATTGAAGCCGATCAACAAAGCAGCACTTTGGATGCATACTGGCAGCGCCAGATGGCCGAGTATTTATCGCAAGACACGGAGCACTACGAAAGTCTGGATGCGTCGCGGGTGTGGATTGCAGAGTTGGCCAATTTCGATATCTATCGCGCCTCGGGCGGGGCGTTGAACAATCTAATGGGCTTGTGGACGCAGCGCGATAATCAGGCCTTGCGCGCTATCCTCACGGCTCGCCGTGAGATTATTGCCCTCCGCCTAGAGCGTGTGAACCCTGCCTATTTTAATTCTGCTCAGTCCTTAGGCGCACTCTACGAGACCGCACTCAACTCAAATCGTCGATTTGAGTTTATTCATGCTTTCACCGCTTATCTCAGTGATTGGGAAGATACCAAGCGGCTGCACGATATGACCGATGAGCTGCTGGATGCCGCAGAGAGGGAATTAGTGCACTCGGTGGTTTCCTTTTGGCGGCAGCGCTGCGTCGTGTTGCCAACTGCGAAGTGGGCGGAGGGCTGTCATCTGTAAACGGAACCATTTGAAATGGCAGGCAGCCAGCACCTCCTGGCGACTCGGTCGGATCGACCCGCACGAGATGATCTGCAACCCTCGCGGTGGAGCTGTTCGGGTTTTTGTTGCGTAACCGCTGCGATCCGACGTTTTGAATGCGCTGCGTGGTTGCCATCTGAGACTTTTTCTCCAAACTGCTTTTTTTTAAGAATCATCCCGTGTCCGAAATAAATTCCAGTCCATTCGATGCGCTTGCGCGCTCCAACGTCAATTCAGTTTGGGGGGCGTTGACTATGGAGGTCTTGGCCCGGCTAGGAGTGGAGACGGTGGTGGTCTCGCCTGGTTCGCGTTCGACGCCGCTGACGGTGGCTGCCGCGCGGAATCCGAAGCTGGAAGCAATCTCGATCTTGGATGAACGCTCGGCCGGCTTTCTTCGCGCTGGGCTTGGCAAAACGCACGCACAAGCCAGTGGTGCTGGTCTGTACCTCGGGGTCGGCGGTGGTGAATTATCATCCTGCGGTGTTGGAAGCTTCGATGTCTGGCGTGCCGTTGTTGGTGATGACGGCAGATCGTCCTGCGGAGCTGCGGGATTGCTTTTCGGGGCAGACCATCGATCAGATGAAAATTTTTGGCGATTCGGTGCGCGCGTTTCATGAAATGGCGTTGCCGGAGGCGTCCAGTGGGATGCTGGCTTATCTGCGTCAGACCTTGGTACATGCGCTCAATCGATCGCTGCAGGGGAATGCGGGACCAGTACATTTGAACTTCCCGTTTCGTGATCCATTGCCACCAGAGGTCGATGTTGAGCCGATCATTGAGGCGAGTTTGATGGAGCAGGCGGCGACGGTCTCGACGCGGCCCTGCGAGGCGATTGGCACGGGCGCGAGTCTCGATACGGTGGCGTTGGAGCGATTAGCGAGTCATCGCCAAGGCGTGATCGTGGTTGGAGCGATGAATCCGCGCGAAGGGGGCGATGCCTTTGCAGATGCGGTGGCGATGCTTTCGCATAAGTTGGGCTGGCCTGTGTTGAGCGATGTGTTGAATCCATTGCGTGGTCATTTCGGTGAGAATCAGGCATTGATCTGCCATTATGATACGTTTTTGAGAAAGTCTGAAGTGGCTGCAGACCGAAGCCCGACGGCGGTTTTGCAAATCGGCCAGTTGCCCACCAGTAAAGTGTTGCGCGCATGGCTTGAGCAGACCGATTCGGTGTCGTTTCTGTTTGTCGGATCGCCCAGTGAATACGGATCCGCTGCATCGAGTCGCAACGCCTCTGTATGGTGAGGTGCAGGTGTTGGCAGAGGCGCTGCATCACCAGACCGTGGATGCGGCTTGGACGCAGGCATGGGTAGACATTGAGCAACAGACGGTGGCGGCGTTGGATTCGAAATTCGAAGCGATGGACACATTGTTTGAGGGCAAAGTGGCTTGGTTACTGTCGCGGCATCTACCGATCGGCACGCCGACCTTCATCGCGAATAGTATGAGTGTGCGCTACGCCGAGTATTTCTGGAGCGCGGGCAGTCGCGCCTGTCCAATCCACTCGAACCGTGGTGCCAATGGGATCGACGGGACGCTAAGCACTGCGCTGGGGATGGCGCATCGTGGAAATGCAGCGGTCTTATTGACTGGCGATCTGGCTTTCTTGCATGATACGAACGGACTATTGGCCGCCGCGCAGTTGCAGGGCAGCTTAAC
>CAJJBN010000024.1 GCA_905182435.1 Opitutaceae bacterium BACL24 MAG-120322-bin51 | reverse complement strand
GATAAGTCTTTTCAATACTAGAAATTTGATCGGCGCACATACAGTTACGTAAGTGCTGCATACGGTCTAGTGCGAATTTGAGGCGTCGGCGTATTAACGAGCGCTCTTCGCGTTGATACTGTCGACTCGTGTCTAGATTGATCAGGTTGGTGCAGAGCTTGACCACCGGTAGGTTGTTTTTGAAAAACTGCGGTAAGTAGAGGCTGCGGCGGCCTTCGTAGCATTGTTGGTCAAAGTCGATCGCGCGCACCCGGTACTGGTTTTGCTCAAAGTCAGGTGTCACCTCCACCACATAGTTATAGGCGCGCATGTCGCCGAGCAGGCGCACGAAGCAGCGTTCATTGAATTTGATGAACTCCTTGGCGAGGCGGACTTCGTGCAAGTCGGATCGTGGCAGATAGTCGCGAATGAAGTCGTCGCCCGGCACACCGATGATGTGTTCCTCGATCAAGGTGTCGCCGTCGACCAGGAAGTTCATCTGATTGGGAGAGAGTAGCTCTTCGAGCTCAAGCCCGTACACACGAGACGCATCGGCTTTTTTAACGTAGAAATAGGTGTAATTATCATTTATAATATTATTACCTCACGCGCATTGGTTTGGTATTACCGAAGGTACAAAAATCGACGCGATCAATGTAGAGATTGCCTAGGATCGACTCGTCGCCGCCCGAGCGGAGCTGGACGTAGATGCGTTTCAAGCCTTCATAGACATCACGGCCGAATTGCTGCTCATAGATCAAGGTCTGCCAAAGGGTGTCGTTGCCCTCCTTGTTGATTAGAGGAAAGGAGTCGTCGTATTTGAGTAAATCTTCGTAGCTGACGGGCAAGTCGAGGCTGCGGTGGAACGTGTGCAGGTATTCCCTAAAGAGATCATTGACCGGGAAAAATTGCTTTCGCTGTTGGGTGACGGCTGGCTGCATGTGCCAAAAGATCTAATATTCAGTCGCGCAGGTCGAACACGGAATGGCACTGTGCGTAATTTTTTGTCAATCGACTGAAAATAGTTCATTTTAGTGTTGAACGAAGAGCGAGAGTGGGTGTCTTTTATCGGTGGCCGGGTCCTATGCAATGTTGGACGGGTTGACCTCGTCAGATCCGGAAGGAAGCAGCGAACACCTAATCCTCATGTGCCGTAGGGTGCCTGGCCACTTTTGTGTCCGGACATCAGGATTGGGCTAAATTCGTCGCTATTACTCTGTCTCTTTTTAATTGATTTTCGAAAAGGGCGAAGTTCTTGAAAAAGCCCCTTGCAACTTTCCTCAAATCAGAGCTTTTCTTAAAGCCTCGATGGAAAAAGGCTACCAAGTAATCGCACGCCGCTGGCGCCCTAAACAGTTTGATGAACTGGTAGGGCAAGACCATATCGTGCGGACCCTTACGCAACGCGATTGATACCAAGCGCATTGCACATGCCTATTTGTTTGTCGGGCCACGCGGCACGGGTAAAACCAGCACCGCGCGCTTGTTTGCTAAAGCGCTCAATGCTGAAGGCGGACCGAGTGCTACACCTGACAACGAATCCGAGATCAGCCAAGCCATCATGGGTGGTTCCTGCATGGATGTGATCGAGATCGATGGTGCTTCGAACAACAGCGTCGATCAAGTGCGTGAACTGCGCGACGACTGTCAATACGCGCCAACGCAGTGCACTTACAAAATCTACATCATTGACGAAGTACACATGCTCTCGACTGCTGCGTTTAATGCGCTGCTTAAGACCCTCGAAGAGCCGCCTGCGCACGTTAAATTTTTCTTCGCGACGACCGAAGCGCATAAAGTCTTGCCGACCATCGTCTCGCGCTGCCAGCGTTTTGAATTTCGACCAATTTCGGACAAAGTCATTGCTGACAAGCTGACCGAGATTTCAAAGGCTGAAGGTATCGAGGTTGAAGCTGAGGCCATTGCATCGATTGCCCGTCTTGCCAACGGCGGCATGCGTGATGCGCAGTCGATTCTCGATCAAATGATTTCATTCTGCGGCAGTAAAATCGCCGATAGCGACGTGCTCGATGTGTATGGCTCTGGTTTCAGGCGAGCGTATTGCCGAACTCGCTAAAGCGCTCGGTTCGCTCGATTACCCCGCGATCATTGCCGCGGTCGATATCTATGCCGAAGAGGGCGCGACTTATTTCGTATTTTGCAGGATCTCGAAGTGTATGTTCGTGAAGCGTTGTTAGATGCGATTCATAACCGTGGTTCGAGCGATCAACTCGGCGTCGCACTGACGACTGAGTCGATTATGCGTATGCTCGATGCCTTGAATCGTGGTGAAGCATCGGTACAACGCGGACTGTCGGAAAAAGTGAATTTTGAGGTGGTACTATTGAAAGCAGCCGAGGAGTCCCCGCTCGCGTGCGATTGACAGTTTGATCAAACAACTGGCAGGCGCAGGGGCGACGCTACCCGAAAAAAAAAAGCCCTAGTTCCATCAACACTTGAGGCAATTGAGGTGGAAGCGACACTGGTCGTTGAAGCGCCCACGAAACCTGCGCTGGAAGCGCCGGATAGTGTGGTCGATGCATTGCTCGATGTGGAGCTGCCAGAAGTGGACCCTGAGCGTGCAGCAATGGATGCCGCCGCAGACCTGCAGGCCCAAGAGGCGGCCGGGAGTTTTTCCACAGAAAAGACAGCGCCCAAAATTATTGATTCAGGTGAGCCGCTGATGACCACTGAGGAAGCCTCGGCACGACTCGGTCCTCAAGTGATCGCTGCCCTAGCAGCTAAATTCAACGGCAGTCTCACTGAGATTCGCTATCCGGATGAGGACGATATGCTGTTTTAGGGGAGTGCAGGATTCCGAGCCGCAGACGACATGACCACAAGGAAACGACGGAGCGTCCCTACAATTGACCCTCCAATCACGGCCTTGCGTGCGTTCACCAAATATGAGGATTTGACCGCGAATAACACGGATCAGAAGTATCCTAATCATTCGCGACACTTGCCCGTCGCCTCACGTGAGACAGCCATTTCTGCCTATTTTCGTCCCGCCAGTCAATCAGCACACTGATTAAAAAGACCAAGCGAAGGGCCGCCGTAGATAGCGAAGCAATGTTCGGCCTCACTTCGTGGAGTGCACGGCGCACTTGCACTCAGTGGGAATAAGCACACTGTGAGAGGTATCTCATCCTCCGTATGAACTACCTATCCCGCTCCTCTCTATCAATTACAGCCCTACTTACTTTGATAGTGGGGGGCTTTTTAATTCAATTCAGCATGGCCGAACAACCGATCTCCTCTTCCGAATCAACTGATGAAACTGTGAGCGAATGCGCGAGCGCCTGTGGGCTGCCCTCGCATGTGGACCTTGGCGGTGATCGCTTTCCGGTTTTACGCAGCGATGCCGAATGGCAGGAGCGGCTGACGGATATTCAGTATGAGGTCGCCCGTAAACAAGGCACCGAGCGTCCCTTTGCCAATCCATACAACGACAATAAGGAGACCGGTCTGTATCGTTGTGTTGGCTGTGATACGCCGTTGTTCAGTAGCACCACAAAGTTTGATTCCGGCACCGGTTGGCCGAGCTTCTTTACGCCGATCGATAAACGCACACTGGGCGAAACACGCGACGTCAGCTATGGTATGACACGGGTCGAAGTACATTGCGCGGTCTGCGGTTCGCATCAGGGCCATGTCTTTTCAGATGGTCCCGAACCGACCGGGCTGCGTTACTGCATCAATTCAGCATCATTGACTTTTGAAGCAGCTGAGTCTGCCGAGGCGATCAAAAAGTTGGTTGAGGCGTGGTATCACCAAGCGAACTAGTATTTCATTTTTTCTAGCTTCCTCCAGTGTTCACCTGCCTATAAATATTGATGAATGTCGAACTCCCCCCCCGTCCTCCAGTCGTCGTCAGTTCATTAAAGGCATTGGCTTGAGTAGTGTCGCAGTGACGCTAGGTTCGAGTACTGCCGCCGCGGATCGAGTGCGCCAGTCGAAGAGTCCGAAGGCAAAGAACTTAATCTTTCTAGTCGTGGACGGTATGTGTACGGGCACCTATGGCTTCGCACATCACTGGAGTTTGCGCCATCGCAAGGCACCCTTGAATTGGATGCAGGTCTATGAGCAACCCGGCCTAACACGCGCGCTGCAGGATACCGCTTCGGCGAGTTCGCCAGTGACCGATTCGGCTGCCGCTGCCTGCGCTTGGGCTGTGGCCAGCGCCTGCCGAACGGCGTAATCAATACGGATGCCAATGGCGTCTCGCTGAAACCTCTATTTTCTTATGCAAAGGAGGCTGGCAAAGCCACTGGTCTCGTAACGACATGCAAAGTCACTCATGCGACGTCTGCGGGCTTCGCGGCCAACGTTGAGAAGCGCGGGATGGAGGACGAGATCGCACAGCAATATTATGAGCGTGAGATTGATGTGTTGCTCGGTGGTGGCTTGCGGCATTTTCAACGGACAGCCGACAGGCAGAAGGGCGCATCGATTCCAGATTTTAAGAGTAAGGGTTATCGTTTCGTGCAAACGAAAACGGAGTTGCTTGCGCAAGCCAGCAGCCCACGACTGCTCGGGCTTTTCTCAAATTCACATCTGCCTTATGCAATTGATCGAAAGAACGATGCGGCACTTTCTGACGTGCCGAGCTTACCGGAGATGTTTCGTGCAGCGTTAAAGAGTCTCAGTCAATCGAAGGATGGATTTGTCCTCCAAGTCGAAGGCGGACGTGTGGATCATGCGGGACATGGTAACGATCCTGCCGCTAATTTTGCATGAGCTGTTGGAGTTCGATGACTGTATTCCGATTGCTTTGGAGTATTTACGAAACGATCCCGATACCTTGCTTATTATTACTACAGATCACGGCACCGGTGGTTGTCAGCTGAATGGAGCAGGGCCTGCGTATGTCGATAGCGGGCCAGCGCTCGATGGTATCAATGACATGACTGGCAGCTTTGAGGCATTGGAGCAGAAATTTATAGCCACTGGCCAGTTCGATGCGGAGGTCTTTACCAAAGCCACTGGTATCGTCGCGACACCGAATCAAGCCGCTCGATTCAAGCAACGATGGATGACCCCGAGTCGACTTATCTCTCTAGCGCGATGACAAAGGTCGTAGCCAAGGAATTATTAAAAAAGACCGCCATCGGTTGGACCTCAAACAATTACACCTCCGAGTGCATCGATCTATTCGCATTCGGGCCGGGATCTGAGCAGATTGCGCCGTTTATCAAGAACTACGAGTTGTTCGTCGTAATGACGAAGGCGCTGAAGTTGAGTTAGAGCGTCTTTATTTTTTATTATAAACAACTTCTGGTTCACTCGTGGTTTCAATCGTGAGATTGGTGAGCAGCATTTTCGATGTCGCATTGAAAGCTTGATTCATTTGGCAAAGGCCGCGCTCGATCGGTAGCGAGGATACGCCTGACTAGATGGCAATATATGTCGCTCAGTAGTTCGCTCTTGGATTGCGGTGAGAGCTGTTCATGCTCTGTCTCCGAATGAATACGCATTTGAAATCGATGATTCTGAGCTCCACTGGAGCCACTGAGCTGATTGAGCTGGGCGTGATCCAGAGTCTTTGGAGCGGCTATGGTTCGATTGTGCGTTATGGGTTGAAGGGCGGGTCTGTGCAAAGTGTGGTCGTCAAACACGTGTCGCTGCCGGCGGCAGTGACACACCCAAGGGGGTGGAATACGGATCGGTCGCATCAACGTAAGCTCAAGTCCTACGAAGTGGAGGCGGCCTGGTATCGTGACTGGAGTGCGCGTTGTGGGCCGGGTTGCCGGGTGCCGAAGTGCTTGGCGCTGGAGTCGGTGCGGCACGAGTCGATCATGGTATTAGAGGATCTGGATGCGTCGGGGTTTGCGTTGCGGCGCACGACCGTGGGTGAGACTGAGTTGCACGCCTGTTTGTCGTGGTTGGCGCATTTCCACGCGACTTTTATGGGGGCCGAGCCGAGGGGCTTGTGGGAGCAGGGCACGTATTGGCATTTGGATACACGGCCGGATGAGCTGGCGATCTTAGCAAAGGAAGACCCTGGATTAACAGACGCGGCTATTGCGATTGATCGTAAGCTCAAGGCGAGTCCGTATCAGACGCTGGTGCATGGCGATGCCAAGCTAGCCAACTTTTGCTTTTCAGAAGATGGCGCGTCAGTAGCGGCGGTCGATTTTCAATACATCGGCGCAGGCTGCGGGATGAAGGATGTGGTCTATCTGATCGGCAGTTGTCTCGACGAGCTGGCGTGCGAGCGGGAGGAGTCTGCCCTGTTGGAGCTGTATTTCGGAGCCTTGCGAGGCGCATTAACTGCTCAAGGAACTGACCTCGATCTAGATGCCTTGGAGCACGATTGGCGGTCGCTTTATCCGGTGGCATGGACGGACTTTCATCGCTTTCTAAAAGGCTGGAGCCCGGGGCATTGGAAGATCAATGGCTACAGCGAGCGCTTGGCGCGTGAAGTGCTTGCCAGTTTACAGGATGCTGCACGATGCGATTAAGCGCGGAAGATTTGATCCAGCTCGTTGGGTGCGCGGCGACGGCAGTGAAGGAGGCAGGCGTCTTGATTGCTCAGTACGATGGTCGTGAGGTTTTGGTGCAGCACAAGGCTGGCGGGGAGAGTCTCGCCTCGCAGGTAGTGACGGAGGTGGATGAGTTGAGTCAGGCAATTATCCTAAAGCACTTGCAGCCGACTTGTGCGGCCTTCGATCTCGCACTGTTGACTGAAGAGCAGCCCGATGATGGTAGTCGTTTAGAGAAAGATGCATTCTGGTGTATTGATCCGCTCGATGGGACTTTACCATTTACGGAGTCGATTCCTGGTTATGCGGTTTCGATTGCATTGGTGGCTCGGGATGGTACGCCGTTGATTGGGGTGGTCTATGATCCATCGACTGGCACTCAGTATCAGGCAGTGCAGGGGCAGGGTGTGTTGCGTAACGGACTGAGTTGCCACCATCGTCAGAGGCTGCGCCTCTGAGCTTTATTTCAGATCGTAGCATCGTGAGTCACCCGCAGTTTGACGCGGCGCTGGCGCAGTTGCAGGTATTGGCGAGTGAGCTCGGCCAGGATGGGCTGGAAGCAACTTTGACGGGCGGTGCGGTGATGAATGCGTTGTGGGTATTGGAGCAAGCGCCTGCGTGCTATTTCAAATTCCCGAAGCCGCAGGCTGGTGGCGGGAGTCTCTGGGATTATGCTGCGACGGCGTGCATCTACGCAGAGTTGGACGCGTGGTGCAGCGATGTTGCCAGGACAGCGCTTGGATTTAAATCGAGTAGATTCTACATTCATGAATCACCGCGGCGTGTTATTTGCCTCGGATCGTGAATTGGGGCAGGCCTTGCTGGCTGTACTTGTCGAACGTAGTGATGGCGATTGAGGAGACGTGTTCCCCACAGTATTATAAATCAAAGCCGGATTCGGAGTTTGGTTTGCGGCTTAAACTTACATGCGCTCCAACGGCTTAATGCCGAGCAGCTCTAGACCGGTCATCAGTACGGTGCGGGTTCGTGCGCAGAGTAACAGGCGGCGAGCCTTAACCGCGGTATCGTCGACCATCACCTTGTCGGCATTGTAGAAGCTGCTGTAGGCACCAGCCAATTCATACAAATAAGTGCAGAGAAAGTGCGGACGCAGATCATTGAGCGTTAGCTCCAGTGCAGTGACGAAGCCCATAATCTTACGCGCGAGCGCAAGTTCGGCCTCAGTCTCTACTTGGCTCGCCAGCTTCGATTGGCGCTTCGGGATCGACGCCGACTTTACGGAAAATACTGTTGATACGAGCGACTGCGTAGAGCAGATAGGGCGCGGTATTGCCCTCGAAGCTGAGGAGGCGATCCCAACTAAAGACGTAGTCTTGTGTGCGGTTGCTGGAAAGGTCGGCGTATTTTATTGCACCAATACCAACGGACTCAGCGATCTCGCGACGCTCGGCTTCGTCGAGGTCTGGATTCTTCTCGGTGACGACGTCGAAGGCGCGGTTGCGGGCTTCGTCGAGGAGTTCCTGGAGTTTAATCGACTCGCCGGACTTGGTTTTAAAGGGCTTCTTGTCGGCCCCGAGAATGGTGCCCCAGAAGACGTGGTTCATCTCTGGCTGCGCATAGCCCTTGGCCTTGAACCATTTTTCAGTGGTCAGAAAGAGCTGCTGGAAGTGATCTTGTTGGCGGGCGTCGGTCAGGTAGATGATCTCGTCGGCCTTAAACTCTTCCAAGCGATAAAGCACGGTCGCCAGATCGGTGGAGGCGTAGTTGCTGGCGCCGTCTTGCTTACGAATATTGAATGGAAAAGGGCGCTCGTTATCGCGCGAGAATTTTTTGATCTCGTCGTGCCAGACGACCAGTGCGCCGTCGCTTTGTTCGGCGAGGCCGACTTCGGTCAACTCGGCGTAGATGCGTTGCACTTTGTCGCGGTAGAAGGATTCGCCGAGGGTGATGTCGATCTCGACGCCGATTTGCACGAATAGCTTATCAAACGCGACTTTGGAGATTTCGACGATTTGGTCCCAAAGTATGCTGTTCTCGGTATCGCCGTTTTGTAGAAGCACGAGCTCGTTGCGGGAAATATCGCGCAGTTCGGGTTGCTCGACTTCGAGAGCGCTGCCGTCTTTGTAGAGTTGATCGAGGGTGACGAGAGCATTTTCGCCAAGCTCGGAAAGGTCGACGCCGTCGCGCTTGATCTTCATGATCAAGGTGCCGAAGTTGGTGCCCCAATCGCCGATGTGGTTGTCGCGAATTAGGTCGGCTCCACAGAAATCGAGCAGGCGGGCGATGGCCTGGCCGATCACCATTGGGCGCAAGTGGCCGATGTGTGCTTGCTTGGCGGTGTTGGCGCTCGGATAGTCGATGATGACTTTGCGACCGTCTTTGAGGGCTTTAGCGCCACTTTGGTAGTCCTCTTTGGTGGAGAACGCGAGTTGCCACTGCCAGATGAACTCAGGCGTGAGCGTAAAATTAATGAAGCCAGGGCCAGCAATGTCGAGCGTCACGAACGCCGGGTCGAATTCGTCGGAGGCTTCTGCAGCGGCAATCAGGCGGGTGGCAAGTTCGCGCGGATTGAGCCCGTTCTTTTTGGCAAAGGCGAGCACGCCATTGGCCTGATAGTCACCGAAACGTGGATCAGCAGGGCGCACGCCAGGCACGAACTCCGAGCCGAAACCCTCTGTCTGAGCTGCGATTGTCGATAGCGCACTTTCGATTGCCTTAGATGGGTTGAACCAAACCTTCATGGGGAGCAGAGCAAAATCCAGAGCGCTCGGCGTCAAGCTCTGCTTTCGGGAACTTTCTGTTTGAGTCGAATACTTATGCTAGTTTGCCCGAGCATGCTGTAAGATTCTATTTCTAGAATCCCGTTATTTAGGCTCGACAATAGCCCTTCTAATCGCCTAATACATAAATGTTTATGCCTTCTCGATGGGCAAATCAATTGATTCCTACATTTTTATTAAATGAGAAAGAATATTATCAGCGCTCGTAAGTTCATTAAGCCTTCCTTCAGCTTTCTAGTTGAAAAGAAGCGTGACGGTGGCGAATTCTCCGACGCGGAGATTCGCTACATCGTCGATTCCATTTTGGATGATGACCTCCCTGAATTTCAACAATCGGCTCTTGCAATGGCTATCTTTTTCCAGGGCATGTCTGCTCAAGAGACGGCCATTTTTGCTGAGGAGATGATGCTGTCTGGTGAGGTGATTGACCTAACTGGTATCTCCCGCCCGAAGATCGACAAATACTCAACCGGTGGTGTTGGTGATAAAACTACACTCGTACTCGGTCCACTCGCAGCTGCTTGTGGCGTGGTCATGCCAACCATGAATGGCGTTGATGAAGAGCACGTTATTAGTAATCTTGATAAGCTTTCTTCAATTCCGAATTTTAATCCAATCCTGGATTTGGAGGGCTTTAAAGCTCAGTTGAAGACAGTCGGTTGTACTTTTATTAAGCAAGATCCGGAGATTTCTCCAGTGGACGCGAAATTTTATAAATTACGTCAGCTGACTGGCACGATTCCGAGTTTGCCGTTGATCACAGGTAGTGTGCTCAGTCGCAAGTTGGCTGAAGGTGCAGAAGGCCTCGTGATCGATGTGAAGTGGGGCAACGGTTCGTTCATCAAGGATGTCGAGCAAGCCAAGCAGTTGGCACGTTCGATTACCCGTGTCGGTCGATCAATGAAGCGCCGTTGCGTGGCATTGGTGACTGATATGAATCAACCACTCGGTGATACCGTGGGTACTGCGCTTGAAATTAAGGAAGCGATTCAGTTGCTCAAGGGTGAAGGTCCTGAGGATCTGCAAGAGTTGGTACTCAAGCTCGGTATGGAAATCGTACGCCTCGCTGGGGTCGCGGGTTCAACACTCTCCGCAAAGCAGACTGTGCAACGCCACCTTAAAGATGGTTCCGCGCTGCAGAAGTTTAAAGATATGGTCGAGGCGCAAGGTGGTGATATCTCTGTGATCGATGATCCTGATAAATTCCCAACAGCGAAGCACGTGCGTAAGTTGCCTGCCCCTAAGCGTGGCTATGTTCACACTATTAATGCTGGTCTGATCGCCGAAGGCGTGCAGAAGTTGGCGATGAAGAAGAACGGTAAGTACGATCCTGCAGTGGGTGTTTCTGAAATCAAGAAGGTTGGCACGCAAGTTAAGCAAGGTGAGCCGTTGATGATGATCCATTACAACGACGAAGCTAAGATGGAAGAAGCACTTGAGTACCTCAAGACGGCTTACCGCCTCGCTCCGAAGCGTCCGAATCCACCGTTACTGATTGTCGAACGCGTCGCATAAACCACGCCACGTTTTGCACAAAAGCCCCTGTCGTTATGACTGGGGCTTTTTTGTATGTGTGCGGCAGCCCGCGGAGCAACTGTAGCAACATCAGTATCATTCAAGGCAGGCTTGCTGTTGTAATTCGGGCTCCGCGCTGAGCGCGCAGGCAAAAAAATGTTTCAACCACGGTGCTTTTCAGGTTAAGGCAGCACTACCACGCACGGTCTGCGCTCAAAACAACTCCTGATCGCCGATACGATCAATTTGACCGATGAAACCCAGTATCTATCATTGGAAACGTCGTGACACCTAAATGGTTGGCCAGAGAGTTTGGGCCGTGCAACCGCACTCGATGCCATCAACGCTAAATATCGCGCGCAGTTGAATTTTTCGGACGAACTCGCATTTGAATGGTGATGGAGGCTAGACAAAACGAAATCCACCTTCATCATCCTTATGTTTATGAAGATTTATATGAATGATAAGTTGGTCGATGCCAGCGAGGCGACAGTCTCGGTGTTCGATCATGGGTTGCTCTATGGTGACGGTATTTTTGAAGGTATTCGCCTCTATGATGGCTGTGTATTTAAGCTCGATGAGCATTTGGAGCGTTTAGAGTATTCCGCCAAAGCGATCATGCTCGAATTATCATGGACGCGCCAAGAGATCTCGGATGCGCTGTGCGAGACTTGCCGTGCGAATGGTTTGAAAAATGGCTATATTCGTTTGGTAGTGACGCGTGGTGTCGGCAGTCTTGGACTTTCGATCAAGAACTGCAACGAACCACAACTAATTATCATTGCTGATACGATTCAATTGTATCCTCAGGAGTTTTACGACAATGGCCTGAAAATTATCACCGTGCCGACCCGTCGTTGTAATCCTTCGGCGCTGCCGCCAGCAGTGAAGTCGCTCAACTACCTGAACAATATTCTAGCTAAAATCGAAGCACAGCACCTTGGCTATCATGAGGCGATTATGCTCAACGATCAGGGCTATATTGCGGAGTGCACTGGTGATAACATCTTTATCGTGCACAAGGGCGAATTGATCACACCAGCTGCGAGTTCCGGTGCCTTGAAGGGCATTACTCGTGATACTGCACTGGCGATTGCTGATGAGCTGGGTATACCTTGGCGCGAGGCGAATATGACGCGCTACGATGTCTGGGTCGCAGAGGAAGTGTTTTTGACTGGGACGGCTGCCGAGATCGTACCAATCGTTGAGATTGATGCGCGCGTGATTGGCAATGGTAAGCCTGGCCCAGTCACCGCGAAATTCCTCGAGAGTTTCAAACGCCGTGTCACGGTCGAGGGCACGATGCTTTAATGTGCGTGGCAATGGAGGATTCTGGTGATTGCAGCCTTGCTCAAGTATTTTCTTGGGCGCTGGGCACATCTTTCGATGGCGACTGTCAAAAGCTCGTAAACCTCTTGATAAAGCGCATTTGATCACCTTGAATCGAAGTTTTCGCTTTGCCAAGCAACCCGACTTTTATACTTTATAATATATGGCTGAGAATTTGAAGTGCAGCATCTGCGATCAGGAAGCCACCGTGCATCTGACGCAGATCGTTAATAACAAGATCCATAAAGTGGATCTCTGTGAGTCTTGTGCCCAAAAGAAAGGAGTCACAGACCCTGAAGGCTTTTCGTTGGCAGACTTGATGTCGAAGACACCGCTCACGCCTGTCTCTGGCGAGGCACAGTTGGTGTGCCAAAGCTGTGGGCAGGAGTCGGCGGATTTTCGCCGCACGGGCCGCTTGGGGTGTTCGGCTTGCTATGAGGTCTTTAGATCATTGGTCTTTCCGGTGCTTGAAGATATGCATGCGGGCACCGCTCACCAGGGCAAGGTGCCTACGGACGCGTTGAGTCGTCAATCGAGTCAAATGCAGTTGAAGAACCTAATGGATTCGCTAGCACGTGCTGTTGCCGAGGAAGCTTACGAGGACGCCGCTAAATTTCGCGATCAAATCAAAGTCATCAAAGAGACGGAAGAGTTGGAGGTCTCTCCTAAATGATCGAATCACTCATTAATGATGAGCGCGCTGAGTTGACGCAGGCAGTCAAGAAGGCGGCTCCGGTTGTACTTAGCACTCGGATTCGATTGGCCAGAAACTTGGTCGGTCAGCCATTTCCTGAACGTGCGGATGTCTTGCAGCGCCGCGATGTACTCACCCGTTGTGCGGATCAATTGAGTGCGCTGCCGCAGATGAACAAGGGCAGTTTTTTTGACATCGCAGATTTATCTACCTTGGAGAAGCAAGTGCTAGTCGAGCGTCACCTGATCAGTCGAGAACTGTGCGATGGCGAAGCAGGCACTGGGGTTTACATCAATAAGGGCCAGACCTGTTCGGTAATGATCAATGAGGAGGATCATCTGCGAATCCAGTTTTTGAAGGCAGGCTTCAATTTGAAATCAGTCTGGAAGTTGATCGATGCATTTGATTCGGAGTTGGAAAAGACCATCGACGTGGCGTTTTCTGAGGATTTCGGCTACTTGACGGCTTGTCCCACAAACTTGGGCACCGGATTACGTGCGTCTGTGATGATGCATTTGCCAGGACTGGTGATCTCTGGCCAGATGGAACGTGTGATTCGTGCGGTCAGCCAATTGGGGATTACCGTGCGTGGCCTCTTCGGCGAAGGTTCGGATGCCAGTGGCCACATTTTTCAGATTTCAAATCAACAGACTTTAGGCGAGAGTGAATCCGAGATTTTGGAAAGTTTAGCGAATGTGCTAAAGACGGTGATCGATCATGAGTTGAACGCGCGCTTCAAGTATCTCGAAGAGAGCCGCGCGAAGTTGCTCGATCAAATTGGCCGTGCCTTTGGCGTGCTGAAAAATACGCATGTCATCGCTTCGGACGAAGCGCTGAATTTACTCTCATTTATTCGCTTAGCAGTTGATTTTGGAATGCTGCCTGAAGCGAATCGTGCCGACGTCGATCGACTCGTGATCGAAAGCCAGCCTGGGCATGTGCAGTATGCCGCGCAAGAGGGGATCGCACCTGAGGCTCGCGATATTGCGCGTGCAGATAAACTTCGGCAAGAATTTTCAAACCTACCGGCTCTAGCTTTTGACAAGTTGCAAGAACAGGAGTAATTATTAGCAAACGATATTACTATGGAACCAATGAATAACTTTACTCCGCGAGCACAACAAGTGCTCGCTCTGGCTCGAAAAGAAGCGGATCGCTTTCACCATAACTACGTGGGCACCGAACACTTATTGTTAGGCCTAATCAACTTAGGACAGGGGGTTGCTGTGAACGTGCTTCAAAAAATGGGGCTCGACTTGCAGACCGTGCGCGCTGCAGTTGAAAAACAGGTTGGCACGGGGCCAGAGAGTAAACCTTCTGGCAATATACCATATACGCCTCGGGTTAAAAAGGTGTTGGCGCTGGCCGGTAAAGAAGCCAAGGCCCTGAATCATTCGTATGTCGGCACAGAGCACATTTTGCTCGGATTGTTGCGCGAAGGTGAGGGCGTTGCGGCACGTGTGCTTAAATCACTCGAAGTTGATATTGAGCGCTGCCGTAATGAGATTCTTTCAGAACTCGACCCCAATTTCTCTGGAGAGCCAGAAGAAGCTGCTGCAGGCCCTGGCGCATCGGATGAGAAGAAAGAATCCAAGACGCCTGCGCTGAAAGCCTTTGGCCGCGATTTAACTGAGATGGCAAAGAAGGGCGAACTCGATCCAGTGATCGGCCGTAAGGATGAGATCCGCCGTGTAGTTCAGATCCTGTGTCGTCGCACCAAGAGTAATCCGGTTATTATCGGTGAAGCGGGCGTGGGTAAGACTGCGATTGTTGAAGGCCTGGCGCTGGAAATTGCCTCAGGTGTCGTTCCGGAAATCTTGGTCGATAAGCGTGTGATCACACTGGATTTGGCACTCATGGTCGCTGGCACGAAGTATCGTGGTCAGTTTGAAGAGCGCATCAAAGCAGTGATGGATGAGATTCGTCGCGCCAAGAATGTAATTATCTTCATTGATGAGCTGCATACCATTGTGGGTGCAGGTGCTGCCGAAGGCGCAATGGATGCCTCGAATATCTTTAAGCCGGCATTGAGCCGCGGTGAGCTGCAGTGTATCGGTGCCACCACTCTTGCGGAATACCGTAAATATATTGAAAAGGACAGTGCCTTGGATCGCCGCTTTCAGTCGGTCAAGGTCGAGGCACCTTCAATCGAAGATACGATTTTAATCTTAAAGGGCATCCGGAGTAAATATGAAGATCACCATAAAGTGAAGTTCACTGACGGTGCACTGGAGGTAGCAACTAAACTATCTGAACGTTATATTACTGCTCGTTTCTTACCTGATAAAGCTATCGACATCTTGGACGAAGCAGGTGCGCGTGCACGTATCGAGTCGCTGAAGCGTCCCCCTGAAATCGAGGAGATGAATGCCACGATTGAAGATGTCTGCGCGAAGAAGGAAGGTGCGATTAGTGGGCAGCACTTCGAGGAGGCCGCTAAATTCCGCGATGAGGAAAAGCAACTACGTCAAAAACAAGTCGACGTTATCGAGGAGTGGAAGAAGAGCCGCGAGGAGACCAAAATCGTGGTGGATGAAGATGACATGCTCGAAGTGGTCGCTGCGTGGACGGGTATACCGCTGTCACGCATGGAGCAAAAAGAAAGCAAAAAGTTGCTCAAGCTCGAGAGTCATTTACAGACTGAGGTCATTGGCCAAAACATTGCGACCGAAGTCGTCTCTAAAGCGCTTCGTCGTTCTCGTGCTGACTTAAAAGACCCGCGCCGTCCGATTGGTTCGTTTATGTTTCTTGGACCCACTGGTGTCGGTAAAACCTTACTAGCAAAAGTGTTAGCCGAAGAGATGTTTGGTAATCAAGATGCCATCATTCAGATTGATATGTCTGAATATATGGAAAAGTTTGCAGTCTCACGTTTAGTCGGTTCGCCCCCTGGTTATGTCGGTTACGAAGAGGGCGGTCAATTGACTGAAGCAGTTCGGCGTAAGCCATATTCGGTGGTGTTGTTTGACGAAATCGAGAAAGCCCATCCAGACGTGGTGCAGTTGCTCTTGCAGGTGCTCGAAGAAGGCCGCCTCACTGATAGTCTCGGACGCAAGATCGATTTCCGTAACACGATTTTGATTATGACTTCGAATGTGGGAGCTGAGATTCTTCAACGAAATACGTCGATGGGCTTCGGACTCGAAGATAATGCCGAGAATGAATATGAGAAGATTCGCGAGAAAATCCTCGATGAGACCAAGCGTGTCTTTAAACCTGAGTTTTTGAATCGCTTGAATGAGTTGGTGATTTTTAAGTCACTTGGGCGTGAAGATATGAAAGCAATCGTCGAGCTTGAATTGCGTAACGTATCGAATCGTTTGAAGGATCAAGGTTTGGTGTTTGATTTCTCGGAAGCAGCAAAGACATTCCTGATCGAAAAGGGATACGATGTGAAGTATGGTGCGCGTCCATTGCGTCGTGCGATTGAGCGTCATCTCGAAGATTCTCTAGCTGAAGCCATTCTCGGAGGAGAAATCAAGGCTGGTGAGGTCATTCAGGTCGATGTGCAGGATGACCAGTTGAGTTTTGAGCAAGGCCAGCAGGTGTCCGGTGCTGCCGGGGCATAATCGCAACAAGTTTCTAATTACAAAAAGGCTGCAGGTGACTGCGGCCTTTTTTGTCGATAGGTCGTTGATCGTGCGGTTACTTGGGTAGGAAGAAGCGTTGTTGCTTTTCGCTGACTGGCAAGCCGACTTTTTCCATGGCTTTCAACATATCTTCCCATGCCATACGTTTAGTCTTCATGGTGTCATTGAAGAGCAAGTACGAGGGCTGAAAAGTGAAGACGAGCGGGATATTTTGGAAAGTCTGCCATGTGCCACGAATTGCGGCCATCTTACGATTGGGATCTGCTCCCAACAAGCCCAGCACAGTTGCATTGCCCAGCCCAATGATGACTTTCGGCTGCACGATTTCGAGTTGAGCCTTCAAGTAGGGCAGGCAAAATTCCATTTCGTCCTGAGTGGGTGGGCGGTTGCCGTAAGGCTTGTCGTGTTCCGGCCGCCACTTTAGAAGATTGGTCAGATAAACCGTCTCGCGCGAGAGACCCATGGCGTTTAATATTTTGGTTAAGAGCTCACCGGACTTTCCTTGGAAGGGACTGCCCACAGCTGCATCTTCCTCGCTGGGGGCTTCGCCACAATAAAATATATCGGCAGTGAGGGCACCTTCGCCGAAGACGACTTTTTCATCCTGTCGCAGCCGCTCCTTGCATACCGGTGAGTTCTCCACCTGTTGTTGGAGCCATTGCATTTGAGTCGCTGCATTGCCTTCCGGCAGTTCGACCGTTGGGGCATCGGGGAGTGGCGTGGTTGTGGGCGCAGATTCTTTACGTGGCGCTACCTTTTTTGCCGCTGGTGCGCTAGGCTTATGGCCGGAGTTCATTGCGGCTTGTAGGTCAATGGCGGGTGCGGGCGGCGCGATTGGCGGTGCCGCTGGAGCTGCAACCGGTGCTAGTAATGCCATTGTGCTGTCTTCGATGAAGACACGATCCATTCCTTCAAGCTGTAAGCGCTTGAGTTCCTCATAGACTGGATCGAGATCGGTAGACATAGTGCTAAATCTTGACCAAGCAGCCACTAGCGTCCAGCTACTTTTCTGCTGGAAGACGAATTACGTATTTGCGCGCGTAATCTGCGCCATCGATTAATGGCAACTTGCTTGTTGGCGTGTTTGCTTCGGACGGATCATTTGAACTACAACTGGGAGGACTGACAGCGTGAGGATCAAAAAAGCGAACAGAATTAGGCTTTCAACCGAGCTCTGCACAAACAGGATTCCAGCTCCGATTAACCAACCGCTGCCGCTGAATGTATCGCTTAGAGTACTATTTAAGCGACTTTGAACTAGGTAGCTAGCGCCAAGACAGACTGCCAGTAGCGCTGGAATGCTATAGGGGTTGATACTTTGTGATGTGTATACCACTAGAAGAGCGATGAGCATTGCGATTGCAGAAGTGCCCCAGATGACTAGATTGCGCTGCAGGCTTTGTTGAAAACTTTTTTCTTGAGCCTTGATTCGCAAAAATACGAATGTAGCAACAGTTGCCATGGTGAGTGTGAGGGTCCAGATGTAGAGCACTGAATTAATTGGCACCGCATAAACTTGAACGAAGTATTCCAGTGTGAAGCATTTTGCGAAGATCAGGCCCCATAGGATGACAATCAGCGAGTTGTTGGGTGTGGTGGTGTGTCTGGATACGGTCATGATTTTATGCTAATCAATTATTTCAAGAGTGCGACGCAGAGGTATATTATAAATTTATATTTATTGTTATTGCAGGATTAATTATGCCAGGAAAAGCCAAGCATCTGAACTCTGATTGGTGCAAAGACCTTCGCAGATGGTCGATGCACCCAGAGCTTAGGACTCTTCGTTGCTAAGCAGAAAAGGGTGCAATGCTGATAACATTCGCTCGGGGACAGAACCAACGATGTAAGTGCCGTCATCTCGCGCCTCTTCTTTACGCACGCCACCTTCGCGGTGTAGGCGGGCGACCAGATCATAGCGGTCATGCGGTATGAGTAAGCGCAATTGCGCAAAGTCGCTTTCGACAATGGCTTCGATGCGCTCTAGCAATTCAGGAATACCTTCGCCCGAATGTGCGCTGACAAAGAGTGCTTCCGGATACCTGAAAGACAGGGTGAGGCGTATATCCTCACTCCACAGATCGTCGATTTTGTTGAAGACCGTGATGATTTTCTTTTCATCAGCACCGAGTCCATGGAGTACCGAAAGGGTGGTTTCTGCATGGGCTTCGATCTCTGGGCTGTTAACATCCAGCACATGGATCAAAAAGTTAGAGACGACCGCCTCCTCTAGAGTCGCTTTGAAGGCGTTGACTAAGCGGTGTGGCAGATTGCGCACAAACCCGACAGTATCGGTTACAATTAGAGGCTGTCCACTTGGTAACGGGCAACGACGCGACGTGGGGTCGAGCGTGGCGAACAGTTTGTCTTCGACGAGAATGTCCGAATTTGTTAGCTGGTTGAGCAACGAAGATTTGCCGGCATTGGTGTAGCCAACGATTGCGCAGGTCGGCACGGGGACGGTCATGCGCTTTTTGCGCTGCACATGGCGGTGCTGTATCACGCTTTCGAGCTCACGCTTCACGCGTGTGATTTGTGTGCGTACCATACGTTGGTCCAGCTCTTGCTGCGTTTCGCCGGCATCTCGTTGCGTCGAGCCACCGCCACGTTGACGACTTAGGTGCGTCCATGCGCTTTTCAAGCGTGGTAAATTGTATTCGAGACGCGCCAATTCCACTTGCAAGACAGCCTCTTTGGTTTGTGCACGCTTGCCAAAAATATCGAGAATCACCTCTTGGCGATCGATGACCAAGATCTTGTCATCCGCCGCTTGCTCCCAGTTCCGCTGCTGTGCGGGGGTGAGCTCATTATCAAACACGATGACGTCGCAATTGTGCGCTTTCGCTAGGTCGATCATCTCTTCGGCCTTGCCTGTACCAAGCAGGAATTTTGCCTGAGGTTTACGGATCGAGAGCTGTACTTCGTGCTGGATGCCGATGCCGAGGGTGGTGACGAGTTCACGCAGCTCGTCAAGGAGGCTGCGTGTGGTGGCGCCGTCCTCACTGGGAAGGGTGATGCCGATGAGCATGGCCCGTTCGACCATTCGTGGTTTTTCTTTAACGTCGTGCACTAGGTATTGGTTTTAAATGAATGATTTCGATAACCTACTCCCTTTGTTTCTTAAAACAAACCTGAATTGTAAGCATTTTTTAAGTTCGCGCAAAAGCCTGTGAATGGTTCAAGTTTTCGAATGCTTAAAGCCCATGACCTGTTTGATTTTCCCGAATCCTTGCCATTTGATCGAGTCTTCTCTGCTGAGCTCGCTCCGTGGCAGTGGGTACCGCTGATTGCTCAGGCACTGAATGCGTTCCAGTTTGAATCACTTCGAGGCGAGATTCCCCCTGGGCTACATGTAGAAGGGCAGGTTTTTATTCATCCATCAGTCAAGTTGCCGCCATTTGGTTCGATCACTGGCCCTGCTTATATCGGCGAGGGCTGTGTATTGCGACCAGGCGTTTATATTCGTGGCTTCGTGATTGCGGGTGCGAATTGTGTGTTGGGTAACTCTTGTGAATTTAAAAACTGCCTGCTGCTGGACGGGGTGCAGGTGCCCCATTTTAGTTATGTTGGCGACAGTGTACTCGGCAATAAAGTGCACTTGGCCGCTGGAGTCACGTGTTCGAATCTACGTCTAGATCAATCCGAAGTGCCTGTGCAGTTGCCAGATGGTTCGCGCTGTGGTTCTGGCCTACGTAAACTCGGTGCACTCGTCGGTGATGGCGCGGAGGTCGGCTGCCATTCGGTGTTGAATCCTGGATCAATCCTTGGGCGACGCTCACTGGTAATGCCGACGATGGCGTTTCGCGGTTATCTAAAGGCGAACGCTATTGCCTCTATTAAAGAGAAAATCGAGACTGTTTCGCGCATCGATTGAGCTAGCTCGACTTGCGCTACAAACCGAAGGCTGCTTTGAGTTCGACCAGACTGTTGAAGGCTGCTTCAGCTCCAGCCGCTAGCATCTCGTCGGTGCTATGTGCGCCGGTGGCGATGCCGTAGCAGGGGAGCCCCGCATTGTGAGCGGTTTCGATATCAGTTGGTGAGTCGCCGATCATGCAAGCACCTGCTGCAGAGGCGTTGATTTGATCCAATACATAGCGCGTCAGTTCTACCTGTGGCTTGTGCCAATCCGTGTCTGTGTTGCCGATGCAGATGGGTATGTATTTGGAGAAGCCGGCATATTCGCTGACTCTGCGAGCGGTGTCACCGTGCTTATTAGTGAAGATGACTTGCGCGATATGTGCTTTATTGGCGCTTTCGATCAGCTCCAGTCCGCCGGGTAAGATAATCAAACCATCGAACATGATCTCTGGGAAGCGTAGTCGAAAGCGCTTCGCAGCTTCGTCTAAGCCTGCATCATCTATAAACAGCGCCATGGTTGATGCCATCGGCCCACCGAGGCTTCGACGTATCACTTCGGGGTCGGGAATGCCGCCGCCCATTGCTTCGATGACGTCGCCGTAAGCGCGAATGATCGCAGCTGTTTGGTCGATCAAGGTGCCGTCCATATCCCAAAGGATTGCCTTTGGTAGCGGGAGTGTCGGAGTCAGTGGCATCTAGACTTGAGTGGTTTCGGGTGTGAGGTCGAAAAGTGCGGCTCCAAGCTCGTATAGGTCGGCGTAGATGCCGACTGCTTGTGTTGCCGCAGACAATTCAGTTTTGGTATGGCTGCCTGTTGCGACGAGGTAAGTTTTGAGCTGTCCCGCTTCTGCGGCGGCGAAGTCAAAGGGCGAGTCGCCGATGAGAATAGTATCTTCGGAGGACGCTGTTAAGCATTCGAGTGCATGGGCAGTGAACTCTGGATCGGGCTTGCGGTAAGGGGTGTCTCCGGTGCCGATAACCGCATCTAGGTACTGTGCCTGTCCTAGAAAGTCTAAAATTGCGCGCGATTGATTACCATTTTTATTGGTAAAAACAGCGAGCTGGTAGCCACGTTGTTTCAGTTCGTTCAGTATCCAATTGGATCCTGGTAGCGCGATCAGGTCTTCAAACATGATTTGCTCGAAGTAATTTTGGAATATCGGTAGTGCGGTATCGACGTATGCTTCACCCAGCAATTTACCAAGAGTCACTGGCGCAGAGCCACCGACAGTCGCTCGCACGGTATCATAGTCTGACTCTGGCAAGTCGAGCTGCTGTTGTGTAAATACGACGCAACGATGAATTGTGGTAAAATGGTCAATCAGTGTGCCGTCTAAGTCGAAGAGTACCGTTTTCATATAAAATATTTCTAATTCAGCTCCATTGTTTGAGCAACTTGAAGGTTTATGAGTATTTTCGGATTACTGGCAAGTGCACGTAAGCGCTCACAGGCATTTAATTATGAGTATTGGCATAGTGAGTACAGGAGCGGTGCTGTATTCGAGCTTAGGATTTATCGCATGAATCGAGTGCGTGCGATTGCTAACCTAAGATCCAAGCAAGACCTTACACCTTAAGCTTTATGCGCTGCTCGCCACTGCGGATGGCTGGATTCAACTCTCTGTGAGTGGCGCGTTTCGGCTGACATCCTCGAGCTGTCATCGGGGCGGGGAAATCCGCGATAGAGCTTGGAATCCTTTGCCAGCTCGGACTCAGCTGGCAGAAATCGAGGTGGCAATTGAGGACCCTGCAGATCAGATTTTCAGTTCACTGAAAAAAAGATAAAATTCCTCCAAAGGACTATTGACAAGTGGGCGATCAGGAAGAGCATGTCGGCTCTTCTTTAGGGATGTGCGCTCTGTATATCTTTCCAGATGGTGGCTATAGCTCAGTTGGTTAGAGCACCGGCTTGTGGTGCCGGGGGTCGCGGGTTCGAATCCCGTTAGCCACCCCATTTTTACGCAGTATAATTTACGCGGCGGGATTTGAACCCGCGAATCAGCGGGTTTGTCGAAGTGCTTTTAGGGACGAACGTCCCGCTTTAAAAAGTACGCAGAAGGCACGGCAATCCCGTTAGCCACCCCATTTTTACGCAGTATAATTTACGCGGCGGGATTTGAACCCGCGAATCAGCGGGTTTGTCGAAGTGCTTTTAGGGACGAACGTCCCGCTTTAAAAAGTACGCAGAAGGCACGGCAATCCTGTTAGCGACCCTGTTTTTTCCGCAATAGACAGCTCACAGCCCTGTGGGCGTACGAGCAGGCGAGTTGTGCCATTGGTTTACTTCGTGCAGATACCTTTACTGCAATCGTTGCCTAGCCGAATGGGCGAGTGGCTGATTCCACTTTTGCCTTTCAATCACAGTTAGGGAAGTGCGTCCCGTTTAGCGGTCGCAACAAAAAAGTCCCCGCTCTTTCGAGTCGGGGACTTTTGTTAGAAGTGTGTTGCTGGACGCTTATTTGCGTTTCGCTTCTTCGCGCTCAAGCGCTTCCTTAATCACGACGTCCGCTACATTCTTCGGACATGCTGCGTAGTGCGAGAACTCCATGGAGAACTGACCGCGACCAGATGTCATTGTGCGAAGTGCACCGATGTAACCGAACATTTCGCTCAATGGAGCGTCGGCCTTGATACGAACACCTGAGTTAGGTGCTGGCTCTTGGGTCTTGATCATGCCGCGGCGGCGATTCAAGTCACCAATAACGTCACCCATTTTGTCCTCTGTGCAGAACACGTCGAGTTTCATGACTGGCTCAAGGATCTGTGGACCTGCCTTTGGCAGGGACTGACGATACGCTGCTTTGGCAGCGGTTTCGAAAGCAACTGCAGAGGAGTCAACTGCGTGGAACGCACCATCGGTGAGTGTGACCTTAAAGTCCAAGCAAGGGTAGCCGGCGAGAACACCTTTTTCCTTGGAGAACTTGAAGCCCTTCTCAACTGCTGGCCAGAATTCACGTGGCACGTTACCACCAACAACCTTGGATTCGAACTGGAAGCCTTCACCTGGCTCGAGTGGTTCGAGCTTGAAGAGGATCTTCGCGAACTGACCAGAACCACCGGACTGCTTCTTGTGTACGTAGCTGTCTTCGATTGTTTGAGTGATGCTCTCGCGGTAAGCAACCTGTGGCTTACCAATGATCGCTTCAACGCCGTAGGTGCGCTTCAAGATGTCGACCTTAATATCGAGGTGAAGCTCGCCCATGCCATGCAGGATGGTTTCGCCGGAATCTTCGTCAGTTTCGACGATGAAAGTAGGATCTTCTGCAACCATCTTACCGATCGCTGTGCCCATCTTCTCAGAGTTAGCTTGGTCCTTCGGCTTAATTGCGATGGAGATAACCGGCTGAGGGAATACCATCGGCTCGAGAGT
This sequence comes from Opitutaceae bacterium BACL24 MAG-120322-bin51, assembly GCA_905182435.1. GTDB lineage: Bacteria > Verrucomicrobiota > Verrucomicrobiia > Opitutales > Coraliomargaritaceae > Lentimonas. The sequence continues at coordinate 44,873 of CAJJBN010000024.1, read as the reverse complement.
CGCTGGGAATTTAGGATCACAGAGTGTGTGACCTGTCTGCACTGACTTCATGCCGAGCAGGGCGACGATGTCACCCGCCTGAGCGGAATCGACTTCGTTACGCTCGTCAGCGTGCATTTCGATGATACGACCGATACGCTCTGTCTTACCTGTGAAAGTGTTAAGGACGCTAGTGCCCTTGGAGATCTTACCGGAGTAGATGCGTGTGAAGGTCAACGCGCCGTATTTGTCATCCATGATCTTGAATGCAAGTGCACGGAGTGGCTTCTCAGCATCAACGATCGCGAATTCACCCGTTTCAACACCTTCAGCATCTACTTCAGGTTGAGCAGGCACTTCAGTTGGGCTCGGAAGATAATCGATGACGCCGTTGAGGACGTTTTGCACACCCTTGTTCTTAAACGCAGAACCACAGAATGTGGGGAAGAAGTCCAGTGCGATGGTGCCCTTGCGGATGCATGCTTTGATGACAGACATCTCTGGCTCATTACCTTCGAGGTAAGCTTCCATTGCGTCGTCGTCTTGCTCAACAGCAGTTTCGATCAGCGCAGCGCGGTATTCTTCGACCTTGTCGACCATGTCCGCAGGCACGTCTTGGATTTCGTATGCCATTGGGTCACCGGAGTTGTCCCATACCCATGCCTTACGTGTGAGGAGGTCAACCACACCAGAGAGATCGCTCTCGATGCCGATTGGAAGTACCATGACGAGTGGCTTAGCGCCGAGAATGTTTTTCACTTGGTCAATGACCTTGTAGTAGTCAGCGCCGACACGGTCGAGCTTGTTGACGTAAATCAAACGAGCGACCTTAGAATCATTGGCGTAGCGCCAGTTGGTTTCGGATTGAGGCTCAACACCACCAGAAGCACAGAAAACACCGACGCCGCCGTCGAGCACCTTTAATGAGCGGTACACTTCAACGGTGAAATCAACGTGCCCAGGAGTATCGATGATGTTGAAACGGTGACCGTCCCAGAAGCAGGTAGTCGCAGCAGACTGAATCGTGATGCCACGCTCCTGCTCTTGTTCCATGAAGTCAGTGGTTGCAGCACCATCGTGCACTTCGCCCAACTTGTGGATTTTACCAGTGAGCTTCAAAATACGCTCAGTTGTCGTTGTTTTTCCGGCGTCAACGTGTGCGAAGATACCAATGTTTCTGTATTTTGATAGGTCGGTCATGATCTGATCTGATGTGTTTATAGATTGTATTTACTACTTTAAATTGAGGGCTTTGCATATGCGAGTATCGCCCACGAAATTCCAAAAAAGAGGCGGAGATTAGGGCTGATTTTGAATACTGCAAGGCAAGAAAACACTGGATTCACAGGCTTGTATCGTTGTGGCGTTAAATTAATAGGATTAGGCTTTCTGATTGAACTGACGGGTATCTCTTGGGATGTTTCCTGTATGATCCATTACTCCAACTATATTAACGGTCAATTTGTCGATTCTTCTCACTCCAATACGATCACGGTGATCAACCCCGCCACAGGTGCAGCGATTTCGACGATCCCTGACAGTTCGCCCGAGCAGGTCGAGGCCGCGATTGCTGCCGCAGAAGCCGCTCAACCAGCGTGGGCGGCACTGCCAGCAGTTGCCCGAGGAAAGCATTTGCATGTGCTCGCGGATAAAATCCGTGAACAAGTCGAGCCTCTGGCCCGTGTCATCACTGAGGAACAGGGCAAAACACTCGGGCTGGCTCGTGTGGAGGTGAACTTTACCGCAGATTATCTCGACTACATGGCCGAGTGGGGACGCCGAATCGAAGGTGAGATCATCGAGAGCGATCGCCCGAAGGAGAATATCTTCCTGTTTCACAAGCCGATTGGCGTGGTGGCGGGCATCTTGCCGTGGAATTTCCCTTTTTTCCTGATCGCTCGTAAATTGGCCCCGGCATTAATTACGGGCAATGCGATCGTGCTCAAGCCGAGCGAGGAGACACCCAACAACGCCTTTGAATTTTGTAAAATCCTAGCGCAGACCGACATTCCCGCTGGCCTCGTCAATCTTATCTCAGGTTATGGGGCGACTGCGGGCCGCGCGTTAACTGAGAGTCCGAAGGTCGGCATGATCAGCTTTACTGGCAGTGTGGACACTGGTTCACGCATCATGGCGACTGCCGCGCAGCACATTACGCGGGTCAATTTGGAGCTTGGCGGCAAAGCCCCGGCGATTGTCACTGCCAATGCTGACCTCGATCTCGCGGCGACAGCGATTCAGGCCTCCCGTGTCATCAATAGTGGGCAGGTGTGTAATTGCGCCGAGCGCATTTACGTGCAGCGCAGCGTGGCAGAGGTTTTTACTGCGAAGCTGGTCGAGAAGATGCAGGCCGCGCGCTTTGGCAACCCATTGCAAGACGAGACAGTCGATTATGGACCCATGATTAATAAAGCTGGTTTCGATAAGATTGTGAGCTTGCTGGCTAGCGCGGTGAGCGATGGTGCGCAAATCCTTTGCGGCGGTCAGCGCGGTGCAGATGAGTCTGGCTACTATTTCGAGCCGACGGTCGTTGGCGCTTGCACTCAGCAGATGGACATTGTGACTCAGGAAATCTTTGGCCCAGTTATTCCGGTGGTGGTTTTTGACGAGATAGAGGAAGCGATCGCCATGGCCAACGACACGGAATACGGACTGACATCCTCGGTATTCTCGAACGATATCAATGAGGCGATGAATCTAGTCGAAGCACTTAACTTCGGCGAAACGTATATTAACCGTGAGCACTTTGAGGCGATGCAGGGCTACCACGCTGGTTGCCGCAAGTCGGGTATCGGTGGTGCGGATGGTAAGCACGGACTGTATGAATTTATGCAGACACAAGTGGTTTATCTTCAGAGCACGTAGTCGCGCGGCTTGCCACGCCCCGGCATGCTTGGCTCACTTCTATTCGACGCACGCAGTACGGTTTGGCACGACATCTGTCTGCTCTGCTACGGTTTAGGTTTGCCCCAGACACCCTAAGTCTGTGTTTTTGTCGGTTTTTCAAATCGTTCCCACTGATGACACCTGCACTCAAAATCTACGACACGACCCTACGTGATGGCACCCAAGGCGAAGGAGTTTCTTTTACCGTCGCGGCTAAAATTCGCGTCGCTGAGAAGCTGGACCAGTTTGGAATTGATTATATCGAAGGTGGCTGGCCGGGCTCGAACCCACGCGATATGGCGTTTTTCGACGAAGCAAAGAAGCTGAACTTGAAGCATGCCAAGATCGCTGCTTTTGGTTCTACTCGTCGCGCTAGTCTTAAGGCAGAGGAAGATCCGCAGCTGCAGCTCTTGCTTGACGCGGAAACGCCAGTAGTCACCATTTTTGGTAAGACTTGGTTGCTGCATGTTACGGAAATCATTCGCACGACCGCCGCAGAGAATCTTAAGATGATCGAAGACTCGGTACGCTTCCTGACTAATAATGGTCGCGAAGTGATCTACGATGCGGAGCACTTTTTCGATGGTTACTGCGACAACCCAGAATACGCGATCCAGACACTTGAGGCCGCGCAACGTGGCGGCGCGATCAACTTGACACTTTGCGATACCAATGGCGGTCAGCTAGTCAGTCAGATGCAAGCAATTGTCAGCGAGGTCGTGGCACATTTTCCGAATACGCCTGTTGGCATGCATTGTCATAATGATTCTGGCCTCGGGGTAGCATTGTCGCTTGCGGGGATTGAATCAGGCGCAGCTCTGGTGCAGGGCACGATGAATGGTTTTGGTGAGCGTAATGGTAATGCCAATCTCAGCACTATTATTCCAAATTTGATCTTGAAAATGGATGCGGATCTGAACTGCGCACCTAATTTGAATAAACTGCGTGATCTTTCGTTGTTTGTGGATGAGATGGCCAATCGCGCCTCGGATTCGACCCTGCCATTTGTTGGCACGAGTTCCTTTGCGCATAAGGGTGGGGTGCATGCCGATGCCGCCGCCAAAGTAAAGCACAGCTACGAGCACATCGCGCCAGAGTTGGTCGGCAATCGCACTCGGGTGCTGGTTTCGGATATGTCTGGGCGTAGCAGTGTAATGATGAAGGCCAAGGAAATTGGAGTCGATCTCGACTCGCGTTCGCCGGAGTTGAAGGTGTTTCTCGGTGAGTTGAAAGAGCTAGAATTTAAAGGCTACGAATACGAAGCCGCCGATGCATCTTTCAAATTACTGCTGAGTCGATTCCTGAAAGGTAAACAGCCTGATTTTGAGCTTGTTGGCTATCGTGTGATGGTGAGTCACCAAGAGACTTCAGGTCGCGTCGTATCTGAAGCAACTGTGCAGGTCAGGATTGGCGACGCAGTGCATCATACCGTGGCCGAGGCCAATGGCCCTGTCGGCGCGCTTGATCATGCCTTACGTAAAGCGATCGCCCCCGTGTTCCCAGAGATCATGGCCGTTGAGCTTATTGACTATAAAGTGCGCATTCTCGAAACTGAGCAGGGCAGCGACGCGATCACTCGTGTGTTGATTGAGTCCACTGACGGCGAAGCGACTTGGGGGACTGTTGGCGCCAGTGATAACATCATCGAAGCCACATGGCGCGCGTTGGTGGACTCCGTAGAATATAAGATCCTGCTTGATTCGGAGGCGTAGGGGATTGCCATCAAACTCTGCTGCTCAGGGGGGCTTGTTGGTGCCATTGCCGCGATAGGAGTGTGGGCGACTCGCCCACATTGACCCTGTGTTGCTGCAAAGGAGGGCGAGTCGCCCTCCCTCACTTTGACCTCTGTGTGTGCTGCAACGGAGGGCGACTCGCCCACATTGACCCTGTGTTGCTGCAAGGAGGGCGACTCGCCCACATTGATCCTGTGTTGCTGCAAAGGAGGGCGACTCGCCCACATTGCATCCTGTGTTGCTGCAAAGGAGGGCGACTCGCCCACATTCATCCTGTGTTGCTGCAAAGGAGGGCGAGTCGCCCTCCCTCCTTTACCCTCGCTATGAACCTTATTTTTACGCGCCCACACAATCGATGAGATGCAAACTGCAGCGTCTCGATTGTCTCAAACGCATAAATCGCTCTCACCCACTACCAACTGCGTGTCGGTGCAACGCGTAGCGTTTCGTAGCGACTGACATCCACCTCTTGCACGAAGCGGCTCGGGTTGAGGCGTATCACCGTATTGCCTTGTTGATTGAGCATCGGGTAGGAGAGATACAGTTCCTCCATGGCACGGGTGACGGCTACGTAGAATAGACGGCGCTCTTCTTCCAGGTCGCCATCGTCGATGGTGCGCTTGAGTGGAAACAGTCCATCGGCGAGTCCGATGACAAATACGATCGGGAACTCCAGACCTTTAGCTTGGTGAATGGTGGTCAGCCGCAGGCAGTTTAAGGCTTCAGTTGAGTCGCGCTCGTTACTTTCAGAGGCGAGCAGCACGAGCTGCGAGAGCAGTTCTTGCATCGTGTCAAAGCGGCTGGCGAAACTGATCAAGCTCTGCAAGTCGTCGGCGCGTTCGGTCCAGTTCGGATAGATCTCGCGAATGAAGGAGCTATACCAGCCGTCGAGGGCAAGTTGCACGATCGCTTCGGGCGTTTCACTTGTCAGTGCCACGGACACTTCGCGAAGTGTTTCGGCCAAGGACGGCCATTCTTCTTTGGCGTCGTTGGGCACTTTTTTCAGCACCGCCTCAGAGGTGAGCACTTCGCAAAAGTCTTTCTCCTCCTTCTCGGCGAGTTTTTTGGTAAATGCATGGATGCGCTCTGCGGTCTTGGGGCCGACTTTGGGCAGTAGGCATGTGAAGCGTGCAAACGCAGAGACATCGGCAGGGTTCGAGGCGAAGCGCAGCTGTGCGGAGAAGTCGCGGATGTGGGATTGCTCAAAAAAGCGCACGCCACTAGTGATTTGATAATCGATACCACGGCGCGTGAGCTCCATCTGCAGATCCATCGCTTGGTAATGCGCGCGGTAGAGCACCGCGACTTCGGAAAGGTCACGGCCTTCGTCGATTAGGCCTTCGATGCGCTGGATGATGAAATTGGCTTGGCCACGCGCATCCATGACTGGCGTGAAATAGGGCTTCTCACCATCGGGGCGCACGGGGCGCAGCTCTTTGGAGTAGCCCATGCCGGCTGGTTGTGCGGAGAGCACGGCATTGGCAAATTCGAGAATTTGCGGAGAACTGCGGTAGTTTGTCTCGATCTTATGAATCGTCGCTCCGGGGTGGCGCTCGGTGAACCGCATGATATTGTCAAAATCCGCACCGCGCCACGTGTAGATGCATTGCGCATCGTCACCCACGGCCATGATCTGGTGGTGCACGCCGAGGATGTCGACGATCTCGGATTGCAGGCGGTTGGTATCTTGAAATTCGTCGACCAAAATGTGCTTGAAGCGTTGCTGATATTGCGCCGCTACCTCGGGGTGCTCGCGCAGGAGCTTGAGCAAGTATTCGAGCAGATCATCGTAGTCGACAACCTGATGCTCTAGCTTGGTTTTGCTGTAGACCTTGTAGATGTCGGCGATCTTTTGCGCCATACCCTCGAGGAAAGGATAGTGGTCGTCAGCTTCTTCGAAAACGGTACGGCAGGTATTGCGCGCATAGCTGATCATGTTGTGCACGACCTTCGGCTTCGGGTTGTTCTTACCTTTGATGAATGTGGGGTCGACCGTGTTGATCGCATTTTTCAGCAGGCTCTCTGACTCGCTCTGGTCGAGAATGGTGTAGTTGCGCTGGAGGCCGACCGCCTCGCCATGCACGCGGAGGATGCGCTGCGCGATGCTGTGGAAGGTGCCGCCCCAGAGCTGGTGTTTTTTGACGCCGGTCAGGTCTTCCACACGTTCCAACATTTCCTTGGCGGATTTATTGGTAAAGGTCAGCAGCAGGATTTCGTAAGGTTTGATGCCTTGGTGTATCAGGTAGGCGACACGATAGGTTAAAGTGCGTGTCTTGCCCGAGCCCGCACCAGCAAGGACGAGCGCGGGGCCTGGTTCGGCGGTGACTGCGGCGTATTGCTCGTCGTTGAGTTCAGCGCGAAAGTCGATTGGCGCTAAGGCGCTGGATTCGGTGTCGTAAAAATCGGTCATTAAAAATAGAGTTAGCAGCTAATCGGAGGTCTGCCGTGGATGGCGAAGCAAGTGGGTAGTGAATTGCAGACTCAGCACTTCTACCTATTGAATCTAGAATAATGCGGCGCAGGGCAAAGTGAAAATGAGCAATCATCGTCATCCTTTCTAAATGAGTGAATTTAACCGTAGGGCAATTCATTCAGTTGTTAAACAACTCAGGCCCGTTTTTGATCGTGCTATAGCAGGATATTTTCCAATGCGAATGATCTTTCAGTCCAGAGCGCTATGCTCTCTATAGTTAAACCTGTCTGAGCAGATGGGGGATGTGCTTTCTTTTGTTTAATTTGACCATGCCATTCTGTCCATTTTGATTGCAGCCTGATCGTTCGTTTCTCTACTACTAAGCAACTATGCAAATCATTCCTTCCAGTATGCTTCCAGAGCGCGACCAAGATGCACTGCGTGTTTTCCTGGAGGGTTGTCGGGAGACGGCGCGTGCCAAGCAGCATTTTCAAATTGCGAGTATTTCGTTGGCGGTGAAGCACCTTGCGCCGCTGGCTGTGTTGGAATCGATCTACGAACCGAGTGAGTTGCACTTTTATATCGAGCGTGCGGTCGATGAGGAGGCGCTGGCCGGCGCGGAGGCAGTCGCCGAGGCGACGTTTTCTGGAGTGGATCGGTTCGCACAGGCGCAGGCTTTTGCGGATGAGATCATGGATAACACGATCGTGGTCGGGGATCTGAATGAACCGTTTACTGGACCGCATTTTTTCACCGCGTTTACTTTTAATGACACGGTGCCTGAGGGCAGCGCCTTTGCGCCGGCGACAATTTTTCTGCCGCGTTGGCAGGTCTCGCGTGCCAAAGGGAAATATGGCGCGGTGGCGAATATTCGTATCGATCCGGACGCAGACCTTGATCAACTGGTGGCTCGGGTGTGGGGGGCGTATCAAAAGTTTTCAATTTTTGATTATTCCGCGACTCCTGTCGAAACCGCGCCCGCGGTAAAGCCGACTGCTGGTGGAACGTTCAGAGTTGGCAGCGGATGTATATCCGCGAGCGGTGACTAAAGCGCTGCAAGAGATTGCTGCAGGGGCGTATGAGAAAATTGTGCTGGCGCGTGGGATTAAGTTGCAGGCCAATGAGCCGTGGCAGCCGCTTCATGCCTTAAACTGCTTGCGTGAAAGGTTTGCCGGATGTTTTACCTTTTCGTTTGGCGGCGGAGATGGGCGTAGCTTTATCGGCGCCACGCCGGAGCGTTTATTGCGCATTCGCAAAGGCCAGCTTTTAACTGAGGCGATTGCTGGTTCGGCGCCACGCGGTGAGACTGCCGGTGAGGATGCCAAGTTCGCCCGAGACTTATTGGACAGTGACAAGGATCTACATGAGCACGCCTGTGTGCGTGATTCGATTTTACGCCGATTGAAGGCTGTCGGGGTCAATGGGCATGCGGATTCTATGCCGCGCTTATTACCCTTGGCTAATGTGCAGCACCTGCAAACTGCGATCGAAGCGGAAGTAGGCGACGATGTGCACCTGCTTAATATTTTGCAAGAGATGCACCCGACGCCAGCCGTCGGAGGGACGCCCCGCGAAAAAGCAATGGCGCGGATACATGACTTGGAGCAGTTGGATCGCGGTCTTTATTCTGGAGTGATCGGTTGGTTTAATCACCTCAATGAGGGCGAGATGATCGTTGGCATTCGTTCGGCTCTGATTGAAGGCACTACGGCCAACCTGTATGCAGGTGCGGGCATTGTCGAAGGCTCGGATCCAGAGAAAGAAACCCGCGAGACCGAGTTGAAGTTACGCGCCTTACTCGATGCCTTGATTGCCTAGGCTAGTGCTGCGCGGTCTTCCAGGTGCCGGCACGCTGGTTGTCAGTGCCATTTAAGTAAGGGCTGCGCGAGGCATTGCTACTGCTGTCCGAGCGTGAAGGCAAAATAGCCGGTGCACTGATGCCCTTTGCGGCCAAAGATTTCCCCAGGAATACAGCTACGATTTTCAACATGACGGACTTCCCCCTTTTTTCTCCCCCAGTGGCATTGAAGCACGCGGATTTGAGCATTGCGCCGATCCCCGTCAGCGCTGCGCACCGCAATGCATTCGGCCTGAACGAAATGACCCCGTCCGAGTTTGCCGTCCGAGTTCGACCCCGTCCGAGTTCGCTTAACCACCTAATTCAGCGTTGATATTGAAATGTGCGCCGACTGCTCGGGCGTATTTAAACAGGGTCGCTAGTGTGACATTCTGCGGGCGGCCTTCCAGCTGCGAAATGTAAGCCCGCGTCACATGCATACGCTCGGCCACGATTTTTTGAGTGAGCCCGGCGTCCTTGCGAAGCTTCCGTAGCTTTTGGCTGAGTTCTAGTTCCGCGAGATCAGACGCGATCATCTCTTCGAGCTGTGGTTCGTCGGCGATGATTTCGGCCTTAAATTGTTTGAGTGTCTTCATGTGGTTTCCTTTCTTTTGAGGTAATCCGCTTTGCGTTGCCTGGCGGTTTCGATTTCTTGGCGTGGAGTCTTTTGGGTCTTTTTCTGAAATGCGCTAGTGACGACTATCAACTGCTTGCCATCAAAGAAGCTGAGGAGCCGATAGATGTTTTTGGCATGTTTTACTCTGACTTCCCAAAGGTCATGGGCGCCGGACATTTTTTGAAATATGTGATGAGGGGGATGATCTGTTTTTTCTATGAATTCTAAGGCCGCCGTGATTTTGGAGAGTGTTGTGTCGGGGAGTGCTCGAATGAACTTTGCGGCAGGGCAGTTCCCCTTAGCAGTTTCGTAAAATATGATTACCTTAGGCATGTAAGCTAATTACATAGGTTAGTTTTATCTTACCTTTATGCAAGCCGTTTTTTGAGAAGAGTGAGGGCTTGTCTTTGCCGATACGTGGCTATGGGGGCGGCGAAGCAGAGTGAGTCTGCATCGTAATAACAGCTCAACTAGAGAAGTTGCTTGAAATGTTAGAATGCGTGGACTGACCCATATCTGGTCCGCAACCAGATCATAGAGATGGTTCTTCGTAATGAGATTCCTCGCTATTTAGCGCAAGACATCGACCCTAGCAGTCGTCCTGATTAATCCAGCAGCAGTAAACCATCAAAAAAACGCTTAGACGAGCTGGGAATTTGCAAAGCGAGGGGGCCTAACTTAGGTTGGGTAATGAAGCGAATCGCAATGACCGTAATTTTCCTTCTACAATTAATGATCTTATTTCCGATCATAATACTGGTTTACATTCTTCCAGTGACTCTCACCGCAGGACTTATTGGCATCATTTACGACGATGGGAGTGCTTTGTCGGCTCTAGTTGCAATAGGCTTGTGGGGATGGATATACTTTAAAACAACCACAGGTTGTAAGTTGATGGATATTCAAGCGAGCATGGCAGATAACTCTGGAGTCTGTTTGTAGAACCGGACATGTAACACCGCTTAGCCTTGGCAGCAGAATCGGCTCAATAGTGTCCACAGTAGTGTTCACACTTTTTAATTCACTTAACGATTAGTGGGCGCAAAAAAGCCCTAAGCGTTTGATGCTTAGGGCTTTAAAAATGGAGCCACCTGTCAGAGTCGAACTGACGACCTGATGATTACAAATCAACTGCTCTACCAACTGAGCTAAGGTGGCCTACTTACTGGATCGGGGACTTGAACCCCGAACCAATTGATTAAGAGTCAACTGCTCTACCAATTGAGCTAATCCAGCAAGTTTGTTAGTGACGTTAATCACCAACGAAGATGCGGAGAATGTTTCTGCAGTCCCTCCTGTCAAGCCAGCGATTTTATTTTTTTAATTTTCTTTTTCTTCTGGCTCTGCATCTGGCTTGGGGCCGCGCCCAGACTGAGGTTCCTTGCCATCGGGACGTTGCGAACGGGGGCCTTTTTTGTGGTGATGTGGGTGTGGTGCCATGAAGCCTTGCTCTTTAAAAACGGCTTTGCGCTTTGCGGGAGACATTTCTTTGAGCTTTTTGCGCCATTCTGCGCGCTCTTCCGGGCTCATTGCCATCCAGCGTTCGCGCATGGCTTCGCGTTGCTGTTTGGGAATTGCTTCAAATTTCTTACGCATCTCGGCGACCTTGCCAGGTGCCATGCTGTCAAATTTACCGATCCGCTCACGTAACAGCGTCTTTTCTTGGGGCGACATCTTTTCGATGCGCTCGACGGTTTGACGCAAGTTGACCAGCTCAGCGTCGTTCATTTGCAGCAGGTTCTGCAGTAGCCGTGTCTCTCCGCCTGAGCCTGGTTGAGATATGCCTTCAGGGGCTCTGTCGCCGATACTTTGGCCGGCCGCGCTGGTGGCTGCAATTAATAGACAGGCGAGCGCTGCGATGAGTATAGAAGCTTTCATGATTCGATGTCGAAGGTGAGTGCGTCGAGTGTGTTTAACAGGTTGGTGCTACTGAATTGTTCGTGCTGAAGTTGGCTGAGTCCGGTGAGGCCTTCCTCTAAGAGGAAGATTTCCTGCATGTCGGCTGCGCTGAGCGCTGGGGCTGCCACTGCGGTCGGTTTAGTTGGAATGAGTTGCGCGAGGGTAAAAGCGACTGCGATCAGCGCGGCGATGGGAAGTGCAAAGCGTAGCAATTGGCCGACGGAGCTGGTGCGCTGCTTCTCTACGGGGAGCTGGTCGGCAGCGGCCAGCACGCGTGCGACGAAGTCGTCGCTGGGCTGAAGCGGGCGGCTGGCGAGAAGGTCGTCGATCGTGCGGTCGAGTGGGTCGCGTGAGTCTGTGGTTTTCATGATGAAAATGAGTGGGAAAGTTTGAAGGTGGGAAAGTCGGAAGGTGGGAAGAGTTGTCTAGGCGAAGTCCTTGAGTTCGTGCCGTAGGTGGGTGCGTGCGCGGTGTATCCAGGTCTTTACAGAGCTGAGGCTGGTATCGAGGGCTTTGGCGATCTCATCGTAAGCGAGCCCTTGCTGTTGTCGTAATAGGATAGCGTTGCGCTGGTTTTCTGGAAGTGCCGCGAGCGCGAGGTGGAAGGCTTCTTCAATCTCGCGGGTTGCATCGGCCTGTTCAGATTGCTGCTGCATGACAAAGTCGGTGGGGTCGATGAAGTCAAGCGGGCGGCGGGCGCGTTTGCGGTAATTGTCAATCAAGCGACGGCGGGCCAGGGTAAAGATAAAGGCGCTGAAAGGTGCCGCGGGCCGTGTAGCGTGGCGCGGCGCGGTAAAGTTCGAGGAAGGTCTCTTGGGCGAGATCTTCGGCGTCGGCTCGGTTGCGGGTGGAGCGGTAGAAGAAGTTAATTAAGCGAGTCTGCCAGCGCTGCACGAGGCTGGCGAAGGCACTGGTGTCGCCTGCAGCAAGTGCACGCAAGCAGGCGCTGTCGATATCTTCAACAATGGCTGCGGGGGCTGGGGGCGTTGGTGGGGTGGTTCTGTCCATAATACCAGCGGGCGTGTGGGGATGTATGATCCAAGCTCGAGTGGTGGTCTGTTCGTGAGTAATCATGCTTACTCAAACAATCGAGATTTTGCAAAGAAAGTTGCAGTGCTAAGTGTAATATTTTGAGCCGTGACCACTTTTCGGTATAACGTGTATTTTTTTAGTCAAATATTGCGGTTATAAACTACCTGGGTGTCGACTTCCGATAAAGCCCATAAGTATGCGGGTTTACGCGATTTTTGGCATCAGTTATTCACAGTGCTTTGCGAATAACTTGTGCGTAAATACTAGATCTAGTGTGATTTTTTTAAAAATATACGATATACGGTGTTCATTTATTTGACAGCGCAGATTCGCGCGCACATAGTTCGAATTAGCAAACAACCCCATTTACGCCCCAAAAAATCTATCTTATTCATTTTCAACAGCTTCAGTTACGGCGATAGCTTTCCCGACTCATTTGCCGCGATTGCCGTCCTTTTTTAACTCTTTTTAGATCTCACCACCAACAACTCAAATATACTCATGGAAAAATCCTATACAATCGGCGATAAAACCTTCGTGCTCGACGAAGCGAAAGCAGAAGAAGCCTATGCTGCTAAAAAAGTTATTAACGGCAAGGACACGATGTTCTTCAATATCCTGCCGCTCAAATACCAGTGGGCGTATGATTTGTATAAGACTATGAAGAACAATCACTGGGAGCCGGAAGACATCCCAATGCAAAAGGACGTTGAGTTGTGGCGCAGTGCCGACCTTTCTGATGCGGAGCGCTGGATCATCAAGATGGCAATCGGTTATTTCTCTGCGGCTGAGGGTATAGTTGGAGATAATATTCAGCACGTGACTCGTGAGTTGGTCACTGCTCCCGAGCTCAAGTTGCTGCTCGGCCGCCATGCGCATGAGGAGAATATTCACGCGGACTCGCTGGTTTATATGATCAGCTCGCTCGGCATCAACCCGCACGAGTGTGAGGCGATGTTCGAAGACATCCCAACTATCAAGCGCAAGACCGACTTCGTGGTGACAAACTCCCGTGGCTTGCGTCGCGACATGGATTTGACCACCACAAAGGACAAGCAGGCATTCGCTAAGAATTTGTTCCTGTTTGGACAGTGCATGGAAGGCACTCAGTTTTACGGTCTGTTCGGCATGGTGCTGTCGCTCTACCGTCAGAACAAATTTCCAGGTATCGGCCAAATGTTCCGCTATACACTACGCGACGAGTCGAATCATATCGAGGTATTCCGCAATTTGATCATGGATCTGATTGAGGAGAATCCGGATGTTTGGACGGCGGACTTTAAAGAAGAGCTGCGCGACTTGATGCGCGAAGCGATCTCGCTGGAGAAGGACTTTATCAGCGACTGCCTACCCGTCAATTCGGTTGGCCTTAGTGCTGAAGAATTCTGTCAATACATCGATTACATTGGCGACCGTCGCCTTGAAGATGTCGGCCTAGAGCCGTTGGGCGCTGGCGCCTCTAATCCATTCCCTTGGCTCGCTGAGATGATGGACATTAAGAAGGAACAGAATTTCTTCGAAGGCCGTGTGACCGAATACCAGAAAGCATCTGCTCTGGGACAAGTCGACGACGACGAGCTATAATTCAAAAGTTCGCCGATGCACCATTTCCGGAGTGCGAACCAAGTTCGCACTCCGTTTTCTATTTTCTACTGATTCTCCGGCCTACCCAGCCACCCCATTTACTAACTTGAACTAAAATAACAAACAATGATCCAAAAAATTTCATTCGAAGAAGACCTCGAACTTAAACGCTACGCATCGACTCCCAAAGATAAAAAACCGCGCTTTGATTGGGCGGCGGTGATCGGTAAGGAGCATTTTCAACGCTCCGAAATTAAAATTGAAGTTGAGGGTGGCGAGCGTGATTTCGATCTTGCTGAGATTGCCGATACCATTGGTGCAGCACTGACTGACTTGCTTTTGTCTCGTCATGAAGAAGAAATTTACACGGATGTGAATCAAAAGTTTGTTGCGAGTATTGCTGAGAGTGTCGGCAAAGTGCTGGCCACTTCGATTGAGCAAGGTCGTGCGTTGAAACTATCGGCCCACGACATCCATCTCCTCATTGAAAAGGCATTGATCGAGAACGATGCGCATGACGTGGCTAAGAGCCTAGTCTTTGGTCGCGCCAAGGGCCAAGAGCGTGAGCGTGATCCCGTTTCGATTCGTTTGATTCGTCGCAACGGCCAAGTCGTGCCGTGGAACGAGGCGAAGATCGAAGTCGCTGTACGTAAGTCTTTTCTCTCGCTGCACTTGGACTCGACTCCAGCAGTCGAAGTCGCACGTGCCGCTACCGATCGTCTCAACGTTGCCGGTCAAGCATTTCTCAATATCGAAGATGTCCAGGATGCGGTGCAAGAAGAGATGATGCGCCAAGGTCATTTCAAGGTCGCCGAAGCATACATCCTGTACCGTGCGCACCGTTTGCGCGTCCGTGAGGATGAGGGAGCAGTCGATTCTAGCGAAGCATTGCAGGAGTCGATGATCGTCGTCACCGAAGCAAATGGTGAGAATACATTCTGGGATGGTCTCGATCTCAAGCGTCGCATCGAATTCGCGATGATTGGCTTGGATCTTAATTTAAGCGCTGAGGCAATCGACGACGAACTGCGTCGCTCGCTCTATCCGGAGATGACGCGTTCGGACTTGCAAAAGACGATCATACTAAATGCGAAGAGCATGATCGAGCGCGACGCCGACTTCTCGCTGTTTGCTGGTCGTGTATTGTTGACATACATTTACGAAGAAGTGCTCGATTGGGACATTCTACGTGATGGTGTCGAGCAACTCAAAGAGGCACATCGCCGCGGCTTTAAGAGCTACCTAAAACGTGCGATTGAGATCGAGCGCATCCACCCGAAACTACTCGACTTCGACCTCGATCAGATCGGTGCTGCACTCGACCCATCGGCTGACCTCGATTTCGATTATCTCGGCGTGCAAACTTTATATGACCGCTACCTGATTGTCGATAAGACCGGTAAGAAGCACCGCCATCTGGAAGTGCCACAATACTTCTGGATCCGTGTCTCAATGGGCCTGTTTCATCATGAAAAACAAGACCGTGAGGGCTACGCCATTCGTCTGTACAATCTCTACAAGAGCCGGCGCTTTTGCTCCTCTACGCCGACACTTTTCAATTCCGGCACGTTGCACTCGCAACTATCGTCCTGCTACCTCTACAAGGTCGATGACAGTATCGAGTCGATTATGCACCGCGGTATCGCCGACAACGCCTTTCTGTCTAAATGGGCCGGTGGCCTCGGAGGTTCTTGGACTGCGGTTCGCGGCACTGGTGGCTTTATTAAAGGTACCAATGGTGAGAGCCAGGGCGTGATCCCATTCTTGAAGTTGCATAATGACCAACTCGTCGCAGTCAACCAAGGCGGCAAGCGTCGCGGTTCTGGTTGTGCGTATCTGGAGTCGTGGCACAATGATTTACCCGATTTTCTGGAGTTGCGTAAAAATACCGGTGACGACCGTCGCCGCACGCACGACATGAACACCGCGAACTGGATTCCCGACTTATTCATGCAGCGTATGGAAGCCCGCACCGAGTGGACCCTATTTCGCTCAAACGAAACACCTGACTTGCACGATCTCTACGGTAAGGCGTTCGAAAAGCGCTACACCGAGTATGAAGCGATGGCAGAGCGCGGCGAAATCTTTGGTCGTAAGCAACCCGCTCTCGACCTGTGGAAGTTAATGCTGCGGATGATCTTTGAAACCGGGCATCCTTGGATCACTTTCAAGGATCCTTGTAATGTACGCAGTCCGCAGGATCACTGTGGTGTGATTCATAGCTCGAATCTCTGTACCGAGATTACGCTCAACACCAGCGACGAAGAGACCGCAGTTTGTAACCTGGGTTCAGTGGTGCTCGACTCACATCTGGATGCCGATGGCAATCTGGATCATGCCAAGCTGCGTGAAACGATCAGCATCGCAGTGCGTGCACTCGATAACGTGATCGACATCAACTTCTATCCGACTGAATCCGCTAGGACTGCCAATACTCGTCACCGTCCGATCGGGCTTGGCATCATGGGGCTGCAAAACACGCTCTACAAAAAAGACATCGCATTCGCGTCTCAAGCCGCCGTTGAATTTAACGACGAGTTCATGGAAGCCATCGCCTATTATGCCTACGAAGCGTCCAGCGACATCGCCGCTGAGCACGGCACTTACAGTAGCTATAAGGGTTCCAAATGGGACCGTGGTCTGATGCCGCAAGATACACTGGATATACTCGAGCAAGAACGTGGCGAGAAAATCGAAGTGCCGCGTGCGGGTAAAATGGACTGGAAGCCACTGCGCGAAAAAATCGCGAAGCATGGTATGCGTAACTCCAACGTGCTCGCTATCGCACCGACCGCGACCATCTCTAATATCATGGGCACCACGCCATGCATCGAGCCGACCTATAAAAATCTGTTCGTAAAGAGTAACCTATCCGGTGACTTCATCGTACTTAATGGCGAGCTGGTACGCGACTTAAAGAAGCGCGGGCTGTGGACGCCTGAGATGCTTGATCATGTTAAGTATTTCGATGGCGAACTCGACGCAATCGAAGGCGTGCCGCAAGACCTGCGCGATAAATACCGCACCGCATTTGGTATTGAATATAAATACTTTATCGATGCTGCCGCTCGTCGCCAGAAATGGATCGATCAGTCGCAATCGGTGAACTTATTCCTTGCCGAGCCAGACATCAAAACACTCTCGCACATGTATCGCGATGCATGGCGCAAGGGTCTTAAGACTACCTATTATCTCCGCACCCTGGGCGCTTCCAATATTGAGAAAGCAACCACCAGTGTGAAAAAAGAGAAGCGTGGACGTATCGGCCAAACCGATGCTGAAGCGGCGGCATCCGCAGCAGCCAAAAAGGAATTCAGCGCGGCAGAGGCCAAAGCCTGTGCTCAATCGAAGCCATGATGAATGGTGAAGAGTGCGAAGCTTGCCAGTAACGTTTCCACAAGATATTGTTATTATCTTATTATAGGAAAGCCGCATCCGAAAGGGTGCGGCTTTTTTGTGGGCAATCGTCGACGATGATTGTGGATCCCGCGGCAGAGTATAGGGGAGGGTCCGCCTCCGCGCGGACCGCAGTGCATGAGCACCAAACACATTGCGGACGACGCGGAGGTCGTCCCTCCCGGCGAATTATGCTGCATCGGGGAGGGTCCGCCTCCGCGCGGACCGCAGTGCATGAGCACCAAATACATTGCGGACGACACGGAGGTCGTCCCTCCCGCAACTGAAGGGCCTCCGCAAGCGGAGACGCCACGATTAGGAGACGGTGATGTGGGGAGGTCGTCGCTGCGCGGTCTCCCAGGTGCCGGCATGCGCGGAGAATAGTTCCCTCATGTTGCCGATGAGCCTGTTTGGAGTCTGGATCTCTATGAGTTTCGTTAGTCAGCGTGGGTGATGACGAGGCCGGCTTCGCGCATGTCTTCTTCGATCAATGAGCGACCTGCGGGTGGGGTGGTAATCAAACGCTCGATCCGTTTGATCCCACACACGCGGCACATCGTGCGTGTGCCGATTTTACTTTGGTCGGCTAGGATCACGCTGCGGTCGCTGTGCTCGATCATTTTTCGCTCGGTCTCGACGATGGCTTCGGAGGTGTTGTAGAGGCCGTCGGGTGTGATGCCGCCGACCGATAGGAAGGCCCAGTCGGCGTGATAGAAATTGAGTGAGTGCACCGTTCCCGGGCCGGTCAGCATACTGCTGCCGTGCTGGATTCGTCCACCCGTCAGATACACTTCCCAGTCGGGATGTCGGTGTGCTGGATCATCGAGATAAGCGGACAGTCGCAGCGAATTGGTAATAATGCGCAGCGGCACACGCGGTAGATGGAAGCACATGTGGTAGGTCGTGGTGCCGCCGTCGATAAATAGCACGTCGCCTCCGCGTATGCGTTTGGCGGCGTTGCGGGCGATCGCGGACTTCTCGTTGGAGCGCTGCACTTCGCGGAGGTTGAACGGCATGTTCTCTTCCTTACGGCTGACTCGAATGCCGCCGCGGATCCGCTCGACCGAGCCCGCGTCGGCGAGTTCGGCGAAATCTCGGCGAATCGTGGGTAAACTCGCGCCGGTGGCTTGCGCCGCACGGTCGAGGTATATCATCCCGCGCTCACCGGCGAGGTGGAGAATTCGATTATGTCGTTCGTGCTTGTTCATCAATGCTTTATGGTATTTGCGATCAGTAGTGATCGTTAATCTGATCGAAAAATGATCATTCGCAAGGTGTAAATGATCGAAGTGATCATTGGTTGTGAGATTGAGTCGTTGGCATGGACTTCAAACTAGGCATCAAATCCGACCCGATTGAATATCGGAATTCTTTTCCTTGGCTCTTTCGCCTGATGGCGGAGGAGGGCGTGACATCGCTGCAGTTGGGCTCGTTCTTCGAGCTCTATCAACTGCCGGATGAATATTTCATTCGCTTGAAGAAGGAGGCGGACAATTTCGGTATCACGATTGATAGTCTGTTTACCGCGCACCGTGAACTCGGCGGTTTCTTCCGCGAAGATCCGGAGTGGGTCGCGGTGGCCCGTCGCAACTATGAGCGCTTCATCGAGATTGGCGCCTTGGTCGGTGCGAAGTCGGTCGGGTCAAATCCCGGCGCCGTGCCGCGCGATTTGATGGGGCTGAAGGAAGAAGGGCTACGTTGCTTATACCAAGCACATGAAGGAGCTCATGCACTTTGCAGAGGACCAGGGAATTGAGTGGCTGACGATTGAGCCGATGTCCTGCCTGGCCGAGCCGCCGACATTGCCCTGTGAAATGAAATTGATGGGCGAAGAGTTGACCGCCTATCACGAAGCCAATGCAGACAGCACCGCCAAGATCGGCTATTGCACCGACATCGCGCACGGCTATCTCAACGCTGACGAAAGCGAGGGCTTCAATCATATCGAA
Source organism: Opitutaceae bacterium BACL24 MAG-120322-bin51 (assembly GCA_905182435.1). Taxonomy (GTDB): domain Bacteria; phylum Verrucomicrobiota; class Verrucomicrobiia; order Opitutales; family Coraliomargaritaceae; genus Lentimonas. The sequence goes on along the minus strand of CAJJBN010000024.1, from coordinate 25,549 downwards.
CTTTTCAAGGCGTCCTTGCCGTGGCTGTATGAGATCCACCTGAAGAACACCGACGATCGCTTTAATTCCACTTTCGGCTTTCAAGCTGCCAACGTCGAAAAAGGCATTGTCGATGTGGCGCACTTCCGTGAGATGCTGGTTGAAAATGCCGACATCATTCCGGTCGAGACCATGGGCTGCTACCTTGAAATTGGTGGGCCTAAGCTGGGCCGCGATTATTCGGACGGTCAAGTGGCAGAACAACTACGTGAGTCGCTGATTTACCTGAAGGAAAACTTCATGCAGGAAGCGCCGGTTTCGGAGGCGATCGCGTCGCGTATTCCGGAGATTCAAACACCTGCTAAAGACGAGGTGGTCATTGCACCGTCGATGATGTGCGTCGACCCGCTCAATTTCGAGAGCGCACTGCGCCGCGTTGAAGCACTTGGCACTGGCATGCTGCATATGGATGTAATGGATGGCCACTTCGTGCCGAATGCACCGATGGGGCTGGCAATGATCGAAGCGCTGAAGGAGCGCACGCATTTGCCAGTCGATGTGCACCTGATGGTGTCCGATAATGATTTCTTCGTCAGCTTGTTGGAGGGCTGGAATGTCTATCAGATTTCTGTGCATGCTGAGGCCTGCCAACACCTTGACCGCACGCTGAGCCGCATTCGTGAGATCGGTGCCAAGGCTGGCATCGCGCTCAATCCCTCGACACCGCTCAGTGCGCTCGATTTCATTCTCGATCGGATCGACTACGTGTTGTTGATGACGGTGAACCCTGGCTTTGCTGGGCAAAAAATGACACCGGCTTCGATTCAGAAGATTGCCGACTGTCGCGAGTATTTAGATGCGCATGGCTACGGGCATGTGCCAATCCAAGTGGATGGTAATGTGAGTTTTGAAAACATCCCAGGGATGGTCGCCGCCGGTGCCGATAATTTGGTAGCCGGAACCAGCAGTATTTTCCATTCAGCTGCTAGCTGGCCGGAAAACATCAAGACGATGAAGGCTGCCATTGCTGAAGGCCTCGCTGCACGTAAACCCGCAATCGCAGTTTCATAGACATGACTATTTCAAACGACACGATGGAAGCCGTGGTTCTGCACGGCATCAGTGAGCTTAAATACGAGCAGGTGCCTGTGCCCGCACTGCGCCCTGGCACGGTGCGCGTGCAGCTCGGCTTTTGCGGAGTCTGCGGTTCTGATATTCCGCGCACTTTCTCAAAGGGCACTTACTCGTTCCCGACGATTTGTGGGCATGAGTTTGCCGGTACGGTCGCTGCGGTGGCAGAGGGTGTCAGCGACTACGCTGTGGGAGATCGCGTGACGGTCTTTCCGCTGTTGTGGAATGATGATCATCCAGCCTGCGAAGAGGGCGAGTATGCACAGTCCGATGGTTACGACTATCTCGGCTCGCGCAGTGATGGCGGCTTTGCTGAATACGTGATCGCGCCGGTGCGTAATTTAATCAAGTTGCCGGATTCGGTTTCGATGGAAGAGGCTGCGATGACGGAGCCAGCCGCCGTGGCACTACACGCTGCACGCCGTGCACGTATCCGTTTCGGGGATACGGTAGCAATTTTTGGTCTTGGCCCAATCGGGCTGATGCTCGCTCAATGGCTCAAGTCGATGGGCGCTTCACGGATTTTTCTGTTTGATTTGATCGAAGGGAAATTGGATTTGGCGCGTCAATTGGGCTTTACTGATGTGTATAATAGCCGCGAGCACGACTCGTCTGAAGTGATCGAAGCCGCGACTGGCGGACGTGGCGCACATGTGACTTTCGAGGCCGCTGGGGTGCCGCCGACTATGTTGGCCGCGCTGCGCTCAGTGCGTCGTGCGGGCCGTATGGTCATGCTCGGCAATCCTTCCGCCGATGTGACTTTGCCCGCGGCATTGATCTCGCAGCTGATGCGTCGCGAGGTCGAGTTGCTAGGCACATGGAACTCTGGGTTCAGTGTGTATGGCGACGATGATGATTGGCGCACCACGCTCGAAGCGATCGCCAGTGGCACGCTCGATCTCAAGCCGTTGATCACCCACAAGGTACCGCTCAGTGGTGGCATCGCCGCGCTGGAAATGATGCGCGATCAATCTGAATTCTTTACCAAGGTGTTGTTGCACCCTTCGGGGAATTAGGGACTAGGAATTAGGAATTAGGAATTAGGCATTACGAATTACGAATAGGGTATGCCTATCGTTCAGGCCTCTTAAAATATGAAAAATCTTGTTTACTATCTCGATAAGCCCGGTGGCACGTTTACTCCGGTTGAAGAAGAAATCGGCGATCCCGCGCCTGGTGAAATCCGCGTGCGTGTGTTGCGCACCTCTGTCTGTCAGTCAGATGTGGTGATTTATAATGTCGGCCTGCCGCGCATTAAGCAATGGCCCGCCATCCTCATGCACGAAGTGAGTGCGGAGGTGGATGCGGTCGGCGAGGGTGTCACCAATTTCGAGCCGGGCGATTTGGTTGGTATCGGTTGCGATATCCCTTGTGGCGACCGCGAGTGCATCTACTGCGGCGACGAGGGCACCGGTGATTGGACGTATTGTCCAAACACGCAGGCGACTGGGCACGAGTTTGCTGGCTTTGCGCGTAAGTATGCGATCCTGCCAGACTGGTTTGTTAAGCTCGGGCCGATTGCGAAATTCCCCAAGGGATTTAGCGCGGATCAGGCCTGCCAGGTCGAGCCGCTTGCTTGCGGCCTCGAAGGCATGACACGGGTCAATAATTGTATCGAAAATCGCATTGTGATCTTGATTGCAGCGGGCTCGCAGAGCACCTATGCGCTGCAATGTGCGCAGGCGATGGGGGCGCGTAAGGTCATCATGATTAATCGTGGCAAAGAGCGCCTTGAGCGTGTGATGCGTGACTTCGGCGACGAGCGCACGGTCGGTATTTTATGGGACGAAAATGTAGTGGAAAATACACTACGGGAATGTCAGCCCTTCAATGAGCCGCACTTCGTGATGGTCAATGCGCCGGCCGAGCCGGGCTACCGCTTGGCCACTCAACTGATGGGCTACGGCACCGTGTTGGACGGACACGCTGGAGTCAAAGGCGCTGCGGGTAAGCCGAAGATCATGCATGAAGTGGATCTGAACAACGACATCCACTACAAGCTGCAAGTCTATCAAGCCACCCACGGCTCGAATTGGCACGGTATCGGGCTTGCCCGCGATATGCTCATCGGCGGTGGTATGACGAACCTCGATTTGATGACCAATGACAGCGAACGCTTTCACCATACACAGATCATTGAAGCGATTCATCGCGCAGAGGATAAAGACTCATTGAAAGTCATTATCAACTGGGAAGACTAGATGCCGGATTCAACCTACATTGCCGTCGATATCGGCGCAGGAAGTGCACGTGTGCTTGCTGGCTGCTATGATGGTCATACGCTCGAACTGAACGAAGTTCATCGTATGACGAATGCGCCTATGGTTTTGCCCACTGGCGAACATTGGAATGTAGGTGGGCTCTTTGAGGGGATCGTGCAAGGATTGACGAAGGCTCGCCAGCGTTATGGTGATACCATTGTCAGTATCGGCATTGATGCCTTTGGTAACGGTTATGGTCTTCAGGCATCCGATGGGCGGCTGTTAGGGTTGCCGTATCATTATCGTGATGCACGCACCGAAGGGAAGATGGAGCATACGTTTGCGCAGATGTCCGAGCGGGATTTATTTGTAGCGACTGGGGCGCAATCCTATTTCTTTAATACACTGTTTCAGGTGCTGGCTGATCTGGATGCGAGGCCTGCACTCTTGCCGCTCGCCAAGGACTTATTGTTCATTTCAGACATTCTCAATTATTGGTTGTGCGGGGTGGTTGGCTGTGAGCGGACCATGGCAAGTTGTTCGCAGCTGTATGATATGACTGCAGCGGACTGGGCGTATCCTGTATTTGAGAAATTGGGAATTCCAATGGAGTTGTTTCCGGAACTGGTCGCACCCGGTGATGTTTTGGGGCCACTGTTGAAGCCCATTCAAGAGTTGACGGGGTTATCACAGACGAAGGTCGTTGCCGTTGGGAGTCACGACACCGCAAGTGCGGTTGCAGGGATTCCACATCAATCCAGCGATTCGGTGTTTCTAAGTAGTGGCACCTGGTCATTAATGGGGCTCGAACTCCCGCAGCCGATTTGTTCGGATGAGGCATTCGAAGCTGGTTTTACCAATGAGCTTGGACTTGAGGGGACGACTCGGTTTATTCAAAATATTGGCGGGCTGTGGTTGTTGCAGGAATCACGGCGACAGTGGCAACGCGAGGGGCTTGAGTTGTCCTTTGGCGAGATGGCAGCGATGGCGAGTGAGGCAGAGCCGTTTCGCTCTCTGATTGATCCCAATGACCCGGTCTTCCGCGCCGCTGGTGACATGCCTGCGCGGATACGCTCCTATTGTGAGAACACTGGGCAGGACATCCCTCAGAGCCCAGCGCAAATCATTCGATGCATCTATGAGAGTCTCGCCCTCAGCTACTCAGAGGCGTGGGCAAAGCTGGAGCGTTTCTCGCCTGTGGAACTGACGCGCCTTAATATAGTGGGCGGCGGATGTCAGGACGCGCTGCTGAATCAATTGACCGCAAATGCGATCGGCAAGCCCGTATGGGTGGGGCCAGTCGAAGCGACCGGTGTGGGTAATATCATTTCACAAATGATTTCCAATGCCGAGGTGGCGTCTTTGAGCGCAGGGCGCGAATTGATCGCTAAATCCTTTCCTTGTGAATGTATTGACCCTGTGGATACCTTCTTATGGGACGATGCACGCTCTCGTTTCAGGGCAATGCTGTCAGGCCATTCACTTTCTTTATCAACACACTAATCACTTAACTTTTATACAATTATGAGTCATTCAATCTACGAAATTGCAAAAGAACAATTCGCCGCAGTCGGCGTCGATACCGAGGCTGCGCTTCAAGCGCTGGATAAGATCCCAGTCTCCATGCATTGCTGGCAAGGCGATGACGTGGCAGGCTTCGAGGCCCCTGAAAAAGCGGGCGCGGGCAACGGTTGCGTGGCGACGGGTAACTATCCGGGCAAGGCGACCAATCCGGCCGAGCTCATGGCCGACATCGAGCAGGCCGCTGCACACATTCCAGGACCATTGCGCCTCAATCTGCATGCGAGCTATGCAACGGACGGCTCTCCACTGCCAGAGCGCGACGAACTCACCGTCGATAATTTTCGCAGTTGGATCGATTGGGCCAAGGCGCAGCAGTTCGGTATCGATTTCAACCCCACCAGCTTCAGCCATCCTAATGCCGAAGACGGCTTTACGCTGAGTCATCAAGATGCGGGCATTCGTCAATTTTGGATCGATCACTGTATCGCGTGCCGAAAGATCGGCGCCGCGATTGGTGAAGAGTTGAACAATCCGGTGGTGAATAATATCTGGATTCCAGATGGTTATAAAGACACACCAGCGGATCGCTTTGCGCCGCGTGCACGTTTGGTGGAATCCCTAGATGCGATTTTCGCAGCGGACATTTCAAAAAAATGGAACATCGATGCCGTCGAAAGTAAGCTGTTCGGTATTGGTGTGGAAAGTTACACCGTGGGATCCAGCGAATTTTATCTCGCCTATGCGGCGACACGCCAAATCGCGCTGTGTCTGGATGCAGGGCACTTCCATCCGACTGAGTCTGTGGCCGACAAGATTTCCGCCGCGCTACTCTATGTGCCGGAGTTGTTGTTGCACGTGAGCCGTGGTGTGCGTTGGGATAGCGACCACGTCGTCACCTTGGACGATCCGACCACTGCGATCCTTCAAGAGTGTGTCACTAGTGGCCAGATGGAGCGTATCCACGTCGGCCTCGATTTCTTTGATGCGTCGATCAATCGCATCGCCGCATGGGTGATCGGCACGCGCAATACCAAGAAGGGGCTCCTCAAGGGGCTGCTCCAGCCGACTCAAGCACTGCGCGAGGTGGAGCTGGACGGCGACTACACCAGCCGCTTGGCCATGATGGAAGATGCCCGCTCGCTGCCATGGGGCGCGGTCTGGAATGAGTATTGCGCACGTCAGGACACCGCTGGCGATAACCAATGGCTCGGAGCAGTGAAGGCTTACGAATCATCTGTTCTTTCTGGCCGATAAGGCCAAACGATTTGCTTCACTTTCGAGACTACATATCAGCTTTCATTCCGTTCTATAGGGGGGCGAAATGAAGTGCACCGCCAGTTTATATATTAGGGTATATAAGGGGCTGGACGTGCCGATTCTTGTCACGTTAGTGGAGCATTATTTTTCAGTTTTCTCAACGTATCAGTATGATGGGAAATCCCACATACACATATGATGCCTTAAGCCAGTCACCATTCCGAGGCGTTCGCTTCTGTCTTCCATTCCCTCAGGTGGGCAGTTGTCACCCTGACGGCCGTGGGCTACGGTGATGTGACTCTGGTGACTGTCGGCGGCAACGTATTCACCTTCTTTTGCTGGCCGCCCACTGGTTGCGGAAGGCTTTGGGCGAGAGCTCTTTGTTGCGCTTAAATTGGCGATTGAAGTTGGATAAATTGTTAAAACCGCAGGCGAAGCAGATCTCGCTGATCGAGCGGTTGGTGGTGATCAGTTCCTGGCAGGCGTCGAGCAGGCGGGTTTCGATCAAGGTTTGCTGAAAGGTGGTGCCGGTCTTTTGTTTGTAAAAGCGGCTGAACGCGGGCGGCGTCATGCCGGCGAGTTGCGCGATGGTTGCGAGGCTGATCGGTTCGCGCGAGTGGGCATTGAGGTGGCGGAAGACCTTGTCCATGCGCGCTGCGTCGGTGTGGTCGAACCGTGCTGAGTGGCTGTTCTGTGGCAGGGCTTGCACCTCGTCCGGGGTTTGAGTGAGCGTTCCCAGTATGCTGAGGAAGCTAAGTAGGCGTGTGTATCCAGATTGTCGCGACAGATGTGTTAGCTGTTCAACGACTCGGCGGTTGGTGTCTCCTGTAATGTGTAGGCCGTTTTGGGCGCGTTCGAACAGTTCGCGTATGGGTCGTGTTTCTGGAATGCCAAAAAAGGCGTCGCCGATGCAGTTGGGCTGGAATTGCAGCACGATCGAGCGTGCCCAGTCCTTGCCCGTGCTGTTGGATGGGTTGTTGTTATACCAGTGCGGCACATTGGAACCGATCAGCATCAGGTCGCCGCTTTTAAAGTGTGAGAGGTGGCCACCGATCACACGGGTGCCGTGGCCGTGCTCGATGTAAGTGAGCTCCAGCTCGGGATGGAAGTGGTAGGGGCATTCGAACTGCGAACTGACGGCGCGGCTGGCGTAAAATGACTCGTGGGCACGAGGGCGTATTTGCTCAAATTGCAGTTTCATGTTAAAAGGAAATTGTTATCTTTAATATTTAGGTATATTTTAGGTAAAATAGTATCATTATTGGTTAAGTCGGGCGGAGCAAGTCATAAATACTGCTGTATACTGTCATCAGTTTTAACCTTAACCATTGACGACTTATGACATCATTTAAAAGCACGACTCCGATTTCTGAATACAAGGGCTACCATGGCCTGCCACCACTTGCAGGCTTGCACACTATGGAGGGCGCGATTGATTGCGGTCTCACGGTTGAGGAAGCAGTAAGCCGTTTAAAATATACGCATTGGGCGCTGCGCCGTTTGCATGCGATCTTTATTGCGCGCCTCGCTGCCATGCCAATTTATGAGCTTAAAATGACGTTTTCGCTGCATGGTCACTATTGCATCGAACATGTTGATGGCATTTTTGCACGCGTGCGTGAGATGCGCCATCCCCCATTTGGGATGGATGTGGCACCACATGAGGCCTTAGATTTTTTCTTTGATGAAATTCAAAATGCGGGCGACACCGAGGCCTTGGTGTTGGGATTGTATGAGAAAGCGATTCCGCAATTAGTTGCGGCAGTGCGTGACCAGCTCGAAGTGACAAATCGTTTGTATGAGCATCCGACTTATCGAAAGTTGCGCCATCTGTTGGTGGAGCTTGAAGATGTCGAAGCGTATGGCCAGCAGGCGATCGCTTGTCTGGTCGATGATACGGCTCGGGCGAAGCATGCTGGATGGCTCAATTTATTGGATCAGTCAGTGGCTAATTTCGGTAGCTTTACCGGCACCGAAGCTAAGGCCGAACATGCATTGGCAGCGCAGTTTTCCGCGACACCGTATGTGTATGATGGCAAGCCACAACGTGATGAACGTTTCCGCGACAGTTATAATATGGGCGTGAATCCGGAAGCCTTTATCTTTCGGGACGATATGCCGGTGCGGCCGAAAACATTGATGATGTCTTTTAAGCGCCTGCGTGAAATCGATGTGCCGGAAATGATGTCGTCGATTATTACTGAAACAGAAGGTAAGCCTTTGGGCTATTATGTCGATATGACGCGTCAGCTCTGGGACGAAGCTCGCCATGCGATGATGGGGGAGATCGGCTTCGTGGTGAATGGTATCGATTGGACGCAGATTCCGGTCAACTTCACCTGGTCACTGGAATTAAATACAGGGCTCAAGCCCGAAGAGCGCCATGCGATTTTATTCAGCATTGAGCAGGGCCTAATGGCGAAGGAGACTGGCAAGGAGAAGGAGTGGGAACTGGCGGTGGCATCGACTGACCGCGTCAGCGAGTTGATCCAAGACTATGATTGGGCGGATGAGATCCTGCATGCCAAGATCGGTCGCGACTGGTTCGTAAAGGGCTTCGGCACTCAAGCAGAGGCCGTTGCACGTGGTCAGGAGTGTGTCTATCGTGGATTTTTACAACTAGCTTCGGGTTATAAAGAAGCGGGACTGACCGAGCACCGCAACTGGTGGCCGGATCTGTATACCGCCGCCTGTGAGCATTGGGGGGTCGAGCCGGATGCGCATGTATTGGCTTACGATGAGTTTTATGACACCAGCGCACCGGACTTACCGACGGCCAAGGTGTAGTTATTAACTGAATACAGAATCCTTATGAAAGACAGTTATCAAAATTTGCGCGTTGAGCGTATCGTCGACGAAAGTTGGAATACCAAGTCGTTCTATTTGCGCCCGGCCGATGGCAGCGCGATCGAGGCCTACGCGCCGGGGCAGCATCTGTTGTTCAGCCTACCCGTCGATCCGGCGGAGCCTGACCTAAAGATGATGCGCTTCTATACACTCTCGGACTGTTATCGTTCGGGTGGGGCGTATCGCATTACGGTGAAGCACGAGGTGGGCCGCGAGGCCGCCGCGCCGGATGGGGCTGGTTCGACTTACCTGCATCAGCATATGACGGTCGGCGATCGCTTGCAGGCAAAAAAGCCGATGGGCGACTTTACGCTCGAAGCGGCGGACGAAGATGCGGTGGTGCTGATTGGCGGGGGCATCGGAATTACGCCGATTCTTGCCATGGCACAGTCGATTGCTGCGGAGGGCAATAGCTACCGTGAAGTGCGTGTCTTTCTCGGCATGCGCAACCGCGAGGATCATCCGTTCAAAGATGAGTTTGCCGCGCTGGTGCGCGATTTCCCATCGATTCAGCTCAATGTCTGTTACGATGAATCGACTGCCGCGGATGTGCAGGGCAGTGATTATGATTATGCCGAGCGCGTGAGTGTGGATTTATTCAAGCGTGTGTTGTCGCATAATCGTTACCGTTACTACATTTGCGGCCCGCGACCGATGATGGATGCGTTGACTGGGGATCTTGCCGCGTGGGGCGTGGCTGAGGCGCAAATCTTTACCGAGTCTTTCGGGCCTGCGACGGCGAGCCATTTGATCGAGCAGAGTGAGGCGGATGGCGCTGCTGCTGCTGCTGAAGACGCAGCCAGCGATGTGATCGAAGTGAATTTTGCCCGCAATGGCGTCACGCATACATGGGATCCGCGCTATAAGTGTTTGTTGGAATTTGCTGAGGCCAAAGGGGTGTCGATCAGTGCCGGTTGCCTGTATGGCGATTGCGGCACCTGCATGACGCCGTTGAAGCAGGGGGCGGTTGGCTACAACCATCCGACCGAAATTACACCGGATGAGGGCTGCTGTTTACCATGTAGTTGCAAGCCGACCAGTTCCATCACCTTAGAAGCATAGATCATGATTGAAGCAAAAGCAGCAGTCGCCGATGGTAAGGGCTCGTTCACCATCGAAACAATAACCGTGCATCCGCCCAAGGCGGGCGAAGTGTTGGTGGCGATCAAAGCCTCCGGCGTGTGTCACACGGATTATGATTCTTTAAAATGGGGCAGTCCCTTTGTGCTCGGGCATGAGGGCGCGGGCGTCGTCGAATCGATCGGCGAGGGCGTGACGCATGTCGCGGTCGGTGACCGTGTGTTGCTCAACTGGGCGATCCCTTGCAAGTGCTGTTACCAGTGTCAGATCGGTAATCAAAATATCTGCGAGACTTACTCGCCGGTCACGGGTGTGCCAGATCATGGCACGGCGCATCTGGGTGCAACGCAGTGGCGGGGGGCAGGGCTGAAGCGCTCTTTCCATCTCGGCACCATGAGCACACATACCGTGGTGCGCAAAGAGGCAGTCATTCCAATTACGGTGGATATTCCGTTTAGCTCGGCCTGTATTTTGGGCTGCGGGGTGATGACCGGCTATGGTTCTGTGGTGAATGCCGCGAAGCTCGAGCCCGGTAGCAGTGCGGTGGTGCTCGGCACCGGCGGCGTTGGGCTCAATGTGATTCAAGGCGCACGTATTTCCGGTGCGGGGCAGATCATTGCCGTCGATGTTAATCCACAGCGTCTGGAGATGGCCGTGCAGTTTGGTGCGACGCATACGGTGCTGGCTTCGCGCGACGATGTCGGCCTGCTGCAGGCGGCTGAAACCGTGAAGGCGATGTGTGCAGGGCGCGGCGCGGATTATTCGTTTGAGTGCACCGGTATTCCTTCGCTGGGAGCTGCGCCGCTGGCGATGGTGCGCAATGCCGGTATGGCGGTGCAAGTTTCGGGGATTGAGCAGCCGATCGAAATCGATATGAATTTGTTCGAATGGGATAAGGTGTATTTGAATCCGCTGTATGGGAAATCAAAGCCCGAGCAGGACTTTCCGAAGCTGCTGAATTTGTATGCGCGCGGCTTGTTGCAACTCGATGAAATGATTACGCGGCAGTATCCACTGGAACGTTTGCAGGATGCGCTGGACGATATGCTCGCGGGTCGCAACGCGAAGGGTGTGATCGTATTTGATCCCAAATAAGGAAACCGGGTTGAGTGAATAAAGATTTTAAGATTATTTTCAGGGCTGAATCAGCCGGCTTGAGCCTGTTTACTCAACGCTTCGGCGAGAAGCGCACATCGCTGCCCTTCGGGCCTGCAGTCACGTATCTTAATACGCTCCTTTGCCCTATGGTTGCGGAGCACACTTCTCATCCTATTTCATTATCCGGGATGCATCAGGAACTAGGTTTAAAGTAATGGGGGATTCAGAACAGAACACTTTTCGCACCACTGATGTAGCAACTGTGCCGACCTCGGTGGGCACACTGCAAATGATGACGGTCAAGAGCCCGGCGTTGAAAGGCCGTGCTGATTTGACTCTGTATGTGCCTGATCAGGCGAAGGGCCGTGCCGATGTGCCGGTCGTCATTCTGCTGCATGGCGTGTATGGCAGTCATTGGGCCTGGGCCTTGAAGGGGCAGGCGCACGTGACCTTGCAGCGTCTGATCGACGAAGGAGCCATTGAACCGATGATTGTGGCGATGCCCTCGGATGGGCTGTGGGGCGACGGCAGTGGCTATGTGCCGCATATCAGTCAGGATTTTGAGCAATGGATCGTGCAGGACGTGCCGCAGGCGGTGCATGTCGCGACGGGCAATGCACTGGACGCGCCGCATTGTATCGCAGGCCTATCAATGGGTGGCTTCGGTGCGCTGCGCATCGGGGCAAAGTATCCTCGGCGTTTTGCTGCGTTTGCCGGGCATTCATCGATCACCGCAGTCGAGCAGATGGCACTGTTTGTAGAGGAGGATTTATCTGCGTATCGGCATGATCCTGATGCGCAAGCCGTATTGGCGACGATCCTGGGGCAGCGTGAACCCTTGCGGCCGTTTCGATTCGATTGCGGGGTCGATGATCTGTTGATCGAGCACAACCGCGTGTTGGCGCATGCTTTAACCGAGGCGGGTGTGTCGTTTGAATATGTGGAACATCTGGGCGGTCATGAGTGGCCGTATTGGCAGGAGCATCTTGCCGAGAGCTTCAGGTTTTTTGATCAAGTGCTGCGGGCACGGCGTGGATGATTGATACCAATAAGACAGAGGGCAGAGGGCAGAGGGCAGAGGGCAGAGGGCAGAGGGCAGAGGGCAGAGGGCAGAGGGCAGAGTTGGTCACTGTCAGTGGCTGACCTCTATTCTCCCATGCTTCGCTCTGCGAGCTGCGCAGTTCTGGCCTCTGCTCTCTGATCTCTGGCCTCTGAACTTAGGTTGATACGTGCGGGACATTTGAGGCGCAGTGGACTCTGCTCAGACCTCGGGGAAGTGCCCTCGTGAGTCGCTTTAGATGAAAGTAAAAAAACACCCGAGGTGTGAGATTGAACTTGCGATCATTGTAACATTGCGCAATCATATTAAATATGAATCGTTCACGCAACTCGGCTTTTACCCTGATTGAACTGCTCACTGTCATTGCAGTGATCGCTATCTTGGCTGCCATACTCATCCCTGTGATAGGCAACGTCCGCCAAAAGGCTGATGAGGCGACTTGTCTGAATAATTTACGTCAAATCGGGGCTGGGCTTGGGCTCTATCAGTCCGATCATAAAGGCGCTTTTCCCGCCGTGGTGGAAGCATGGGGGGCTTCCGAAGAGCGGGGGTTATGGTTTACGCAACTTGCGGACTATGGCCTTCCTTGGAAGGCTGGCGCGTCTCTCGGTAATATGCGCAACCAAGCGTGGTGGTATTGCCCGGCGTGCAGTGAATATGCCGACCAGAAAGGATGGGGGCAGATCGACTATGGAGCCAATCCGGTGCTTTTTGCCAATCGCGCTACCACCAGCGGCGCTCCGCAGGGCCCTGCCAGTGGCAAACGCTTGAACAAGCCGATCAACGTTGTGAATTTGGCACAAACCGTCGCCGTCATGGAGGTCGCTAGCGCGGGCAACCCCCACTTGAATAATACATGGGGGTCGCTGAATTCGGGGGTCTTTATCAACCAGTCGATCCCGGACACCGCATCGGAAACCAAGAACGAAGGCATCGCGTTTCGTCACCCGGTCAGGGGATCGCTAGATGGAACCACTTGCAATATGTTGTTTGCTGATCTGCATGTCGAATCGGTGAGCCATGAGGACGCCCGCCTGCAAACCAGGTTGGGGCGTCAAAAATTAATCAACATCACTGAATAAATACCTTATTATGTTATTGAACCAAAAACAATTGAATCGAAGCGTGCTGTGCCTGCTGGCGCTCTGCTGTGTGATCACTGTCGGCTGCCGTTCGACTGCCAGTAAACCCGGGCTTTACGTAGAAGACGGTGCGCTGATGCGCAACGGCTCGGAATTTCGTGCGATGGGCATTAACTATAATACCGCTTGGTATGATGTGCTGAAAGATCCTGAAACGTTGGAGGTCGCGGAGGGATTCCGGATTTTAAAACAGGATTACGGGATTCCGTTTATTCGTTTTTCCGCTGGGCCGTTTGCGCATACCGGCTGGAAGCTGTATGTGGAGGACCCCGAAGAATATCTGCGCCGCTTCGATGTGCTGGTGAAGCATGCGGAGGAGCAGGGGATTGGACTGATTCCATCGCTGTTCTGGTTTGTTAGCACCATGCCCGATTTGCAGGGCGAGCCGCTCAGTGCGCTGGGCGACTCGGACAGCAAGTGCCGAGCGTTTATGCGTCAATATATTCGTGATGTCGTTGGGCGTTATAAAGATTCACCCGCGATCTGGGGCTGGGAAGTCGGCAATGAATGGATGCTGTTTGTCGACCTGCCGGGGCTGGCTCATTTGCCGCCGAAAAAGATTGGCTCAAAGGAAGCGCGCACCGCGGCGGACAAGTTGCTGCGTCCGATGCTGCTCGATGCCTACGAGGATTTTTATGCAACCGTGCGGGAGATGGATCCCGATCGCATCATCGTGACCGGTGATTCCATCGCTCGCCCGTCGGCCTGGCACAACCGCAACGAAGATAAGTGGGGCCAGGACAGCCAAGCACAATGGGCGGAGGTGTTTCGCGCCGATACGCCGGACTGTTATGAGGTGGCATCGTTCCATCTCTATGCCGAAGCGGAAATGAGCTATTTCGAGAATAAGGATCTGCCGATTGAAGACTTTGTGACAGAAGTCGTTGGAATCTCTCGATCTGACAATAAAGTGGTCTGGTGCGGAGAACTCGGCATGCCGGGAAGTGATGAGGCGGCGAGTCAAATGTTTTCCCGCATGATGCATGCGGTCGAGCAAAACGAAATTGAGATTTCCGCCATCTGGAACTTCAAGCCGCAAGGGAAGTTTCAGGCTGATTGGGATATTTCGCCGAGCAACGAGCGGGCCTATATGCTCGATGCGGTCAAGGCATTGAATGAACGCTTTGCGATTGGAGATTGGAAGTGAAAACACTTTTACTCATCGGCTTACTCTGCATGTGTGCAGCCTGTATGGCTGAGCCATCGCTGGGCCTGACGGTGCAGGACGGGAAACTGATGCGCAACGGCTCGGAATTCCGTGCGATGGGCATCAACTATAGCAGCGCTTGGTATGATGTGCTGAAAGATCCTGAAACCTTGGAGGTCGCGGAGGGATTCCGGATTTTAAAACAGGATTACGGGATACCGTTTATTCGCTTTTCGGCCGGGCCGTATGCGCATACCCAATGGAAGCTGTATGTAGAGGACCCCGAAGAATATCTGCGCCGCTTCGATGTGCTGGTGAAGCATGCGGAGGAGCAGGGGATTGGACTGATTCCATCGCTCTTCTGGTATGTGGTGACTATGCCCGATTTGCAGGGGGAGCCGGTTAGCGCACTGGGCGACCCGGACAGCAAGTGCCGAGCGTTTATGCGCCAATATATTCGTGATATCGTTGGGCGCTATAAAGATTCACCCGCGATCTGGGGCTGGGAAGTGGGCAACGAATGGATGCTCACTGCCGACCTGCCGAAGCTGGCTCATTTGCCGAGGAATAAGATTGGCTCAAAGGAACCGCGCACGGCGGCAGATAAGTTGCTACGGCCGATGCTGCTGGATACTTACGAGGACTTTTATGCAACCGTGCGGGAGATGGATCCCGATCGCATCATCGTGACCGGTGATTCCATCGCTCGCCCGTCGGCCTGGCACAATCGCAACGAAGATAAGTGGGGCCAGGGCACCAGGGAACAATGGGCGGAGGTGTTTCTCGCCGATACGCCGGACTGTTATGAGGTGGCGTCGTTCCATCTCTATGCCGAAGCGGAAATGAGCTATTTCGAGAACAAGGATCTGTCGATTGAAGACTTTGTTGCAGAAGTCGTTAAAATCTCTCGATCCGACAACAAAGTGGTCTGGTGTGGTGAGCTCGGCATGCCGGGAAGCGATGAGGCGGCGCGTGAAATGTTTATCCGGATGATGCGTTCGGTCGTGCAAAACGAAATCGCCCTCTCAGCAATCTGGAATTTTAAGCCGACCGGTACGTTTCAGGCTGATTGGGATATTTCGCCGAGCAACGAGCGGGCCTATATGCTGGATGTGGTCAAGGTATTGAATAAGGGCTTTAGTCGCGGACTTGAGACTGCCGAATAATGAAAAAGGAATTTTAAATAATGAAAAAGGAATCTCAAATAATGAAAAAGGAATCTCGAATGTTTAAGTTTAGTCATCAGGTGGGTCGCAATATGAAGGGATTCCTTCGGTATTCGATATTTGCTGTTGTTGTTTCAGGTTCTGCGGCTCTCGTGGGCTGTGCTTCCAATCCCCCGGGGTTGACGGTGCAGGACGGGCAGTTTTATAAGGACGGGCAGGCGTTTAAGGGGGTTGGGATCAATTTCTACACTGTCCTGCAGCGTAAACTCGGAATCGAAGGGCATCCCTCTAACCTGTCGGACACATCGTATCGCGAAGGACTTGAAACCCTGGCACAGCACGATATTCCGTTCATTCGTTTTGGTGCCAATGGTTTTTACCCGAAGGACACTGATGTGTATTTGAATCATCGGGAAGAATACTTTAAGGCCTTTGATATGCTGGTTGCTGATGCGGAACGGTTGGATATCGGCCTGGTTCCATGCCTGTTCTGGTATTTTCCGACAGTTCCGGATCTCGTCGGCGAATCGATCGACCAGTGGGGGAATCCTGATAGCAAAACCCATGCGTTCATGCGTGAATTCACCACTGAATTGGTCAGCCGCTATAAAGATTCCCCGGCTATCTGGGCGTGGGAGTTCGGCAATGAATGGATCCATGACTCCGATATCCCGGGTGAAGAGCACGGCAGAGGTTGGACGGAACCCGATCATTTTCCCAAACCACCACTGGGTTTGGCGAAAACCCGAACGATCAAAGACAAGATGTACCGCAAAAATATCTACGTCGCATATAAAGCCTTTGCCGAAACCGTCCGTGCCATCGATTCGACCCGTCCGATACTCTCTGGCGACGCGCTGCCGCGCCCGTCGGCATACCACAATTTCCATGAGGGAAGTTGGACAGCTGACAGCCTAGCGCAGTGGGAAGAAATGTTCCTGCAGGACAACGCCTCGATGGACGGGCTTTCCGCCCACTACTATTATTTCTCGCTGAATGATCAACACCACGACGTCGGCTATATGGAGTACGGGCCAGCAGAACAGATGTCCTTCATGATGGAAATCTCCAAACGCGTAAAAAAACCGTTATTTGTCGGTGAGTTTGGCCCAGGGACAAAAGATAAGACGCTCGAGGAGGAGCGCCGCCAGTTTGAATTCCTGCTCAATCTGATGGTGACCAACGAGGTGCCGATGTCCGCTCTGTGGAACTTCGATTTTAAACACGTCGACCAAGGTAAATGGAATGTTACCGAGGACAATCACCGCGCCTACATGCTCGATGCCTTGCAGGAAGCTAACCGTGAATTGAACAAATGAGTGATTCTAAAAAATTACCACGCAGTAAGAAATCCGCCTGGGCCATCGGCTCGATCGCGGATGTCTACATGGCCAACGCGCTGAACTATCTGGCCTTCCCGATCTACAATATGGGGCTCGGCGTCGATCCGCGCATGCTCGGTTGGGCGCTTGGTCTGCCGCGCATCTGGGATGCGATTTCGGACCCGTTGATGGGTAACTTTTCCGATAATACCCGCACACGCTTTGGTCGCCGTCGTCCGTATATTTTGATCGGTGCGATTCTCTGTGCAATCATGTTTGCCTTGATCTGGAGCCCTCCCACGGGTTGGAGCCCCACGGCCATCGGTTGGTATTTCATGGCGTTGGTGTTTATTTACTATACCGCCTACACCATCTTCGTGGTGCCGTGGGGGGCGATGGGGCTGGAGCTCACCACCGACTATAATGAGCGAACGCGGGTGCAGGCCTATCGCACCTTTTTTCAGGGGGTCGGCGCGTTCGGGTTGAGCGCTATGTGGTGGTTGGCTCTGAAGTGGGGTGGTGGCAACGACGTGGTCGGTGTGCGCTACGTCGGGCTGGCCTTTGCCGCTCTTATCTTAGTCTGCGGAGTATTGCCCGCGATCTTTTGCCGTGAGAATCTGGCCCATGATCAGGACAAAATTAAATTTTGGCCGGCGATTAAAGCCACGTTTTCCAACACCGTCTTCTTACTGCTGATCGCGGTCACGGTCTGCGTGTTCCTCGGCATCTTCATGGTCAACAGCTTCGCGCTCTACATCAATACCTATTACGTATTTGATGGGGATAAGGAGGGGGTGGCGTTTCTCCAAATGATTGCCGGCTTTGCCTTCCAGGGCGCAGGGGTCGGCTTGATTCCGGTGATCTCCTATATCGCCACCCGTGTGGGTAAGAAGGCGACCTTGATCGGTGGCTTGCTGATGGTGGTAGTCGCCTATGGTACGAGTTGGTGGTGCTACACCCCGGACAATCCGTGGTTGCAGCTGATTACGCTGGCCCTTGCGGCGCCGGGTTTGGCCTGCATGTGGATGATTGCTTCGTCGATGGTGGCCGACATCTGCGATATGGATGAGCTCAAAACGGGTCGCCGTCGCGAAGGCATGTATGGCGCCTCCTACAGCTGGGCCTGCAAGGCCGGCATCTCGCTGACTATGGTTCTCGGCGGCTACATGCTTTCTTGGTCGGGCTTCGATGCCGCGGTCGAGGTGCAACCTGAAGCCGTGATCACCAATATGCGCCTGCTGTATATGTTCGTGCCGATGGGCTTCCTCGCTCTGGCCGCGGGACTGCTCATTTTTTACCCGCTATCTGAAGAACGAGTCCTTGAGATTCAAAAACAATTACACCCCGAGGAAACACCTGATGACAACTAATGGATGATTTTACTAATGGCCGAGTTCGCTTTGTGCAGTTTCGCTGCGGCGCCTATATGCTCGATGCCCTGCAGGAAGCTAAGCGTGAATTGAACAAATGAGTGATTCTAAAAAATTACCACGCAGTAAGAAATCCGCCTGGGCCATCGGCTCGATCGCCGATGTCTATATGACCAACGCGTTTAGCTACCTGGCGTTTCCAATCTACAACATGGGGCTCGGCGTCGATCCGCGCATGCTCGGTTGGGCGCTTGGTCTGCCGCGTGTTTGGGATGCGATTTCGGACCCGTTGATGGGTAACATTTCCGACAACACCCGTACGCGTTTTGGCCGCCGTCGTCCATTCATTCTGATTGGAGCCGTTCTTTGTGCGGTCATGTTTGCGCTGATCTGGTCTCCGCCGACCGGCTGGTCCCCGACCGCCATCGGCTGGTATTTCTTGGTGATGGTGTTTCTTTACTATACCGCCTACACCATCTTCATTGTCCCGTGGGGGGCGATGGGGCTGGAGCTCACCACCGACTACAATGAGCGAACGCGGGTGCAGGTCTATCGCGTCTATTTTCATGCGATCGGCGGGCTCGGATTGGGCACCATGTGGGTGCTCGCTCTGAAGTGGGGCGGTGGCGACGATGTGGTCGGCGTGCGTTACGTCGGGCTGGCCTTTGGCGCGCTCATCTTAGTGTTCGGTGTATTGCCCGCGATCTTTTGCCGTGAGAATCTGGCACATGACCAGGATAAAATTAAATTTTGGCCGGCGATTAAAGCCACGTTTTCCAACAAGGTCTTCTTACTGCTGATCGCGGTCACGGTCTGCCTGATGCTCGGCATCTTCATGGTCAACAGTTTCCCGCTCTACATCAACACGTGCTATGTCTTCGGAGGCGATAAGGAAGGCGCGGCGAGTCTCAATATGTATGGCAAATTTGCCTTCGGGGCCGTAGGTCTTGGCTCGGTTCCGGTGATCTCATATGTGGCCACCCGTGTGGGAAAGAAGGCGACATTGATCGGTTGCTTGCTGATGATGGTGGTCGCCTCTGGCACCAGTTGGTGGCTCTACACCCCGGACCATCCGTGGTTACAGCTGATTACAATGGCGCTCGCGGCACCGGGTATGTCTTGCATGCCGATCATCGCCTCGTCGATGGTTGCCGATATTTGTGATATGGATGAGCTCAAAACCGGCCGCAGGCGCGAAGGTATGTTTGGTGGCTCCTACAGCTGGGCCACTCAGACCGGTATCTCGCTGACTATGATTCTCAGCGGCTACATGCTTTCTTGGTCGGGCTTCGATGCCGCGGTCGAGGTGCAGCCTGAAGCCGTGATCACCAATATGCGCCTGCTGTATATGTTCGTGCCGATGGGCTTCGTCGGCCTGGCCGCGCTGCTGGTCGCTTTTTACCCACTGACTGAAGAACGGGTCCTTGAGATCCAGAAACAATTACACCCCGAGGAAACACCTGATGACACCACACCAAATGAAGCTTAAATTTATTACACTGTTAATGGCTGGGCTTGCCGCCACAGCCACCGCCAGCCATGCACAACAACCAGCTCCGCTGAATGTGCTGTTGATTATTGCCGACGATATGGGCATTGGCGATGTCGGCTGCTATGGCTCAAAATGGCTTAAAACGCCAAACATTGACCGGCTGGCAGCGGAAGGGGTGCGCGCAACGGATGCGCATTCAACCGCCGCGGTTTGCACGCCATCACGCTTCTCCATCCTTTCCGGTCGCTACTACCACCGCTATCCGCGCAGCTGGAACGGTGAGGCACTTATCGAAGGCCGACCGCCCGACGATTGCGTCCGTGTTTCGCGACAACGGCTATGCCACCGGTTATTTCGGCAAGGTGCACACTGGCTGGGGCGAACCGTCGGAAGATCGCAAGCACCGTCAGGATATTGATTGGAACAGCGAGCTGCCGCGCGGTGTGCTGGAGATGGGCTTCGATAAATATTTCGGTACCCCCTTCTCCCACAATGAACCGCCGTATGTTTTTGCGGAAGATCGCCATGTGGTCGGGCTCGATCCTGCCGATCCGTTGAAGATCGTTCTCCAAAAGGACGTCAAGGCCATGGGCCTGATGAACTGGGGATGGGGAGCGAGTATTGGCGCGAAAAAAGCGCATGAGGCGCGCCCGGTCAAGGAGATTGATCGGATCGTAACCGATAAGGCGATTGAGTTTATTGATCAGGTTGCCGGTAAGCAACCCTTCTTCATTAATCTGGCCTATGTGGCGCCACACGTGCCGACCTATCCCTCGGAGCAGTTTCGGGGTACCTCCAAAGTCGGTTGGTACGGCGATTGTGTTGAGCAGATGGACTGGTATATCGGGCGGCTTATCCAAACTTTGGAAAAGCATGGGGTGATGGATAACACATTGATCATCTTCACCAGCGACAACGGTGCGATTTTTCATAAGGAATATCTGGAGCAAGGGCAGGATTCCAACCTGGGTCTGCTGGGGCAGAAAACCGATGTATGGGAAGGTGGGATGCAGGTTCCGTTCATCGTCCGCTGGCCCGGACATATTCCGGCGGGCTCCACGGTTGAGCCGCTCATTGCTCTGATGGATATTTCAAAAACGGCTTGGGCTGCCGCCGGCATCACAGCGCCGGAAGGGGCCTCGCCCGATGCGTTGAATCAGCTCGACCTGATCACTGGCAAATCCACTGACGCGGTCCGTACCGAACTCTACATGACCGGCATCACCGGGCAGGCGCTGCGTTCTGGCGATTGGGTCTATATTCCGCACCAGGGATCCTGCGGCATCACAACGCTGGAGTCCGCAACCTGGGCCGTCCGGTATGCAGCACTCGGGCAGACCAACTCCGACTATAATGCAGACGGAACCCTTAAAGCCGATGCCCCGAAAAAGCAGCTCTACAACCTACGCACCGACCCGCGGCAATCAACCAATGTCATCCGGGAACATCCGGAAGTGGCTGAGGAGCTCGCGAAGCGTTTTACCGAAATAAGAAAACGGTAAGGCAACGGGTAATTGAACTTCAGGCCGAATTGGCCGAATAGAATATTAATGATGAAAACTACATGGATCACCTTTTTAATGGCGGGACTTGCCGTCACAGCCAGCCATGCGCAACAACCGACACAGCCGAATGTAGTGTTGATCATTGCGGATGACCTCGGCGTCGGCGATGTCGGCTGCTACGGCTCGAAGATGATTCGCACGCCTAATGTCGATCGATTGGCAGCAGAGGGGCTGCGGGCCACGGACGCGCATTCGATCGGTTCAGTTTGCACACCGTCGCGCTATGGTATGTTAACCGGACGGTATTATCATCGCTATCCGTACAGTTGGAACGGCGAGTCCCTCATCGAGGCGGACCGCCCGACAATCGCATCGGTGTTTCGCGATAACGGCTATGCGACGGCGTATTTTGGTAAGGTGCACACTGGCTGGGGGGAGCGCTCAAAAGAGCGTAAGCACCGTCAGGATATCGACTGGAATTCTGAGCTGCCACGCGGTGTTTTGGAAATGGGTTTCGATACTTACTTCGGCACACCGTTTACGCACAACGAACCACCTTTTGTTTTTGTCGAAGATCGACATGTTGTCGGCGTAGATCCAGAGGACCCGATTAGTATTTTGATGGGCGAGGCAGCGAAGGAAAGCGGAGTCACTCCTTACAACTGGGGCGTGAGCATTGGCGGGAAGGCCGCGCACGCAGCGCGTCCAGTCGACCAGATCGATATACTGGTTACCGAACGTGCGGTGAATTACATTAACGAGAATGGCGGTAACAAACCGTTCTTTATGAACTTAGCACTCGTTGCCCCACACGTCCCGGTCGCACCTTCGAAGGCATTCAAAGGGCGCACCAAACTCGGTCGGTATGGTGATTTCGTCGAGCAAATGGACTGGTGTGTCGGGCAGGTGCTGGATGCTTTAGAGGCACAAGGTCTGAGCGACAATACCATCGTGATCTTCACCAGCGATAATGGCGCGATCTATCATTCTAAAGAGCACCAGTCCGGCCATCGTTCGAATCTCGATTGGCTTGGGCAGAAGACGGATGCATGGGAAGGCGGATTGCGTGTGCCGTTTATCATGCGTTGGCCTGGAGAAATCGATGCCGGGCAAACCAATGACCAGCTGATCTCATTGATGGATATCCCACAGACAGTTTGGTCTGCCGCTGGAGTTGCCGTTCCTGAAGGAGCGGGGCCGGACAGCTTGAACCAGCTCGCTTTATTGACTGGAAAAACAGATCACTCGGAGCGCAAGGAGTTGCTGATGATTGGCATTACCGGTCAGGCGCTACGCTCGGGGGATTGGGTGTATATTCCTAAGTCTGGTTCGCAGGGGGTCACCACTGACCCGCGCATGAGTTGGGCGATGCAGCTGGCAGAGCTGGGCTTGTCGAATTCGGATTTTGATGCGGAGGGCAAGCTCAAGGCAGATGCCCCTAAGGCACAGCTCTACAATCTACGCACCGATCCGCGGCAATCAACCAATGTCATCCGGGAACATCCGGAAGTGGCCGCGAAGCTCGCGAAGCGTTTTATCGAAGTTAAAAAACGGTAAGGAAACGGTATGCGGAGAATACTTATCATTTTTTTAATGGTGGCAACCATGAGTTTTGGAGCGGAACCGCCTCGTGGGTTTAACGAGGTCGGCGGCTCGAACTATGTCATGTATGAGGTCGGTCGGGAATATCTCGATTCCGGCACGGGCTGGTTCAAGCCCGGTGTCCTGCAGCCGGTGGTGGCGACCTTCCATCTGCAGAAGAAGGAAGATGTGCGCCAACAGCTGAAAGCGATGCATGGCTCCGGGCAGCGGAAGATCGCGATCATGATGTGGCACAGTCACCTGCCGCGGAAGCGGATGGCCGACGGCGGCATCTATGGCCACGTGCTGGCATCGAACGGGGGGGCACTCACTCCGCAGCATGCCGAAAACCTGAAGGGGTTGCTTGCGCTGATTAGGGAAGACGGTTTGTTCAACGAACTGGTTTTCCGGTTTGCGCAGCAGGGTTCGGTGTGGTCGCAGCAATGGAAGGTCTGGAACGAGGAAGCCTATCAGGAGAACCTTCAATTCATCCTCTCCGTGCGACAGCAGATTTGTGATGTGCTGGAAGGTTCAGATATCAAATTGGTTTTTGATTTGGGCGCGGAGCTGGGCGGCATCTCAAAAGGGAGCGTGCCGGAATATACCCGTCGGTTGTGGGCGGACTACACGAAGCGGTTTGGCGCGAACGACACCTTAGGTTTTTCCATTGCGGCGCATCCTGGACGGATCAGCAACCTGATCGAGGTCTATGACGAGGTCGGTATCCGCCCCTCCCGGCATGCGCTCGATCTGTATAAGAATGTGCCGAAATGGATGCCTGGGATGGTTTCGGAATTCCATGCCGCAGGCATCGAAGAACCCAGAATCATCATTCTCGAAACCTTTTGGAACAGTGCCCTGAGCTTGCAGGAGTTTCAGCAGGTGGCCGATCAGTTTGGATTAACCTTTGAATACCTGATGCAGTGGCCCTGGCAGCGGGACGCGGCGCATTCGCATTACAGCGATGTGTTTGGGCAGCCCGCCTATAACGAATATTTAAAAAAGGATTAACAGCAGGAAGAGAACGATGAAAAGAATTAGTTTAAACAGATATAAAATCGCGGCTTTGTTCGCGTGTCTTGGTAGTTTCAATCTTTTTGCGGCGCCACGCCCCAACATCATTGTTATCATGACCGATGATTCGGGTTACACGGATCTGGGTTGTTATGGCGGGGAAATTGATACCCCCAACCTCGATTCGCTCGCCCAACAGGGAGTGCGTTTCAAAAACTTCTATAATAACGGGCGTTGCAGCCCGACGCGTGCGTCGTTGATGACGGGGCACGATGCCGCCGATGTCGGCTTTGGTGCCGGAACGCTCGGCGGACACCCAACGATTAATAATCCGGGTTATTTCGGGATTTTGCCCTATACCGTTCCCACCGTCGCGGAGCTGATGCGCGATGCCGGATATGAAACCTTGATGGTCGGCAAGTGGCACCTCGGTGGCACCCACGACATCAAAACCAACAAGGGGGCGCAACGGTCCTGGGAAAATCATCGGCATCCGGATTGCGAGCTGACCGAAGAGGCGATGGAGGACGAATATAATGCTATGCCGTCCGAGCGCGGGTTTAATCAGTATTTCGGCCTGGTTGGTGGCGAGTCGCATCTCTTCTATACTGAGAATGATGTCTGGAAGCACCGTATCCAGGAAGGGAACAAACCCGCAGGAAAGCTTCCCATGACGGGCACCTACACCATGAATTGCCTCTGGGAAAAAGGCAAAGAACAGAGCAAAGCATACCCGTATACGCTCAATCACGGCAAAACGGCTCCGGCTTATTATTCAACCGATGGCATCACCGACCGCGCCATTCGCATGATCGAAGAGACCAATGACGCGGGCGATCAACCTTACTTCCTTTATATGGCGCATCGTGCGCCGCATCTGCCATTGCAGGCGCCTCAGGACTTGGTCGATAAATATATGAGCCGCTACGAAAACTTTAGTAAAGTCGAAGCCGACCGGGCGGCGGGAGTCGTCCGCGAAAAGATGTTCCCCAAAGATGCCGCCTTTCGATCCGAATTTGGACCGAACCAGAAAATTCCTGCTGAAAAGAAAAAAGGAGCTTCAGCTTAAATATCGCACTGCATGCGGCGATGATGGAGAAGATCGACGAAAATGTCGGCAAGCTCGTCGCCGCCCTCAAAGAGACGGGCGAGTTTGAAAACACGCTGATCTTTTATTTCTCGGATAACGGTGCCGCGTCGCATGTCGGCGACATGATGAACTCTCCGTATTTCGGCTTCAAGTCGCGGGTGTGGGAGGGCAGCACTAAAACGCACTGTATCGCCTCTTGGCCGAAGGTGATTCAACCCGACACGATCACCGACAGCATCGGCTGGGTCGGTGATATTTTGCCCACCTGCCTGGAGTTGGCTGGAACCACGTACCCGGAAACTTTTCGCGGCGTAAAAACCTCCCCTCCGGAAGGCCGAAGCATTGTTCCGGTGTTGAAAGGCCAAGAGATCGCTCCCCCCGAATTCCTCTTCTCCAACGACAAGGGGCAGCAGGGCGTGATCTTCAAAGGACGCTGGAAACTGCTGATCGAACCCGGTTGGTATCCGATATACCTCGAAGGTTCCGGGCATTCAATATGAATTATACGATCTGAGAAAAAGACCCGGCCGAAAAAACAAATCT
>CAJJBN010000023.1 GCA_905182435.1 Opitutaceae bacterium BACL24 MAG-120322-bin51 | reverse complement strand
ATTGCCATTTTGGATGAAACGGGAGGGCGCGTTTCTGCGCGGCACTCCGGTCGTTAAGGCGGAGGCCGCGGTAACTCTTCATGCTCTCAATCAGGATGGACCGAGTGATCCTAAACGTGTAATATTTCGTATTGTTGGATCAGCTCAAGTGATTGAAAAAACCTCGAAATTAGCTTCCCCAATTCCTGCCGCAGGGCGCTAAGGCTTACGTTTTTTTAAACGTAACTGTAATACTATTATCCTTATGAAAATTTATAACTCTATACTCTCACGCTTTGGATTCAGCTTCCTGTCATTTCTACTGTGCGCGACCTTTGCCAACGCGGCTGCTCCGGTAATCAATAGTGTGGATACACTCGAAGTCACAGTCGGCGAAGCTTTTACATATGTAATCACGACAGTAGATAATGATGCCGTTCTATACGGCACGAGTAACAACCTGCCGGATGGAGTTGTCAGAAGCGGAGCGACGCTTTCGGGAGAGCCGGAGGTGGCTGGTGTTACCACAATTGTACTGTTTGCTACTAATGGAGAAGGCACAGGCACGGCAACGCTTACTTTAACTGTACTCGATTCGTTGCCAGTGATTATTTCGGCCACTACGGTTACAGGTCGGGTCGATGAGCCCTTCTCGTACACGATTGAGGCTACGAATTCGCCAGGTAGTTTCAGCGTGCTTGGTTTGACTGCGTTTCCTGGTTTGAATTTGGACATTACTACTGGGATAATTACAGGCACTCCTACAGCAACTACCGATAATCCTACAGGCACTGTCGATACAGATATCGAAGTTTCTGCTACTAATGATAGTGGAACTGCGTCTCAGTTAGTGAATATAAAGATTTTCGCAGCTGTAACTACCCCCTCGAAGCCCACGGTTACAATTATATCACCCGTGGCGGCTCAAACATTTGATGGCTCGGTCACGCAAATATCTGTAAGCGCAGAGGTGACCCCAGCGCCTAATGAAACGATCGACTCGGTCTATGTTCGTTGGAACAACAATCCTTCTGTACCGGGCATCGTTTTGACTGATATGACAGCGGTGTCGACGGACGCGGCCGGAGTGGTGACATATACCGGAACGTTGGAGGTCGGATTTAATCCGAACGACCGGCAGATTGGCGGCGGTGAGATAGGCATCGATGTGGTAGCTTTTCAGACCAATGCGGTATCTGCTACGGACATTGGCGAGGACAATGTTGTATTTAGGATCAAACCGATCGTGGAATTCTTGTTTCCGGACGAGGCGTTTGCCATGGATGTCATCGCAATTGGCGATGTCTTTGCGAGTGTTCGTTTAAGCACAAACCAGTTCGCCAGTATCACCGCACGGATCGCCGGTACGAGTATTATCGACACGGTAGACGACTCTGATGCGACAGATAACCCAAACGGCGTCTTTAATTTCTTAGCGACGCAAAGGATCGACTTTCCTGGATTCTATGATATCCGTATCACCGCTTTGGATGTGTTCGGTAATACTACGATTCTTGAGCGACGCATTTTGATCTCGGATTCTCTTGCGCAACCAGTTGCCGTCCTCACGGCTCCCGCTCCCGGCTTTACCAACGAGGTGTTTTCAGCAGCGATCTTTAGCTACTCCGTGACAGCAAGCGAGGAAGTCGTCGTGACGGGCGCTGGTTTGGTCGGTTACAATGTAACCTACAGCCTGACTCTGGTCAGCGGTGGTCAGGGTTACTATCCGCGCAATGCCAGTGATATAACACTTCTAGCTACGGCTCCATCTAGGCCTGGTGATGCCGAGGGATCTGTAACTATCGGTGTGCCGAAGGTGACTGTGGCCAATGGTCGCGTGACGCTACCTGATGACTTTACCCATTTTTACCCTCTTGACGATACCACCCCTTCTGGTGAGAGCGACGAATGGTCAAGTCCCAGCGGGGCCGCAGTCTTGGACGACCTGAATGAGACGGGGCGCAACGGTTGGATTACGATTGCAGGCCAGTTTTTCAAAGCCAATGCGGAATTATCGTCTTACAAGCTATACGTGAACGGTGAAGACGTGACTCCAAGTCACGTGCTTAATGTCGGAAGTTTAATTTTAAAAACTGGTGTGGAATACGAAATTCTTAAAGCAGAAGACACTGATTTTACAAAATACAGTGCGGCTGACAATAACGTAGGAACGACATTTTTTTACAATGGCGACATTACTCAAGATAATACTACTGGCACTGTTT
Organism: Opitutaceae bacterium BACL24 MAG-120322-bin51; assembly: GCA_905182435.1. Classification (GTDB taxonomy): domain Bacteria; phylum Verrucomicrobiota; class Verrucomicrobiia; order Opitutales; family Coraliomargaritaceae; genus Lentimonas. Next base: position 67,973 of record CAJJBN010000023.1, on the reverse strand, counting down.
TGCAGATCGGAAATCTCGACCCAAACAACGGAATAACTGACGTTCCGGTCACTTTGTATCCTGGGGCAAAGCGTGGTAGCCCGGCGCCGGGTGACTATATTGCGTATGCTCAGGTCACTGATCGGCAAGGAGAAGTCGGCACCTCCGCGCCATTGGCCTTCACTATTGTTCCTTATGAGCCCTTGGAGATCACCCTCACGGGACCAGCATCCGATGAGGTTGAGCAAGGCACCGCAGTTGAATTCCTCGTAGAGGTAACGCCGAATGTGTCCGTTGAGAGTGTCGAGTTCTTTGATTCCGACTCAGGAGTGTCATTGGGCTTCGCGAGCGGGGTTGAAATTGAGGGAAAAGAGCTGTATCGGTTCATTCAGAGTTTTAATCAAATAGGAAATTATGGGGTATTTGTACGTGCGCGGGCTTTCAATGGTCAAACAGTGGATTCTAATCCTTTTCGCCTCACCGTAAATCCGTTAGATGACCTAGCGGTTAATTTAATCCAGCCAACAAGCAATCAGACGGTATATATCGGAGGAAGTTGGATTTTGTAGCTGAAGCGTCATCCAGTGCAGGAGTTACGTCAGTGTCGTTGCTTGTGGACAATGTGGTGGTGGAGACAGCGCCCTCGATACCTTACCGGTTTAATTATCTCTTCGATACGGCTGGTGGTCCCTATAATGTTCGAGTGACTGCACTTGATAATTATGGAAATGTTGCTGGAGCAACTGAAGAGGTGAACGTGACCGTGATTCCATCTAATCTTACGGTGGAAATTGATAGTCCTACCAATCCTGGGGGCGACCTCAGCTACACGCTGGGAGACTCGATCGACTTGGAAATCACTGCGAACGACGTCGATGCCTTTGTCACTCAAGTGGAAATCTTTAATGGTGAGACATCGCTGGGTATCGCGATTGGGGTGGGCGGCGATCAATATCGCTACACGATCGATACCGCGACTGCAGGGATTGCCCCGGGGACGCTTAATCTGAGCGCCCGAGCGACTAACAATATTGGCAATAACGAAGATGCACTGTTGACTGTGGATATCTTGCCGGTCGTCTTTTCGGTGAGCTTCACTGACCCGACTGAGAACCCGCTGGAATTGATTGCAGCAGCGGGTGAATTCTTCGACACGTCCTACACTTTTACTGTCGAGGTCGGCGGCATCGCTGCCGGGGCCTTACAATCGCTCGTCTGGCAACTCGATAGCCAGGATCCAGTCGTACAGACCGATCTGGGAACAGAGTTGAGTTTTAGCGAGTCATTCACGGTTGATACTTGCGCGACTCTTTTCGTCACTGCCACCAACACTAATGGTGTTGCGGTCACCACGAGTGTGGCCATTGGAACGAGCTTCCCTGACCCAGTCAGCGATTCGAGTGATTTTGTTGACTACATTTACTATCAGATTCGTGGCACTGCGCCTAGCCAGGCTGAAAAAGATACTGCGGTGACCTATCTAGTGAATAACGGCGACAATGCGGCGACGCGTGCGGAGCTCACCGCGGGACTCTACCCGGATAGTCAGCTGCTTGGCAGCCGCCAGACACTAGTCGCATTAGTCTACAAGACGGTGACTGGGCAATGGCCGACTGCGGCAGAGATGGAAAGCGCGCTACTGCTACTCGAAACGGATCCAGAGGCATTAGTATCCCAAACAGTCGAGGCGCAGAGCGGAAATATCAATAGTGGAGGCTCGGAAACGTTTACTTTTAACTACACTGCAGGCAGCGAAGTGTCGATCCGTGTGAGTCCCGATGGCAGCAATGGAAACCCGCGATCCGATCCTACGCTGACGGTGAATGACCCCAATGGCACTTTTGTTGGGTTTTCGGATGATAGTATCTTTGGTTTGGACGCAGTGCTTACTTTTACTGCAACGCAGTCCGGCGACTACACCGCAACGGTCAGAGGCTTCTCCTCCTTCCAATCTGGAGATTTTGCGATCGTATCCACCTCGGTTTCGACGGAATCTAACAATGATCTGCTGCTTGCCAGAGTGCTAGTTGAATCGCTGCAAGATAGTTACAATGGCGCGAATGGTTTCTTAGCAGATACTGATGTAGTTAATCCTGCTCTGGCACCACAATTTGTGGCGCAAATTTATCGTAATAAGCACGGTGTCGGGATTACCAATTTCAATTCGAACACTCTGGGTGCTCGATTGACCGGAACAGACGAAGATATGGGCAACGGCAACATTCTCCCGGGTTACTCTGGCGATGTCCTCACCTTCGTGGCCGCGTTTGCACTGGACACTGACCTAGCGGTGGGGTCGATTGCGAGTATTTCAACCCCTGACGGATACCCTTATACCAGTGAGTTATTCTATGGCAGGCCGAACAATCCTCTGTCAGGCTGGAATGCTGTAGCAACTGATTTGCAGGACGAATTTAATATTGCTAAAGCGGTATCTGATCTCTTACCAAATCTCGAAAATCCGGATCTTACTGAGTATGCTGGGATGACGCTGGAAGTCGCCTTAGCGACGATCTTTATCGATCCGGATTTTATCACACAGTTCCCTGGCTCATGCGTTGCCACACCGCCAGTTAGCCCCGTGGAGGCCGCCGTCGCTAGTGCGTTGCGTGTCGCCGGTGAGCAGCAATTGACCGGTCTAACTGATGATGCTGACGGCGATGGTGACATTAATCTGATAGAATATGCCCTCGGCGGAGATCCAGTGGATGCGTCAAATGGCGCGATCGTTCAGCAGAGCATCGAGGCCCCAGCGCTTGCTGCAGGGCCGCAGACATTTGTATTAACCTACCTTCAGCTTGAGGAGCGCCCTGCAGGAATGTCGATAATTGTAGAGTGCTCAACGGACTTAATTCAATGGCAAGCAGCCGATCCGTTTAGTCCTGTGCCAGCAGCAGATCAATCTGGAGTTCCAGTCGGCTATGAGCGGGTAGAGTACCGAACTAGCTCGGATTCAGCTTGTATGTTTGTGCGGGTAGCCGTTCAAGTCGAGTAATGGCGCGCAGCTGTAGAGGACACTTATAATTCCAAAGCCCCGCTGCGCATCTCGCGAGCGGGGCTTTTTCGTTGGCCAGAGCGTTACTGGTGAGGACCGTCGAACCGGGTTAAACAGCAATCTCCCCCCCTCATCTCTTGGCATGTTTGCTGATCCTAAATTCGGCAAATGAGATAGCTGCAATAAGACGCAAAATAGACGATGCCACGTCGATCAAGAAGGTTCTAATCGCTCGTCAGATTTTGGCGGCTGGTGCTTCGCCCTGAACAGTCAGTGCATCTTGTGTTTGTGCCCTTGTATTCGACCGACGAACGAGCATATCTTGTCACTGTTATGATCGATCTCGTTAAAAAAACAATGTTGGCTGGCATAGGCCTAGCCGTCGTGACGAAGGACAAGGTTCTGGAGTCGCTCGATGAATTAGTGCAAAAGGGCAAGCTGACCAAAGAGGAAGCTGCTGCGATGTCCGATAAAATTGTGGAGGAGGGCAAGACGGAGACCGAGAAGGCCAAGGTCGAAGCCAGTAAGCTCTTTATCGATATGCTTAACCGCGCCAATGTCGTGACCAAGGATCAGTACGATGCGCTCGCCGCACGTGTGACCGAACTCGAAGGCAAGCTGCATAAGGAGTTTCCAAATTCAGAGTAGCGGAGCTACTCTGAATTTGGAGGTGGGAAATACAGCGGAGCTGTAGTATGAAGGTGGGAATTACAGCTTCGCTGTAGTATGAAGGTGGGAAAAGTGGGAAGGTCGGAAGGTGGGAAAGTGGGAAAGTCGGAAGGTGGGAAAGTGGGAAAGTGGGAAAGTGGGAAAGTGGGAAAGTATGAAGGTGGGAAGGTTTGAATGTCTAAAGTATGAATGTGAGAGTGTTATTCTATGTCTGATTTTGCTGAGCGTTTTGAGGATCTGCGTATCTGGCAGCAGGCTCGGGTTGTTGCGAATGAGGTCTATGATGCACTGGGGGATTGCCGAGATTATGGATTTCGTGATCAAATTCAGCGTGCTGCTGTTTCGTCGATGAATAACATTGCAGAAGGTTTTGAGCGCCGTACGTCGAAAGATTTCGGGCATTTTCTAGACATAGCGAAAGCCTCTTCGGGCGAAGTCAGAAGCATGCTTTACCTCGCGGAGGACCAGAAGTATTTGAGTGCTGAAGTTGCCGGTGGCATGCGAGATAAGAGCTTCCGGCTCTCGGCTGGAATTGCCGCTTTTAGACGAACGTTGTCGTGAGTCCATTCCATCTTCGATTTTTACCTTAATACCTTTCAACTTTCTTACCTTCATACTACAGCTTTGCTGTATTTCCCACCTTCCCACCTTCCGACCTTCCCACTTTTACACCTTCCTACTTTAATACCTTCTTACTGCAGCTTCGCTGCACCCAGAAATGAAACCCTTTAATTATTTATCCAACGCCGTCCGGGCACCGGAGATCGTGGCGATCTTGGTGCGTTGGGGATTTGAGGATTTGTTGCTGCAACTGGATACGCCGCAATTTTTGCTGCGCAATTTGGTGCGTAAGAAGGTCACGCATCTGACGCCTTACGAGCGGGTGCGCAATGCCTGCGAGGAATTGGGGCCGATTTTTGTCAAGTTTGGCCAGATCTTGAGCACCCGTCCGGATCGCTTGCCGGAGCCACTGGTGATGGAGCTCAAGAAGCTGCGCAGCCAGGTGGAGCCGCAGGCATTTGAAAAGATCGAGCCGGTGCTGCTGAAGGACCTGGGTTGCCCAATCGCTGAGGTGTTTGCGCATTTTGAGCCGACTCCGGTGGCGGCCGGCTCGCTGGGCCAAGTATATAAGGCTAAGCTCATTTCCACCGGCGAGTGGGTCAGCGTCAAGGTGCAGCGCGCGGATATCCACAAGACAATTTCGGCGGATTTGGAGATCATTGGTTGGTTTGCCAAGCAACTGCATGCACGGGTAGCAGAACTGCGTCCCTATAATCTGCCACTGTTGGTGCAGGAGGCGGAGAAGCGTTTACAAGAGGAGCTGAATTATAACAACGAAGCGGACAATGCGGAGATTTTTAGCGCGCTGAATACGGATAATGAGCGCGTGTTTGCGCCGAAGGTCTATACCACCTTCACCACGCGCCGATTACTGGTGACGGAATGGGTGGACGGGGTCGCGCCCGATCAGGCGGTACTGCCGGAGGCCGATGCCTGTGAATTGGCAAAGCAAGGTGGCGAATCGGTGTTTCACCAAATTGTTGGTACCGGCTTTTTCCATTCGGACCCACATTCTGGTAATATGCTGATCACGCCAGATCAGCGCATTTGTTGGTTGGATTGGGGCCAGGCGGGACAGATCACCCTAGAAATGCGCTATTTACTGGTCGATCTGTTTGCGGCAATCACCGATCGCAACGCGGCGAAAGTGATTCGTGTGGCAGAAAGGATGGCGGTGAATAATCGCCGGATTGACCGCCGCCGAGTGGAGAAAGAGGTGACGTTTTTGTTAAACAAGCATCGCGACTTTGGCCCGTCTGGCACCAAGATCGGCACGGTTGGGCTGGAGATGCTCTACATTTTCGGCAGTAACGGGATCGAAGTTTCGGCGGATTATGCCCTGCTTTCGAAGGCGATTCTGAGTGTCGAAGAGGCGGCCCGTTCGTTGGACCCCAATTTCGATATTCTCAGTGTGGCCAAGCCGTTCTTAGTGAAACTGAATAAAGAACGTTGGAGCGTCGAAAGTGTCACGCGGCAGACGCTTTATCCGATGTTGGCGATGTTTCGCCGCATGCAGCAGATTCCTGAAAATATGCAGCGTATTTTGCAGCGTATCGAAGAGGAAGATCTACAAATCAATTTTCATCATACCGGCACAGAGAATCTTGAAGCGACCTTCAATGCCTCAATGAACCGCCTGACGGTCGGCATCATTATCGGCTCTTTGTTGATCGGCTCGTCGCTGATCATCACCACGGGCATTGGACCACTGCTGTGGGGCTTCCCCGCGATCGGCATCGTCGGCTTCCTGGTCTCAGGCTTGCTCGGGCTGTATATTGTGATTTCGAGTCTACGCAATCACCCATAAATTGAAGTCGCTTAACTGTTTTGTTGCGTGGCAAGCCGAACTGCACTGTTGCCCTGGTTGTTTTATCTGACGACCTGAGTGTGCTCGAGCGATGGCTGGTTCTTTGCGCTAGGGCGGTCAGGCTGATGGGTCGAAAGTGGCCGTCTAATCCCATTTTGAAATATTTTGCGCATTCATATGATTAGAACGTAAATGCATCAAATGCGGACCACATCGAGGGTCCCTGCCGAAGGAACAATCACGGTTCTGGGAGGCACGAGCTCAGCCTCGTCCGTAGTCGATTGGGTCAAAACGCAGCTCCATCGGATGCGCATTGTTTATGCGCAGTGGCGCCAGTTCATCGATGCAAGGCTTGCGGACCGAGTGTGCTCTTTTACGCTATCTTTACATAAATTTTGATAGTAATTTATAATATAAGGTATATGACTCAGTGAGTATATTATTCTTAAAACTCTACTCGTAGCTGACTTAAGTTACGTTAGCAATACATCAAAACTACAAAAACTATGAAAACACCGCAAAAGTCAGGCTTTACTCTCATTGAAATGATCGGCGTCCTAGCGATCATCGGTATTCTCGCTTCAGTCGTCGCGCCTCGCGTAATCGAGTCGATCCGCGATGCCAAAGTCACTTCGGCAGTTGCGTCCGTCAGCGCTGCAAAAACAGCCGCAATCGGTTATTACCAACGCTATGATAACTTCCCTCTTGATACGGAGACCGCCACGTGACTGTACTTGACTACAAATCAGATCCGGCTAACCCAATGACTTACGCGCCAGCGGTTGGTGCGCTGGATTTTGGTGATGTGCTAGTGCGTCAGTCTCAACTGCTCGAGCAGGAAAAGACACCGGTTGGTCGGACCACTGACGCTCTGACTCACGCGATTGGCTGCGCATCAGTGGGTGGGACCCTGATCGGCGGTGTTGTTACGATGGTACAACCGCCTCAATGCGCTTTAAATCGGCTGGATTTGGCACCCGAATCGTTTACTACTTCATGCCCAACCTAACCTTACAAGAAGCCGCGGCAATGGCATCTAAAGTCAATGGGCCATTCACCAGTGATGCGGTCTCAGATCTAGACTTTGTAGACGCGTCACTCGCTGGAGCGGTATTGCTACAAAAGGTGGCCTGGAAGGCGCTAATGCATGGTTTGCCCCAGGTGACGAAACTGGTGAGTTTAACGCTTACCTCTACGTCTCACACCAGTAAGCCGCAGCAGGCGATATCGGCTATTTAATTTGTGGACACCACGTCTCCAAAAGACGCTGCAACCGACCAGGCCTCCATTAACATGGAGGCCTGGCTTTTGTCGGAGCGCATACTCACCGCCTCTCAGGCTGAATTGGCACGTCGCGAAGGTGAGCGCCTCGGACTCAAATTTAGTGATATTGTCCAGCGACTCGGCCTCGTCAGCAGTGAAGAGCTCTCGCAATTTCGCTCGATTCGCGGCCAACTGCGCACTGCGACCGATTTCATCCAGGAAGGGCAAGCGGAAGGGCAGCAACTCAGCCTGCGCCGCCTGAGCCTCGACGACAACCTACGCGACAAGCTAGCCGCCGAGCTGTGCGAAAAATTAATTGCGATCCCGCTGGCAGAGCGTGATGGGTGCTTGTGGATCGCCTGCGCCAATCCGTTTGACCTGCCGACGCTGAAGCGCCTAGAAACTGCTGCCGGTCAGCCGATTGAAGCCCTACCCGCCTCGGAGACAGACATTCGACTCGCGATCAATCGCAACTACACCGCGCGCGACGAGCTGTATGAGGCGGTCGACGCCTTCATCCGAATGGATGCCAAGGCACTGGATCAGCAGAGCCAGGATGATCCGCCGATGATCCGCTTGGCGGAACAAATTTTGATGCATGCAGCGATGCGCGAAGCCAGCGACGTGCACTTACACCCCGAAGAGCGCTTCTTCCGGATACGACTGCGCGCGGATGGCGTGCTCGAAGAAGGCTTACTACTGCCCAGCGCGATCCGCAGTGCGCTCACTGCCCGTTTCAAAATTTTAGCCGGCATGGACACTGCCGAAGATCGCCTGCCGCAGGATGGGCGGATTCGCTTTGCGATCGGCAGCGAAGAGATCGACGTACGTGTGTCGAGCCTGCCGTCGAGCAATGGCGAGAGCATCGTGATGCGTCTACTGGACCAGTCACGCCTGAAGCTGGACCTCCCCACACTGGGCTTTTCAGAGGATCAACAAGCACAATTTTCGGAGATTCTCGACCAACCGCATGGCGTTTTCCTGATCACCGGCCCGACCGGCAGTGGTAAAACCACCAGTTTGTATGCGCTGCTCTCGATGATCGATGCCGAGGCGCGCAGCGTCTTTACGCTCGAAGACCCGATCGAATACCGTCTGCCGCTGATCCGCCAGACTCAGATTAAGGACGAAATCGGGCTGTCCTTTGCCAGCGGCCTGCGCACTTTACTACGCCAGGACCCGGATGTCATTTTGGTGGGCGAGACACGCGACCAAATCACTGCGGAGTTAATGATTCGTGCCGCACTGACTGGACACCTAGTCTTTTCCACCCTGCACACCAATGATGCCATCAGTGCCGTGCCCCGCCTCACCGACCTCGGCATCCCCCCGTACTTGCTCTCCAGCAGTCTGCTCGGTCTCAGTGCGCAGCGGCTCGCACGTCGCCTCTGCCCGATTTGTAAAACCGAGCACACTCTAACGCCCGAGGAGTGGGTCGCCCTCGGCGGCGCGCCAGTCGATGCCAATGTAACACTTTACCAGCCAGTGGGCTGCCAGGCCTGTGGCCAAAAAGGCTATAGTGGGCGCATTAGTCTAGCTGAAATCATCCGCATCGATGCGGGCTTGCAACAGCGCATCGACGACCATCAACCGACCTCGAAACTCAAGCGCTATCTCAAGCAAAAAGGCGTCATTGATGCGCCAAGATGGACTGATGAAAGCCCAAGCGGGACTCACGAGCATTGAAGAAGTCGGACGGGTGGTTCAACTCGAAGTCGGAGAAGTTCTCGACGATGCCTGAATTTAATTACACTGCGGTGACCAGCGATGGTCGCTTATTGGAAGGTCACCGCGAGGCAGAAAACGTCAAGCGCCTGACGGGCTTGCTTGCGCAAGAGGGGCTAGAGTTGGTCAACTCCGAGCTGCGTGACAGCGGCGCCGCCAAGCGCCATTCGCGGCTTAAGATGAAAACCGCCGAGCTCGCCAATTTAATTTTCCAGATCGGCATTCAGTTGCGCGCGGGCGTGCCGATTGTCGAGGCGCTCAGCACTCGCGAGGGCGAAGATTCCTCGGGGGCGCAGACCACCGTACGCCAACGCTTGAGCGAGATGGTCGAACAGGGCACCCCACTGAGCCAGGGCCTCGAACAGTTCCCCCGGGTCTTCCCTGGCTATATTCGTAATATTGTACAGGTGGCGGAGCGCAGCGGCTCGTTAGATGAAAATTTCATCGAATTGCGCGACTACCTCGAGTGGATGGACCAAAAACTGGAAGGCGTTTAAGCAGGCGATGTTGTACCCGGCTTTCGTGACTCGGGGCGCTAGTTATTTTCATCTTCATTGCCTGCGATTCGTTTTCCCGACAGTCACCGCGCTGCTGTTTGAACTCGATATTCCCTTACCGTTGATTACCCGAGTGATGATCGCAGCCAGTGATTTTGTGGTGGACTACTGGGGCGTAATTATTGCAGTGCTGTTTTTAACGCCACCGAGTCTGCGCTTTTGTTTAAAGTCTCTAAGCAAGCCGCGCTGCTGCGCGATCACTTTCTACTCAAGCTTCCCTTTCTGGGCGATGTGATCCTGACCCTCGCCGTCGCGCGCTTCCTGCGCAGTTTGATCCTCACACAAAAAGCGGGGATCGTAATCACCGATTCGCTGGCGATGGGACGCGAAGTGGTCGGTAATAAAGTGATCGAACGCAGCGTGATGCGGATCGAGACGGCGGTCGCGAACGGCTCAACCATGAGCCAGCACGATGGCCAAGGATACGATTTTTCCAACGCTGGTGCGCACCATGATCGGGGTCGGAGAGCGCAGCGGTATCGCTGGACGACTGCGCTAGCAGGCGGTGGTCGACTACTACGATGATCTGGTGCCGCGTACAGATTAAAACCGTTCTTGCGCATTCTGGAGAGCCGGGGCTGATCGTATTGTACGGTCTTTGCCTCGCCGGGGCTGGTGCAGCCGCCGCTGTCTTCCTGCCACTCGTCAACATGTTGAGCCCCAGCTCTTACTAAACTATGACGCAATGCATACCCCTTAGCCGACACGGCCTAACTACGCCGCGCTGGCTTCACCCTGATCGAAATGATCGGGGTGATGGCGGTGATCGCGATCTTATCGGCCGCGGCGGCTGCCCGAGCGCCGTCGAATATGATACGCGTACCCAGCGCGCGGTCGACGACCGCGCAGCACTGCCGAAAATCGCCGCGGCGCTGAAGCGCGGGATGCTGCGTGAGCAGCGTATTTCCGATCTACGATATGAATGCGTGCCAGCGTGCTCGGCACCGCCGGCAACGATGCCGATTACTGGTGGAACCTGGCGGCCCGGCATGGTGGCTGGCAGCGCCAATGAGGCGCGCTATCCGCTGGGCACCATTCCGGGTCGAAGCGAATACGCGGAAGCTTTATTTCGCAAAGGCCAGCTGGGGCGGTCAGTCGTTTTTTGAAATCACTGGCGACGGGAGTACTTGGCTAGCTGACCCGCTAGATCCGCAGGAGTTGCGCTTGCTGCTGGTGTCTACCACGAATCCAGACCTGCCACTAGCCAGATGTATTAACTAACACGCAGTTCAATGCATTCTGGAATAATTGGGCGGTTGGCAGTGACGGCGATCCCGCATCAGGGGACTGGCCTAATTATGGTCTCAGCAAGGACAATGGACTGGTCGCGCGCCAGAATTGAATATTGAGCGGATTGATTTGCGTGACTGGCTGTCTACGGTGGTGATCGAAAATCGTAGGGCGATTGCAGAAGCGAGTGGAGCGGATACTTAGTTCAGGCATTCACTGCGGCTGCTAGGCTAATCTGGGAACGGGGCTCGGTTTCAGTGTCTTACCAACCTTCAGAATGCTGAATTTATCATACAAGCACGAGACACCGCTGAGGCCGTGCCAAGTCCTAGAAGAATATTCTAGATATCGAGTGAAAGCAAGTAATGGGTCTTTGGATAGCGTAGTCCGCGTATTAGACTCAGACGGAAGACTAAAGTATGGTGCTCTATTCGAAGACCTCAAGTGATGCTTCTTAGATCATCCGCACAATTACCCTATGTGGAGGCCGTCATACAACTAACGAGGTCGCAATTGATGCACTAAGGATGCGACTGTGACCATCAGTGGGCGCGCTCTCGACTCGCCAGCAATCGATCACAGCACCCTGACCCTCACTAATCTCGCTCCGTTCGCGTTGATCAATCCGATGTGCCTTGCTCTGATTGAGATGGATAACAGATGACCTTCGATTCAAAATCGCTATTTTCTAAAGACGCAGGAATTGCTTCTGGGGAGCCGTGGACCTTTGCAGAAGTCGGCATCTTCACCATCACCGATAATTTCAGCACATTGCGCTTTGACGGGCTGCAGTGGCACTATTAGCCCTTCTATTAGCATGGCACGCACGACACTCATATGGGACCACCACACGGTACGGATTTGGCGTACTTCGCGCTCAGGCGCGCACCTGATCCAAGAGGCCGAGGTAGCGGACGTCGCGGCGCTGCTGGCGCTATTGGATAGCGCCGAAGAGACGCTGCAGGTCGGCCGCCTACAGGTGTATCTCGACATCCCAGCGCTCGACCACCATCTCGAGCACGTGCCGAAAATCGCACCGAAGTTGCAGCGACAACTCCTCGAGCAGCGCAAGCTCAAGCTCTATGGCGAGGAGGACCGCACTTCGGTCGCCACTGAAATGGGGCTGCAGGGCGACAGCCCGCATCAGTTCTATTTTATCAGCAGTCTGCCGAATGAAATTCCTAGTGCGATTGGCCGCTGGGCATTGCGCAACGGTGTATTACTTGACGGGGTATTTAGCCTGCCGTACGCACTGTCCTGCCTCGACACCACCGCCGCGACGAACGCGCAGGGAGTGATTCACTATCGTGGCTTAGGCGATGCCGGCTATTTGATCGCCCGAGATCCTGTTGGGAAACTGTTGTTTTTTAGTCGCCTGCGGACGCAGGACGTGGGCACCGAGCAAATGGACAGCAGCGCACGTCGCTTGGGGCTATTTGTCGAACAAGAATTCGGGGCGATCCCTGAGTTCCAGGCGCATGATGCAACCGAGAGCTCCGATGATGCGGTCGCTGTGGCGCAACTCAGCCAGCTCAAAGGCGGTACCACGCTGAATCTAGTGCCACGTGCGCTGAGAACCCGACAGCGAATGCTGCAATGGCGGCACCGCGCCTTCGCCTTGCTCTGCGTTGCCCTGCTGGCGGCTTTTTACTTAACAATGCCGCAGATTAATAAGAAACAGACGCTCGAGTTAGGCCTCAGCGAACTCAATGCCACGATTCAGGCGCAGACCTTAGAGGTTAATCAGGTCCGGCGCAGTATTCTCGAGAATCGTCAGCATCAGAATGTCATTCAGTTCAGTCGCGGCCGCGAAACGCTCGATGATGATGCGCCCGTGCCCGCACCGCTGTTTGTGATGCTGCATGCGTTTTCCAATGCCTTGCCTGAATCTGTAGAGCTGGATACGTACAGTGGCTCGATCGACACGACTGGGGCAGTCACCACGTTTGAAATGATCGGCCGCCCACTCTCCGCGGAGCTCGATCTGCCAGCCGAAATCGACGTGATGTTTGAGCGGCTCGGTAAACAAGGATGGCAACTAAGCGAACCAACTGTCGTTTTTGAGCAAGCCAATAGCCGTTCACGTTTCGGTGATCAGCGCGGGCGCCTGCGTAAATTCACGATTAGTTTCACAGTAACAGCATCCACGCAACCGGGGGGCAACAGCTGATCATGCGCAAACGCCTATATCACTTTTACAATATCCTGGCATCCTACCCAGTGATTGCGCTACTGCTGGCTGGCTTTGTCGGCCTCTTTTACGTGGCGCGGCAGTATCGCCCAGTCGAGTTGCAGCGACAAGCGATGTACTTGCAGCAGATCGAACTCAAACAAGAGCTCAAGGCGTTACAAAAAGAGTTAACCGGCATCGAACAAACCGACCTGCGCAGGCGTTATATGCTGTTTAATGACGCGTTCCTCAAGCCGGCCGACGCGCAGGCTGAAGCATTAAAAAGCCGCTTTGCACAAGCGTTCGAAGTTCATGGCTGGACCTTGCAAACAGCAGCGGTGGTCGAGCTCGAAACCGCAACTGAGCAGGGTACAGAGTCGGATCCCGCAGAAACACAGATTAAGGGCATCATGCTTGATTTGAATGCCAGTGCGACTAATTCGCCACAAACCGATGAGGAGCCTTTTTTGCCACTGCATTCGGTGACTCAATGCTTAAACTACCTATGGAGCCGGCCGCCACTCAAAGAATATCAACAAATTAAACTCATTCGGGCAGATGACGGTTACGCATTGGAAGCCAGTCTATTCTTGCCCCTTCGCGACCTTGGGGGCACCGATGAACTTAGCTCGAATCGTCCGTAATGCGCCAGTATCTCAACAATCCTCGCTTTGTCTTGCCGCTCGCACTGTTCGCCTTGCTGTGGGCCGCGCACCGCTATGGTTTTTTAGACAATCTGCTGCCTGATTTCTCAAACCAGCCCCAATCTGTAGCCGCGACTCAAGTAATCATCGAAAAAGAGGCGATCGGATTAACCCCCAGCGGTCAGGTGATGCAGGGCTTAGTGCGCGACCAGTGGTTGCCGCGCAACTGGAGAAAGTCTAGCGCGATCAAAAATGAGCCTTTTGTCGCGAATTATAGCTTTGAGAGAGCCGAATTGCAGGAACAAAGCGCCGAGGTCGCAGTGGCCGAAGAGGTGGTGGTAGTCATCGACCCGGCTGCGCTAGACGAGCATATTGCCGAACACCTCGGCTTAGATGAGCTAGGCTTTTTCGTGCGCTTCGGCTCGATCAATAAGCGCGAGGGTGACTTACTGATGACGAAAGATGGGCGCGAGCTACAACTGGGACAGATCAGCATCTCAGAGACGGTACGCAGCGAGGCGGAACATCAAGCCAGTGTTGCAGCCGCGCTATCCGGCATGCGCTTGTATGGCGTGATGGATGCGGTTGAGAATGAAGCACCCAGCGAACCTGTGGATGCTGCGGACAATGCAGGTGCATTAGAACTCACTGAAGATCCTGCAAATGTTGAGCAGGCGAATTCCGCCTTCATCGGCGGTGGGGTTCATCCTAATGGAATTTACCGACAAGGTGACATTATTTGCCAGAACCCGGTGTTAGGCTTATCCAAAGTCGAGGCAGTTCGCGTTGTGATCGTCGACCGCCACGCAAATCAATTCATACTCAAGTTAGATTAGAGGACGTCTATTTTGTCAAAAACGCCGTCGTCGGAAAGTTTTCTGACGAGACAAGCTCGATTCGACTGTGGTCGGTCCATTTCTGAATCTAACATTTTTTAACAAACAATCCCAAGCTCGCCGCATAGCCATGGAGCAGCGTGCGGTTTTGGCTGGTCGCGAATTCACCGTTGCAAAACAGTCCGACGATGGGGAGTTCGGAGAAAGTATCGTGGATGATCGCCACGTCGTGGTCGGGCACACCGTAGAGAGAAGTGCCTCGGCCGATGCAATCGCACAAGCAACTGCCGTAGATCGACCGCCCCGCGAGTTCTGCAGCCTTCTCTTTGAGGTGCATTTCGAAGTCGCTGGATGCGGAGTGAGCATCGCGGATTTGGAATTGTAAGTTTTGGCCGACCCTGAGTGGAGTGGCGATTGCGACCGCTCCAGTCTGAGGGTCAATCGCTGCAAGGTTGCGCACCAAAAAGTCGCCAACACTGAAGCTCGCTTGGTACTCATCGAGCACGAGTCCAATAAAGATGTTGCCGCGGGCTTTTTGCTGTTCCTTCTGCGACATGCCTTCGAGCGTGTCGCGTAGCACCTCGAGGATTGGGCGGTTGCCGATCTGGTGAATGACGTTGTCTTCGGCTTGGGTGATCGTCCACGGCGAGCCGACGGGGCGGCACCCTTGCGAGATCAGCGGTTCGATGGTCACGGCGCCCTCTAGGCCCAGCGCAACCGCGCCGTCGGTGTGCACTGCGCCGTTTAGGTAGAGCGCGGATTCGTGTGCATTCGAAGCAGCACAAGCAAATCCACCTATCGTGGTGCGATGTTCGGTGGCGTGGTCCCAATCGGGCAGCCATGCTTCGTTGCCAATACTCTCGGAGGAGGCAAATAGGGTCCACGCATTGACGTGTTCAGGATGTGGCCCGATCGCGGCCCGAATTTTTGCGGCTCGATCCGCTGGCTCGAAGACGTCCAGTGGCAGATGAATCGCGCGCGCTTGTGTGCCCGGCAGGTGGTAGAGTGCGATGCAACAGCCCGCTTCGTTTTCGATCTCTTGGTTGCCCGCGATCAGGCCGCTAGCTGAGCAGCCGATGATCGTCGGCACGTGTGCATAGATCTGCACGATTTCCATGATTTCTTTGGCACGGCGGCTGCATTCCGGGGTGGTGAACAGTTGGCCGAAGGTGACGGGGCCGGCGAGGGCCTCTTTTTGAGCCATTGCCCAGTTTTCAATCTCCACCTCGTTGAAAGGAAGAGTAAAGTATTTTACGACGCTGTGACCTGGGAGGACGGACATAAGAGAATGCGCACGGCATAAGCAGTGATCTCGAGATATAGCGGGGATTGGCCAGTGTGACGATTAAATTTTTAGCCTCACCAAAGCGTGCAAATGCCAGCATAGCCACGGAGTCGGGCAGCTTAGAGCCGCGGAGTAAATATCTTGCCGGTGCACCACCCCGTGCATTGTCAAGTATGCCGGCAGCGGGGGCGAATTTGGATTGCCTCTGGAGTGTGGCCAGCGGGCACTTTCGATCTGGCGCCCGCTAAGCGGCAAGGGCCTTCGATAAGAGATTGATTTGTCCGGTCGTATCGCACTTAATACTATTTTTACTGTATGACTATGGCGAAGCTACCGAAACAGTGCATTCAGATATTGTTGTTCGAAGATAATTTGGCGGATGCGGATCTCGTCGGTGAGTGCTTGGGGCGGTCTAATCTAAGTTTTGAGATACTCGTGGTAAAGTGCCTGGCCGATGGGCTGCAGGCCTTGCAGGCGCAGGCGTTCGATCTCATTCTTCTCGACCTATCGTTGCCAGATAGTGGTGGAATCGCGACTTTACAGGCGGTGGTTGGCACTCTTCGGGATGAGGTCATCATCGTGCTGACTGGCGCGGATGATGAAGAGCTGTCGCTCAAGACCCTACAGGAGGGCGCGCAGGATTATTTGTGTAAGGATCACTTGAGCGGTGAGGTGCTGCGTCGTTCGATCTGCTCTGCGATCGAACGAGCCAATCGGTTGAAGCGATTGGAATCGCAGGCTCGAGAGGTTCAGCACAATGCCGAGCTGCTGCGACGGATATTTGATGCGAATACGGATGCCATGTTGATTTTGACTCAGGAGTACGAGATCAAGTGCTTAAATCCTGCGGCGGCTCAGCTCTTGGAGGCCGAGCCGGAGTCACTGGTTGGAGAAATATTTCCGTTTGAAGTCGAGCGAGGTAAGCGGCTCGAACTGGAGGTGCCAGGGCCTGAAGAGAGCACACGGGTGGTCGAGCTCAACGCGCTGGATTTAGTCTGGGAGAGTGGCAGCGCGCTGTTGGTGATTTTGCGAGATGTGACCCTACACCGTAGTGCGGAGTTGGATTTGCAACAAGAGAAGGAGTGCCTTGCGGTGACCTTGGACTCGATCGCAGACGCTGTGATTGCAGTGAAGCCGAATAGTGAGATCGAGCGCATCAACCAAGCAGCCGTGAAGCTGATTGGCATGAGCCTGGAGAGTACGCGCAGCCAGCGTTTGGGCGATGTGCTGAAGTTGCGACATCCGAAGACAGGCAAGTTAATCACAGACCCAGTCAGCGTGTTTCTTTCCCAAGAGATCGCGCCGGAGCTGGGTATTTCTTTAGAGGGAGACGACGGCGCCGAAATCGTGGTCACCGTGGAGATGCGTTGTATACTCGAGGGCGATCCGAGCCATCATGGCTACGTGTTTGTGCTGCGCGATGTGACCTCGCACCAGAACGCAGAGAAAGAGCTCTTTCAGGCAGAGAAACTGCATTCGATTAGTTTATTAGCCGGAGGTATTGCGCATGACTTGAATAATATTCTGACTGCTGTGTTGGGGAATGTTTCGATGGTGCGCATGGGGATGGATGAGGGGGATGTTAGTTCGAAGAAACTGCTTTTAGCGGAGAAGGCAGCGCTCCAGGCGACCTCCTTGACTCAGCAATTACTTAGCTTTTCAAAAGGCGGCACGCCGCTGCTGGAGGCCACCACCATCGATCAATTGGTGGAGGATAGTGCGCAATTCATTCTTCGTGGTTCGAATGTAAAATGCGAAGTGCATAAGGATGATAATTTATGGTCGGTTGATGCCGATAAGGGGCAGATCAGTCAGGTCGTGAATAACCTTATCATCAATGCTGACCAAGCAATGCCCGAGGGGGGCATCATTCGTTTAGATTTAACTTGTGAGCGTGTCAGCAGTGGAAAAATTCCTTCGCTGGCGTCGGGCGATTACGTCTGCATCGCGGTGCAGGACCAGGGGGGCGGCATCACGCCAGATAATTTGAAGCGTATCTTCGATCCGTATTTTACCACGAAGAAGAATGGCAATGGACTAGGCTTGGCGTCGTCCTATTCAATTATTAAGAGCCATCATGGCCTCATGACGGTAGAATCGGTCGTATCTGAGGGCTCTACATTTAAGGTCTATCTGCCGAAAACGGCAAAAGTTGCCGCGTCGACGCCAGTCGCGGCGCAGGAGGATAATACGATCTACCCCGGGCATGGGCGTATTCTGGTCATGGATGACATGGAGGCGATGATGATGGTGGCAGGCGAGATTTTGCAAGTACTTGGCTATGAGGTTGAGCTCACGGCCAATGGCGACGAAGCCATCGGAGCGTATAAAAAGGCCAAAGAAGCGGGTAAGCCATTTGATGCGGTGGTGTTTGATTTAACCGTGCCTGGCGGGATGGGCGGCGAAGAAGCGTGTCGGATCTTATCCGAGTATGACCCTGGACTGATCGCAGTGGCATCGAGTGGCTACACCACCTCGAATGTGATGTCCGAGTACGAAGCAGCCGGATTTAAAGCCGTCGTGCCGAAGCCATATCGAATCAAGGATATGAGTGCTGCCTTGCATCGTATCTTGAAATAGCGCGCTACGAGACTGCTGGGGCAGTCGTAGCGGCGTCCTGCCGCTTGTTCGTCGATCGAGTCGTGTGCATTCAATCGGAGAGATTTAATTGCTCAATCATGCTGCAGCGTAGTACGCTGTAGTTAGGTATTTGGGCCTTTTTCGTGTTAGAATCAGTTGTGATTCATTCTTGCAGGAGCAATCTGCCTATTCTTTAGTTAAGTCATGCGAAGCTTTTTCGGATTCAAACTCGTTACTTCCTACTGATAGAAATGCCCCCCCCCAAATTAGACACGAGCACGCAGTTGGATGCCGAAATGCGTCGATCCTTATTACGTGTTCTGTGGCGAAGTCGGTTGGGCGATTTGCGTGAGCAAAGCTTGATACGTCAGGGCAAGGGCTGGTTCCATATTTCCGGCATGGGCCATGAGGCGCTCGCGGGCATCGCAATCCATCTCGAAGCAGATGATTACGCGTTCCCATATTATCGCGATCGAGCTTTCTGCACTCAACGTGGCCTCAGCGATTTCGATCTAGCACTCGCGTTTTATGCGAAGCGCGATTCTTCCAGCGGTGGTCGGCAATTGACCGGACATTTCAGCGACCGCGCGCTTAATATTTGGAGTCATCCTTCGCCAGTGGGCGTGCATTTGTTGCCGGCCTGTGGCGCGGCTTGGGGCATGCAGCTGGATGGCAAGCCGAATGTCGTGTATGCCTCGCTGGGCGAGGCGTCGGCGCGGCAGGGGGATTTTTATGAAGCGGTCTGTTTTGCGAAAGAGCGGCAGCTGCCGATGGTTTTTGTGGTACAAGATAACCGTATCGCGATCAGTACATCGACCACACGCACGAACCCCATTGCACTCGGCGTATTGGATCGCAGCGAGTGGATACGAGTCGATGGCAGTGATGTCGAAGCAGTGGCAGCGGCGGGGCGCATTGCCGTGGAACACGCACGTTCTGGGCAAGGGCCTGCGTTTATTTGGTGCGATGTCGAGCGTTTCTCGAATCATTCCAGCGCGGATGATCAGCGGATGTATCGTGCTGCGGATGAGCTGGAAGCCATGCAACAGCGTGACCCGATCAAACTATTTCAGGATCAACTCATCGCGGATGGGCTCCTTACCGATGCTGAGGCGACTGCGCAGGAAGAGGAGCTACGCGCAGAAGTTCGTGCTGCCTATCGTCAGGCGAGTACTCAAGCAGATCCATTAGGCGAAGAGTGCGGGCTGCATTTGACCGGAGCGGTGACTCCTGCGCCGCCAGCGAAGATCAAACTCGAGAAGTCCTGCCGCATGCTCGATGCGGTGAATCGCACCTTCCACGCGGCGCTCGATCAATTGCCAGATGTGGTGTTCTTTGGTCAAGACATCGCCGATCCGAAAGGCGGCGTGTTTAACCTGACCAAAGGCCTTTCAAGCAAAGACCCTGAGCGTGCAGTCAACTCGCCATTGGCAGAGTCCACGATCATGGGGGTCTCCGTCGGCTTGGCGTCTTATGGCAAGCGGCCGTGTTTTGAGATTCAATTCGTTGATTTCATTTATCCTGGCTGGAATCAGCTGGTGTCCAATATGGCGACGCTGCGCTGGCGTAGTTTCGGTCAGTGGCAATGCCCGCTGGTGATCTATGCGCCTTGCGGGGGGTATTTGCCGGGTGGTGCCTTGTGGCATAGTCAAGCAGGGGAGGCGTCTTTCGCGCGCGTTCCCGGCATTCGGGTGGTCGTGCCATCCACCCCTGGCGATGCGGCTGGCCTGTTCTGGACTGCGCTGCACGGCGAAGACCCCACCATTATTCTGCTGCCCAAGCACCTCATGTGGGCCGAGTTGCCTGCGCCGACTGCGGTCGAGGCGATTCCGCTCGGGCAAGCGCGTCTGGTACGATCTGGCAGCCTGCTGACATTAGTGACTTGGGGGAATTGCGTTGAGCTCGTCGAACAGACCCTGGAGTCGATGGACTCGAATCTGGATGTCGAGTTGATCGATCTGCGCTCGATTGCGCCTTGGGATAAAGAGGCAGTCGCCAGATCGCTGCGTAAGACTGGGCGACTGTTGATTGTGCAGGAAGATAACATCAGCGCCAGCGTTGGCCAAATGATCGTCGCAGAGATGTGTAGCGATCGCGACGTGCTGCAGGGCTTGAAAACGCCTCCGGTCATCGTCTCCAAAGACGACGTGCATGTTGGCTTTAACCCGATTTATGAGTTTGCGGCACTGCCAGACCAAGCGCGTATCGCTGCAGCACTAGAACGTTTGCTGTCGACGACGCTGGAAGCCTCGCTTCAACTCGACGCGGCATCGGTACCAACAACTATTACAGACTCTATGATTGCTGCATCGAACCAACCTCCGAGTGCGACCAAAATGATCACCGTGCCGATCCTCGGTGAAGGCATACGAGTCGCACGTGTCGTTTCGATATTGAAGCATGCGGGGGATGAGGTGAAGGCCGATGATCCGCTTTGCGAGGTGGAAACCGATAAGGCGGTCTTCCCGATTGAGTGCGATGAGGATGGCGTTCTTGGCGAGTGGCAAATCGCCGAAGGAGATGAAGTGACAGTGGGGCAGGAGCTAATCGCACTGACGATGTCGGGCGTAGTCGCTGCGGCTGCTACTACGAAACGGGCACCAGCCGCATCTGAGCCTGTGGCCTATGATGCGCAAAACAAAACTGCGGGTCTTTCGCTCGAAGCGATCAAGTCTTTACAGGGCATCATCCCCGCGACGATCGAGATGAATTGTCGCTGGGAGAATGTTAGCGATGCACGATTGCGTAGCAAGGAAACCAGCGGAGGCACCCTTTCGACGGCCACCATGACGGCATGGGCAGTCGCCGAGGCAATGCGTAAGCATGAACGCTTCGCGTCAGTCATCCGTGGGGAAGAGCTGGTCTATGATCCGGATCGTTTTGACCTCGGCATGGCAGTGGCACTTCCTGGAGATGCGTTGGAGACTGCAGTCGTCAAGCAAGTCAACGCCATGGGGTGGGGGGAGTTTTCGGATGTATTCAATAATTCAATACGTCGCACGCGCCATGGTGAGATCGATTCGAAGAATCGCGTGTCACTGTCGATTTCAAGTATGGGTGCTTACAATGTTCGTTCCGCGATCCCGATTATAGTGCCACCCTCGGTTGCGACGATTTTTATCGGCGCGCCTTATACGTTGCCCGATCCGAACTCAAAAGATGGAGCTACGATCGAGGTCGCCTCTTTAGTGCTGACTTTTGACCATCGTTGGATCAACGGCGTCGGTGCGGCGGCATTCTTATCCGATGTGCGAAAAGGCATCGAGCGCTTCGATCTGGTCTAGATCAACTGCGCCCAAACGCCTCGCATCTTTGGGTTTGATTATGATTGAGGGAATGACAGCCAGACTCATTTTATCACTCGCCCTATTTCCCAGCACGGCTTGCTTGGCGTCGGCGGGTGGTGAGGGCAGTTTATCTTTTTATCTGCGTATTTTGCGAAACGCGTGCCTGGGCGAATAACCATAAAGTCGCTCAACAAAATTCGACCTTTCTGCGCGGTTCTTTTTTGCCTTCTGAGCCTGATGGCGCTTTTGTTTGCGGGCTGATTCCAAATCCCTCGTGTTGAGGGGGCTTAATTTTTTACCATGCGTCTACATAACTTATTCTTATCACTTTGTATGTGCGCTATGGTGGCGACGCTTTCGGCGCAGTCGAGTCGGCCAGGCGCATGGCGGGTGGACCATTTGCCAGGCTCGAGTCGCTTGTCATTGGAGTCGCTGCGCACCTTGGTCGTGCCTGCTGAGGCTGGAGATTCGTTATCGGCGGCAGTCGAAGATTTGCGTCACGTATTTGAGCGGCGCACGGGAGTGGCACTGCAGGTCCTGACGGCAGGTGCGAATCGCCCGAAGTATGCGATTTACCTTGGTGATTCTGGCGGCAGCCGCAGCCAGCTGCAGCATGATGCATTTATGATTCACCGCCAAGGCACTCGGGTGTTTGTCGCGGGTGATGGCGAGCGCGGGGTGTTGAATGGAGTGTATGCGCTGTGCGCGGAGCTTCTCGGCGCACGCTGGTATTGGGCGGGTGACTTAGGCTTGGAGTTGA
Organism: Opitutaceae bacterium BACL24 MAG-120322-bin51; assembly: GCA_905182435.1. Classification (GTDB taxonomy): domain Bacteria; phylum Verrucomicrobiota; class Verrucomicrobiia; order Opitutales; family Coraliomargaritaceae; genus Lentimonas. The sequence continues at coordinate 45,625 of CAJJBN010000023.1, read as the reverse complement.
TTGGTGAGCCGCGCGACAAATTTCCAGAAGGTCGCTGGCACGAAGAGCCGGCGTATGTGATGCGCACGTTCTATCCGATGAATGGCGAGTTCGGCCGACGCAATCGACTCGTGCGCCGTTTTCAGTTTAATCATGCCTTGGCGAAGGTGTTTACGCCTGCACTCTATGAGGCAGAGCCGGAGGTCTTCTCCGAAGTGTATGGGCGCCGACGCAAGCCGAAGGGCAGCGGCGGCTACGATCCACAGCCTGACTTTACCGAACCGCGCGCGGTTGAGCTCGCAGCTAAAGCGGCGCTGGCGGCATTTGAGAAGAATCCCGAGGCGCGGAGTTTTTCACTGTCGATCAATGATAATGTATTGTTTGACGACTCTGAGGCCACACGTCGAATGATTGAGCCTGTAGAGTATTTCCGCGGGCGTCCGAATTACACGGATTTGGTGTTTGGTTTCATGAATCAAGTCGCGGCGCGGGTATTTGAAGAGGGCGGTGCATGGACGACACCGGCGGGGGAGCCACGCTACTTGACTGCTTTGGCATATTACTGGACGGAGCAGTCGCCGTCGTTTCCACTTCATCCCAGAGTGATGCCGGTGCTGACCTCAGATCGGGCGCAGTGGCATGATCCTGAGTATCGGGCGCAGGATAAGGCCTTGATTCAACGCTGGGCAGATTCGGGTGCGGAGCGGATCGCGACTTGGGATTATTATTTCGGCGCACCGTATGTGTATCCTCGGCAGTTTAATCAGTGGATCACAGAGAGCCTGAAATATATGAGTGCCAACGGCGTCTCCGTGTTCTTCTCTCAATTGCCTTCGTCGTGGGGCTTAGATGGGTGTAAGGCGTGGTTAGCGGCGCAGTTACTGTGGAACCCGGATCAAGATGCCGCCGCACTGCTGGATGAATATTATACGCACTTTTTTGGTGCGGCTGCGGTGCCACTGCGAGCGTTCTACGAGCAAGCCGAGGCGCATCGCAATGCCAACGAGGGCAAGGCGGAATGGATCAAGTTCTACGAAGACGAATTTGGCATCGAGCTGTTTGATTCGGCGCGACTCAATCAGCTGCGCGCGTTGATCGAGTCGGGCAAGGCGCTGCTGGCCGACGATCCACGTCGCTTGGCGCGGATCGAGGTAGTCTCGGAGGCGTTTCGCTTGACGGAGTTATTTGCGCAGTATCATGCGACCCGCACACGCCTCGTTGCGAATGGCTTGGATGTTTTGTCGGAGCGGAACGAGGGGGAACCGACTGCTTTACCGAAGCAACTGAGCGATTTTATCGCTGCGCGCGCGGCCTTTGATACATTTAGCCAACAGTTGCTGGAAGATCCAATCCATGCTCGACTGAAGTCGTTTACCAAATACTCAAAGTTAGATCCAGTTGCCTTTGCGTTGGCTGCGATGGCGCAGGCTGGAGTGGAGATTCCAGTCGACGATTATCTGGAGTATGCGGCTGTCGCTGAAGTTGCGCAGCGCTGGGGGGCGGATGCCGGAGCGTTTCACTCAAAGCTGTCGAATGTCGATTTACAGCACGAGGCGACCGCGCCGCAGGCGCGCAACTTCCTTGGCCCAGATTTGCCTAAGGTATCTGGGTGGCATTTTGATTTTCGCCCTGCCGAGCATTTAGCGGTTGGTACAGTCAGTGCCGGGCAGGGGATCCGCGTTACGGGTGCGGATGTGTTTTCGATCTTTCGAGATATTCCCGTGATTTCTGGGCAGCGCTACCTGTTGGATGCCAGCATGGCCTACCAGATCAGTCCGGACAATCGTTCGCAAGTGAGGTTGTCATGGACGGACCAAAATGGAGATGCACTACGTCGAGAGACGCTGTTCCGCTGCCCGACGGGGAGTTCGGATGGTGTGCGACGTGTGGTGTTACCAATACGCGCGCCACAACAAGCGTATACGATGCGGCTGCGTTTTTTCATTTCGCGGCAATACGAGGGAGACTTTTTAAATCTTCAGCGTATGGACTTCGGTTTAATCGCGAACTGATCGGATCAGACTGTTAAGTCTTACGCGCAACCCAGAGGATCGGTGGCACGCGGCTACCTGTGACGATGGGCTCGTGGCTCTCCACTGTCCAACCACGCTGCTGAACTGTCTGCAGCCAGTTCGCGACTTGGGTGGCTTCAGTCTGGCCGCCGTCGTGTCCGCGGTAGGCGATGACCAGTAGCAGGCCGTCTGACTTGAGCAATTCGCAGGCTGCGCGCAGTGCGCCGAGAGTGGATTCGGGTTCGGTCTGGATACTTTTGTCGCTGCCGGGGAGATAGCCGAGGTTGAAGGTGATCGCGCTCATTGTCTGCGCGTATTTCGAGCAAAGCGATGCGAGTGCTTGCGCATGATTGGCCACGAGCAGCTCGGCTTGAGCGAGGCAACCGGCCGCTTCAAGCCGTGTGCGCGTGGCGGCGATCGCCGCTTGCTGAATATCGATGGCGATGACACGGCCTGCGGGCCCGACCAGTGTGGCCATCACTGTGCTGTCGTAGCCGTTGCCAGCGGTGGCATCGAGCGCATGGTCGCCTGGCTTGAGTTGTTGGCTGAGGTAATCGTGGACTAGATCAGTGAGTTGCATCGGTACGGGGAGGGTGAGTGGTGGTGTCGAGGAAGCGTGCAATGTCGATTTCGGGATCGAGCGCTTCGCCGCCAAGTAGGTGTGCTAAGAATTGGCGGATCAATTCTGGGGCGAGTGAGGCGCCCTTGGAGCCGAGCCCATTAAAGATATGCAGTCCGGCTTCGGTCGGATGGTCGCCGATGAAGGGGCGGATGTCTTTGGTGGTGGGGCGCAGGCCGGCGTAGTGCTGTTTGACCGTGAGCGCGTGCTGTGGAGCGATGAAGGAGCGGGCGTCATCAAGCAGTTCGCGCGCGCCGGCCTCGGTCGGTTCGGGCGAGGCGTCGTCGCTGTCAAAGGTCGCACCAAGGCGAAAGGTATGATCGCCGTAGGGCAGCAGCCACTTGCGATGGTGGTAGATCGCGCGCGGCAGGTCGAGTGTGGGGCACTCGAGTATCAGGGTTTCGCCTTTGGCTGGGGTCAGCGGTAGCCAGTTGAACCATGGATTGGCCTGCATGCCGACGCCTTCACTAAAAATAATGTGATCCGCTTGCAGGTCGTGGTAGCGCCATTGTGGGTCCTGTCGGGCTAAGTCGGCGTGGTTGAAGGTCTCGTCGCGGAAGATGCCTGCTTGGGTGAAATGCTCACGCAGGGTTTGCAGCAGCAGCGGCAACTGAACGTAGGCGGCTTGTTTGATGTGAAAGCTGCCATGTGTGTCTTCGAATGAATCGGGGCCGTCGCCCTCGGGGATGGGCTCGCCAAGCACATTGGCGTAGCGTGGGTTGCGCATGCGCCTGCCCATGCGTTTGATGTCGGTACTATTTCGGCAATAGCGGATGAGGGGAACCGGGTGGTAGAGTTCGATTTCGAACTGTTGCTCCAGTTCGCGGTAAGTGGCAGCGGCATGAGAAATCAGCATATCGAAGCCCCAACTCTTGGTCATCCAGCGACCGGTGACGGGATTGATGATGCCGCCCGCGACTTGCGAGGCGTTGGGCAGTGTGGTGCTGCCGATGAGTGTCACGTGTTGCCCCGCTTGCTCTAATCGCCATGCGAGCAGGCAACCCGCGAGGCCCGCGCCGACGACAATATGTTTTTGGATCCTCATGACTGTGCTCTTACAAAGGATATATACTGAAAATCTGGAAAGCTAAAAAGCAGCGCTGGACTATTTCTATCTGATTTCTTGCTAACAATGCCCAATTCGCTAATGATTGAAGGGTGAATATTTTTCATCGTATCCGTGCGTGTCGATGGGGCACACGGCCGCGTCGTTTGCCTGAGGACAGCACGCGGGCGCAGCGAGGCACCTTCGGCGAAGACCTCGCGGCGGATCATTGTCGACGCGTGCTGGGGTATCGTGAAATCGTCCGGAACTGGCGCTACAAGCGGGATGAGGTCGATCTGATCTGTCAGGATGGCGAAGTTTTGGTCTTTATTGAAGTGCGTGCGCGCTCGGCAGCGGCCTTAGTTTCGGGCTTTTATTCGGTAGACCGTCATAAAAAAGAAGTGTTGAGGCGCGGTTTTGGGAACTATTTGAAGCAGTTGAAAAAACCACCAAAGCACTTCCGCTTTGACATTATAGACGTCTCAATTTGCAAAGGGGGGCGTGGAGAGTTGCGTCATTACCCAAATGTGCCTCTTTTTCATAAACATTTTTCAGTCCAACGCCAATAGTCATGACGAACGAAACAGACGAATCCAGACATCCTTTTCTAAAAGGCTTGAGCAAGCATCGAGGCGCACCGCCCACGGTCGTGGTTATTTTTGGTGCCTCCGGCGACTTGACTGCGCGTAAGCTGGTGCCTGCTATTTTCAATCTCGGGGTGGATAATTTGCTGCCTGGGGAGTTTCACCTGATTGGTTTCGGACGTAAGCCGATCGAGGATGAGCAGTTCCGTGAGATTATGGATGAGGCGATTGGTGAGCATTCGCGCCGGCCTCTTAATAAAGAAATATGGGAGCGTGTACGCCAGAATATGACGTATCATGCGGGTGGATACGATGAGGGTGCCGCTTTTGCTTCGCTTGCGAAAAAGATCGATAAGATCGAGGCTGAGCTTGGCCGTGATGTGCAGCGACTGTTCTATATTTCGACGCCACCGAGCGTGTTCCAGCCGATTGTTGAGAACCTCGGCAGTAGTGGTATGGCGCAGGCGCATGTCGGTACGAAGTTGGCCTCGAAGGTGATCATTGAGAAACCGTTCGGCCGAGATCTCGCTTCGGCACGGGCGCTAAATTCCACGCTGAATAGTGTGTTTGAAGAGCCGCAGATCTATCGGATTGACCACTATCTTGGCAAAGAAACGGTACAGGATCTGTTAGTGCAGCGTTTTGCGAATTCGATTTTTGAACCGATGTGGAATCGTGGGCATGTCGATTGCGTGCAGATCACCGTCGCAGAGAGTCTGGGCGTCGGCACGCGTGGCGGTTATTACGATACTAGTGGTGCACTGCGCGATATGATTCAGAACCATACGATGCAACTCGTCGCACTGACGGCGATGGAGCCACCGGTCTCGCTCGACCCAGAGTCGATCCGTGATGAGAAGGTTAAAGTGTTGAAGGCGATTCAACCGCTGGAACTGAAGGAAGATGGCGGTGATGTCGTTCGCGGCCGCTACACGGAAGGTTTGGTCAATGGTGATCCGGTCGAGAGCTACATGGATGCACCGGGGATTCCGGCGGATTCATCCACCGAGACTTACGCGGCATTGCGCTTATCGATTAACAATTGGCGCTGGCAGGGTGTCCCTTTCTATATTCGTTCGGGTAAGCGCATGGCGCGGCGTGCCAGCGAGATTGCGATTCAGTTCAAACGTCCTCCGGGCATTCTCTTTTCGGAGGGTAAGAAGTTCGACGTGGCACAGAACACAATGGTGATTCGTATCCAACCAGACGAAGGTGTGACTTTGATCATGAATTCGAAGGTCCCTGGCCTGGAAACGCGCACGCAGCCAGTGAAAATGCACTTTCGTTATGCGACAACTTTTGGCTCCAATACCCCTGAAGCGTATGAGCGTTTGATTCTCGATGCAATGATCGGCGATAGCACACTCTTCATTCGTGGCGATGAGACGGAGGCTTCTTGGAACTTGGTGACGCCTATTCTAGAGCACTGGGAAAAGTGCGGTCAAAGTGGGCTCGCGGAGTATGCGTCAGGTTCATGGGGCCCCGTCGAGAGTGAGCGCTTGCTTCAAGAAAAAGGCCATCAATGGCGCCGCTCGGGGTCGTAGCCATCAAAGTAACAACTGACTTTCAGTGTTCAAAAACATTCCATTATGGCCGAATTAATTAATGCCCTTCCAGGGGTGGAACTTCCTGTTCGCGAGGTGACCAGCCGGCTCGCTTCGATGTGGGACTCTGAGCCCTCGACTGCCCATCTGGAGTCGCGCGCGTCGCAGATGAACGTGGTGCTGCACTTCGGTCTTGAAGTGACTGCAGAAGAGGCGCGAGAGCGCTTCGATGCGTTGATTCGTTTTGCGCAGCGCTACCCGAGCCGAATTATTGTGCTATGCCCGACGCGTGCGGATCTAGAGGGTGGGATGGAGAGTAAGCTCTTTAGCCAATGTTATATTGGTGATTCGCACCGCGAGATGTGCTGCTGTGAAGCTTTGATGCTGCGCTATAAGTCGGAGGATTTTGGCTATTTGGCCAATCAAGTGTCGATTTGGTTGGAGGGCGATTTGCCGACGTATCACTGGTTTAGCGGGGTCCCGGCGAAGCGGATTGAGACTTATTTTGATAACTTGCTGCTGGGCGTGCGTCGTTGTGTTTACGACAGCTCGGTCGAATTGGAGGATTTATCGAACTTGAATTGGCCAGACCCGAGCCGTGCGGTCGATTTGGCCAAGGCGCGATTACTGCCAGCTCGGCAGGCGATCGGCCAGTTTATGAGTGGCTACTCGGTCGAGAGCCTGTGCGATGGCCTGCAGGCGGTTCGTGTGCGACACTGCGCATCGATGCCCGGAGAAGGGCGTGGCCTGCTGGAATGGGTGCAGTCGTGTTTCTCTGATTGCGATGGTAGCAAGTCACGCGTGTCGCTTGGCACGGAATTCACACTGATCGAGTCAGAGTCGTCTGACCTGTGTGCGTTGGAGCTCGAATTTGTTTACAACGACGAACGATACTTGAAATGCCGCAAGTTCAAGGACGGCTCGCGTGGCGAAATCCACGCGTCGCTAGGCAAAGGCGAAGTTGAGATCTACACACGAGTGAAGCCAATGGCGACTGAGCAAGCACTGGCCGAAGCGTTCTTCTTTTGAGTCGACGGCTCGTTGCGCGCCTCAATCCCGCTTATTTGTTGAGTTGGTCGAGGGCTGCGAGCACATCGTCAGCTTGATTTGCGGTGGAAGCTTTCAAGTCGAGCCATACTAGTTTGCCGTCTTTAAAGATGTAGGCCTGGCGACTCCAACGGCTTTTATCAAATGCGGTACTCACCACTTTGTCGGTGTCGGCAATCAGCGTGAACGGTAGCTGATGTTTATTGCGAAACGCCGCTTGTGTCTTGGCGGTATCTGCGGAGATGCCGAATATGGTCACGCCACGTTGTTGTAGCACTTCCCAAGAGTCGCGGAGACTGCAGGCTTGCTTGGTACACCCAGGCGTCATCGCCTTAGGGTAGAAAAAGACTACGGTGGTGCCGGTGTTGAATGCGGCCCCCAGATCGATCGTGTTGCCGGTATGATCGATGGCAGAAATTTGTGGTGCGTCGCTGCCGACTGTAAGTCCAGCGGAGAGCATGTTGGCGAATAGAGAAAAAATCATGAGCGGAATGAGAAGAAGTTTCATGTGGTAGTAATCGGACTGTAGCCTGCGACCTTACAGCTGCATGATTGAAATCTCCGATTAAGACTTGCTGTACTTTATCGACCACACGGTGGAAACGTGTGTTACGTCGGCCAACTTCTGAGTGGTGCGCTCCAAGCGACTGGCGAGTGTCTTAAAGATTTTGACAGCGATCTCGGGATGTTCTACGGATCACATTTTCCATGTCACCGTTGTCATATTTGATGACGGTGGTCTGAGTGCGGGCTTTGACGGTGCAGGTGCGGGGCTTGCCGAGGATGTCGCCAATCTCGCCAAAAATAGTGCCAGGATACATTAGGACGTTGAGCATGGTGTCGTCTTTGTAAACTTCCACGGCACCTTTCTCTAAGACATAAAAGCCCGTGCTCTCGGAGCCTTGTTTGATGATACTTTCACCCGGACGATATTCTTCAGTTTTCTGCACATGTGTAATAAATCGATTGCGAATCGTTAAGCAACCTCTCCACCAACATAAGCGCAGCGCCGATGCACGAATGGAATGCTCGGCACTGCCTAACCATCCGCGGAATTATACGGAATCTTTGACCTGATCCACCCCGTCATCTTTGCGGGCATTATCGATCAGTTCGACTTTCGCGCGGTTGATGGCGCTCTGAATTTCATGGAGCTTCGTGTCGCTCAGGCCGCTTGGCTGATCCTCGCTGTTTGCGATCAACTCATAGCGTTTAGCAGTTCCATCGCCACGTACGGACAGTGCGAAGCTAAGCGCTTTGTCGAGTTGGCCCTTGGCCTCTTCATTGAGATACCAGAGTTGGCGGTGGATCGCGCCAGCAGCAATGCCGTGGTCGATGATTGCCGCCCATTGGGCTTTCGCCGCGGCATCCATGGTGGATTGCCCCGCGATGTAGATGCTCAGTGGTAGTTGTAGTTCGCTGGCAATCGCATGGGCCCGCATGTTACTTGCACCGTAGCGCGCGCCAGTTTCGAAGACGGCAATCGCACCGAAGATCAGGGCCAGTGGTAGGAGCAGGTTTTTTAATTTATCCATTAGAATGACGGGGATGGTTACCCTTTTATTCAACCTCACGCAGCTGAATGGTATCGATGATTCTTTCGCCCGCAATCACATTGGTAATGACGACCATTGGGGCGCCTTTTTTTGCCCAATTCCGGGCTTCTAGAGCCTTGAAGGCATTTTGAATGGTGCGCTCTGGGTCGTTGTTGTCGAATTCCATGAAGAACGGCTCAATGCCACGCATGATCAGTAGCTGCCCGAAAACATCATGGTTATCGGTAAATGCGTAAACCGGCACATTTGGTCGCAGTGAAGAGAGCTTTTGTGCGAGCAAGCCACGGCGCGTAAACACCACAATGCCGGCATCCTCGAGCTCGGAGGCAAGATAGACCGCGGAGCGCAGCATTTTAGACTTCGGCAGCTTGAGCACTAAGTCTTCGCGTAGTACTGGGCCGTCTTCACCTTCCATGCGCTTGGCGATACGATTGATCGTCTCAACGCACTCCACTGGATATTTGCCGACGGTGGTCTCGCCAGAGAGCATCACGCAATCGGCTTCTTCACGAATGGCATTAGCAATGTCTGTCACTTCCGCACGCGTCGGGATCGGTGAGTCGATCATCGATTCGAGCATGTGGGTCGCGACAATCACAGGTGTTGTATTTTGGATGCAGGCGTTGATGGCGCGTGACTGGATCAAAGGCAAATCTTCGAATGGGCATTCGACGCCAAGATCGCCGCGGGCGACCATTAAGCCATCGGAGGCTTTGATGATGCCTTCGAGGTTTCGAATCGCCTGTTGGTCTTCGATTTTCGCAATGACTTGAGCCGGCGAGCCCTTATCAGAGAGGTAGCGATGGAAGATATCGAGGTCGCCTGGTTCGCGGACGAACGACAGCGCGAAAAATTCGATGCCTTCTTCGATGCCGACATCAACATCGCCTCGATCCTTCTTGGTCATTGCAGGGAGGTTGACGCGAACGCCGGGTAAATTAATGTGCCGACGATTGCCCATTGGCCCGGGGATCAGGACCTCACAGCGCACGCGCTGGCCTTCGATTTCAACTACCCGCAGACGGATGAGGCCACTGTCGACTAGCACCGTGTTGCCGACCTTCATGTCGTTGGCAAATTCGGGGTAGTTGACGTCAACACGGCGAATGCCATCTTCGCCCAAACCGCCAAGGCCTTCGCCGTAGGTGAAATCGATGGTTTCGCCTTTTTCCAGCTCGAAAGTCTCGGGTACATCGCCGGTGCGGATTTCTGGTCCCTTGACGTCCATCATGATCGCGATCTGACGGCCGACACTGTTGCAGACCTTGCGCACGCGCTGGATGATTTCACGAGTCCAAGCATGGTCGGCATGTGCCATGTTGATGCGGCAGATGTCGACACCTGCGTGGATCAGCTTTTCCAGCATTTCTTCGCTTTGCGTGGCTGGACCTACAGTGAAAATGATTTTGGTTTTGCGATAAGGATTTTTCATGCGATTTAGGAATCTATTAATTTCTTTAGAATTTGGTGGTTGGGGCAGCGTCAATTTTAGGGTCGATCACCTTAATGGTAAAGGTGCTAGCGTTACCGGAGAGGTCCGCAAACTTATTTTGTACTAGTTCGACTGTATTGCAGTCCTTACTAAGGTGGGCGAGGTAGACTTCCCGCACTTCGGAGCTGCCGTTTAGTGCGCTGAGGGCCTCGTAGCAAGCGTCGTTGGAGAGGTGGCCGTGGCGACCTCTAATACGCTGTTTGAGTGACCAAGGGCGCCGCTCGTCACTCTCTAGTAACTTATCGTCGTAATTGGCTTCGAGAACTAGGATTTGTACTGATTTGATGTGTTCTTTAATGTGCTCGGGGACATATCCCAGATCGGTGACCCATGCGAGGCTTTGGCGTGGCGAGATCAGGTCATCCACCTCGCCCCAGTGGAATGTGAAGCCGACAGGATCGTAGGCATCATGCGGCACTGAGAAGGAGCGCACTTCAATGTCTCGAAATTTAAAGCCAGTGCCGGTCTGAAAGACCTGCCAGTTGACTTTTTTGACCAGTTTGCTCTGCACCGCGTCGGCGGTATCGCGATTGGCAAACACTGGCAGGTCGGCGCGTTTGGCGAGGCCGCGGATACCTTGAGCGTGGTCGCAGTGCTCGTGAGTCAGAAACACCGCGTCGATGGTATTGATCGATTCACCGACGGTTTCGAGCATCAGCCCGATGCGCTTGCCGGAAAAGCCGGCATCAACCAGGATTTTGCTATTGCCGGTGCGCAGCAGAGCACAATTACCATTACTGCTGGAACCTAAAATCTTAAAATCGGACAACATGTGGGCACAGACACTTAGCACGCTTGGCAAGTTCGGCAAAGTCTTTTTCCGAACTTGCCAAGTCGGACAATACTGCTTTACCTACGTCGCTCCTACAAAGATAGACGTGGGCTTGCGCCCCTAGTCATTCTCAGACAGCTTGTTATGAGAGTGTCGGTTACAACCTGTGGGCGATCCATCGAAGCATGAAAAATAAAAAAAGCATTCCAGTACAGGACCAACTGACTGCCGCCGCCGCGAAGCCAGTGAAATCCTATGACCAGAATTTCGTCCTCACCGATGAATATCGCGCCGGCCTGCCTGATATGCAGAACGCGGACGCGCAGCAGATATTCGGTGCTAATGTGCCCATCCTGAAGGTCGGCATTTCAAATTTTAGGCTGCCGCTGCGCTACATCACGCCCACTTCTGACACGCAGACACTCGAAACCTCGATTACCGGTACTGTCTCTTTGCAGGCTAACCAGAAGGGGATCAACATGTCGCGCATCATGCGTGTGTTTTACACATTTCAAGAACGCATTTTTACGCCCGACCTCTTGCACGAGATCTTGCTGCAGTACAAGACTGAGGTCATTGCGCACCGCGCGCAGCTGAAGCTCGATTTCGAATACCCAATCCTCAAGCCTAGTCTGCGTAGTGGCCTCGAAGGCTGGCAGTATTACAAATGCGCATTCGAGGGTAAAATCGACGAGCTTAACCGTTTTCGTAAGTACATTCACTTTGATTTTGTTTATTCATCTGCCTGCCCGTGCTCATCCGAGCTTTCCGAGCATGCGCGTGAGAGTCGTAATATATATGGAATCCCGCACTCGCAGCGTAGCACCGCCCGCGTCAGCGTCGAAGTGGCCGAAGACGCACACGTCACGATCGAAGACATTCAGCAAATTTGCCTCGAAGCTCTCAAGACCGAGACGCAAGTCATGGTCAAGCGCGAGGACGAACAAGCATTTGCCGAGATGAATGGTGCCTTTACCAAATTTGTCGAAGATGCCGCACGCCTCCTTTACGAGCAACTCGACGCAGAGCCGCGGATTGTTGATTTTCAAGTCGCTTGTGCGCATCTCGAATCGTTGCATTCACATGATGCGGTTGCTGTGATCAACAAAGGTGTCCCGGGTGGCTTTACTGGTCACTTTGAAGACTTCAAGGGCTTGATTCGCTAGGCGCGAGCGTGCATGCCGCCATTCGGCAGAGCAGTCGGACTTTAGTGGATGGTTTCCTGTTTTATACTTCACAGATGGAACTTTAGTCGCTAGCTGTGCTCATCATGGTTCATCGCCATACGGCCATCTTTCCCTACAGAACTACCGTGCAAAAATCCGAATTATTCGATGTCGTTAATGCCGAGGATACTGTCCTTCGCGTCGCGGAGCGTGCCGTTGTTCATCGCGAACAGCTAATGCACCGTGCGGTGCATGTTTTCGTCTTTAATGCTGCGGGGCAATTGTATCTACAGCTCCGTTCGCTGAACAAAGATTCGGCGCCTGGTAAATGGGTCAGTTCTTGTTCTGGGCACGTCGATAGTGGCGAGGATTACGATGCCGCCGCGCCCCGTGAACTGGCTGAAGAGATCGGCTTGACCGAGCCTAGCGGCCTTGAGCGCATTTTCAAGGTGTCCCCTTGTAAGCAAACTGGGCAGGAGTTCGTTTGGGTCTACCGTTGCAGGGCAGAGGGCCCGTTCATTCTCGATCCCGAAGAAGTGAGCGATGGTAAATGGATCGACCTCGATGAGTTGAATGCATGGATCGAGGAAGCGCCCGCGCGATTTCGCGTGGTCGTTCACCTATCTCTGGGAGAAATACGGCGCTTTGTAGGTGTAGAGGTTACTCCACTGCTTCGCTCAAAAAACGGACATCCAGATCGGCCGAACCTCGTAATACCGGTGGAAAGAAGATCATTAGGTAGCGGTGGTCTGGATTGAAGTGGTAGGTCTTTATGAGTGCAGGGAGTAACTTTTCTCCGCTAAAATCGCGTGCCCATAAATTGATTGGTAGGCTCTCTTGCACGCGATAGGTGGCGGACTCTCCTGTGCTGAGCTTGACTCGCTTGTTCTCTAGTAGTCCATCGAGTTCTTTACCAGAGATGTTCAGCAAGACTAAACCATTTTTAGGTAAGTTCTTTCGCCTATCATCAAAAGGATAGATCAGGTATTTTAAGTTGGTCGATGGATCTTCTTTGAAGCGTGGATTTTTGACGAATATTAGGAGCCAATTGTCTGCGGTCGTGGGTAAGTTGACTTGGGCGACTAATGATTGGCTCGCCGTCTCGTGAAATAAGATTCGGTTACCTCCTTTAAATATGTGAGGTCCCATTCTCGCTAGCGAGTGGGTTTCGATGCTGATTGGCGGCTCTTGTTTGACGCCAGCTGCGATTGCCGTTTCGCTAATCGGCGCGTATACGACTCCGCGAACTGGGTATTGTCCATATACCGAAAATTCGATTTCACGTAGTGGCTGTGCGATCAATGAAGTCGCGAAACTTAGGAGCAGAAGGATGCTAAATATCTGTAAGTGTGAGATCATAGTTCGTCGTCAGAAAGCCATCGTAGTGAGATTAGCTTTAGTTTGCGTTCAGTCGATTGGTTGATTGCCACAGTTGAACCGACCGCTTGCGGTATTCTTTGGAGGGTTGCTTCAATGGTTGCCGAGCCAATCGCGATGCCTTGCGGAGAAAAGCTCTCACCTCGGGCTCGGATTTTGAAGGTGTCGGATCGTGGTGCCAGCATTGGGCCAATGGCTGTCATGATATCAGCCTGAGTCAGGAATCCTGGAGAGAAATGATCGATGTTGATGGTATCAGCTGCTGGGCCACGAATGCCTTCAGTCTCCCATTGGTGATCCCACTGCTGTTTTCCGCTTGGGGCAAAAACTGTAGCAATGGCTTGTTCTATTAAGCTCTGGTCTTGGCCTGTGTCAGCAGAGAGAAACGACTCCATCGATACGAATGGCGTGCCACGTAATTTTATACGATCCACGATAGCTTGCGCGAGGCTTTCAAATTCATTTTTGTCGAAACGTCGCGCTCCATGCCTATAGAAGGCGGAGGGTGCAACAGGATTGACGCCGTCAAGTAAGGGTGTTTGTGGTGCTTCATAGGTCTCTTTCAGCGAATGTGAGAATCGAGCGAAAGTGCCTCCGCGCGAGTCATTACTTATTGTTAAGGCACCTAGGTCGGATGTGTCATCTTCTGGGTAGTCTAAATATTCGAAGTCGTTCAAGCGCAGTGATGCTAGAACGGCTTTCCACGCAGTCACTGAGGTCGAGTTTATATTAAAACGGTTCGCAACCATGAGTGTTTTGGCAAGCTCCTTCGATGTATCAACGTCATTGCTAGATTCATTCTGCCAGGTGACAAAGTTTGCGAGGAAACCTGCTTCATCATAATAAGTGAGTGCTGGATTTGTTGGCCCTACTCCGCTTTCGAATTCGTTTATATCATCGCTACGACTCAGCCCTGAAAAGTAGTAACGATCAAACCAAGCCGATGTATTCGTAATGCGTTCGTCCCCCCAACTGTTCCCGACTTTAAGGGGGCGTTCATTATGGATGTAAATGTGTTGGAGTGATGCGAGCGCCAGAATGCGTTCGCGAGGGAGCTCAAACAGTGGCGCGTCTTGCCAAAGTTTGTTATAAGCATCGTGGGAACCTTGAGTCCGGTCGAATAGCCTTTCGGATCGATCAGAATCGATAGTATTTTGGAATTCACTAACTACTTCTAGTTGAGCTGTGATCACGGCTTGTAATCCGTTGATAACGGAAGCGAATGGGCTGCCGGTGTCAAAATCTCTATCATTACTTAATTGCCAGTCGTCGCGGATTTGTGGAATTGGGCTGCGTGGGTCGTGGTCATATAGCCACAAGCCACGTGGGTATTCTATGTCATCATCCGAGTGGTGTGGTTCTCGTAGCATTATATGGTAACCAAATGTTGTGCTAGCATGTGTATTGCCATAGCCTGTGGGCCGAGTGGATACGGGCTCATATACAAAGCCGTCGAGGTCAGCTAGAAGCCGTCGATCCGAGTCGGTTTTGATATAAATTTTGATGCGTAAAGTTTGCTCTTCTGGGCTAGTATGTCGTAAACTTCCAGCGAATCTAGGTTCGCCAGTGTCGATCCCCGATGGCTTGCCTGTTGGGCCTGTTTTTCCGAGCGTATTCTCATTTTCATCCCATTGCTTATTTAACGTGACGATCGATTGATAGGGTGATCTGACGGGATCGATCGTCGTTTCGATTCCAACCCAGTTTTTGCTTCTGCCTGGTAGCCATGGCTCGTTTATGTCGTTCACTAGCCGTATGGTCATCGCATTGTCTGGACTGCTCGGGTCGCTCATTAAGGTTTGTAGATTAATGGGGGCACTTACACTTACAATTGCACTGCCAACACGCTCAACTGTGACCTCCGGTAATCCTGTGATTTCTAGTTCTAAATGGATGGGGTCGCCGTCCGGAGAATTCATGGAAAGCGTATGTGAAAATGGATTCCAGAATTCACAGAAGAACCGAGCGCGTAATACGAAATGCGGATTTGCTGATACTGGTTCCTGACTTGTAATCGTAAATGCCATCATGAAGTTCGACAGCACCGGTATGATTGGCATTGCGATGTCGCCGTCATTCAGTGGGCCAATGTCATCGAGGCCTTGAATTTGCGTGAAGAGTCGTTTGCTCGCGACTGGATTATTCAATTGCCCCAGTGTGTCAGCATGTTCTTCCCCAATTTCGATATATTCCTTCAGCCCATCTCCTAAAAGTGCAGGAAATAATGAGAGATCTTGCATCAATCCACCTTCATTGCCTGTCAGTGTGTTTGCCAGAACACCGTAGCTTCTTGGGGTCAAAACATGGAAGGGTGCTTCGTCTAAGAAATCAGCAGTGGCTTCGAGGAAGTCTGATTGGGCTAAGAGCTGTTCGACCGAGTTGATTCGACCAAGCGTGGATGCATCCGCGGAAGTATAGCGATCATACTTACTAAAAATGGCTTCAAGGCCTTGGGTTGAGGCGATCAGGAGTTGTAAGTCATCAAAGGATTCAACTTCTAGGAAGTTCGGCTTTTCTCGCAGGTTCAGCGGTAAGGCGCCGACGCTCGCCTTCACGCCCTCATCGCTGATCCACCATGCGATTTCATTAGAGACATTGCCATTTCTTTCAAGGACTTCGAGCCTTGGGGCGTAGACATGTTGAGCGGTGTCGGTGCCTGCCGAGCCAGTGCCGACCAGTTGCATTGGGTCTATGGTAGCAACGCTAGGATCGACATTTTCACCCGATACCAGCCACGTCGGCGCGGCGGTCGGATCGGTGGTATCCCACACGCCAGTCCAGAACCTAGTAGACGGATCGAAATTGCCGTCGCCGAGGATGTCGGCTCGAGCGGTTACGCGTTGGTCGGGGCCAGCGTGTTTCTGCAGCTGGCCGATCGCAAGCATGAGCGCAAGACGTGCGTTCTCACGTGCGTGTAATATTTGCAGACTGTTGCTTGCCGCGCGGCTCTCGACTTGCAGCAGGGTCGTCATTGAGAGTATCAGCAATAGCACGAAGGCCATCAGCAACAGCGCGAGCACCAGTGCAAAGCCTTTTAGATGAGTTTTTTGTCTATCTATGATGCGCTGATTCTTCATTAATTATCGCGCTAAATTAGAAGGAGTTCTAGCTAAAGTGCGAGTATAAGTAACGAGTTTTTATTGAGTTAATAAACTCGTTAACTTTGTGTGGGCGGCTCCAGCCCTTGAGTCGGATGGGCGCTTTGATTGTTTTTTTCTCCAAAAAATCAAATGAGCATCATTCTTGCTATCACCTACAGTGCTTAACAGATTATCTTTCACTTTAAGTAGTCATGGCTTCCATATCAAATACACCTACTATTCTTGTCATCGATGATGACGATGATCTTCGTTATTCTCTCAAGCGTGTTCTGTCGACGCGTACCTGCAACTTCATTGAGGCGGACAGCGGGGAGGCGGGCTTGCTGATGGCTGAGCAGCATGGGCCGGACGTAATCCTGCTAGATAATCGTATGGGCGGCATGAGCGGGATTGAAGCCCTGCAACATCTGCGTGGGGCAAACCCGAATGCGATGATTATCTTGATGACTGCCTATGGCACGACTCAGACTACAATTGAGGCGATGAAGTTCGGCGCGTTCGACTACATCATGAAGCCCTTTGACCCGAAGAAGATCCTGTCGTTGATCGATTCGGCGCTGGCGGCGTCGAGCGATCTTGACCGTGCGAACCAAGGCAAGAAGTCCGAGACGGGGCTGAGCGCGGAGGAGATCGACGGGCGGCATTATCGGCAGTTCGTCTGCGATGCAGGCGGTGTTTAAAATGATCGGTCAGGTCGCCGCGAGTGAAGTGACGGTGATGGTCACCGGCGAGAGTGGTACGGGGAAGGAGTTAATCGCCCGTGCTATTTTTCAAAACAGCCTGCGTGCGCAGAAGCCTTATATCGCGGTCAATTGCGCTGCGATTCCTGATAATTTGATCGAGAGTGAATTGTTTGGCCACGAGAAGGGCTCGTTTACTGGAGCGACCACACAGCGCATTGGTAAGTTTGAGCTTTGCGATGGCGGGACCATTTTTCTCGATGAGATCGGCGATATGGCGCTCGCCACGCAGACCAAGATTCTGCGTGCCCTGCAGGAAGGCGAGATTCAGCGCGTCGGCAGTAGTGAGACCGTCAAGGTCGATGTGCGCCTGCTCGCGGCTACCAACAAACCGCTCGAAGCGATGGTCAAGGATAAGACTTTCCGAGAAGATCTCTATTACCGCTTAAATGTGGTGCGCATCCAACTGCCGCCGCTGCGTGAGCGTCTGGAGGATGTGCCACTGTTGGTCGATTTTATGCTCAAGCGACTCGCTCGTGATAGTAAAGCGGGGACCAAGGCGATCTCGCCTGAGGCGATGACTGTATTGTCAAAATACACTTGGCCAGGCAACGTCCGCGAGCTGGAGAATCTGATCTATCGAAGTGCGGTGATGGCGCAGAGTGATACGATTTTAATTAAAGATTTGCCGCAGGAACTCCTCTCCGCAGTCGGAAGTGTCGATGCGTCTGCATCAGCGCTGTCGGCAGGTGATATTTTTTCAAATATTGATGGTCGGGCGCAATCAGTCAGTTCGATCGAAGTGCCACATGCTGAAGGGCCAGCGGCGGATGCAGGCCTAAGTATGCCTTTCGGCGAGCCGTTTGCCGAAGTCTATAAGCAACTGCGTGAGGCGCATGGCACTAATATACTCGAACACGCCGAGCGCGAAATCATCAAGCGCACGCTCGAAGACGTGGGGGGCAAGCAAGTCAAAGCCGCTGAAATACTCGGTATGACGCGGGCTACGCTACGCAAGCGTATCGATCAATATGATCTTGGTAAGTAGCGACTTTTTCGCGGGAGAAGGGTATCACGGTTGGTCGTTGGTTCGAGCTCAGTATCAAATTATCAATCAGTGATGGTTCATGAGTTTTCGGTGCCGAGCATGGACGACTCGCCCACGTTGAGCCAATGCCGATCTGAACGAGGGCGAGTCGCCCTCATCCCTGTGGTCAACCATTGGTGATCGCCGCGGGGCTGCTCGACCTAAGGCTGCACGAAAATGTGTAGCCGGGCTTCAGCTTTTATGCCGTCTGCGCCACGCGCGTGGATTCGCACCGTCTCGCGAATCTGCGTCTCAAAAGATTTCGGCAGGATGTGGAGTATGCGGTCCGCGCGGCCATCAGGGTCGGGCTCTGCTGTGATCGTGAGCGTGGCGTGATCATACTCGATACTGGTGATCTTGTTGACATAGCGCTTGTCGAGCTTGATTTGAATGTGACGCTCGGTTCTGGAGGTGGACGAGTTCCAGTAGACGATTTGTGGCTGTGCATCGACAAGCTTTGGCACTTGCACGATCATTTGCAGTATCGCCACCGCATCAGCTTGATCATCGAGGAACACCTCAAGCTTGTTGTGGTTCAGCCCTTGGCGTTTGCCCTTATTAAAGATGGCGCTGATCGTGGTAGATTCGCCGGGCTTGATGATTTTTTGATTCAGGATCGAGCTGGTGCAGCCGCAGCTGGTCTTGACTCGAGCGATGCGCACCGTCTCGTCGCCTTTGTTAGTCACGACGAACTCAGCATGTGCTTGTTCCTCGTCCGGTTTGAGTTCGATTCGTGCCTCGGTTTGATTCCAATCAAGCCTCGCCGCTTCGCCAACTGCTGGCAGCAAGAGTGCCAGCAGGGAAATAGTCAGGAAGGCTGCGGATAGATGCTTAAACATAATGAGTAATATAAATATCTGTGTGCCGATCGGGTGCAAGCGGGAAGCTGTTCCTTATGAGCGTGGCGCCAGGTTATTGTTCCGTCGGTCTTGCTGGTGCACCAAGATCACGGCGCCTAGCAGGAGTAGATTACGCAGGATGAGCCAGCGATAATCGGCGCTCGCCTCGCCCGTCTCCGCGCCGAAGCAACCACAGCTAATGTCGAGCCCGCGGACCCATGCGCTGAGATGCAGCGTGATGAAGAGCAGCAGCAAGAGCCCAATCAGGGCGCCGCTGGCACGTCGGATCACTGGCAGTAGAATACCGATCCCGAGCACGAGCTCTAGCCATGGTAAGCATAGCGCGACCCAGCCTGAAAGCCCAGAGTCGATCACCCGAAACGCGTCCACAGAGCTGGCGAATGCGGCTGGATCTTCAATTTTCGGCAGGGCTGCCGTCACGAACACACCGGCGAGTGCGAGGCGAGCGAGTAGTACGAAGAGCTGTCTGTTAATTATCGCAGCCATGCGTCCCATCCTCCTTTCAAGCTATAAATTTCAGCATCTGGTAGGGCCTCGCGTAGGCGCTCGGCAATCCGCTTGCTCGTCCCGCAGCCTGCACTGCCACAATATACCACGATTGGGCGCGGTTGCGTGAGCCATGCGTCCATGAGCTCGATGATGCCAGTTTCCCAGTGCTCTTGATTAAGATAAATCGCCGCAGGGATGTGTTCAGTGTGGTAGTCAGCTTCACTGCGTGCATCGATCCAGATGACCTGTAGTGCCCGTGCATCGATAGGCTGAATCTCGCCCGCGGCTAACTCAGGCTTCGCCCAAGGCAGGGGCGCGAGTCCGCTGAATAGAGAGAATACTGCGCCCAGTGCGGTAAGCGCGATGATGAATAAAATCTCTCGAAAAAATTTAGCCATTCACAATCAGGGTAGCGCAACTGAGAGAACGAGCAAGACTTCTGAGTCCATTTGATCGTGTATTAATTGTTGGTGACGAGTTGCATCGAAGTCCGGAGTAATGAGGTCGCATTCTACGCATCAGTTCGTGAGGTATTGATGGGGATATGGGACGCTTTAATCCTATTTATTATGCTCGAACTGGCCCTTCAATATCTGCTCGCCTTTGTTTGTTATGATCTTTCGTTACGAAATGGAGCGGTGTAGTTTTATAGTGCTGTGGGGTGCGTGCTGGTTGGCATCCTGATGGTGGCGAATTGGCGATTGGCGATTGGCTAGATTTCAATTTCGAAATCGAATCTGCGGAAGAGTTAATGAGCCGCGATGGGTTTGGTGGTCTGGATCAAGTGGCGCATGTCACTCGGCGTGAGCGGATTCAATACCCAGTGCAGCGGCAACGCCGCAGGGTGGAAGGTTATGTGAAGTTGCTGGTCTTTATATCGATCCCCGCGCTCGGCTCGACGTGCAGGAGGTGCTAAGCTATTCGCATCAGGAGTTCGTCATACCTGCAGCGGCCACTCGCTTCTCTTTGCCGATACGAAACGGCCAAGCGGTGAGAGCCAAAAACTTATGACGGATCGAATTATCACTGAACGACTAATGGTGGCTTTAGTCTGGATGAATGAGCGCATCATTGGATAGTTTCTAGGCGGCGTGATTAAATCCAAACAATGATGATTATTATGTTAGATAATCCAGCTGGATCAGAAAAGTAAATCGCTGCGGCGTTTTGGCAATTCTCCTTGGAGCCTCATATGATCGGGAGTGTAGGGACTCATCGAGGTGATCCAAGTGATGAGGGCGAGTCGCCTTCGCTCCATTCTGAAATGCAGTGTGCTCCTGCAGTAATCGTCGATACATTTTTTCGTGGTGCACAGTCGCTTGCGAATGTATCAATATTCCTATGATTAAAAAAGCGCGCGCTGCATATGTCCTTCAACGTTTGCAGGAGCTGTATCCGAATCCGCCGATCCCGTTGGATCATAAGGATCCGTATACCTTGCTGATCGCGGTGTTGCTCTCGGCGCAGTGCACCGACGTGCGGGTCAACCAAATCACGCCGACACTGTTTGCGCGCGCGGATACGCCGGAGGCGATGCTGCACGTGCCGGTTGAGGAGATTCGCGAGATCATTCGGCCCTGTGGACTGTCGCCGATGAAGTCGAAGGGCATCGCCGGGCTGTCGCGGATGCTGGTCGAAGATCATGGCGGCGTAGTGCCTGCTGATATGGCGATACTGGAGACCTTTCCGGGGGTGGGGCATAAGACCGCGTCGGTGGTCATGTCGCAGGCGTTCGGCGTGCCAGCGTTTGCGGTCGATACGCATATTCATCGCCTGGCCCAGCGCTGGGGCTTAACAGGTGGCAAGAGTGTAGTACAGACCGAGCGTGATCTGAAGCGGCTGTTCCCTGAGGCGAGTTGGAATGCCCTGCACTTGCAGATTATTTATTATGGCCGTGAGTATTGCTCGGCGCGCGGCTGCGATGGTACCATCTGTCCTGTCTGTCGGACGCTCTACCCGAACCGACGACGTGCGGCGAAGGTCAACAAGGCGTAGCACATCCGCACTTTGAACCTCGAACGCGCCACTTTGCCGGAGGCCTGACGCAAATCGCGAAGCAATATGGAGTGGCCCGCCGGGGAGGGTCTGCCTCCGCGCGGACCGCAGCACCATACGGTCAGGGGCAATGCGGACGACACGGAGGTCGTCCCTCCCAGTTAACTGCTCCCTGCCAGGTCAGACGCCTGCCACTGATGTCAATTCGTGGTCTTTTGCTTCGACTTAGCAGATGGCGAAGCAACATGGAGTGGCCCGCCGGGGAGGGTCTGCCTCCGCGCGGACCGCAGCACCATATGGTCAGGGGCAATGCGGACGACACGGAGGTCGTCCCTCCCAGTTAACTGCTCCCTGCCAGGTCAGACGCCTGCCACTGATGTCAATTCGTGGTCTTTTGCTTCGACTTAGCAGATGGCGAAGCAATCTGGAGTGGCCCGCCGGGGAGGGTCTGCCTCCGCGCGGACCGCAGCACCAAACGGTCAGGGGCAATGCGGACGACACGGAGGTCGTCCCTCCCAGTTCAACTGCTCCCTGCCAGGTCTGACGCCTGCGACTAAAGTCAATTCGTGGTCTTTTGCTTCGACTTAGCAGATGGCGAAGCAATATGGAGTGGCCCGCAGGGGAGGGTCTGCCTCCGCGCGGACCGCAGCACCAAACGGTCAGGGCCAATGCGGACGACACGGAGGTCGTCCCTCCCAGTTCAACTGCTCCCTGCCAGGTCTGACGCCTGCGACTAAAGTCAATTCGTGGTCTTTTGCTTCGACTTAGCAGATGGCGAAGCAATCTGGAGTGGCCCGCCGGGGAGGGTCTGCCTCCGCGCGGACCGCAGCACCAAACGGTCAGGGCCAATGCGGACGACACGGAGGTCGTCCCTCCCAGTTCAACTGCTTCTTGCCGAACTTAATACCTGCCACTGATGTCAATTCGTGGTCTTTTGCTTCGACTTAGCAGATGGCGAAGCAATCTGGAGTGGCCCGCCGGGGAGGGTCTGCCTCCGCGCGGACCGCAGTACCATATGGTCAGGGGCAATGCGGACGACACGGAGGTCGTCCCTCCCAGTTAACTGCTCCCTGCCAGGTCAGACGCCTGCCACTGATGTCAATTCGTGGTCTTTTGCTTCGACTTAGCAGATGGCGAAGCAATCTGGAGTGGCCCGCCGGGGAGGGTCTGCCTCCGCGCGGACCGCAGCACCATACGGTCAGGGGCAATGCGGACGACACGGAGGTCGTCCCTCCCAGTTCAACTGCTCCCTGCCAGGTCTGACGCCTGCGACTAAAGTCAATTCGTGGTCTTTTGCTTCGACTTAGCAGATGGCGAAGCAATCTGGAGTGGCCCGCCGGGGAGGGTCTGCCTCCGCGCGGACCGCAGCACCATACGGTCAGGGGCAATGCGGACGACACGGAGGTCGTCCCTCCCAGTTCAACTGGTTATTACCGGATTTAACGCCTGCCACTGATGTCAATTCGTGGTCTTTTGCTTCGACTTAGCAGATGGCGAAGCAATCTGGAGTGGCCCGCCGGGGAGGGTCTGCCTCCGCGCGGACCGCAGCACCATACGGTCAGGGGCAATGCGGACGACACGGAGGTCGTCCCTCCCAGTTCAACTGGTTATTACCGGAGTCAGACGCCTGCCACTGATGTCAATTCGTGGTCTTTTGCTTCGACTTAGCAGATGGCGAAGCAACATGGAGTGGCCCGCCATCAAAAAAGTGAGACCGATTCTTGCGTGCCAATGTCAAAGGTCGATGCCTCACTCGTCGTTTCCAGAACAGTATTGTAGGTCTGGGTGGACTCAAAGCCGGAGGTGTTAGTCCTGCCCAGAGAGGTGAAGTCTATCTCGAACTCTGAGACTTCGGCCGTGCGTGTCACTGCAGCAGTTTTTGCTTTGGCGAACAGTTGGCTGTCTACTGCGAGGCGATTGTCGATGACTGGTGCGTCACTTTGTTCGACTAACTGATAAATAAAATAGGTGCCTTGTTCAAAAGCGGATAGTTGGCAAGCAGCAGCCACGATGAGTGTGGCGCTTAGATAGGCGAGTGTGGTTTTTTTTAGGCGCGGCATACACCCTGAATAAGTGGTCAGATGCGCCAACCTTGTCGAGAGTCATTCATCGCAATTAGGTGTGAATATTGATTTTAACATATTTACTGAGAAATTTGCTTTTGCGGTGCAGGAGGCGCAAAACCTTGCGCGTCGTCACGGTCAGTAGGTGATCGACGAAGGCCTGATGGAGTGCTGCATGAGTGAACTCGGGGAGTGTCCTTTTCCGATTGAGCTGCCTGAGTGACTTGCGCTGCCAGCTTACCCGGTCACACCCATGGTCTTCAGTAGCGTCGAAATGTATGGGATTAGTTGCTTCTTGCGGCTAACGATCCCCGCTAAATCGTAAATGTTGTTTTGGCCCTTCTGTGGATAGTTGATCTGGCCCTTGAGCTCGTCACTGCCAGCCACCACCAGCAGTGAATCCTGAGTGTTAATGTCAGTCACTAGCAGGAAGCTAAAGAGCATCCCTTCTTGTTTGCGGTAGGCTTCGAGCGCAAGGTCGAGGGCATTTTCGTGTTTCCAGAAATTAGAAAATCCTAGTTCTTCGATCTGAGAGACCGAGTAACTGATGTCGCCATCAGAGTAACGCTTGCAGTCTGAGCAAACCACTGCTTCGGGGGCGTGATTGATAATTACCGAGCCGGATGAGAAAATCAGCTTCGCCAGTTCTTCGGCGCAGATTCCGGCAATCGGGGAGAGCCAATCGAGCAGTTCGCTTTCGAGGGGGGTCGTCGTTGGACTATTGAGAAGCAGGGTGTCGGAAATAATCCCAGACATCATCATGCCTGCCATGGCTGGCGTCGGTGTCAACGATCGCGCGCGATACAGGTCAGCGATAATTGAGCAGGTCGAACCGACTGGTCGATTGATAAATAGAATGGGTTGATCCGTCGGGATGTTTCCGAGGCGGTGGTGGTCTAAGATTTCGGTGATTTGCACCTGCTTAGCGCCGTTCACGGCTTGGCTGAGCTCGTTGTGGTCTACCAGCGCGATGCGTGTGCGACTCGGGCGCAGAATGTCGCTTTTAGAGAACACGCCAACTAGCGCCTTGTCCTCGTTGGTCACCATGTACAGCGAGTCGTTGGAATTGGCGATCCGGCGCTTGACGGATTCGATTCGATCTTCGGCCTTGAAGCACTTCACGTCGGTGTCGATCAGTGAATCGATGTGGGTGGCGGTGCGGATGATCCAAGATGTGGAGGCAGAGTCGTAAGGGCTAACGATCAGCGAAACGTTATGCGCTTTGGCCCGCTCAATAATGTCGGCGTCAACTTCGAGGCTGCCGGTGATCACCAGCAGGCGGACGCCGAGCTGTAGGCAGCGTTCCTGGATGTCTCGACGGTCGCCGACCACGATGACGCTGGTGTTGGCGCTGGTGCCCCTCTCCTTATGATTGTTGTCGAAGGTGCGAATGTCCATGGCGCCGACGCGTACGAATAGTTCTTCGACTTCGTCAGAGCGATCTTGGTGCAGCACGGTGGCACTGAGCGAGCGAATGATGGCGCCGATGCAGGTGTGCACTCGGCGCATCTGCATCGGCTCACTTGGCTTGGGTATAAAGAATTCGCCCAACTGGAAAATGGAGATCATGCCTTCGAGACGGCCCTGGTCATCGACCACGGGCAGGGCGCGCACGTCATATTTATCGATCAACTCGAGTGCCTCGGCGCAGGTGCTGTCTTTGCTGAGCGAGCGCACTTCCGATTTGCATGATGTTACCCACGCGTGGGGTCACATCGCCGATGAAGCGGGGCAGGGGCACGTTAAAGTGCTCTAAGATGGCGTCGATCCGTGCATTCGAGTTGCCACAACGAGCCGCGATATACTCGGTTTCACCGATGGCGTGCTTGTAGGCTTCGTAGGCGAGCGCAGAGCAAATCGCATCAGCGTCGGGATTCTTGTGACCAAGGATATAAATCGGATCGGGCATTATGAGTTCTAACTAATGGATGAGCGGCGCGTTAAACAATCCCAAAATCCCAATATTCCAAAGATAAACAAAGAAAAGTCCAAGTGTGAGTAGTGTTCTGCGAGTGACTAACTTTTGGGTCGGTAGATCGTTTGGTGGTGGTAAGAATGAGCGACGATGCTAGCGAGTTTTGCGGTGTGGCAACAATGTCAAAGTCGATGGTTGGGCAAAGAAAAACCCAGACTCGAATGAGTCTGGGTTTTCTAGAAAATCTAACTAAAATGTTAACTTAGCCACCTGGGCTGTACGTCGGTGCTTCTTTGATTTGTTCCGAGGTGTAGATGTCGCTCATCCTGACTGTTTGCTGACCAGTTGTTGGATTCACGAGTTGTCCATCTTCCGTGCCGAGTTCAGTATAGAATTGAACGTGTCCGTCGAGGAAAGCAATGTGTCCGCCGAGGCCCCAAGGTGTATTTCTGCCCCATGTGCCAGTTCGTACGTCCATTCCGCGGGTCCATGTGAGTGGCGTTGTGGAGGTCGGTGCATTGCCGCTGATGCCGATTGCAAAATCGTAGCCGATGGGGACGCCGTTTACCCAATCATCGGAGACTGTATAGACATTGTCAGAGTTGCGAAAACCAACCACTGCAGGTAATGTGGCGGTGTAGTCTGCGACGGCTGGGTCGGATCCGATGATCCAAATGGATGCGTCAGTTAGATCGACTTGCTTGGCGAGGAAAGAACCGACGCCGAAGATGTCATCGGTAAAGCCAGCATCGGTTAGTTTAGCTGAATTTAGCGCGCGCGCGCGCCCGCCAGAGGTGGAGTAGGTGGCATACGAAATCGCGATTGAGCGAATGTTGGCTGCAGATTTTGTCTTGTTCGCCACTTCGCGGACCTTGCCGACCGCGGGAATAAGGATCGCAGCAAGAATGCCGATAATCGCGATAACAGTGAGGAGCTCGATCAGGGTGAAACCTGAACGTGGGTTCGTTTTTTGATCATGATTATAATAAAATCGTGTGGGGGTAGCGTGATAGCTAAATCAGCTATTAGATTAATCTCTAAATATACGCTGTATGTTTCGGTATGTCCAACTCTTTTTGAGGCCGATTTATGGTGATGTGTGGTTGTCCTTGTCTGTGATACAGGCATTCCTGGCTGTTTTCATCAGTACGGTCTGCTGCTGGAGATGGCGTAGCAATGTCTGTGTCGCTCAATGCTGATAGCCTAAATAAAAAAAGAAGCCCACGCGGGCGTGGGCTTCTTTGAGAAATTACGATGTCTCCGGCATTTGCGTGTGTTGAGCTACGCTGGATACGGCAGCGGGTATTTCGCACTGAGGTCTTCAGCGATCGCGCGTGCCTGGGCGATAACGCCCTCGTCAGCCGGTGCGCTGAGCACCAGATCAACTGCTTCGGCGATCCGGAGCATGTCGGCCTCGACCATGCCGCGGCTGGTCACCGCCGGGGTGCCGAGGCGGATGCCGCTCGTTTGGAAGGGGCTGCGTGTTTCGCCGGGGACGGTGTTTTTGTTGGCAGTGATGTTGGCTGCGTCCAGAGCGATCTGCGCGACTTTACCCGTGAGTTCAGGGTCTTTTTTGCGCAGGTCGATCATCATCAGGTGATTGTCGGTGCCACCGCTGACGATGTGGTGGCCGCGCTCGATCAATGCATTGGCGAGTGCTTTGGCATTGGCGGCGACCTGTGCCTGATAGGCTTTGAAGTCGTCGGTCGCCGCTTCCTTGAAGCACACCGCTTTGGCTGCGATGACATGCATCAATGGGCCGCCTTGTGTGCCGGGGAAGACTGCCGTGTCGATCTTTTTGGCGTGTTCTGCTTTACACAGAATCAGACCGCCACGTGGGCCGCGCAGGGTCTTGTGTGTAGTGGTCGTGACAAAGTCCGCATGTGCCACTGGCGAGGGGTGAACCCCTGCTGCGACCAGACCAGCGATGTGCGCGATGTCGGCCAATAGATAGGCGCCCACTTCACGGGCGATTTCGCCCATACGCTCAAAGTCGATGATCCGAGAGTAGGCAGATGCGCCCACAGTGATCATCTTCGGCTTCTCGGCGCGTGCGGTTTCGGCGATCGCATCATAGTCGATTCGGCCATTTTCGACCCCGACGCCGTAATTGACGACGTCGTGGTAGATGCCGCTGAAGTTCATTGGGTGGCCGTGTGTGAGGTGGCCGCCGTCGGAGAGATTCATGGTCAGAATCTTATCGCCCGGGCGCAGGACACGGACAGGTAGACCGCGGCATTTGCCTGGCTGCCTGAGTGTGGCTGCACGTTGGCGTGGTCAGCTCCGAACAGTACTTTGGCGCGTTCAATCGCGAGCTCTTCAACGACGTCGACCTGTTCGCAGCCGCCGTAGTAGCGTTTGCCGGGGTAGCCCTCGGCGTATTTGTTGGTCAGCACACTACCTTGAGCTTCCATTACGGATGGGTAGGTGAAGTTCTCCGATGCGATGAGCTCGATATGGCTCTCTTGGCGCTTTCGCTCAGCGGCGATAGCGGCGTAGATTTCAGGATCGATGCTCGCGAGTGGAGACGCGTTCAAGGCGGAGTGGTTGGTCGCTGTGGTCATAATATGATGTGAATTTAAAAATGGCGGGCAACGCTCTGTCGTTGCGGTGTGTCGAGTGGATGTGGGAAGCGCTAGGTGTGGCAACGACGGAGCGATGCCCGCCAGATTAGAACGGCCATTGCCAGTTCCGCTTGGCTGGCTTGATCGTTGCGCTCTGATCGGTAGCGGTTGCTGCGTTCTCGGCGACTTCAAGCGCCTCGGTGATGTCGGTTTCGGGTTGCTTCAACGATTTCAATTTCGATGATGTCGGTTGCGACTGCAGTGGTGGCGTCGGCCTCTGGTAAAGCTGCGCTGTTTGGTTTCTCGCTCCAGAACGGCCACCACCATGGGTCGAACGTGCCAGAGGTTTGGTAGCTTTCCTGTAGCAGTGCTTCGGTCGATTGTGGCTGCTCATCTTCGCTGAATGGCCAAGCCCAGCGCATAAATGTCTGGCCCCATCCGGCGTCGACAGGGTGGGTCGTTACCCCTGCGGCTTCGGCGAGGCTACGCATTTGCTGGGCGACGTCTTGGCGGCCCTGCATGTGTGCGGCAAATTTGGCCGCGTCATTCGGTGTTGCCGCAAAGATACGTGTCGGCACACCGTCGAGTGGGCGTCCGGGCTTGTAGTGGTAGAGTAGGAAGCCTTGGCCAACAGGGCTGAGTACGGTGCGCATCCCATCGTCCCAGCGCATAAAGATGTCTTGGCCAGTCATGCGCCACGTGCCCTCGAGGCGGTTGTCCGCTGAAGTTTCGAGCCTGCCGAAACGGCTGATCTCAATCCGTTCGAAGCTTGTTGCGCTGCGCTGAATGATCCAGGTCCCGCGATAAAATAAGTTGGCATTTTTACGGCTTGAGAAGGCGATGCCGCCAGTGCTGGCCGCTTTCTCTGCTTGGTAGTTTGCCTGCCACGCGGTCGGTAGATTGTCGTCGTTGGTGCGGCTTGCGCTGTACAGTTCGGACGCGTCCTGATCGATGCGGGTGCCAGGAGAGATCAGCTTAAAGGAGAAGTCGCGGTCGTTTTGCTTGAGGATGCCGTAGTGTCCGGTATCCCAGATTAGGTGCAGTTCGCTGCCTTGCTTGGCCCACGAACCGCGTAGGCCTATGCTGCTGGCATTGCCGGGGCTCCAGTTGCTTGCTGCGGAACGGTTGGGCTCGACCACGATGTAGTAGGGCCCGGCGTCGGTTTTGATTTCCCATGTGCCAAAGAAGCCTTTGGCTTTGTCGCGATCAGAGACTTGCTCGTCTGGCTTGGCCGGCGCCTTGGCCCACTGGCCGAGGACTTCCTTGGGGACCTGTTGTGCTTGCGTCGTATACTGTTCGACTCCAGCGGCGTCCTGAAAAGCGATTGCGTT
Source organism: Opitutaceae bacterium BACL24 MAG-120322-bin51 (assembly GCA_905182435.1). Classification (GTDB taxonomy): domain Bacteria; phylum Verrucomicrobiota; class Verrucomicrobiia; order Opitutales; family Coraliomargaritaceae; genus Lentimonas. The sequence goes on along the minus strand of CAJJBN010000023.1, from coordinate 16,347 downwards.
GCCGAGGCTGTCGCGCGTGATGCGGTGCGTGCTGCCGTCTTCCCAGGTTAGGGTGGTGGCGCTGTCATTGTTATCCCAGCTGCCCCGATAGACAGTGCGGTCGGCATTGTCGCCCCAGAAGTACGAGGCGAGGCCATTGCGCTTGACGATGAGGATGAGCGCGCCGTCCTCGGGTGTGTCGATTTGCCAGGTGCCACGATGGAGCTCATCGCGCTCTTGTGCGGACAGCGAAAGTCCGAGCACGAGTGTCAGTAGGCATAACAGCAGCGCTTTTAATGCAGTATTAAAAGTGGCAAAATATCTCTGAGTGAAGGAGCAATTCATCTATAGTGGCATATTTTTTGGGAGTCGCGCACACAACTCTAAAATGGGCCCGAGGGCGGAAAGGGAGCGGTGCGGGAGTGGCGGATATGGTTAGCTGCGTTGGCCGATGCGCGCAAAGTCGAGAATGCTGTGGCTAATGCTGCCGCGCTCCAACGCTTCGCGGTCCGATTGCGGGTCGGGCTCGAAAGTGATGCCGTCCGAGTAGCGGAAGCTATATTTGCCGGGGCTGCTCTGCGCGTAGAGGCTGCCGAGGTGGACCTTGGCGGGCACGGTTTGTTCGGTTGGGCTGTCGGTATTGGTGCTGGCCGGAAAGTTAATGTTCACCACCGTGCCCTTGGCTGGTGGCTGCTTGAGTGTTTCCAGCGCGATGCGCCGTGCATGCTCGGCGGCGGCGCTCAGCGAGTCGGCCAAGGCGCCCTCGGTCTGACCCTTGCTTTGTTGGATGTTGGCAAACAAATGATTCGGTACGCATTTGCTAAACGCAATCGCGGGCAGATTCCACAGCGCGCCTTCGATCGCGCCAGCCACGGTTCCCGAACTGAGGATCAGCGTCTCGGTGGTGTTGAAGCCGATGTTGATGCCCGACAGGACGATGTCGGGTGGCTGCGGCAGCAGGTTGCCGAGTGCGATGTTGACGCAGTCGCTCGGCGTGCCACTGATCGCCCATGCCTCGACGCCAGTGGGGAACAGTGACGGGCTATGGATGACTTCGATTTCGCCGTGGCGAGTCACCGCTCGACCGATCCAGCTTTGCTCAAAGGCAGGCGCGGCGACGCTCACCGTGAAATCAGGTAGCAGCGCATCGACGAGGCGATGCAGGAAGATGGAGTCGATTCCATCGTCGTTGGTGACGAGAGCGTGTGGCTTTCATGGGCGGGAGGTTGGTGGCGCGTTGTTGGTGTTGGTTGTTTACCACGATTGTTTAGACGCCGCCGGGGCGAGCGAGTACAGCGGCGGGGGCTACAGTGATGCGCGTCCGTACAGATTCTGGGATCTCGACCGACTGCAGTTCGCCATTTTCGACCAGCTTAGTCAGGATGGTCGTCAGGTGCGCTTTGGCGGTTTGGGTGCGGCTACCGTCTGCATTCTTACGGAAAATGCGAAATTGGTAGTCGATCGAGCGATCTTTGACCGCTTTGACTGCGAGGTGGATGTCAATGGTGTCGCCGAAGCGCAGCGGCGCGGTGAATTTGCACTCAGCGCGCGCACGCGGCCAGCCGACTAATTCGCCAGGCTCTGTGTTGATAAGGTCCACACCCGCGGCCTCGAAGAAGTCGCGCTCTGCAGTTTCCATGTATTTAAAGAAATTCGAAAAATGCACAAGGCCAGCCATGTCAGTTTCGGAGAATTCAACGCGTCGCGTGGAGGTGTGTTCATATGCCATGCCAAGATAGATGTTCACTCGTCTGCTTTTGGCAAGCCGCGTTGGCATGATCCTGGCATAAAGCCAGTCACTACCGATAGTTGTAGTGTCTGGGTGTGATGCACTATTTGCGCGTATAGGAGTGTGGGCGACCCGCCCACGTAAAGCCGTTGCCGATGAAAACGTGGGCGACCCGCCCACGTAAAGCCGTTGCCGATGAAAACGAGGGCGAGCCGCCCTCGCTCCCGTGGTCGCTTATCCGAGCTTGGCGGTAACGATGGCGCGTACCTTGAGCATGTCTTGCCCGAACACGCGGATGCCTTGGGCGAGTTTCTCGGTGGCCATCGCATCTTCGTTGAGTAACCAGCGGAAAGATGCCTCGGAGGCACGTCGACCTGTTCGATGTCGGCCGTTTGGGCCGCCTGCTGGGTCGAGTTTGCGTGGCACGTCGACGTTCATCCCTTGCAACTCTTCGAGTAGATTCGGGCTGATGGTCAATAGGTCGCAGCCCGCAAGTTCAAGGATCTCGCCGATGTTGCGGAAGCTGGCACCCATGATTTCGGTGTCGTGGCCAAATTTCTTATAGTAAGTGTAGATTTCGCCGACGCTGACCACGCCGGGGTCGGTTGCTGCGCTATAGTCGATATGCCGTGTCGTGGCCTTATACCAATCCAGAATGCGGCCGACGAAGGGCGAGATCAGTTGCGCGCCCGCTTCGGCGCAGGCGACCGCTTGCACCAGTGAGAACAGCAGCGTCATGTTGCAGCGGATGCCTTCCTTTTGCAGGATTTCGGCGGCGCGGATGCCTTCCCAGGTCGAGGCCAGTTTAATCAAGATACGTTCGCGTGGCGTGCCCTTTGCCTCATAGAGTGCAATCAACTCGCGGGCTTTGGTGATGGTCTTGTCGATGTCGAACGACAGGCAGGCATCCACTTCGGTCGAGACGCGACCAGGGACGATTTCGAGGATTTTTTGGCCGAATCCGACTAGTAGGTGGTCGATGACGAAATCAATGCGTGCTTCGCCAGTTTTGCCAGAGTCCTTGGTGGCGTCGATTGCGGCATCGAGCACCGGTAAATATGCCTCTTGTTGCAGGGCCTTAAGGATCAGCGACGGGTTGGTGGTCGCATCCTGCGGCGCATAGGCCTCCAGTGTCGCGAAGTCGCCGGTGTCGGCAACGACGGTGGTCAGTTGTTTGAGTGCTTCGAGTGTATTGGCCATAGGTTTACGAGCTAGATGGATGCGGCGTCAGAATTCAATCATAGAACAGCGCAGCTGAGTGAATTTAATTCATCGGATTTGTGAATACCATAGGCACTGCGGACGAGGCGGAGCTCGTCCCTCCCGAGGGGCTGTTCACGGGAGGGACCACCTCCGCGTGGTCCGCGTCGGTTTAGCCCGTATGTCCCACAATGGGAGCTGGATAGCTGCGAGGCACTGCGGACGAGGCGGAGCTCGTCCGCGCTCCGAGTTGGCTGTTCGCGGGAGGGACCACCTCCGCGTGGTCCGCGTCGGTTTCAGTATTCGGGGAGGGACCACCTCCGTGTGGTCCGTGTCGGTTTAGTCAGTCCGCGTCGGTTTCAGTATTCGGGAGGGACCACCTCCGTGTGGTCCGCCTGTTTGTTGCCTGCTGAGGTGTCCGCATCATTTGATTCCTGCTAAGGTGTATGTATATTTGCAAAATGTCAGAGGAGTTATTTCCAGTTCGGACGCGTCCGGTGCATCTGCCATCGCTGGCTGTGGGAAATCGCTCGTCGATTCAGTTTGTCACGGTATGCGTGCGTGAGCGCCGTCCTGTTTTGGCGAACGAAGCAGCGCATGCATTATTTCGGTCGATTTGGAGAGATGAGTCTCTGTTTCGCGTGGGGCGCTATGTAATCATGCCCGATCATGTTCATTTATTTTGCGCGCCAAATACCTATCCAGCGGAACCATTATCAAAATGGGTAGGGTATTGGAAATCACGGTTTGCGAGTGCATGGCCGAGGAATCGTGCGGGTAAGTTGTGGCAGCGCGATTTTTGGGATCGGGAATTGCGCAGTGGGGAGAGTTATTCTGAAAAATGGGCGTATATTTGTAACAATCCGGTTCGAGCGGAGTTGGTGCCTTCGGCTGAGATGTGGCCGTATGTAGGAGAGCTGCACCCCTTGTCGTGGCATGACTGATGCCGAGCCTGCGAGGCACTGCGGACGAGGCGGAGCACGTCCCTCCCCGAGGGTTTTTTTCGGGAGGGACCACCTCCGCGTGGTCCGCGTCGGTTTAGTCAGTCCGCGGCAGTGGAGCCAGCTCCGCGTCGGTTTAGCCGCGGTTTAGCCAGTCCGCGTCGGTTTAGCCCGTTGTCCCAGAAGTGGCAGCTGGATAGCTGCGCGGCACTGCGGACGAGGCGGAGCTCGTCCCTCCCCGGAGAGTTGTGCAGGGTGCCGCTTATTGCGATTTATTTTTCACGCACGAATAAGCCAGCAACGCCCATCCGGCGATCAGGCACAGCCCACCGAGCGGTGTGATCGGGCCGAGCCATCTCGGTCCGTCGAGTGCCAGGCCATAGAGTGAGCCGGAGAACAGCAGCGTGCCGATCACCAAGCAGGGGCCAATCATTTTGGGCAAGGCCTGCCGTTCGCAGATGAGTGACAGCAAGATGAGGCCGAGCGCGTGCCACATTTGGTAGCGCACCGCAGTTTCCCAGGTTTGGATCGAATTGTGCGCGATGAGTGTTTGTTTGAGGGCATGCGCACCAAATGCGCCGAAAAGCACCGCACCGAGAGCAAGTATCGAGCCAAGGAGTCTATATTTGTGGGCAGTATGCATAAGAGTGGTGGTGTAGTTTAGTCTTGGATACGGCGTTAGGCCGCGGCTGGCATGGTAGCGTGGTCATCACTGAGGTAAATGCTTGTTTTTTTTAGGCTTGCAGTGTGGTGCGGAAAAAGCATTAAAGACATATATTATATGCGTATTGATTTATCTAATGCCTGCGCTGTAGCACTTGTTGCGACAGTTTTATTTACCCCAATTTATGCTACCGCTGCGGATGCAAGTGCCGAGCGTATGGCACAATTGGAAGCGCGGTTGATTGCGATGGAAGCCCGTCTCGCTGCGGCGGAAAAAGGTCCGCAAGCTGCGAGTGTTTCAGAAGCACGTATGGTCGAGCTTGAAACACGCTTGGCAGAAGCTGAGCAAGAAACCAAACAGGTAAAGGCATTGGCTGCCACCGGTGGTAATGTGTCGCAGGCATCGATTCTCGGTAATGCGGCGACGTTTGATATTTTAGCTAACAGCGCCTGGCGCAATCTGCGTTGGACGCAGGCAGAACAGTGGCAGGCCGTTCGCCCAGGCGCATCATTGGCTGCAGTGGTCGAAGCATTGGGTCATCCGCCGCGCTCGGTGGATTCACTCAAGCCACGGGTCGATGAAGTTTTTTATTATGAAACCAGTATTCGCGACGACGGCAATTCATTGCGCGGTAAGGTGAGTTTCAGAAAGGGCCAAGTACTGACCGTGCAAAAACCAAATTTCAAAGCAAACAAAGCGGCTCAATAGAGCTGTGCTGCTTGCTTCGGGAAACAAACAAACAAACAAACAAACAAACAAACAAAACTACACTATGAAAAACAAAATTGCTATCGCATCTGCATTTCTTGCAGCTTCCAGCTTTTCGATGGGTGAAATCGTTGTTAACGATTTCCTTTCGTTCGAAGGCTTTGTAGACTCCTCCTATACGCACACTGATATTGACCAAGGTCAATCAGGCGTTTTTCAATGAATCAACAAACAGCTACTCTGTCGACCAAGTCGAAATCAGCTGGTTGTTCAACTTCGACACTGTCACTGCGCAAATCGATCTTCAGTATGAAGGTGACGATGAAGGCGAAGACGGTGATGATGGTGATCGTCGAGCAAGCGTTCGTCAACTACGCACTCGGTAATGGCGATGTCGTGACTGCGGGGCGCTATGCATCGATGCTTGGTTTCGAAGCGTTTGAGCCAACTGGTCTTTACCAGTTCTCTACAGCCTATAGCGCGTCTGGCCTGCCAGGTTACGCACAGGGTGTGAAATTCACACGCGAGTCCAATACTTCTTTCTTCGGTCTCTCGATCCAAGACGAAGCATTCGACGTTGACAGTGATGATAACAACCTGAGCTCCAGCAGCTATGCAATCGAAGCAGCATACGCGCAAGATCTTGGTAATGGTTTCGCAGTATTCATTGGCGGTGCGTTTGAAGATGCGGATGCTGGTGATACTTACATCGTTAACGCATACACAACCTACGAAACAGGTGCTTGGTTGTTTATTGGTGAGTACAACATGACAGCGCACGATGTTTCCACTTTAGGTGAACTTGAGATTGATACTTTCCTTGGTGGCAATGATGTAGACGTCATGAGCGGTTTGGTCATGGCCAACTACGCTTACAGCGATGACTCCTCTGTCACAGCTCGCCTTAGCTACGAAGAAGTAGAGGACGAGAACTCAGTTGAAGGTGACAACCATTTGAGGCCCAGCTGAGACTTATCCGGCTTGCGGACAACCTCGCTCTCCTGTGAGAATTGTCATGCAGATTCCGCTTATACTTGACGAAGATGGCGACAACCTCGGATTCGCTGTTGAGTTGCTCTTCAGTTTCTAATTAGGCCTTAGCCTAATTAGAGCGTAAAGAAAATTACATTTCAAAAGCCCTCCGGTTCGCCGGGGGGCTTTTTTGTGTCTGGGCATTGCGCCCCAGCGTGGCCTCCAGTCGTGAGACGGGGGTTCCTAGCGGTTCGGGAGGGACCACCTCCGCGTGGTCCGCGTCGGTTTAGTCCGTCCGCGTCGGTTTAGCCCGTTGTCCTAAAATGACAGCTGGATAGTTGCGAGGCACTGCGGACGAGGCGGAGCTCGTCCCTCCCCGAGGTTTAGTATTTCGGGAGGGACCACCTCCGCGTGGTCCGCGTCGGTTTAGTCAGTCCGCGTCGGTTTAGCCCGTTGCCTTAGAATGACAGCTGGATAGTTGCGAGGCACTGCGGACGAGGCGGAGCTCGTCCCTCTCCGAGGTCTGTATTTGGGAGGGACCACCTCCGCGTGGTCCGCGTCGGTTTAGCCCGTTGCCCTAGAATGACAGCTGGATAGTTGCGAGGCACTGCGGACGAGGCGGAGCTCGTCCCTCCCCGAGGTTTGTATTTCGGGAGGGACCACCTCCGCGTGGTCCGCGTCGGTTTAGCCCGTCCGCGTCGGTTTAGCCCGTTGCCCTAGAATGACAGCTGGATAGTTGCGAGGCACTGCGGACGAGGCGGAGCTCGTCCCTCCCCGAGGTTCAGTATTCGGGAGGGACCACCTCCGCGTGGTCCGCGTCATACGAATGGTTGATAGCAGTGGCTGGTCAATTTCGTGGTGTCTGCGCTTGCGCGGGCCTGCATCGGGTTGGTCCGTTGCGTTGGGCTCAGGGGCACTGCGGGCGCGAGTCAACTCGCACGCCACGTTCGATGACTGGCTTCGATTAACATCACCCACGCGCAAATCCTGCTGCTTTCCGCTTGCATCTGCATCGGCTTCGCCTAACTCCTAGACGTAATATGAAAATCGTTCTCGCATACTCAGGAGGCCTCGACACCTCCGTTCTTGTTAGCTGGCTCAAGGAGCACTATAACGCCGAAATTATTACCTACGCGGCCGACGTCGGCCAAGAGGAAGAACTCGATGGTTTGGCGGAAAAAGCCAAGGCCACGGGCGCGTCGGCGCACTACACCGTCGACCTGGTCGAAGAGTTTGCCCGCGACTTCATTTTCCCGATGCTGCGCGCCAATGCGATCTACGAAGGTCAGTACCTGCTCGGCACCTCGATTGCGCGGCCACTGATTGCCAAGGCCCACGTCGAGATCGCTGAGCGCGAAGGCGCAGATGCCGTCGCCCACGGTGCCACTGGTAAGGGCAACGACCAAGTGCGCTTCGAGCTCGGCTATGCCGCACTCGCGCCAGAGCTTGAAATCATTTCCCCATGGCGCATGGAGGTCTTTCGTCAGGCGTTCCCGGGCCGCACCGAGATGATCGATTACTGCCGCGAGCATAACATCGACGTCGAGGCCAGCGCTTCGAAGCCCTACTCGATGGACCGCAACCTGCTACATATTTCGTACGAAGCCGGCATTCTCGAAGACCCTTGGTTTGACCCGACCACGCCGGATAACAAGGCGATGTACAAGCTGACGGTTGATCCGGAAGATGCGCCGGATGAGGCGCAATACATCGAGCTCGACTTCGAGCGTGGCGACTGTGTGGCCGTCGATGGCGTCGCGATGAATCCTGCGGCAGTGATGAAACACCTTAATGCGGTTGCGGGTAAGCACGGCGTCGGTCGCGTCGACATTGTTGAAAACCGCTTCGTTGGCATGAAGAGCCGCGGCGTGTATGAGACCCCGGGCGGCACCATCCTGCTGCAAGCGCACCGTAACATGGAGAGCCTGACCATGGATCGCGAACTCGCGCACTTGCGTGACAGCTTGATCCCTCGCTATGCCGAGTTGATTTACAATGGTTTCTGGTATGCGCCCAGAGCGTGAAATGCTGCAGGCTATGATTCGATGATTCGCAAAAGACCGTGACCGGCACCGTCCGTCTCAAACTCTACAAGGGCAACGTCACCACCGTCGGGCGCAAGTCGCCGCTGTCGCTGTATGACGAAGACATCGCGTCCATGGAAGGCGTCGATAGCGATTACAATCCAGACGATGCCAGCGGCTTCATTCGCTTGAATGCGTTGCGCCTGCGCCGTCGCGCGATCGCGCAAGGCGGCCCCGAGATCGCATCCGAAAGCAAGTTGCAGAAGGGCTAAGCCCTTCGGGCGTGTGAAAGTAGCAAAAGCCCTTCGGGCGTGTGAAGGTGGCAAAAGCCCTTCGGGCGTGTGAAGGTAGCAAAAGCCCTTCGGGCGTGTGAAGGTAGCAAAAGCCCTTCGGGCGTGTGAAGGTAGCAAAGTTTAAAGGTGCGAAAGTCTGAAGGTTAGGCTTTCGCGCCTTTGTTTTGTTGTAGTATGACGACGAGAGTCCGCAATGTGCTGGTTCACTGGGCGCATTCTGAATATCTGGGAGGGATGACCTCCGTGTCGTCCGCATTGCAATAGTACAGTAGTGGGTCGCTGAGTGTATGGGAGGGATGACCTCCGTGTCGTCCGCATTGCAATAGTACAGTAGTGGATCGCTGAGTGTCTGGGGAGGGATGACCTCCGTGTCGTCCGCATTGCAATCGTTCAGTAGTGGGTCGCTGAGTGCATGGGAGGGATGACCTCCGTGTCGTCCGCATTATTTTAGCCTGTTCTCGTGGCATGTCTGATGCAGTGGCACTGCGGACGAGGCGGAGCTCGTCCCTCCCTAAAGTCCCTTCAAGACCTTCCCCCACCTTCCCACCTTCCTACCTTTTAACCTTCCCACCTTCGAGACCTTCCCACTTTCTTATCTTCTTACCCCACACCTATCCCGACAAGGTCTGACTGACCTGGAACACGCTGGTGACGATGCCGATCGCGATCAGCGCGACCATTAAAAACGCGCAAATCAACGCGCCCGACGCCACCAGGTTGGTCAGTAGCCCGAGCCGCTTGGTCAGCTCATTGCGAAAGCCTTTGGTCACCTCGGTCATACTGTGGCCGAGGTTGCCGGTGTTTTCGCCGACGGTCAGGATGTCGATCGCCAGGTCGGGCATGAAATTGTTACGCTTAAACGCTTGGGCGATCGAGAGCCCCTCGTTGACCTGGCCGCGGGCGATGTGGAAGCGCTCGCGCAGATCGGTATTTTTAATCGTGCGCTCGGTCAGGCGCAGCACCTCGGTGGTGTTGATGCCGCTCTCCAGCAGTGTGCTGACCAGATTGCCGGATTGAAAGAGGTCGGAGAAGTAGAAAATCTTGCCCAGTAGCGGTAATTTTAAAAACCACTTGTCGGACTTCTGCCGTCCTTCTGTGGTCTTGCGCCATTGGCCGAGCGCCACAATGCCGAGCACCAAAGCGATCAGCAGAAACGGCCCAAATTGAATTAAAAAGGCCGAGCCATCCATCAGTAGTTGCGCGCTCCAAGTCATTTCGCCGCCCAGCTTGTCGAGCATGCTTTCGATTTGTGGCAGGAGCACGGTCAGGAAGATAATCACCACGACAAACGCTACCGTGCAAATGAAGCCGGGGTAGGCCATACTGGTAATCATCTTTTGCCGAATCGCCTGCTTCTCTTCGAGGAAGTCGATGACCTTGCGCAGGATCGGGCTGAGGTTGCCAGTCGCTTCGCCTGCCTCGATCACATAGGTGATCGAGCCAGAGAAATATTTAGTCTGACGCGCCAGTGCGCCGGCCAGTGTCGCGCCCTCGCTCAGGTCGCGCCAGATCGAGCTGGCCAGTTGCTTTTGTTCCGGATCGCTCAGGCGCTGGCTCAAAATACGGATCGCGTCGCCCATTGGCAGGCCAGACGAGTGCAGCTCGAGCAGTCGCGTGAGTAGCGCTAGGCCGATCTTTTCGCGGCTAGGCGTACCGGTGCTCTGTGCGGGTGCGGCGCTATTGTCTGCGGCAGGCTTGGCGCTCTTCAACGATTTAGTTTTGTCGCGCAGCTGGCTCCATATCGAGCGCTTGGCGTTGCTCACTTCTTTCAGCGTGACTGGGCTGAGTTGCTGCTCTTGCAGGCGCTGCGCAGCTTGACGCCGATCGGCAGATTCGATGCGTCCGGTCACGGTGTTTCCGTCGGCTTGGCGGGCTTTGTAATCAAACTGAGGCATAGTAAAGTGGTGGCTTACAGATGTGTAATGTTCTCGCTCGCGAGTCGATGCTTTAGTTTATAGGCGGGGGAGTGTTACCTGCACTTTCACTACCACTCTCAGTTTACTTGCGACTTGCTTGGCGGCTTGGATTACCTGACAGTTGAGTGCTTATGGGTCAGTCGCTATTACGCACGTTTTTTTATGGGACACTAGGTCTCGCTGTTTTGATTTCGAGTGTCTCTGCAAAAGACGCGAAGGCGATCACGCTGGATGCGGTGGAAGATGAGGTGGCGGTGATCTTGCGGCAGACCGCGATGCCGAAAATGGGCCTAGACCGCTTGGGCTCGATCTTGACTCGCTGCTACAACGTGGGCTTCGGTGGTCCTGATAATTGGGCGAAGGTCCACAGTCTGCGTGTTTCCGGTCAATTGACGCTCGAGGCCGGGGAATTCGAATTTAACTCCTACCAAAAGAAGCCGCATTATCTCAAAATGACGATTCAAGGTCGACGCGGCGCGATGCAGGCAGGTTATGATGGCGATGTGGCTTGGCAGGTGCTGGCGCCAGATCCTGCTGCGGTGGAGATGGATGCCGCTCAGGCGCGCAGTTTTATTCACAGCGCGCATTTTGGTAATCATCTGCTCTATCCCTATGCGCTCGGCAAGCAGATCGAATATCTCGATACCGTACCCGTCGATGGTGCGATCTGCCATCAGATTCGTGTGACCCTGGAGTCAGAGTTTCAGGTCGACTATTTTGTCGATATCCGCACTTATCTGGAATGTAAAACCATCATGACCGATCTACGCACGGGCAAAGTCAGTGAGACCCTGGCTGAGGATTACATTCGCGAATCTGGCATCCCGATTGCGCGCAAAGTGGTGAGTTCCGAAAATGGCGTCTGGATCTCCACTTTCAAACTCGATAAGATTACGGTCAACTCCGGGGTGATGCCCTGGATGTTTAAAATGCCCAAGTAATCGGCACTGCGTGGCCTCGATCGTCAGCTGCACTACGCGGCCTCGATCGTCAGATCGGGGAGCATTTTAGTAGTGTTCACCTTTATGGCTCGATCATTCCTCCTTTTTCGGCAAAACGTTATTGTATGGCCTTATCTTTTTCATTTCGCAGCGCATCGTTGCTCTGTTTGTTGTCGCTACATTGCCAGCTGCTTGCGCAGCCTGTTCCTGCTGCGCCTGAGGACGCCGCTCCGCTTAGCTACCGTCAGGCGATTATCGGGTACGAGCCGATGAATTTGCGTGGCCTGGTCGATAAGCGTGTCGCTGGGATTTTGCGCAATTATTACACCACTTCGTTCGGTGGGCAAAATACATGGGAAGAGCTCGAGAGCTTTCGCTTTGAGGGCGTGTTGACGATGCCGCAGGGAGCCTTGCACTTTGTCGCCTTCAAGAAAAAGCCCGATTATTGTAAAATTGTTCTGTTTGGCGGTAATGATCTGCGGATCGTCATGTCCTACGACGGTGCCGATGCCTGGCAGCTCAACACCGCAGAGTCCGCTGAGCCGAGCGCGATGCCGTCGCTGGAGGCGCTCAACTTTATTCGCGATGCGCCCACTGGGGGGCATTTGCTCTATCCAGCGCTTCCCGGTAAACAGATCGAGCTGCTTGGTAGGCGCCAGGTCGACGGTCGTGGCTGCTACGATCTACAGGTCACTCTGCCGAATGGCCAGCAAGTGATTTCTGCGATTGATTTACGCGACTTTGTCGAGCGCCAGCAGATTGTCATCAATGCCGTCTCCGGTGCGATTGAGGTCACCACGCATGACCGCAGCGAGCGAGTTGCCGGCATCATGGTGCCGATGGAAAGCAGCATGACGATCGATGGCGAACTTGTCCATTCCGTGCAGATGCGCAGCGTCGAGGTCAACCAAGGGCTGATGCCGTGGATGTTCGCCCGGCCCTCGGGCGCGTATATTCCCGGTTCTGGCCCCGCAGGGGGCGAGGGGGCGGGTCAAGTGCAGGGCCTAGGCTTGGCAGGTGATGTGTCGCTCAATTCGGAGGGGGCACTGCCCGCATCTGAGTTCTTTGGCTTAAAAGAAGCGCCCGTTGGCGCATTCGAGCCCAGTCGCTTCCCCGATCTCGATGCTGAGACCAAGCAGTCGATCCTCAACGATATCGGCGACCTGTCGCCATAGGAGTGTGGGCGACCCGCCCACATTGATCCGCGACGATATCGCCTTGTAGCTGTTGGCCGCCATAGGAGTGTGGGCGACCCGCCCACATTGATCCTCGCCGATATCGCCGACTCGTAGCTATAGGAGTGTGGGCGACCCGCCCACATCGATCCGCTGTCGCTGCGAAAAAGGAGGGCGAGTCGCCCTCCCTCCTTTGGGTGCATCCTGGTGCATTAGCCGGAGACGTGGATAATGGTGATGGCATCAGCGTCCCGTCCCGCATTGCATCGGGCCGAGCGCCGTGGAGGTAGTGGCGCTCACTCCGAACGCGCCGGGAGGCAGTGGCGTTCGTCCCGAGTGCCATTTTATTCGCGATGGGGCTGATACCCCGAAGCGTGCTTCGGCTTTTTTGGAGGGCAACGCTCCGTCGTTGCCATTGCGTACCATTGCGTACCATTGCGTAAGACAGGCCTGTGGAAACGACAGCGCGTCTCCCTTCAGGCGAATCCCTCGGGGCTTGCGCCGAGGATCATCATTGCGGCTCTGAATTTCCCCGCCCGTCACCTTCGACCCTTTAGCGGTCCGTTCCCCGCAATAGAACAAACCAACATACCCCCGCCCCAGCCAATCCCTGTAAAAACGATGCATATGCCCGCCGATGCCAAAAAAAACTTGCAATCCGCCTGAGGATGGAAGAGGTTATGTGACTTGCCGATCTATTGGCGAGTAATCGTTTAAGCGGTTAGTTCCATAAGTCTCTGATTTAGAAGTGTTTCCCTGCACGCCTTTTTGTCATAGATAGTAAAGCTAGATATCTATCTAAAACCTCAAAATAAAAAAAATATGATAAAAACACCCACAAAATTTATTGCGCTGCTCTCAGGAGCCGCGTTTCTCATGTCCAGCGCCTTCGCGCAGGGCGTAACCACTGACCCGGTTGGGTATGTGAGCGTCACTGTCAATGGCACTGGTGGCGTTGGCTCGAGTGCTATTTCAGTGCTTGGCGTACCCATGGTGAATGCTGCAGACACATCTGGTGTTTTGACGGCCGCCGCGGGCACTACTCTAACTAGCAGCGGTGCGTCCTGGACCTCAGGAGCCTTTGCTTCCACGCATTATGTGCAGATTACTTCCGGTACAAATACTGGCATATCGGCAACCGTTACTGGGAACACTGCAACTACTTTGACGACTGCTCAGGATATTTCTTCTCTGCTTGTAGGAACTGAGACCTTTGAAGTCCGAGCATATAATACACTTGCTGATGTTTTTGGTGCAGCAAATGAATCAGGCATTGGCAGCGGGGCAAATGCTGGTGCGGCGGATGAAATTCTTGTCTATAATGGAGCAGGGTTTGATATCTATTACTATCAAGAAGGCGCGCTCATTTGGTGGCATTGGATGGCGGACGTCGACCAATGGCTTCACAGATCAGTCAAGTGCACTGTTGCCATCGGGTCTTGGTCTCGTGGTCAAGCGCAAGCAGAGTGCTGATGTGGATGTAGTAATCTCTGGTAGTGTATTGACAACACGTAGTATCGTTCCCGTTGAAGCTGGGGTAAACTGGATGAGTGGTGCTAACCCCATTGATTATACGCTTGCTGACTATTTTGGTGCTGCTGGTGGAGATCTGCAGTCCGGCGCAAATGCTGCGGCCGCTGACGAAATTTTAGTCCCAAAAGCTGGCGGAGGGTTTGATATCTATTACTACCAAGAAGGCGCTTCGTTTGGTGGTATCGGATACCGGTCTTCGGTTAATGGATTCACGGATGCATCCGCAACTGTACTGGCTACAGTTGGCAATGGTTTTGTGTTAAAGCGCAAGGGAACTGCTTACAACCAAGTTGATGACGACTCCACTTGCCGCTAACTAAGATTTATTATTCTTACAAAAAATATTCTAAAAACCAAATCTAGCATAAATTAATATATGAAAAAACTAACAATAACAACTGCCGCGCTTATGCTCGCTGGCATTCTAAATGCGACAACTGTCTCGTTCACTGCTCAGCAAGGTACTAGGCATCACAAATTCGTCTGGGACTGCTCTTACTGGCACAACTGTAGAAATTGGCTACTATGACTCTAGTACATTCACTTCGTTGGGCAGCACGACTAGTGGTGCACCTCTTCCTGCTGGGATCGTTTGGTGGTTCATCGGTATTTGAGTCTGCTTCACTTGCCTCATTTCAACCGGCGTTGAAAATTTTCTCGGATGATGGTAGCCTCAGTTATTGCCTATTCAACTGATTGGGCATTCGAAGGTGGTGATGGTACCGGAACTCGATACCAACACACAGAGTATCGATCTTGCGAATGTTGCCTTTAATCGGGGGCTCATTGACTGCAAGTGGTGAAGTCATTGCCAGTGCAGGCTCTGCAGTTCGATCTTAACGGAGCAGCCAGCATCGGTAGCTTTCAGCCACCTTGCTACGCTTGAGATTAGTTTAGCAGCTGTTCCTGAGCCATCCACATTCGCAGCACTCGCTGGTCTATGTGCATTGGGTGCAGTGATGGTTCGCCGTCGTCGCGCTTAGTTCGACTCAAATTGAAATTTCAAAAGCCCCGACTTCGGTCGGGGCTTTTTTGTGCCCAAATCACAGGAGACTTAAAGGATGTCTAAAAAGGGACAGGCTAGCTTTAGAGGCATATTAAAATAAAAGGGCAGGCTAAAATTGACATTAAAAGGGACAGGCTCAGCAATTTAGACATAATGCAGATTGTGTGTATACTATATGTTGATGAGAACGCGACGTATGAAAGTCGGAGGGTGTGATGCTGTCTATCACTGCATGACGCGCACCGTGAATGGTGAATTCCTGTTCAAGGGTAGAGAAAAAGAGGTGTTACGTAAGATGATCCGCCAAGTCGCGGACTTTTGCGGGGTGGAGGTGCTGACTTACTGTATCATGTCCAATCACTTTCATGTGTTGGTGAAAGTTCCTAGTGGGCAGCCAGTTCCAGATTCTGAATTGATGAGGCGCTACAAGGTGCTGTATCCAAAGCCGACGAAGTATCAACAGGCTTCGATCGGAATTATGCTGGCTCAACTGAAAGCGGGTGGCGAGGAGGCTGAGGCCATTCGTCGCAAGCTGTTGGCGCGAATGTCGGATGTGTCCGAATTTATGAAGGCGCTGAAGCAGCGCTTTTCTGTCTGGTATAACCGCTCGCATCGGCGCTATGGCACACTTTGGGCTGAGCGCTTTAAATCGGTTTTGGTCGAGGGGCGGGGCAATCCGTTGCAAACCATGGCCGCTTATATTGATCTCAACCCGGTGCGAGCGGGCTTGGTCGAGGATCCGAAGGATTACCGCTTCTGTGGCTATGCCGAAGCGGTGGCTGGAGTTGCGGTGGCGACGCGGGGGCTAATTCATATTTGGAGCGATCACGGTGCTAAGCAGGTTGATTCAGCCCTGCAGGCGCATCGGATGCTGATCTTTGGCAGGCATGCCTCTGAGGCTGGGTTGCCTGAAATGACGCGTGAGCGTGCGTTGAAGATTTTGGATGAGGAGAATGGTGAATTGCCAAAGGCTGCTATCCTTCGCTGCCGGATTCGGTATTTTACTGATGGCGTGATTCTCGGCTCTGCAGAATTTGTGCGTGGTTTTACGGGGACTCGGCAAATAGAGGTTGGACGTAAGTATCCGCCGAAGGTGCATGCGCTGCGTGGTTCGGATTGGGGCGATCTTGCCGTGATTCAGGGTCTGCGCAGGCAGCTGTTTGGTTGATGGTATTTGTGAGCCCCCATCATGGAACTCTTGATCTCCGCTGTTGACTGACTAGTTGCGCCGCCGCTTTGTTGGCGGATTCTGCGCGATGCGTGTTG